>NZ_JBFUPL010000002.1:0-769019 GCF_041355235.1 Rhizobium sp. RCC_161_2 | reverse complement strand
AGGGACGGTTGAAACATGGGTCAATTCTCAATGGAAATATCAGGCTGTGCCGGGTCAGCTCTCAGTGGAAATCAACACGTGTTGATCGTTTTCAGCACCTCGATCTGGGCGTCTGAAAGGCATGTGTCGCCTTCATCCTTTCCGCTTCCGCAACGAAGGTCTTCCACCTTGAAGGTCGTGTCACAGGCGGCGGTATTCGAGATGAGGCCGTCTTCGACACCGTCGAGCTTGTCGCATGCCCTGGTGACCTCAGAATTGAGCAGCTCGACTTTGGCAGGGCTCAGATAGCCGCCCTTCCGGTAGAAAGCCTTTGCGAGATGATTGCCGGAAAGCTGCAACGCCGAAAAGGGGTTGGCTGGATGGGTAACGATGGCGCCATCGTAGTCGGCTGGCCAGCGCTGGATCGCAATCAGGGATTCATGTCCGCCTTGCGAATTGCCTTGAATATAGATCTTCTGCGGTTTCTTGCCATAATAGTCGGCGACTACCGTCATTGCGACATCGTGGGTCTTCTTGATTTGCAACCCGCCGAAATTGGCCAAGGCCTCATCGTTCAGGAGGAATTTGCCGTCGAGCACCGACGGCGACTGATGGCCGCTGTCGCTGCCGAAGGTAACATAGCCGCGCTGCAGAGGCGTCTGGACCGCGTCAGATCCGAAGGAAACGTTCTTGACCGCTTCGATCAAGGTTCCGTCATAGCCTCCGCCGCCATACTGGATAATCTTGTCGTTCCAGGTCAGCGGCAGATTGATTTGGAAATTGATGTTCGGCGCCTTGGGATCAACGGGTTCGATCCCGCCAAGCACCTTGCAGAAACCATTGCCGGCGGCTTGGTCGCCTTTGACGAGATCGGCGGAATAGACGACGGCCCGACGAGCCGGCTCCCCGATCTTGTCCGGAGAAATCAACATCCCCCGCAGAGCCATGCAATGCGCTTCTTCCGGTGTCGGCATGTCTTGAGCAGCGCAAATCCCTGCGCTCAAGACAAGCACTGCATTCGCCGTGATCAATTGCCAAAGTCTCATTGCATCCTCCTCCTTGCAATTTCGATGCGCTCGCACGGCCGGATTTGTCGCCCCAGCGAATGCCGGTGTTCGCTTTGGAAATTTCGCGCATGCTGCTTCGTTTCGTCACGGAAACCGCCGCGCTTATGGGGCGCGTGGCGAGATCACGGCGAAAACATGCAGCTAGCTGAAGCTTGACGACTCCCCAATCATCCTCTCCACCCGATTGAGTCAGGGAAAAATGCCGGCAACAGAGGAGCGTCACAATGCATTTTTCAAGCAAATAATTGTACTAATCGAACATCGGCAGGGCACCCATCGCCGGCCGCCTCAGCGAAACGCCGTTGCCCTTAAGTCGGTGCCTCTATTTGAGACGCTTTGTCATCGGGGGATAGGGCCTGGACATGCAGCGATCCGACGACGGCAGCGCTGATGTCAACAAGGCGGCGGATTTGATTTCGTTAACACCGCCCGCGTCGCTAACTGCCGCGCCTACAAATGAGGCGCGGCAGGCTTCGATCACTTCTCGGTGGCGATGAGGCCGCGGACGAACCAGCGCTGCATCAGGGCGACCACGAGGAGCGGCGGCAGCATGACGATCAGCGTGCCGGCCATGGCGATATGCCACTCGGGAAGGCCGCCGCCTACATTCGGGATAAGCTGTTTGAGTTCGGTTACCGCGGTTGCATGCGCCGGATCGGTGGTGACCAGCAACGGCCACAGATACTGGTTCCAGGCCCAGAGGAACATGATGGTGCCGAGTGCCGCCATATTGGTGCGCGACAGCGGCAACAGGATGTCGATGAAGAAGCGCAGCGATCCGGCGCCGTCCATGCGCGCGGCCTCGGTCAGTTCGTCCGGTATCGTTAGGAAGAACTGGCGGTAGAGGAACGTACCGGTTGCCGTTGCGACCAGGGGCAGGATCAGGCCGGGATAGGAATTGAGCAGTCCCAGGTTCAGCGACACCTGAATGCCCGTAACCTTCTCGATGAGCCAGCTGATGCCAGTGACGTCGAGGATCGCCTGGTATGGCGACAGCGCATTGGAGACGACCGCGTAGGTCGGCACTGCACGTACTTCCAGCGGCAGCATCAGCGTCACAAAGACCAGCCAGAAGATGACGTTACGGCCGGGAAAACGGAAATAGACCAGCGAAAAGGCGGTGAGTGCCGAAAGGATCACCTTGCCCGCCGCCACGCCGCTGGCGAAGATCAGGCTGTTCAGCAGCTTCGGGCCGAGATCGGCGGTGGTCCAGGCCGTCTTCATGTTGGCCCAGAAATCGGTACCGGGGATCAACGACATCGGCACCTGATTGACGTCGGCCATATTGTGGGAAGCAGCGATCGCCACGATGACAATCGGCGCTGCTGCCACGACAAAGCCGAGGAAGAGGATCACATGGGTGAGAAAATTCAGGATTGGGGTGCGCTCGACCATGTCAGCCTCAACGATAATGAACGCGCCGCTCGATGAAGCGGAACTGGAAAATGGTGAGCACGATGATCAGCAGCATCAGGATGATGCTCTGCGCCGCCGCGCCGGAATAATCGAGGCCTTTGAAGCCGTCGGAAATTATCTTGTAGACCATGAGGTTGGTCGAGTTGTGCGGCCCGCCTGATGTCATGATGTCGACGATACCGAACGAATCCTGGAAACTCTCGGTGATGTTGATGACCAGCAGGAAGAAGATCGTCGGCGTGATCAACGGGAACTGGATATCCCAGAAGCGGCGCAGCACGCTGGAGCCGTCCATGGCAGCCGCTTCGATCAACGAGCGCGGAATGGCCTGGAAGGCGGCAAGGAAAAAGATGAAGCTATAGCCGATATACTTCCACGAGTAGGCGGCGATGATGCAAGCCATCGCGTCGGCGCCGTTGAGGCCCGGGTCCCATATCCCTGGCCACCACTGGTTGACCACGGATATAAGGCCGGCTTCCGGTGCCAGGATGAAGCGGAAGGCCATCGCCGATGCGGGAGCTGCGATGCCGTAGGGCCAGATGAGCACGACGCTGTAGAATTTAGATCCCCGAAGCTGCCGGTCGGTCAGCGCTGCAAGTACCAACGCGACGCCCATGGCGATGCTGGTGCTGATGGCAGCGAAAGTGATGCTGATCGTGACCGAGTTCCAGTAATCGGCACTGGCAAGAATCGATCTGAAATTGTCGAGTCCGACCCAGATATTGCCGCCGCCCCAGGGCTGCTGCAGCGTCAGCGACCAGTAGATCGCCTGGCCGGCCGGCCAATAGAAGAAGGTGAAGATGAGGAGCAGCTGCGGCACTGCGAACAGGATGCCGATACTCCACTTGCTGAACGTCGTACGCTTTTCCATTGCTTCTTCCGGCTTTGGTCTGATGCCATTCTCGATCATGACAAACGTCCGCCGGGGGATCCCGGCGGACGCTATCTGTCGCGGCTTGCGGCTTACGGGAGCTGCTTGCCCTTGTAGGTGGCTTCGAAGCGCTCGAGAACGGCGTCGCTATTCTTGACCAGATTGTCGATGCCTTCCTGGACGCCGACCTTGTTTGCGAAGATCGCCTGCATCTGGTTGCCGAATTCAGCGCGGATCTGCGTGAAGTTGCCGAGACGGATGCCGCGGGTGATCGGTGTCGGCTCAGAGGCGGTCAGGCTGGCGATGGCGACTTCACGGCCCTTGTAGGGAGCCTTGTCATAGAAGCCGGAGGACTTCATGAACTGAAAGCCGGAATTCGTGACCGGGATGTAGCCGGTGTTGGTCGACCAGAACAGAGCGGTCTTGGGGTCGTGGATGAAGTTCAGGAACGCAGCAGCACCCTTGTATTCGTCAGCCGACTTGCCGGAGAGAACCCAGAGCGAAGCGCCGCCGACGAGGGAGTTCTTGCGCTCGGTGCCCGCGTAGACCGGAAGCTCGGCGACATCCCAGCTCATGCCGGCCTTCTGCGTCTTGCCGACCGTGCCGTGGTCGCCGACGGAGGTCATGATCATCTGGCAATCGCCCGATGCAAAGGCCTGAACCATATCCTGGCCGAGATCCTTGGACTTGATCTTGATGAGGCCCTGATCGTACCAGCTCTTGAGGTCGGTGACGTATTTGACGAACGAGGTCTTGTTGACGGTCAGGCGCGCATCGAGGCCGTCATAGCCGTTGTTCTTGGTGGCGATCGGCTGGTTGTGGAGCGCCGAAAACTGCTCCATCAGCTGCCAGCTTTCGTTGCCGGAGATATTGATGGCCATCGGGCAATCATAGCCGGCACCCTTGAGCGCCTTCATGTCTTCGGCGGCTTCTTCCCAGGTCTTCGGAGCGGCAGTCTTGCCGATTTTGGCGAAGGCGTCCTTGTTCCAGTAGAGCAGGGCGGTCGAAGAGTTGAACGGGAAGGAGAGCAGCTCGCCCTTCGACGTTGCGTAGTAGCGGGCGATGCCGGGGAAATAGTCGTTCCAGTCGATCTTGTAGCCATTTTCGGACATCAGCTTGCCGGCGGGATAATAGGCGCCGGAAAGCATCATGGTCGCGGTGCCGGCGTCGTAAACCTGAACGACTGCCGGCTGCTTGCCGGCGCGGAAGGCGGCAATGGTGTTCTGCAGAGTGGCGTCATAGCTGCCCTGGCTGACGCAGGAGACTTCATAGTCCTTCTGCGAGTCATTAAAGTTCTTGCACATCGTATCAACGACGCGCGCCAGGTCGCCCGACAGGCCGTACCAGAACTCGAACTTGGTCGGAGCAGCAGCAGCAGGCAGGGCCAGCGCTAAGCTCATGACACCGGCGGCGGCAGCCGAAATGCAGTTTTTAAGTGTCGACATAATCCTATTTCCCTCTTGAAAGCTTGGAACCGGTGGTCTTGGGCAAGCCCGCGGTAGCGGCGTTATAGACATGCTGTGTGACAGTTTGTTGTGGGTGCGAATCTCCCGCTCCACGGCAGTTTTTCGTCTCTACAAGCGCTTTCGAAGACCTGTTGCGGATGAATCGGAAGGACAAGGCAGTTGGTGCGGCAGGCGTAACTTGATGTTTGTCTAATATTGCTGATCTCGAACGGGATGCACATGCGTCGTCGACCCCATGTCTTGTGGGGATCGTGTGCTATATGATGAAGGAGCTGTTCCTGATCATGGCTATACTTGCCCTGATCATGCTCGGCCCGCTGATATGGGCGATCGGAGAATGTCGATGGCGCTGGCGGGCTTTCCTTGCCGGCTAGCCGTGCCTTGATGCATGATCAGGCGGATAGAAAGACGGAAGCGTTGGGGAGCGAATCTATGGATCAGAGCGAGCGACAGAAGATGGGGGCGGGCGAATGGTATTGCTGCCTCGATCCCGAGCTGGAGGGTCTGCGCGCGGCTGCCCGCAATGCCGTGCATCAGCACAATATGATGCCGCCCGTCCAGCGCGGCAATTTCGGCCCGGCGCTATCGACGCTTTTTGCCGGCGCCGGCGAGGGCGTGTTCATCGAGGCGCCGTTTCACTGCTCCTACGGCATCAATATCTGGCTCGGCCCAAGGGTCTATTTGAATGCCGGCTGCACCATTCTCGACAGCGCAGCGGTGCGCATCGGCGAAGGCAGCATGCTCGGACCGGGCGTCCAGATCTATTGCCCGGAACATCACAGGGATCCAGTGCTACGGCGCACCGGGCTGGAACTCGCGCGGCCGGTCGAGATCGGCAAGGCTGTCTGGATCGGTGGCGGTGCCATCATCCTCGGCGGCGTGACGATCGGCGATGGCGCGATCGTCGGGGCAGGTGCGGTGGTTACCAGGAGCGTGGAGGCGGGCGCAACCGTGGTCGGTAATCCGGCCAAGGCTCTGCCTTCAAAATAGGAAAGCGGGGATTAATTCGCCGGACGGCGGCGTCTCGTCCACCATACGGCAAAGCGTCGGCGCCAGCGACGCACCAGCGGCAGGTCATGCGACAGCACGACGAAGCCAAGCGGCAGCATCCAGAAACCTAGTATGGGTAAGAAGCCGAGCAGTCCGCCGAAAATCAACGCGACGCCGAGGCCGACGCGTGCGAGCCGCGACCGCGGGAGCGGAATGCGGATGGAGCCTATGACAAGCTCGCCTGTGCCGGGGTCTATGCCGAAACGACGGGCCTTTTTGCCCTCGTTGCGACCGCTATTTTCTGTGGTTCCGTCTGGATTGGTCATCCACAGGAGATGGTAAAGCGACAAAATAATACAAGGGAAATGAACTTTTTTGAAAAAATCGCTTGGCAAATCGGGAAAGCATTTGTATTAGCCCACTCACACCGCGCCAAGCGGTATTCCCTGGTAGCTCAGCGGTAGAGCATTCGACTGTTAATCGACAGGTCGCCGGTTCGAATCCGGCCCGGGGAGCCATTTTCAGACTTAGGTGCCTGTTATCTTGATATTTTCGGTAGCAGGCACTTATTTCGCCTCTTTCTCTTCCCGCTTTTAGACTTCCTTTTAGCCTGTGCATAATTGACGTTCGGCCAGATCGGTGACGGCTGATCGCTCCACCATAACAGGAAGAAGCCAGCGGTTTCATCCGCGGTAGCCAACGAACCGCCAACGGTGTAAAGCTCGCGGCATGGCCCTAGACCCACTCAAAGCCCTTTCAGACTATGGTGAAGCGAAATGCACCGTGCAGTTCTGGATTGCCGGCGCTCCTGCCGTTGAATTCAATTCCCTCAAAGCCGCCGTCCGCTATGCAAAAGATCAAGGCGGGCGATGGCAAGAGATCGAGATCACCGTGCATCTGCCCAGGGAAGATATCGTTTACGCGACCGAGAAGGTGCACCGATTAATCGATGCATTGCGGGATCGCCGCCGGAAGTAGATTTCCATATTTCAGAGATCTCCAGATGCAGGTCACATGGGCGAAATAAGCCGCCGGCATCCTCGCCGACGGTGTTGATCTCCGTCATTCCGGCACCTTCGATCTCAGGGGTATAACCGCTCTCGAAAACGT
The DNA here is from genome assembly GCF_041355235.1 of Rhizobium sp. RCC_161_2. NCBI lineage: Bacteria > Pseudomonadati > Pseudomonadota > Alphaproteobacteria > Hyphomicrobiales > Rhizobiaceae > Rhizobium > Rhizobium sp. RCC_161_2. Next base: position 762,120 of record NZ_JBFUPL010000002.1, on the reverse strand, counting down.
GAGGATACATTCATGTACCGTTAATCCGAATCGGCGCATCAAGGGCGGGCGCAATCGCGCAGCATAATCCCCCAATGCTTTAGAGGTTCGACATGAAAAACCTGATTCTCGCTTCCGCCGTTGCCCTGGCATCCTTCGCCGCCGTCAGCACTCCGTCTCAGGCTGCTCCGATGCATCGTCATCATCATCATGATTGCTTCGTGAAGACGGTGAAGCACAAGGTTCACGGCCATTGGGTCATTCGCAAGGAACGCGTCTGCCGTTAATTCGGCAATCAGCATGTACGCCGGTGGCGCTTACCGGCGGCAAACGAAACCGGCCGCTGTCGATAGGAATTCGACAGCGGCCGGAATGTTTCTAGGGTATTGAGGGAGGTTGCACTCGCGATCGTCGTCCTATCGATCAATCGCTAGCGAAATCCGTCATACCTGTATCCTGGATCACGGGCGGATTTCGAAGATGACGCCGCCGCGGCGTGGACGGTAGTCGCGCCGGTCGTCATCCCAATGGCGGCGACGATCCCAGCGGCGGTCGCGGCGATCTCGGCTCTCTCGCCAATCGCGGCGGTCATGGCGACGCTCACGCCAATACTCCCGCCGTCCGCGATCGTTGTCCAGATAGCGCCGCGATCCACGCTCCTGAATCAGAACGATGCCGGAAGCGCTCGCCGAGGGTGAATTGGTCAACGGCATCGCCGTTGCCGGCACCATGGCGGCCAGCACTGTTCCGACAGTGAGTGACGCGGCCAGGGCAATCGAAGCAAATTTTCTCAAAGCACCAACTCCTTATTTGAATCATATCCCTTTTCGGTGAGTAAACGCTGCGAACGCGGTAATGTTCCACTTTAGGGTTGATATGGTTCCAACGGAAACACGCAATGCGATTGTGGCGCGAGGATTTGCGGCAGCCGGGGAATGGTGCAATCGGCCGCCGCGGCCGGCAGGTTCGGATCAGGCATAGAAAAGGGGCCTGGCAGGGAAAGCCAGGCCCCTCTCTTCTCTGATCGGAGGTCAAGTCAGATCAGGTCAGAAGTTGCGCTCGAAGCGGAGGATACCGGAAACCGTATCGTCCTTGGCATAGTCGTAGTGAACATAGGTCAGTTCCGGCTCGACCAGCAGGTCCTTGACCGGATTGAACTTCAGGTTCGTCGTTGCTTCGAAGATCTTCGAGTCGGTGTAGGCGAGCTGAACGTTCCACTTCAGCTTGTCGTTGAACGGAACGCCAACACCACCCCAAACTGCCCAATCACCCCAGCCGCACTTGGAGGCATTGACGGTGCCGTTCGGCGCCGTGCAAGCGGAGACGTCCTGGTTGGTGCCGGCATACTTGTTCAGCTTGTCGCCGTCCGTATTGTAGCCGCCCATCAAGAAGGCCGAGAAAGCACCGAAGTCGGCATCGACACGAGCCTTGATGGCGCCTTCTTCAACGATCGAGTCATAACCACCGACGACCTTGAAGGACCATGCGCCAGCCTTGTAGCCAGCACCGGCAACGACGTCCGGAGCGTAGTGGTTTTCCTTGTCATCCGTCCACCAGCTTGCGCCATAGGATGCGCCGGAGCCGCTGGAGTTGCTGTCTTCGACCGAGACCACAGCCGTGAAGCCGTTGCCGGCATCATAGTTGTAGGTGATCTGGTTGAGTTCGTACGGGCCGTCATAGATCACGTCGTCGTTGATGACGTCGCCGGCGTAACCGATGTAAAGGTTATAGGCCGAGTCTTTTTTACCGACGGTGAAGCCACCGAGACTGATATACGACCACAGCAGGTTCGTGCTCGTCGAGCCGCCGTCGTTCCAGTCCCAGCGGACAATGGTCTCGGTCTTCAGCGGACCATATTCGGTATCCGTTGCAGTATCGACGTTCAACTCTGCGCGGGTGTGCCAGAGCGTGCCTTGGCTGCTGGCGCGGTTATAGGCATTATACCATTCACCTTCCGTACGGACCTTGCCGCCAACCTTGAGGCAGGTTTCGGTGCCTGGAATGAAGAAGTAGCCTGGACCGTAGGCATCGCAGATGCGAACGTATTCGAGCGGCTCCGGCTCGGCGGCGACGATAGCGTCCGCCGCGTGTGCACCACTTGCTGCTGCCAGCGCGGCAGCGGAGCCAAGAAGAAGGCTCTTGATGTTCATAATAACTCCAATCTGTTCCTGATTGGGCATGAGATATCACGCCAGAAAACGACGTGCCCGACCCCATCCCGTTCATGTTCCCTATCAGTAGGTGCGAAGTAGTAAGCTTCACGAACTATTTGGTGAACCTGCTTCGCTGATTTGGCAAGTTACTAAGATTGACGAACTATATGTACACTACTCGAAAAAAATCTTTGTTGCAAAAATGACGCAAATCACTGGTTTGGCTGGCTTTATAGGCTTTCCGGTGGTTGCGGAGGGGGCGTATCTGTAACCTGAGGAAGGGGTGTGGGAAGGGGATGTCGATGGAATCGGGCAATCTCATGGGTTCAGCGTTGGTGACATCCATTGCGAGCGCCACGAGATTACATGGCTCTGATGTCTCGTCACCCCTTGTCGCCTCAACGACAAGGCTGGATGAGCAGAACCGCCGGCGCGAACGTGAAGCGGGCCAGAGCAATTAAAGCTTCGGATGGAAACAACGCGAAAGGGACGGCGTAGGAGGTCACGGCCCCTTATCCCAGTCAGGAGCGCCAGACCAATTTTCGCCATCGCTGAGAGCTCCGGCGGGCGATAGGTCCCCGACGATGACGGTTGTGTATAGCTCGTTTGGATAGACCCGCGTTCCGATTTGGTAAATCTGAAGCCAGTTATCGGATGGTTCAATTTTCACGGCCTGGCCAACAGTGAACTGAGGTACCTGACTGTCAGTCTCAACAAGGTGGAACGGTTGTTCCGTAACCTTCTTCGCGAAGCCTATAACGTGACGCATAAGAATACTCCTCTTCATCTGCAGGTATCTCAACGTCGTCGTCAGCGTGATTGTTCCGAATTTGATTGCCGCACTGCATTCGTTAGATAACGATACCAAGGCGTTCGCGTCAGCCAAGCAGGCAGCGTCACGGCTCAGCAGCTCCCCGGTACGCGCCTCAAATTTCGCCGACGGGATCAGACATGACGCCGACGTTGCTCCTCATCCAGAAGACGTTACCGGCCAAGGGTAACGGAGCGGCCGACAAGAAGAATCGCCAGCCGCTCCGGCTCGGTCCGAACTCTTCGAATCGCGACTGCGCGGGCGGATGAGCTTTCGCTGATCACCCGCGCTCAGGCGATGGAAACCGCTGGGCTGGCTGATCCTTTCGAGAATTACTTGATGCTGAATACCGGCAGATCAGGGGAGTTGCATGATCTCACTTTTCAAACACATAGACGTCGCCTTCTTCAAGCGCAGCAAGGAATGCTTGTCTGGCCCGTTCGGAATCTATCTTGCCTTCAACGGCATCCAGCATTGCTTGCTTGGCAGCCCTGAACGCCTGTCCGTCTTCCAGCGTCGGCCATTCGTTCAGCATGAATTTCGAGGCGTGCTCGGTGCTACCGATTCCAATTCTCTCGCCGGTCTTACGAGTTTCGACAACAACCGGCTTAGCCCACATTTGATTTTTCATGAGACCAACTCCTCCGCACCAATAACATGTGGGTCGATGGAAAGTTCCGGGATCGCAAGATGGCCTCAGTCGTCCTTCATCGGGATCTTCGCTTCCTTGACCGCAGCAATGAACGCCAGCCGAGCATCCTCGGGAGTGCGCTTACCGCTGATCACGTCGGAGCAGACAGACAAGGCGTGATCCAGCGCGGTCGCCTCCTCAAGCGGCCAATCCTCGATAAGCGCCCAGCTTGCCGCTTGAGTCGTATCGATGGTCACCCACTCTTCCGGTTTCTCGAGAGCGATCGTGACCGCCTTGCTCCATTTTCTGTGTGTCACCGGAAATCCTCGAACTTGTGGATGCTTATCGTTCGTCTCATAGGCCGATTCATTTTGTCTGGCGAGGCGGTTTCGTTCGAGGAGGGCGGGATAGCAAGATACGATCCTCGAGTTGCGACTAGGCACCTCATTCCTCCCCGCAGAGGATCGTGACGACGACGAAAGCCAAAGTTGGACCTTGAAGCAGCGGCAGAGGCAGTATGCCTGAGCAGAAACCAGACCCGTCATACTGATCAGCCCGATCGGCATAACGGCTGGTCGGGCTTTCTTTGAGGAAGGTTCAGTTTGAGAGCCTACCGATTAAGATGCCGGCGAAGACGCCGAGGAGAGCGGTAGTCACGAGAACGGAGCCCGTTGCCGTTGGATTTTCTTTGGCGGCCTTAATGACGTTCTTGCCTTCCGATCGTGCTTGATCGGTTACGCTGGAAACCTTCGCCTTAGCGGATGAAAGGGCTTCATCGGCGCGCTCCGCGGCGACATCAATCCTGTCTGCCAGCTGCGACGAAAGCTTGCTGACCTGGTTGCGAAGGTCTTCGATTTGAGCGTTGATGTCTCTGTCCACCGAGATGTCGGCCATGGTATTCTCCTGATTGGGTGGCGCAAAACTGCCTGCTAAAAACGGCGCCGGCTCGCTTTGGTTCCGATGACGGCCCGGAATTCATTGCCACGGTGCTCAGGGAATGGATTGCAATGGTCGCTGCCAAAACGGCTTACGTCATGCCGGGCAGCCCTGGGAAAACACCTATTGCAAGAGCTTCAACTCGAAGCTCAGACCCAGCATGCGCAAACATCAAACCCGGATCACCCCATTGATGGCAGACCACAACATGAAGCCAGCAAATTTGCCGGCCTAATTATCGCATAACAGCTGATTTCATCATGGGAAATAAATGGAGGCCTCGCCCGGAATCGAACCGGGATGCAAGGATTTGCAGTCCTCTGCGTAACCACTCCGCCACGAGGCCATCCGATTTAGTAAAGGCGAGTGATGGCGGGCGTTTAGAACGAATCTCAGGAGAGTGCAAGACCTATCGAGGCGGATGATTAAATAACTTGTCGATTGGCCTCTGTTGGGGCCTTTTCACGAGCCGGAGGTCGCGGCAAAGCATTTGAGGAAATATTGCTGCTATCAATAAAAAAGAGCGGTCTGATCCGTGTTTCCCGAAAGCCGCTGTTGTTGCGGCGCGACGCATCGTCATGAATCTCTGCGTCTGCCGCAGCAACGCCTTGAAAGCGCAGCTGCACACGATTAAGACACGCAGAGCATAAAAGCAAAACCGGCTTAGCCCTTCGGGCGCGAGAGGATATGATGGATTTCGAAGCAGCACGCGTGAAGATGGTCGAGAACCAGATCCGCACGACGGATGTCACCTCCCATTCCGTGTTGAATGCGTTTCTGACGGTGCCGCGCGAGAATTTCGTGCCGGAGAAGTCGAAGCTCCTGGCCTATATCGACAATGATATCGAGGTCTGTCCGGCGGCTTCCGGTACGCCGGCGCGCTTCCTGATGGAGGCTTCGCCTTTGGCAAAGCTCCTGCAGCTCGGCGCGATCAGCAAGGAAGACAAGGTTCTCGATGTCGGTTGCGGCACGGGTTACGTCTCAGCACTCCTGTCGATCCTGGCCGGCAAGGTTGTAGCGCTCGAATCCGACGAGACACTGGCCGCGACGGCAAAGGCCAATCTCGCAGCACTCGGCCATGACAATGTCACCGTCGTCACCGGCGAGCTGGAAAAGGGCTATGCCGCCAGCGGCGCCTATGATGTCATTTTCGTCGATGGTTCGGTTCAGGAAGTGCCGCAGGCACTGCTCGACCAGCTTGGCGAAGGCGGCCGTTTGATCGTAGTGCTGGGTTATGGCCACGCTGCCTGCGCCACCGTCTTCATGCGCGAGCGCGGCGCCCTTTCGGAAAACGTCTTCTTCAATGCGTCGATCAAGCCGCTGCCGGGCTTTGCCAAGGCCAAGGAATTCGTGTTCTGATCGGCAGTATGGTCGAATGATCCTTTTGAGACGGGCGCTTCAGGCGCCCGTTTTTCGTTGGGCTCTCCAGTAATGAAATTGGCAATCGCACGCGATTCGCGCCGACCGTAACAAAACTGTGCATCAGCGGGCTTAGTGCTTTCGCGGTGATTTTTTTCCCAAGGGTAGTATTCTAGGGTGGCGCTGATTCGGGCGCTCCTTTGACGGGATTCCGGTCGTTGTATCTGGGAAAACGGGGATGAATATGGCTCAGCCAAGTGTAGTGCGTGAACCATCCATGGAAGAGATCCTGGCGTCCATCCGCCGGATTATCGAGAGCAACGAGCCCGGCGCCGCCAACTCCATTTCGCCATCCCTGCCTGCTGTCTACACCACCGCCGACGATGAGCGTGATGACGATATCCACCTGACGGTCGATGAAGAATTCGCCGCCGCTGACCTGGCTTTGGCTAATGTATCGCCGACCACAGCCACGGATCCCGAACCGCGTTTCGTTGCCGCCAATTCGCAGGTGCCGATGCGCGAGCCGGAAGCGCTAGGTCGCACGCTGTCGCTTGCCGATGTCGCCGCGCGTGTCCGCGCCGCTTCCGAGCGCAATGCCGCGCAGCTGAACCCGGGCCGTGAAGCACCGCAGCCGCGCGAGTTGCCGCCGGCCATGGTCGCGCGCCTCGCCGAAGCCCGGGTCGAGCCGCTTGCTGGCGTGCCGCTGCGTAATACCGTCACTGAAGCGCCGGCATCGGCCGTAACCGCGCCGACGGCGGCACTTCTCGCCGAGGCTGCCTTGCATGCAGCAAAGGTCGAAGCGCAAGCCGAACCGGAACAGGCGGAAGAGCGCCCAGCCGCCGTCGCTCACGCAGCCGAACCGGTCGAAACGCCCGTTTTCAATCCGCCGCCACAACAGCCGGCAGCGGCCACCGCTGATCGTTTTCTGCCGCAAGTCCAGGCCGAACTCTCGTCTTCATTGATGTCCGAGGCTGCCGGTGCGCAGGTTGCACGGTCCTTTAGCGAGCTTGCCGCCGCGATCGACGGTAGCGAGCGCCGGTCACTGGATGAGATCGCCGAGGAGATGCTGCGACCGATGCTGCAGGATTGGCTGGACGACAACCTGCCGACGCTGGTTGAACGTCTCGTGCGTGAAGAAATCGAACGAGTGGCCCGCGGCCCGCGCCGCTGACAGCCTGAGCTTCGGGTAGAGGATCCGCCGCTCCGGCTTCCGGGGCGGCTTTTTTATTGACTTGCCCGCGACCATCCTATTTACAACCCGCATCACCGAACCCTAGAGATCCGGTCCTAAAATGCTCGACAAAACCTATGATTCCGCCGCAGTCGAACCGAAGATCGCCCAGAAATGGGATGAGGCCGACGCCTTTCGCGCCGGTGTGAACGCCAAGCCTGGCGCTGAAACCTTCACCATCGTCATCCCGCCGCCGAACGTCACCGGTTCGCTGCACATGGGCCATGCGCTGAACAACGCGCTGCAGGACATCATGGTGCGGTTCGAGCGCATGCGCGGCAGGGATGTGCTGTGGCAGCCGGGCATGGACCATGCCGGCATCGCCACGCAGATGGTGGTCGAGCGGCGTCTTGCCGAAAGGCAGCAGCCTAATCGTCATGTCATGGGTCGCGAGGCCTTTATCGACAAGGTCTGGGAGTGGAAGGAAGAGTCCGGCGGGCTGATCTTCAATCAGCTTAAGCGTCTTGGCGCCTCCTGTGACTGGTCTCGCGAACGCTTCACCATGGACGAGGGCCTGTCGAAAGCCGTTCTTGAAGTCTTCGTCACGCTTTACAAGGAAGGTCTGATCTATCGCGACAAGCGGCTGGTCAACTGGGACCCGAAGATGCTGACGGCGATTTCGGATATCGAAGTCGAGCAGCACGAGATCAACGGCCACCTTTGGCACCTGCGCTACCCGCTGGAAGAAGGCGTCACCTATCAGCATCCGATTGCCTTCGACGAGGAAGGCAAGGCGACGGAGTGGGAAACGCGCGACTATCTGGTCGTTGCCACCACTCGTCCGGAGACGATGCTGGGTGACACCGGCATTGCCGTCAATCCGGACGACGAGCGCTACAAGGCGATCGTCGGCAAGCATGTCATTCTGCCGATCGTCGGCCGCCGCATCCCGATCGTCGCCGACGAATATCCGGATCCGACCGCTGGTACCGGCGCCGTCAAGATGACGCCCGCGCATGATTTCAACGACTTCGATGTCGGCAAGCGCCGGGGTCTGCGCGTCGTCAACATTCTGACGCCGGAAGCCGCCATCACCATCAAGGACAACGAGGATTTCCTCGAAGGTCTGGACAATCCCGCAGCCTTGCACGGCGCCTGGGATGAGCTGGAAGGCACGGATCGTTTCGAAGCGCGCAAGATCATCGTCCGCATCTTCGAAGAGGCCGGCCTGCTCGACAAGATCGAGCCGCATAAGCATATGGTCCCGCATGGCGACCGTGGCGGCGTTCCGATCGAGCCGCGCCTGACCGAGCAATGGTATGTCGATGCCAAGACGCTCGCGGAGCCGGCGATCGCCTCCGTTCGCGAAGGCCGCACCAAGCTCGTTCCGAAGAGCTGGGACAAGACCTACTACGACTGGATGGAAAACATCCAGCCCTGGTGCGTTTCCCGTCAGCTCTGGTGGGGCCATCAGATTCCGGCTTGGTATGGGCCGGACGGTCAGGTCTTCGTCGAAAAGAGCGAGGAAGAAGCGCTGCAGGCAGCGATCCAGCACTATCTGTCGCATGAGGGCCCGATGAAGGCCTATGTCGAGGACCTGCTGGAAAACTTCAAGCCGGGCGAAATCCTGACGCGCGACGAAGACGTGCTCGACACCTGGTTTTCGTCGGCGCTCTGGCCGTTCTCGACGCTCGGCTGGCCGGATGAGACGCCGGAACTGGCACGCTATTATCCGACCAACGTGCTTGTCACCGGCTTTGACATTATCTTCTTCTGGGTCGCCCGCATGATGATGATGGGCCTGCATTTCATGAAGGACGAGAACGGCGATCCGGTCGAGCCCTTCAACACGGTCTATGTTCACGCCCTGGTCCGCGACAAAAACGGGCAGAAGATGTCGAAGTCCAAGGGCAACGTCATCGATCCGCTCGAATTGATCGACCAGTACGGCGCCGATTCCCTGCGTTTCACGCTGGCGATCATGGCCGCCCAGGGCCGCGACGTGAAGCTCGATCCGGCCCGCATCGCCGGCTACCGCAATTTCGGCACCAAGCTGTGGAACGCCACGCGCTTTGCCGAGATGAACGGTGCCAAGAGCGATCCGCATTTCGTGCCGGAAGCAGCCGAGCTCACCATCAATCGATGGATCCTGACCGAACTTGCTCGGACAGAACGTGACGTCACCGAGGCGATTGAAGCCTATCGCTTCAACGATGCCGCCGGCACGCTTTATCGCTTCATCTGGAACCAGTTCTGCGACTGGTATCTTGAACTCCTGAAGCCGATCTTCAGCGGCGATGATGAGAACGCCAAGGCGGAAGCGCAATCCTGCGCAGCTTACGTTCTCGAAGAGACCTACAAGCTGCTGCATCCCTTCATGCCCTTCATGACCGAAGAGCTGTGGGCGCATACGGCAGGTGAGGGTAAGGAACGCGACGGTCTGCTCTGCCACGCCGATTGGCCGGCGCCGTCCTATGCCGACGACGTCGCGGCTGACGAGATCAACTGGCTGATCGACCTGGTTTCGGGCCTGCGCTCCGTTCGCTCGGAAATGAACGTGCCGCCGGCTGCTACCGCGCCGCTGGTGATCGTCGGCGCCAACAGCCTCACCCGGGAACGTCTGTTCCGCCATGATGCGGCGATCAAGCGGCTGGCCCGCGTCGAGGAAATATCGCTTTCCGATACCGCGCCAAAGGGTGCGGCGCAGATCGTCGTCGGCGAAGCGACCGCCTGCCTGCCGCTCGGCAGTCTGATCGATCTGTCCGTCGAGAAGGCTCGTCTGGAGAAGGGGATCGCCAAGAACGAGCAGGAAATGGCCCGCATCGTCGGCAAGCTGTCGAACGAGAAGTTCGTCGCTAATGCCAATCCGGATGTGGTTGCCGCCGAGCGCGAGCGTCTGGATGAACTCCAGGGGCAGCTTGCTAGCCTGAAGGTCGCTCTCGCAAGGGTTAGCGAAGCCGGCTGAAATCACAAATAATCCAAATAAAAGGGGCACGCGGACGAAGGTCGCGTGCCCTTTTTTATTGCGCCATCGATTCGACGGAATCATCAAAACAGCCGATCTCGCCGATCGCCAGCTTCGCACAGGTAAAAACAATTACCCCTAAATCGATAGCTTTCTCGAAAAGCGAAACTGTTGTCAGATTGTAACAGAATTGTTTCAGTAGAGAATATTAATCTATGTGGGGCATAAAATGTTTTTGAAGAAGAAAAAAATATCTAACGCGAACCGTAATGGAGCATGTAGCTCATTTTCTTACGTAAATCAGTCACTATGTCGCGAGCTTTTGGAGGATCAGCGGTGCATTGCCAATTCGGATGATCGTCGCAACAATCAGACACATAGATGCACAAGTGGGGGAGACACAATGGCATTTCGTATTGCGTTGAAGGGTGCGTTCGCACTCGTTATCACATCGTCGTTTGCAAGCGCCGCATTCGCGGGTGGGCTTGATCGCGGCGGTTACGATATCGATCTGCTCTTCGACAAGGGTCGTTACGCTTTCGAGTCCGGTGTGACTTATGTCATGCCCGGTCGCAAGTTCAAGAATGCCAAGGATACCATTGCGGCTGACGGCAATCTCAACGGGCGCAGTAGTTCCACCGATGTCACCGAGAACTATGCCATCCCGTATATCGGCTTCAAGATCGGCATCACCGATGACCTCGATTGCATGGCTGACTATTCCGAACCGTTCGGCGGTCATAGCAATCCGGGCCTGAACTGGGCCGGTGCCAACAATGAAATCGAGACCAAGCTGCGCACGCATAATTATGCGGCGACATGCTCCTACAAGTTCGATGCCGGTCCGGGTCAACTGCGTTTGATCGGCGGCGGTTTCTACCAGGAGGTCACCGGCTACAAGTCCCGCCTGGTCTCGGCCATTCCCGCTCCGCTTTCCGCCGTCTATGACGGTGTCGGTTCGCTGGACGTCGACGGCCACGGTTGGGGCTGGCGCGCTGGTCTTGCCTATGAGATCGAGGAATATGCTTTCCGTACCAGCCTCGTCTATAACAGCCGCGTCAGGTACGACAACCTCAAGGGCACGGTCGATCTGACGGAGCTGCCGCCGATCCGTGCATTCTTCGGCAAGACTACGTCCGTCTTCGGCTCGGCCGATGCGCCGGATTCGCTGGAATGGAAAGTGCAGACCGGTATCGCTCCGGACTGGCTGGCCTTCGGGTCGGTCAAGTGGACCAACTGGAGCCTTCTGCAGAGCATCGCGCTTTGCCCGACCTCCACGCGCGGCATTTCCTGCCGTCCGGGTGGCGCGACCGAACTCACCTCGCTTGACCTGCTCTATCGCGACGGCTGGACGATTTCCGGTGGTATCGGGCATAAGTTCAATGACAAATGGAGCGGCGCGCTCAGCTTGACTTGGGATCGCGGCACCAGCCAGGGTTACGGTATGAACTCCGATACCTGGACGCTCGGAGCCGGCGTCAACTACAAGGCAACCGAACATGTCCAGTTCACCTTCGGCGGCGCGCTTGGCTTGCTGACCAGCGGCAAATCCGGCCAGGTCAAGTATAACGGACTTACCTTCGGCAATGACGTCAACTACAGCTACGGCAACGACCTCGTAGCCGCTCTGTCGACGTCGATGAAGGTGAGCTTCTGATCCTAACCGATTGAACTGAAGTAAGTTTCAAGAGCTTATTATCGTTACTTCAGGTGATTCCCGCGCCGCGAGTCCTTTTTGGTCTCGCGGCGTTTCCATATGAAGTTCAGCGCAAAGTCATTTGTAGATGTGACACACAAAACAGTCCCGCATATCGGCTTCATGGTTAACAAACCTGCAAGATCTGCAATCTCTTTGTGATGAATCCGCAACACTCTATTTCAACAGCTTACGAGCGCATGTCCGATGCCTAAATTGTCCATTTCCCGCCACAAATGGGGAGCAGCGATTATACGGGCACAGGGGCAAGCCTCGTAGAGAGTGTGTAAACGGTTGATGGGTCAGTTTTCACTTCGGCAGAATGAGCAATCCGCGATCGGAACGTTGACGTTTTCGATGCGCCCGGAATGGCTTTATTTCTCGGGGGAATCCGAAAATCATTCGTTCTCAAGCCTCTCTTTTGGAGCAGTGGAATGGCGTGCTGTTTCGGCAGCGACGTGCGAACGCAGCGGCAAGAATGCTCGTTTGGACATAATTTCGAATTATGCTCGCAAATGTGGCAAACGGCATTTGGCCGATGTCGCGCGAACCTCCTTGACGGGAGGCTTCGCTGGTTCGCGCGCTGGTAGGGAATACATTCGCAGACCTTGCGGCGCAGATGGGGTTGCCGTGACGAATGCGGATGGAGCGAGAGAAGTCGACTGTTATGTTTAAGTCCGAGTTCATATCAGCGAGAGTAATGTTACTCAGCCTGTCGCTTGCCACCTTCGTGGTCCTGACAGGCCAGTGCCGGGCATTCGATATCAATGCCGGCGTCACCAAGGAATCCGGTCCTTTCGATCTCTTCAAATTCGGCTTTCGCGCCTACAAGAACGGCCAGAAGGAAGAGGCCGTCGAAGCCTATCGTTACGCAGCCGAGAAAGGCCATACCGGTTCGCGCTGGGCGCTGGCCAATATGTATGCCGATGGCGATGGCGTGACGCAGGATGATTTCGAGGCCTTTAAGATCTATAGCGAGATCGCCCAGCAGGGTGTGGAGCCCGGCTCCGAAGATACCGGTTTCTTCATCAATGCGCTGCTTGCGCTCGCCAATTATTACAAGACCGGCATTCAGAACAGCCCGGTCAAGACCGATCTCAATCAGGCGCGTCAGCTCTATTTCCAGGTTGCCTCGACCTTCGGCGTTCCCGAAGCGCAGTTCCAGCTCGCGCAGATGATGCTGTCGGGCGAGGGCGGTTCGCCCAACGTGCAGCAGGCCAAGAAGTGGCTGAATCAGGCCCGCAAGAGCGGCCATCCCGGCGCCATGGCCGTTTTTGGCAATGTTCTATTCCAGGAAGGCCAGACCGTCCGCGGCCTCGCCTTCATGACGGCGGCACTCGACAAGTGCAAGCCGAAGGACTGCGGCTGGATGGAAGACCTGCAGGAGCAGGCCTTCTCGGTCGCGAATGAGAACGACCGCCGTGTTGCCGTCTCCATGTCGCATCAACTGGATGTCGCCGGCGCCGAGTAAAGGTCTTTAAATCAGACCGATTGTCGCCGGGCGCGCGATGTTGACCCTGCGCTAATTCTGAAAATCGAGATGCGCGATCACCGGAACGTGGTCCGACGGCTTTTCCCAGGCGCGCACATGTTTCTCGATGGCCGTGGAGGTCAGGCGATCGGCCGCTTCCGGCGACAGCATCAAGTGATCGATGCGGATGCCGTTGTTCTTCGGCCATGCGCCGGCCTGATAATCCCAGAACGAATATAATTTGACCGCATCCGTCGTGGCACGCACCGCATCGGTAAAGCCGAGATGTTCGAGCTGGCGGAATGCCTGGCGGGTCTTCGGCAGGAACAGCGCGTCATTCTCCCAGACCTTCGGATCGAAGCAGTCATGCGGCTCCGGGATGACATTATAGTCGCCGGCAAGGATGATCGGCTCTTCCAGGGCAAGCCTGTCGGCCGCGAATTTCCGCAGGCGTTCCATCCAGGCGAGCTTGTAGGGATATTTTTCCGTGTCGATGGGATTGCCGTTCGGCAGGTAAAGGCAGCAGACACGCAAAGCGCCATGGTCCGGCACGGAGAACACCGCTTCGATGAAGCGGGCCTGTTCGTCGCTGTCGTCGCCAGGCAGGCCACGCGTCACTTCGTCGGGCTTCGTCTTGGAGAGGATCGCGACGCCGTTGAAACCCTTTTGCCCATGCGTCTCGACGTGATAGCCGAGCGCCTCGATCTCCAGGCGCGGAAAGCCTTCGTCGACCGTCTTGATCTCCTGCAGGCAGGCAATATCGGGATCGGAGTCCTTCAGCCATTGGCAGAGGTTTTCGATACGCGCTTTGACGCCGTTGATGTTCCAGGTGGCGATCTTCATGACGGGCGGCTCCTCTGCTTCGCCTTCTTTTATCTGCGGCAATCGGCCTTGACCACGTCGAAATGAAAACCGGCCGGGAGCGAGGGCTTCCGGCCGGCGATCAATCTGTGGAAAAGCGGGAGCGTCAGATCGAAAAACTTGTTCCGCATCCGCAGCTTGCGACCGCATTCGGATTCTTTATCTGAAAGGACTGGCCGAGCAGGTTGTCGACGAAATCGATCTCGGAGCCGGCCATATAGACCAGCGACAATTGGTCGATCAACACGGTGGCATTGCCTTTTTCGACAATGATATCATCGTCTTGCGGGCCTTCGGCCAGATCGAACTTATAAGAGAAGCCCGAACAGCCGCCGCCTTCGACAGCAACGCGAAGCGCCCGCTTGCCCGCCTCGGCGCTGACGATCGCGGCGATTCGCTTTGCCGCTGCGTCCGATAGGGTTACACTCGTCTCAGTCATGCTTTCCTCCTGCCGGGGTCAAGATCCGGAGAGAACCAATGGGCCGTTCCACTTTCAAACGGCTGATATCAATAGCCTTTATCATGAAAGTGGGGCGGGTGACAGCTATGGTTTTACGGTTGAGCCATGCACCATTTTGCTGTTTGTGTTCGGTATAGGTATGAAGGCGACGAAGCGGCGTCAATGGGCTGATGCCGGAATGGATGGATGATGACGATCGACAGGCATGCATTGGGTTTCGGTTATGGCGAGAAGGCGGTCTATGCGAGCGATCCCTGGACATCGCGCGGACGACTCTACGATGAGGGATCGAGCCCGACGCGCTCCGATTTCCAGCGCGACCGCGACCGCATCGTGCACACGACCGCTTTTCGGCGGTTGAAGCATAAGACGCAGGTTTTCATCGCGCAGGACGGCGATCATTACCGCACACGCCTGACGCATACGATCGAAGTGGCGCAGGTCGCCCGTGCCTTGGCGCGCGCCTTGAAGCTCGACGAGGATCTGGCCGAAGGCGTGGCGCTCGTGCACGACTTCGGCCACACTCCGTTCGGTCATACCGGCGAGGATGCTCTGCACGAGATGCTGCTTCCCTATGGCGGTTTCGACCATAATGCGCAGTCCTTGCGCATCGTGACGAAACTCGAGCGACGCTATGCCGAATTCGATGGCTTGAACCTCACCTGGGAAACGTTGGAGGGGCTGGTCAAGCACAATGGCCCGCTGCTGACGCCGGATGGCAAGGATACGCGTGGCCCGGTACCGCAGCCGATCCTCGACTATTGCGAAATCCACGATCTGGAGATTGCCACCTATGCCAGCCTGGAAGCGCAGGTCGCGGCGATCGCCGACGATATCGCCTACAACACCCATGACATCGACGATGGCCTGCGCTCGGGCTATCTGACCTTCGACATGCTGGAAGAGATACCGTTTCTCTCGGAGTTGATGGCCGAGGTGAGGGCACGCTATCCGCATCTGGAGGCGAGCCGCTTCACGCATGAGATCATGCGCCGCCAGATCACGCGCATGGTGGAGGACGTCATCTCCGTTGCCCAGCAGGCGCTGAGCGAGGTCAGACCGGGCAGCGTTGCCGATATCCGCGCTGCCGGTCGCGTCATTGCCACCTTTTCTCCCGAAATGGCGGAGACGGACAGACTGATCAAGCAGATGCTCTTCAAGCGCATCTACCGCCATCCGGATATCATGCGTATCCGCACCGGCGCCGCGCAGATCGTCACCGATCTGTTCCGTGCCTATATGGACAATCCCAAGGAGATGCAGAGCCATTATTGGGTTGACCATATCGCCGGCCTTGCCGTCGCCGCCAAGGCGCGCCATGTGGGGGACTATCTGGCCGGCATGACCGATACCTATGCCATCAGCGCCCACAGGCGTCTGTTTGACCAGACTCCCGATTTGCGGTAGGCAGCGGCGGCGTGGGCCGAGAGGGCCCGCCCAAGCTATGCGTGGACACTATGATGAACCTTTTCACCGACTTCGAAGTAAGAATTAAGAACGCTCTCGAGCAAATTGATATTGTGCGGGAAAAGCGATCCGAACTCGACTTCGGACGTATCGGCGTGGAGCCGCCGCGAGACGCCAGTCATGGCGATGTCGCTACGAATGCGGCCATGGTGCTGTCGAAGCCGCTCGGTATGAACCCGCGCGCTTTCGCTGAAATCATCATCGCGAAATTGAAGGAAGACGCTGATGTTGCCGAGGTTTCGGCGGCTGGTCCCGGCTTCATCAATATTCGCCTGTCTGTCGGTTATTGGCAGCGCCTGCTGGCGACGATGATCTCCGAAGGCGAGAACTTCGGCCGCTCGACGGTCGGCGCCGGGCAGAAGGTCAATGTCGAATATGTCTCCGCCAATCCGACGGGGCCGATGCATGTCGGCCATTGCCGTGGTGCCGTTGTCGGCGACACGCTGGCGAACCTGCTCGGTTTCGCCGCTTACGACGTCACCAAGGAATATTATATCAACGACGCCGGCTCGCAGATCGACGTGCTGGCGCGGTCTGTCTTCATTCGCTACCGCGAAGCGCTCGGCGAACAGGTCGGCGAAATCCCGGCCGGCCTCTATCCCGGCGACTATCTGGTTCCGGTCGGCGAGTCGCTGGCCAAGGAATTCGGAACCAAGCTTCGCGGCATGCCGGAAGAGCAGTGGCTGCCGATTATCAGGGAACGCGCCATCGACGCGATGATGGTGATGATCCGCGCCGATCTGGAGGCGCTGAACGTCCATCACGACGTCTTCTTCTCGGAGCGGACGCTGCACGCCAACGGCGCGGCCCTGATCCGCACCGCGATCAACGACCTGACCTTCAAAGGCTATGTCTATAAGGGCGCGCTGCCGCCACCGAAGGGACAGTTGCCGGAGGATTGGGAGGATCGCGAGCAGACACTCTTCCGTTCGACGGAAGTGGGGGATGATATCGACCGCCCGCTGATCAAGTCGGACGGCTCCTACACGTACTTCGCCGCCGACGTCGCCTACTTCAAGAACAAGTACGACCGTGGCTTCAACGAGATGATCTATATTCTCGGCGCCGATCATGGCGGCTACGTCAAGCGGCTGGAAGCTGTTGCGCGCGGCGTCTCGGAAGGCAAGGCGAAGCTCACCGTGCTGCTGTGCCAGCTGGTCAAGCTGTTCCGCAATGGCGAACCGGTGAAGATGTCGAAGCGTTCCGGTGATTTCGTCACGCTGCGCGAAGTGGTCGACGAGGTCGGCCGCGATTCCGTGCGGTTCATGATGCTCTATCGCAAGAGCTCGGAGCCGCTGGATTTCGACTTCGCCAAGGTCACCGAACAGTCCAAGGACAATCCGGTCTTCTACGTACAATATGCGCATGCGCGCTGCATGTCGGTCTTCCGGCAGGCCCAGGAAGCCTTTCCGGATCTCGATATTGCCTCGCTCGATCTGGCGAAGGCAGTCGGCGGTGTGATCTCCGATCCGGCCGAGTTGCAGCTTATCGCGAAGATTGCGGAATTCCCGCGAATCATCGAAGCTGCGGCGCAGGCTCAGGAGCCTCATCGCATCGCCTTTTATCTTTACGATCTGGCAAGTTCCTTCCACGGACATTGGAACAAAGGTAAAGATTTACCTGAATTACGATTTGTTAACGATAAGAACCGAGAATTGAGCATTGCCAGACTTGGGCTGGTGCACGCTGTCGCGTCGGTTTTGAAGTCGGGTCTTGGTATAACCGGGACCGCCGCACCGGATGAAATGCGATAAACGTCACCGTTTGCCCACATTACACTGGCATTTAACTGTAGCGTTTGCGAGTGGATTGGGTGATGGCAGAAAAACAGTTGGCGTATCGCGCAAGCGGAAACGACGGGTTCTTTGCGGATGATGATCCGCTTGCCGAACTCGCCCGCATCGTCGGTTTCGAGCCGCGGCCTGCCGCCCAGGCGGCACCTGCGGCTCAGCGGCAAGAGCCGGCCTTCGATCTCGAAGATGAACTCCTCCGGGAATTCGAGCGCTATGATGCGCCTCGTTTGAGTCCTGCGAATGACATTCCGGTCTTGCCGGAAGATCAGCCCTTCGCGGGTGAGGCCGAGCTGTCGCGTCCCGCCGAGCCGGCGATCACCGAACCTCAGCCTGTCGAATTGCAGCAGCCCGCGCCGGCAATCAAGCCGACCATCGGTGCACGCGACCTGATCGACGAACTTGAAATGTCGATCGCGCCGGCATTGCAGGCCGCCCCAGCTCCACAGCCGGTCCCGCAACCTGTTGCCCCGCCGGTCGTCAAGCCGACGCCGCAGCACGCTGCGGCCACGGTGCGTTTGCCGATTGCGAATTTTACCGTGGCGCCTCCGTCCACACAGGCAACGCTGGTCGTCCCGGCTCCCGTGGCTGCCCCGGTCGCTCAAGAGCAGCCCATCATTGAGGCGCTCGATTTTGAATTGCCGACGATGGGGGATGCTCGGAGTGTCGAGCCCGTCGCGGTTCAGCCGGTCGCCAAGGCGCCGGAACCGGTCACGCCAACAAGCTTTGACGCGGCGGCTCTTTCCGCGGAGATCGACGATCTGCTGGCCGATGTCGACCGCTATCCCGTCCCCGCCAGAGGCAGTGAGCCGGCGGCGAAGGTTGAGCCGGATTTTGATATTTTCACCTCGCAGCCCGCAAAGCCGGCTGTCGACGCTTTCGTCGCTCCGGTGGCCACCGCCGCCTTGCAGCGTGAGGAGCCGAAGCCGATCGCGTTGGGAGATGAAGACCCCTTCACTGGTGAGGACTTCGAATTCGATCTCGCTGATATCGAGATGGAGCTCGCCGAGCTTGATTTCGCCGAAGCGAAGATGTCTGCTTCTGTTACGCCGCCGACGCTCGCGCCGGCCGTAGCACCACAGCCCGTGCCGATTGTCTCCAGGGCTACACCCGTCGTGCCGGCTCCGGCCGCTCCAGTGGCTGCCGCTGCCGTGCCGTTCGTCGCAGAGACCTCACGGCCGGAGCCGGTTCAGGCGCCCGTCGTTGCGGCCGCGCCGATCGCTGCAAAGGCCGCGCCGACGCTTGATATCGATCAGGCTTTGCCTTTCGACCCATCGGAAATCTCCGATACGGAAGATCGTGTCGAGACCTTCGAGGGCTCGCATGTTCCGAACCTGCCGCCTGTCGAGCCGGAAGCGCCGATCGCGGTTCCCTCGGAATATGATTTCGATATCGATGCTGAAATGGCGAGCATGTTCGGCACGCCCGCCAAGGAAGCTGCTCCCGAGCCGATCAAGCCCGCAGCCGCCGCCGCTCTCGGCGGTGCTGCTGTGGCTGCTGCCTCCTGGTCCAAGAATGCAGCTGCTCAGCCTGCTTCCGCAGCCGCTAGGCAGCCTGTCGAAGAGTTCGACGAATTCGAGCGGGCTCTGGAAGAAGATTTCCGCCGCAGCTATCGCGAAGCATCCAATCCTGTCGAGAATGTCGCTCGCATGACGCTGAATCCGGCGGTGCAGGCCGTTCGGCGTCCGGTGCGCTCGTTCCGTGGCATCGCGACCGCCGCCGCTCTCATCGCGGTTTTCGGTCTTGGTGCCTATGGGGTCTACGGATGGGTTCGTCACGGCTCGCCGATTTCGAGCTTCTCTGGTGAGCCGCGCGTGATCACGGCCGATGCTGATCCGGTCAAGGTTGCTCCGGAAAATCCGGGCGGCACCGTGGTTCCAAATCAGGACAAGGCCGTCTATGACCGCGTCGCCGGTGACGGCACCGCCGCACCGAAGCAGAAGCAGCTGGTGTCCTCCAACGAGCAGCCGGTGGATGTCGTCCAGAAGACGTTGATCCCCGAATCGGTTTCGCCCGATGACGGCAGTGCCGACCAGGTCACGCCGACGCCGGTCGGCGAAACCCAGGATCCGAGGCTGCTGCCGAGCCAGAATGGCGATAGTGCCGATGTGGCCGCCAATGACGATGGACAGGTTCCGTCGGTCTCGCCGCGCAAGGTACGCACGATGATCGTCAAGCCGGACGGCTCGCTGGTTGCCCGCGAAGAGCCGGCTGTCGACAAGACCACGACGGCAGCGGCTCCGGCTTTGGCGCCAAAGACCACCCCGGCCAAGCCGGCAACCGACAGCCAGGTCGCTTCCGCCGATCTTCGCCCGGCGACCACGGATACGCAGGCATCGCAGCCGGCACCCGCCGATAACGATGCTGCCAGTGCCGAAAGCACCCCGATCCGTGTCGTCAAGACGGCCCCGGTTCCGACCACGCGGCCGGCACAGCAGCCCGCCAAGCCGACGGCTGCGGCAACCGAGAGCGTTGCCGCCCATCCGGCACAGGCCCAGCCAAAGCCGCAGCAGGTTGCTTCGGCAAGCCCGGCCGCAACGCAGGCAGCTCCGGTCGCGTCGGCAAGCGCTGGGGGCGCCTACGGCGTGCAGATCGCTTCGCTGCCTTCCGAGGCCGAAGCACAGCGGTCGCAGGCAAACCTGAAGACCAAGTTCGCCAGCGTTATCGGCGGCCATCCGCTCGAAATCCGCAAGGCCGATATTGCCGGCAAGGGGACGTACTATCGCGTCCGCGTCGTCGCCGGTTCCAAGGACGATGCTGCCGACCTCTGCGTACGCCTACGCGCCGCAGGCGGCACCTGCCTGATCTCGAAATAAGAGATCAAAGCACCTGACATCAGCTGAAAACGGCGGGCGAAAGCCCGCCGTTTTCCTTTGAACCGGCTTCTTTTTATGTATCTCGTCTTGACGTGCTTCGCATTTCGCGAAGCGGCCGCTATGATTCGGACATGACCGAATCAAAATCCATGATCCTCGGCTGTAGCGGCCATTCCATCACACCCGAAGAGCACTCCTTCTATCAGGCGGAACAGCCATGGGGGTTCATCCTTTTCGGACGCAACATTTCCGAACCGGCGCAGATTGCCGATCTCGTCGCGTCCCTGCGCGATAGCGTCGGTCGCGATGCGCCGGTTTTCATCGACCAGGAAGGCGGCAGGGTGCAGCGCATCCGTCCGCCGATCCTGCCGCATTATCCCTCTGGCCAGGCGCTGGGCGATATCTATCGTCAAAACCGCGAGCAGGGCCTGCGCGCGGCCTGGCTGATGTCGAGGCTCCATGCCTTCGATCTTCTGAAGTTCGGCATCAATGCCGATTGCCTGCCGGTGCTCGACGTGCCGGTCGAAGGGTCGAGCAATGTTATCGGCAACCGCGCCTATGGCGGTGATCCTGTCACAGTGACCGAGATGGGCCGTGCCGCCGCCGAGGGGCTCAAGGCCGGCGGCGTCCTGCCGGTGATGAAGCATATGCCCGGCCATGGCCGCGGCTTTGCCGATTCCCATCACGAATTGCCGGTCGTGACCGTATCCCGCGCCGAACTGGAAGCCCATGATTTTCCCCCCTTCGTCGCACTCAAGGACGAGCTGATGGCGATGACCTGCCATGTCGTCTTTACCCACATCGATCCCGCCAATCCGGCGACGACCTCGCGCAAGGTCATCGAGGAGATCGTCCGCGGCCATATCGGCTTCAAGGGCTTGCTTCTCTCGGATGATAGCTCGATGAATGCGCTGGCTGGCACGATCGGCGAGCGGGCCGCGAATATTGTTGCCGGCGGATGCGATATCGTGCTGCATTGCAACGGCGTCATGGACGAGATGCAGCAGGTGGTGCGTAACGTGCCGGTCCTGAGCGGTGCCGCACTGGAGCGGGCGAAAGCGGTGGAAGCGGCTTTCGGCTATAATGATGGCGCGGATGAAGTTTCGATTCGCGCCGAATTTGATGCAATGTTTGCGGTGGCGTAGACCGAACTCCGAGGATCTGACGGGTGAACAAGGTGAGCGGCACGGAAAAGAGCCAACAGGCGGCAGCGCCGATGGACAAGCTGTGGCAGGACAATGGTACCGAGCGTGGCATGCACGAGCCCACTATGCTTGTCGATATCGCCGGTTTCGAAGGCCCGCTCGACCTGTTGCTGCATCTTGCCCGCACCCAGAAGGTCGATCTGTCACGCATCTCCGTGCTGGCGCTGGTTGAGCAATATTTGTTGTTCATCGATACCGCCCGGCGAATCCGGATCGAGCTTGCGGCCGATTATCTCGTCATGGCTGCCTGGCTTGCCTATCTGAAGTCGAAGCTGCTCATTCCGCAGCAGAGCAAGGAAGACGGCCCGAGCGGCGAGGAAATGGCGGCGACGCTCGCCTTCCGCCTGAAGCGCCTCGAAGCCATGCGCGATGCGGCGACGGGTCTCGTCAACCGCAACCGTCTCGGTCGCGATATCTTCGTACGCGGTGCGCCGGAGCATATTCCGGATCGGCGACGGTCCGCTTATGATGCCAGCCTCTACGATCTTCTGACCGCCTATGCCGGCCTGCGCCAACGTCAGGCAGTTACGCAAGTGACCATCGAGCGACGCCTGGTCTGGTCGTTGGGTGATGCCCGTACGATCCTCAACCGGATGATCGGCGAGATTACCGACTGGACAGCCCTGGAACACTATCTGCTGCGCTATATGACCAGTCCCAGCGAGCGCGTCACCGCCATCGCCAGCGCCTTTGCTGCCTCGCTGGAGCTCGCGCGCGAGGGCAAGCTGGAAATTCGTCAGGAGGGCGCATTCCAGCCGCTCTACATGCGGCGCGGGCCGAAGCACGATGTCGATGAGCTTGAGGCTGCGGAATAGGTGCGGGTGTGAGTGGTCATTATAAGGATCAGCATGTGAATGATGATGCGGCCACGCCAGGGGCGCCGGCGATCGATGAGCGCGCTTTGCGCGAAGCGGAACGCATCGCCGAAGCACTGGTCTTTGCCTCCGCCCAGCCGGTATCCGAGAGCTTTATCGCCGAGCGCGTGGCACTGGGCGTCGATATCAATTCCATCATGCAGCGGCTGAAGGCAGATTACGCAATGCGGGGCGTCAATCTCGTCCAGGTCGACGGCGCCTGGGCCTTTCGCACGGCCGCCGATCTTTCCTTCGTTATCCGCCGTGATGACAATGAGGCCCGGAAGCTGTCGCGCGCCGCCCTCGAAGTCCTGGCGATCATCGCCTATCACCAGCCGGTGACCCGCGCCG
Organism: Rhizobium sp. RCC_161_2; assembly: GCF_041355235.1. Lineage (NCBI taxonomy): Bacteria > Pseudomonadati > Pseudomonadota > Alphaproteobacteria > Hyphomicrobiales > Rhizobiaceae > Rhizobium > Rhizobium sp. RCC_161_2. The sequence continues at coordinate 739,141 of NZ_JBFUPL010000002.1, read as the reverse complement.
AGATCGAGGACATCAGGGGCGTGCAGACCTCCAAGGGGACGCTCGATGTGCTGATGGAGGCCGGCTGGGTTCGTTTTCGCGGCCGCCGGCGCACGCCTGGCCGACCGGTGACGCTGGGCACGACAAGGGATTTCCTCGATCATTTTGGTCTGGAAGAGTTGCGGGATCTGCCCGGTCTTGAAGAATTGAAAGGGGCGGGACTGCTTTCCGGCCGTATCCCCGCCAATTTCAACGTGCCGTCACCGCTGATGAGCGATGAATTGACCGAGGACGAGGATCCGATCACGCAGATGGATCTGGAGGAGCTCGGCCTCCTGGCGCCGGGCGGCGCTTCGGACGATTGAGCCCACAATCGGCACTCTCGACATGTTTTGAGCTGCTTGGTGGCCTGTAAAGCTTTTTTCCAAACAATTGCCCAGGCCTCGGTTTCGCCACTAGCGGATGCGAATATGGAGGTCATTCTCCGGCTGGGAGACGTTTAGGTATTGCATTGTCGCTCGCTATCCCCATAAGCGTCGATGCAGTACATTTTGGTGTTTGAAAAACATTCACAAACGTCTTACATCGGGAAGACACTGAAATCGGAGTTATCGCAATGGGTTCTCTAAGCATATGGCACTGGCTGATCGTCCTGGCCATCGCGCTGTTGTTGTTCGGCCGTGGAAAGATCCCGGAGCTGATGGGTGACGTCGCCAAGGGCATCAAGAGCTTCAAAAAAGGCATGAACGACGACGAAGAGACCACGCCGCCGGCGCAGACGACCTCGTCCCGCACCGTCGAACACAAGGCCGACGAATCGAAGTAATCATGTCGGGTACGTCGGGGGCTGAAATGCTCGCTGTCGGCCCAGGAGCCTTTTTATGTTCGATATAGGCTGGTCCGAGCTGCTGATTATCGCTGTGGTGGCGCTTGTGGTCATTGGCCCGAAGGAACTGCCGGCGACGCTACGGACGATCGGCAAGATGACGGCGCGTGCCCGGAAAATGGCAGGTGAGTTCCGTTCGCAATTCGATGAAGCGATGCGCGAGGCGGAGTTGGACGATGTGCGCCAGACGATTTCCGATGCCCAGAAGCTCAATCCGGTCAACTCGTTGCGCGAAGCAATGAACCCGTTGCGGCAGATGGGCAACGATATCAAGGCGGATCTGCAGCGTTCGACGACGTCGGACAAGCCTGCCGCAACCTCGACCCCCGCTGAATCGGTTTCCGAGCCAGCAATGGGACTGCCGGAAACGCTGCCAGTTGCTCCCGCGATAAGCGGAGCTTCTTCGGTGGTCGCGCCTGCACCGGCTGTCGCCACTCAGGAAGCACCCGTAAAGCCGAAGGTCGTGCGCAAGCCGCGAGCAAAGGTGGCCGCCAAGACGGATGAGATCGCTGCTGCGGTGGTCGCAACGCCAGTCGTCGCGGAAAAGCCGAAGCGTGCGCCGCGCAAGGTCGCTGCGGTTACCACCGAGGCTCCCGTCGCCGCGGCCCCAAAAAAGCGTGTAACGGTCGCCAAGGCCGCAACGGCTGCCAAGACAACGCCTAAAACGAAGGACAAGGCATGACGGGTGATATTGACGATAAGCCGCAGCCGCTTATCGAACACCTCATGGAACTGCGCACGCGGCTGATCTGGTCACTGGTGACGTTCTTCATCGCCTTTATTGCTTGCTTCGCCGTTGCCAAGCATCTCTTCAACTATCTGGTCTACCCCTATAAATGGGCCGTTGTCTGGGCCCATCTCGACGTCTCCAAGGCCGAGCTGATCTACACCGCGCCACAGGAATTCTTCTTCACGCAGGTGAAGGTCGCCATGTTCGGCGCGCTGGTCATCGCTTTCCCGGTCATCGCCGCGCAGATCTACAAGTTCGTGGCGCCCGGTCTCTACAAGAATGAGCGCGGCGCCTTCCTGCCGTTCCTAATTGCGTCGCCCATTCTGTTTCTGTTGGGCGCGGCGCTGGTTTACTTCTTCTTCGCTCCCATGGTCATGTGGTTCTTCCTGAAGATGCAGCAGGTGCCGGCAGACGGTCAGGTGGGCATTGCGCTGTTGCCGAAGGTCTCTGAATATCTGAGCCTGATCATGACGCTGGTCTTCTCCTTCGGTCTCGTTTTCCAGTTGCCCGTCATCACCACGCTGCTTGCGCGCGTGGGTCTGCTGACATCGACCTGGCTGGCGGAAAAACGCAAATTCGCGATCGTCTTCGCCTTCATCGTTGCCGCCGTGCTGACGCCTCCGGATCCGATGTCCCAGATCGGCCTTGCAGTGCCGACGATCATTCTCTACGAGATTTCCATCTACGCGGCGCGACTCGTGGAACGCCAGCGTGCCCGGCAGACGGCTGAGGAGAATGACGAGAATTCCGATGTCGCCAAGACGGATAGTGTCTGAGCGGCGGATCGGAAACGTCCTTCCATAAGGGTTTGCCAATTCGATCTCCGACCGAAATCTCGGTCGGAGCTGTAGTCATGTCTAACGACCTGGAACGACGATGCTTGATATTAAATGGATTCGTGAGAATGCCGAGGTTTTGGATGCAGCGCTTGCCAAGCGCGGTGCCGAGCCTTTGTCGCAAGGCCTCATCGCGCTCGACGAGAAGCGCCGCTCCATCATCCAGTCCGTTCAGGATATGCAGTCCCGCCGTAATACCGCTTCGAAAGAGATCGGCGCGGCCATGGCGCAGAAGAACACCGAGCTTGCCGAGAAGCTGAAGGGCGAAGTCGCCGACATCAAGACGTCGCTTCCGGCTGCGGAAGAGGAAGAGCGCGTGCTGACGGCCGAGCTCAACGACGCCCTGTCGCGCATTCCCAATATTCCGCTTGATGACGTGCCGGTCGGCAAGGATGAGCACGACAATGTCGTCAAGCATTCCTGGGGTGCCAAGCCGACCTGGAACCACAAGCCGAAAGAGCATTACGAAATCGGCGAAGCGCTCGGCTACATGGATTTCGAACGGGCAGCCAAGCTCTCCGGTTCGCGCTTTACCGTGTTGACCTCGCAGCTCGCGCGCCTGGAACGGGCGCTCGGACAGTTCATGCTCGACCTGCATACCAGCGAGCACGGCTATACCGAAGTCAGCTCGCCGCTGATGGTGCGCGACGAGGCGATGTTCGGCACCGGCCAGTTGCCGAAATTTGCCGAGGATTCGTTCAGGACCACGGGTGGCCACTGGCTGATCCCGACCGCCGAAGTGACGCTCACCAACCTTGTTTCCGGCGATATCCTCGACCAGGAGAAGCTGCCGCTGCGTTTCACGGCGCTGACGCCGTCCTTCCGCTCGGAAGCGGGTTCCGCCGGGCGCGATACGCGCGGCATGCTGCGTCAGCACCAGTTCTGGAAATGCGAGCTCGTGTCGATCACCGATGCCGAAAGCTCGATTGCCGAGCATGAGCGCATGACCGCCTGCGCCGAGGAAGTATTGAAGCGTCTCGGCCTGCACTATCGTGTCATGACGCTGTCGACCGGCGATATGGGCTTCGGTGCCCGTAAGACCTATGATCTTGAAGTCTGGCTGCCGGGGCAGGATACTTATCGCGAAATCTCCTCCTGCTCGGTCTGCGGCGATTTCCAGGCCCGGCGCATGAATGCGCGCTATCGCGGCAAGGACGACAAGGGCACGAAATTCGTGCACACGCTCAACGGCTCCGGCACCGCGGTCGGCCGCTGCCTGATCGCCGTTCTTGAGAATTATCTCAATGATGATGGTTCGGTGACTGTGCCGGACGCACTGCTGCCATATATGGGTGGTCTGACGAGGATCGAAAAAGCAGCATAATTTACTGGTGGGGCGATGCGGATACTTCTGACCAATGACGACGGCATTCACGCCGAAGGGCTGGCAGCGTTGGAGCGTATCGCCCGCACCATGTCGGACGATGTGTGGATCGTTGCGCCGGAGACGGATCAGAGCGGGCTTGCCCATTCGCTGAGCCTTTCCGAGCCGCTGCGCCTGCGCAAGGTCTCCGACAAGCATTATGCGCTGCGCGGCACCCCGACGGATTGCGTCATCATGGGCATCCGCCAGGTCATGGACATCAAGCCTGATCTGGTCCTGTCGGGCGTTAATTCCGGCTCCAACGTCGCCGATGATGTCACCTATTCCGGAACTATCGCCGGCGCGATCGAGGGCACGCTGCAGGGCGTGCGTTCCTTTGCGCTGAGTCAGGCCTATGTGTATGAGAATGGCACCCGCGTCGTTCCCTGGGAGGTGGTCGAAGCGCATGCGCCGGCGCTCCTCGGCAAGCTTATCGACATCGACCTGCCGGATGGCACCTTCCTCAATCTGAATTTCCCGAACTGCCGGCCGGACGAAGTCTCCGGCACCGAAGTGACGGCACAGGGCAATCTCGCCTTCAATCTGCAGGTCGACGAGCGCGCCGACGGACGCGGTTTTCCCTACTACTGGCTGCGCTTCGGCGAGCGCAGCGGCATCTTTCGCCCCGGCACGGATATCCACGCACTGAAACAAAATCGTATTTCGGTAACTCCTTTGAAACTCGATTTGACGGATTATTCGGTGCAAGACCGCGTGGCGCGGGCGCTCGGGCATGGAGTAGCGGATTGACACCTCGTTTGGTCGAGAAGGAAGGCTTCGCAGCCGTTGTGCTGCGACTGCGGGCCGAAGGCATATTGGACATCGATCTGATGACGGCCGTCGAGCAGACGCCGCGCCTGCCGTTCGTGCCGCTGCAATTTACCGATGACGCCTATTCCAGCCGGACGATCCCGATCGAATGCGGTGCCTTCATGGAGGGCATCGATCTCGTGGTCCGCATTCTGCACAGTTTGAAGATCAAGCCGGGCCACCGCGTTCTCGAAATCGGGACCGGCAGCGGCTTCACAGCCGCCGTCATGGCGCGTATCGTCGAGCGGGTGCTGACGGTCGATCGCTACAAGACCCTGACGACGGGTGCGCAGCAGCGCATGGATGCGCTTGGCCTGCGCAACGTCATCATCCGCCAGGCGGACGGCAGCGTCGGCCTGCCGGGCGAGGGCACCTTCGATCGGATCCTGGTGACGTCGGCTTTCACTGCCATGCCGCGCTTCTATGCCGAACAACTGGTATCGGGCGGATCGATGATCGCGCCGCTGATGCTTTCGGAGACGGAATGCCGCATGGTGCGCCTCACCAAGACCGGCAGCCGCTTCGAGCGCGAGGAACTCTTCGAGGTTCCGTATCAGCCGATCGTGCCAATGCTCGCCTCTTATCTTTAAGACCAAATTTGGATCGATAGCCGCCGCGCATTCCGCATGCGCGGCGAATTCATTTTCTATGGTTAGCAATTCCTCAAAAAAACACATGTGGTGCCAGTGCTTTAACCGCATGGTAAGATTAACGCGCTTTAATCGACCCATAAACAGTTGCGTCTCAAGTGGGTCGAGTCATGAGTTTCAGTCTTTCTTCAAACTTCGGTAAATCGGCAGGGAAAGTCCTGGTGGCCATTCTCCTGGCGAGCACCGCGACAGCTTGCAGTTCAGACACGACGCGCTTCGGCGGCCTTTTTGCAGGCTCGCCGGATCGGACGACGACAGGTTCCATCAATCGTGGCGGGATGAGCAACCTCGATGATAGCGCCGTGCCGAGGGCCGATGTTGCCCAGGGCGGCGGCTATAATCAGCAGCAGGATTATTCGCGGCAGAACGCACCTGCGGCGCGGACCTATCCGAACTCACCGGCCGGCTACAATCCTTCTTATTCCAGCGCCCGCGCATCGACCGCTCCGGTTGCGATCCAGCGGTCCGATCTGGCTGCCCCAACAGCTTCGGCCGCGCCCGGTCGCTCGCGTGGCGTCCCCAGCTCCGAAAATCAGATGGCCGCGCAGCCCTTCCCATCGTCGCATGGCAGGACGGCGGCGTCCCGCACTGAGCCGGGTCTGGCTCCGGATTCGATGTCGGCCGGTACGCTGAAGACGGCTTCCGTTTCGACAACCTCTTTGGGCTGGACGACCGTCAACGCTCCGAGCGTGACCCTGCAACAGGGCGAAAACATCGATCTCCTGTCGCGTCGTTACGGTGTTCCGGCAAAGGAAATCCTGCGTGCCAACGGCTTGAGAACCAGTGCCGGCGCCCAGCCCGGCCAACAGATCATTATCCCGACCATGAACGGCGCAGGGGTTTCGAGCCCGGCAAAGGTTGCTTCGGAAGCGACCGATCTTTCGCGCGGTGGCAAGATGCCGGGTCCGGCCAAGGCTCCCGAGCAGGACGCTGTCGTGCTGCCGGCCAATGGCCAGTTGCGGGGCAAGTCGCAGGCTGGGCTCGCCGACCCCGGCAAGCTCGCAGCCGGCAATGGCAAGGGCCCGTTGCCGAAGGGCGACGGAACCTATGTCGTCAAGCCGGGTGACTCGCTCGCCAAGATTGCCCGCAACACTGGCGTCAGTGTCGAAGAACTGAAGCAGGCAAACCGCATGAAGTCGGGTGAGGGCGTCCGTGTCGGACAGGCCCTGAAGCTGCCGCATGGTGTTGCTGGTGGCGCAGATTCGATCAAGACTGCCTCCATCGAGCCGCAGAAATCTGCCGCGAAGTCGCTCGCCGAACAGAAGGAAGTCGCCGAGGCGCCTGCGAAGGCGAACGCAAAGGCTGCTGCTGCTGAAACGGCAGCAAAAGCAGCGCCCAAGGCTGCTGCTGACGCCGCACCGGATGCGGCCAAGCCGCAGGCTGTTGCAAGTGCTGCGCCGACGCAGTCCGTCAGCGACGCCGCGACCAAATCCGACGTCTCCGCCGACGCGCCGGAAGCAACAGGTATCGGCAAATATCGCTGGCCGGTTCGTGGTGCGGTCATCGCCGGCTACGGCTCCAACGTCAACGGCAGCCGCAACGACGGTATCGATATCTCGGTTCCCGAGGGCACACCGATCAAGGCTGCCGAAAACGGCGTCGTCATCTATGCCGGCAACGGTCTGAAGGAACTTGGCAACACGGTTCTCGTGCGCCACGACGACGGCACGGTCACGGTCTACGGCCATGCTGACGCTCTCAGCGTCGCGCGCGGCCAGAAGGTTCAGCGTGGCCAGACGCTTGCCACCTCCGGCATGAGCGGCGACGTCAAGCAGCCCCAGCTTCACTTCGAAGTCCGCAAGAATTCGGCCCCGGTCAACCCAATGACCTTCCTTGAATAGGTAGTGCGTCTCAAGGAGTCTGCAAAAAGCCCGGTCACCACCGGGCTTTTTGTCGTTTGAGGCTCAGGGAACCGCGATCAGTCCCGCTCGAGCACGATCCTCTGCCGGCCGGCCAGGTCCTGGATATATTGCCAGGCCACGCGCCCGGAACGTGCGCCACGGGTAGTGGCCCATTCCAGTGCTTCATGGTGCATCTGGGCGCGGTCGAGGCTGAGCTTGAAGTGATCGGCGTAGGCATCGATCATCTGCAGATAGTCTTCCTGGCTGCATTTGTGGAAGCCGAGCCAGAGGCCGAAGCGGTCGGAGAGCGATACCTTTTCCTCGACGGCTTCCGACGGATTGATAGCCGTGGACTGCTCGTTCTCCATCATGTTGCGCGGGAGCAGGTGTCGGCGATTGGATGTCGCGTAGAACAGCACATTGTCCGGCCGCCCTTCGACGCCGCCATCGAGAGCCGCCTTCAGAGACTTGTAGGCGGTGTCGTCATGATCGAAGGAGAGGTCGTCGCAGAAGAGGATGATGCGATGCGGTGCGGTTTTCAGCATATCCAGCAGCACGGGCAGCGAGGAAATATCCTCGCGGTGCACTTCGATCAGCTTCAGCGAAATGCCAGTGGCGCGGCGCACGTCCTCATGCACGGCCTTGACGAGCGAGGATTTGCCCATGCCGCGCGCGCCCCAGAGCAGGACATTGTTGGCGGCGAAGCCCTCGGCGAAGCGCAGCGTGTTCTCGTGGAGGATATCACGGACATGATCGACGCCGCGAATGAGGGTCAGCGCCACGCGGTTCGGCCGGGAAACCGGTTGTAAATGTAGCCGGGTAGGGGACCAGACGAAACAGTCGGCGGCGCTCCAGTCGTTGACAGCCGGCGGCGGGCCGGCAAGGCGTTCGAGCGCGTCGGCGAGACGGCGGACTTCCGCAAGGATCAGGGCGTTTTGGTTCTCGATCACCGATTTTCCTCCAGAACGTTAGTCAAGAAAGTTGTAAAATGCACCTCGTTCTGTCGGGTATCATGCTCCCTCTGGGGCTGAAAGGCTAAGAGGCCGGGAAAACGGTACGGTTAGCGGCTGTTTTTGTTGCAATCGCTATGATCGCAACTATATTCCGGCCACCTGACGCGGGGCCCGTTCCCGCAAGGAGTTCAAGGGAGTTTTCGATGTTTGTCACCAACGCATATGCGCAGAGCGCAACAGATTCAGCCGCGAGCGTCTTCGGCGGTTCGGGCTTTGAAATGATCATCCTGTTCGTGCCGCTGATGGTCGTTTGGTATTTCCTCCTCATCCGTCCGCAGCGCGCGCAGGCGAAGAAGCGTGACGAAATCCTGAAGAACATTCGCCGCGGCGATCAGGTCGTCACGGGCGGCGGCATCGTCGGCAAGGTCACCAAGGTTGTCGACGACAAGGAACTGGAAGTGGAAATCGCCGAGGGCGTCAAGATCCGCGTCGTTCGCAGCGCCATTTCGGAAGTGCGCGTCAAGGGCGAACCGGTCAAGGCTGACGCCGCATAAGGACTTGAGTTGAGAGGGCGGGCCAGAAGACCCGCCTTTCTTGCGCATGGCTTCGAAAATCGGAATCGACTTTTGGAAGCGATTATGCGCAAATTCAAGGTGTTACTGTGTCCTTGGCGTGTTTCGGTGCATGCGGAGCGCAGTAGGAAAAGCCCAAACTCGAGAGAGCGATGCTGCACGTCTCCTGGTGGAAGACCGTCCTGATTTGGTTCGCCGTTCTCTTGAGCGTTGTCCTTGTCGTGCCCAATCTGCTTGACGGCCAGCGGCTCGCGTCTTTCCCGAACTGGTTTGCGCAACGAAAGGTGGAGCTTGGGCTCGATCTCAAGGGCGGCTCGCATATCATGCTCAAGATCGAGCGTGATGACGTCGTCAGAAACCGGTTGGAGACTGTCGTCGGCGATATCAGCGCCAGACTGCGCACAGTCAATATTCCCTATTCTGGTTTGACGGGCACCGGTCAGAAGGTCCAGTTGCGCATTAATGATCCTGCCCGGGTGCAGGCTGCTGTGAATGCCTTGAAGCCGATCACCGATGCGGTTTCCGGCAAGCCGGAAGCGACCTTGTCGCAGGGCGACAATGGCGCGCTTACCATTGATATCACCGACGCCGGCATCAAAGACGGTCTGTCTGCCGCCATGACCCGGTCGCTCAAGATCATCCGCAATCGCATCGCGCAACTTGACGTCGGCGAACCGCTGATCCGCCGGCAGAATGCTGACCGTATTGTGATCCAGGTGCCGGGTCTGGGCGATCCGCAGCGCCTGAAGAACCTTCTGAACCAGCCCGCCGAACTCAGCTTTCGCCTGGTCGATCCATCGATGTCGGTGCAGGACGCTATGAACGGCCGTCCGCCCGCAGGTTCCGAGGTGGTGTTTTCCGAGGATGATCCGCCGGCCGGCTATCTTCTGCAAAAGCAGCCCCTTCTTTCGAATATCGACTTTGCCGATGCCGCGGCGGTGTCGAATACCCAGAATAACGACGGTAATGTCTCTGTCAGGCTGACGCCGGAGGCGACCAGCCGTTTCGCCCAGGCAACGGCCGCCAATCTCGGCAAGATCATTGTGGTGGTGCTTGATGGCCAGGTCATTTCGTCCGCTTCGCTGAAAAACGCGATCACCACCGGCGATATCAATATTCCCGGCGATTTCACGGCCCAGGGTGCGCAGGACCTGTCCGTCATGCTGAAATCCGGGCCGCTGCCGGCGACGCTGACCACTGTCGAGGAGCGGACCATCGAGCCCGGTCTCGGCGGCGAAACGATGCGCTCCGCCGTCATCGCCTGTATCATTGCAGCTATCTTCGTCGCGGCGCTGATGATCGGCTTTTATGGGCTGCTCGGCGTCGCCGCGACGATCGCGCTCATCATCAATATCGTCATGGTCCTGGCGGTCATGGGGGTGTTCGGTATCACGCTGACGCTACCGGGCATTGCCGCCATTGTGCTGATCATCGGGATCGCGCTCGATGCCAACGTCTTGATCTACGAGCGCGTCCGTGAGGAAGAGAAGAAGACCCATCTTCTCGTCGACGCATTGCGCCATGGCTTCAACAGGGCAGTGTCCACCGTTGCGGATGCCAACTTCACCGTGCTCATGATTGCTGCCATCCTGTTTTATGTCAGCAGCGGCGCGGTGCGGGGTTTCGCGGCGACGCTGATCGTCGGCGTTTTCACCACTTTCTTTACCGCCTGCTTCGTCACGCGGTCGCTCGTCAATGCCTGGATTTCGCATCGCAAGCCGCGCGTGCTGCTGGCCGGTGTTCGCAGCGGCATCTTTGATGGCGCCAATATCCGCTTCATGGGCATCCGCCGCTATACGTTCACGGTATCGGCGGCATTGTCCGTGGCGACCTTGCTCGCCTTCGCGGCGGTCGGCATGCATCTGGGCATCGATTTCACCGGTGGTTCGATCATCGAGGTGCGCGCCAAGCAAGGCGTTGCCGACATCGCCGATATTCAGGCGCGTTTGCAGCAGACTATTCCGGGTGATGTTCAGGTCGAGCGGCTGGATGACCGGCTAGGGGCGGTGATCCGGGTGCATGCGCAGGAGGGCGGCGAGAATGCCGAACAATCCGCCCTGACCCTTGTTCGCGATGAACTGAGCAAGGATTACGACTTCTCCCGCGTTGAAGTGGTTGGCCCCTCGGTTTCCGGCGAGATCACCAGGACAGCGTCGCTCGCCGTTCTGGCGGCGCTGGTGGCGATCCTCATTTATATCTGGCTTCGGTTCGAATGGCAGTTTGCAGTCGGCGCGATCATCGCGACGCTGCATGATGTGATCCTGACGCTCGGCCTCTTCGTGCTGACGGGCATGGAATTCAACATGACCGGCATTGCGGCACTGCTGACCATCGTCGGCTATTCGCTGAACGACACGGTCGTGGTCTATGATCGTATGCGCGAGAATCTCAAGCGTTACTCACAGATGCCGTTGCCGATCCTGATCGATGCCTCGATCAATCAGACCTTGTCGCGCACGGTTCTGACATCGGCAACGACGTTGTTGGCGCTGTTTGCGCTCTATATATTCGGCGGCGAGGTGATCCGCTCCTTCACCTTCGTCCTGCTCTTCGGCGTTGCGGTCGGCACTTTCTCGTCGATCTATATTGCGGCGCCGGTCCTGATCGTCTTCAAGCTGCGCCCGGACAAGTTCCAGGCCGGCGGCGAAAGCAAGGGTCAGGCAGGGAGCGACATGCAATCAGAAAAACCAGCGGTGTGACAGAGTGGCAAAAGGTATAGAAATCCGAAGCGCGCATTTTCCCGGCCGCGCGCCGATCGACGCTTACGGCAATGGCGGCTTTCGCTTTGCGGACATGTCGCATCGCGGCTCGCTGCTTTGCCTGCCCTCCGGCATCTATGGTTGGGACATGACGATGGAGGATGCGCTGACGCCGGCGCATTTTCAGAGGGTGCTCGACGAAGCCGCTCAGATCGAAGTGCTTCTGGTCGGCACCGGTACGGAGCTGCGCCCGCTGCCGGCGGAATTGAAGACGGCGCTGCGTGCCAGGCAGATTTCCTCCGATCCGATGAGCACGGGGGCGGCGGTACGCACCTTCAACATCATGTTGGCTGAGTCGCGCGCCGTGGCCGCGGCGCTGATCGCCGTTTGACCAGAGATCGGCCAAGCATGACGACAGACGCTGCGCCCCGTAGCAACCAGGATCTTTGCCTGGCGACGCTTCGCGACACCGATCGCGACCGCTATCTCGCCTGCCTTCTGGCGCCGGAGGACAAGCGCGGCGCTCTTGCAGCACTCTATGCCTTCAACGCCGAACTGGCGCGCATCCGCGATCTTGTGCATGAGCCGCTGCCGGGCGAGGTACGCATGCAATATTGGCGCGATCTGCTCGAAGGGCAGGCGCATGGATCGAGCGCGGCCAATCCGGTCGCCGCTGAACTGCTCACAACGATCGACCAATACCGCCTGCCAACGCAGACGCTGATCGACATGATCGATGCGCACATTTTCGATCTCTACGACGATCCGATGGAAACGCGCGGCACGCTGGAAGGCTATGCCGGCGAGACTGCCTCTGCGCTGATCCAGCTTGCAAGCCTGGTATTGTCGGCGGACGACGCCCGTCGTTCCGCTGATGCCGCGGGCCATGCCGGGGTGGCGCAGGCGATTGCCGGACTGCTGCTGCTTATGCCGCTGCACCGTCGTCGCGGGCAGCTTTATCTGCCGCTGGAAATCCTGACGGCGACCGGTCTCGATCGCGACACGTTCCTCGCCGGTGAGGACAAGGTGCGGATATCGGCGGCCATCGAAGCTTTCGCCGGTCTCGGGCGCGAGCATCTGGCGAAGGCAAGGGCAGCTGGCCCTATTGCGCCAGCGGTATTTCCAGCCTTCCTGCCGGTAGTTCTGGCTGAACCGGTGCTGAAACGCGCGCAGAAGCTGGGTGTCGGGGTGTTCGATCAAGCCTTCCAGCCGCCGCAATGGCGCCGGCAGATGCGTATGGCGCTTGCTGCCATGACGAAGAAAATCTGAAATCGACCAAGTTCGCGCAAGTCTCGAGGTTTATGGAGATTGCCGAACTGCCGCCCGTATTCCTGGAGAAGCCGCCATGGGCATTATCGTCTGGTGCACACTCTTTGCGATCGTCGTCTTCTTTGCCTTCTTTATAGCGCGCATGACGTCGCAGAATAAGGAAGACGGTTTGCACGATACTGGTCTTGCCATTCTCGAATTCGGGCGCGCCTTTCCGACGGAAGCGATCCGGCAACTGCAAACGACGGCCAATGGCCAGGCGGTGTTCGTGCGCCTGCATGACGACAAGGCCGGTTTCATGCGCAGCCTGCGCAATCACTACAGCGTTCATCTGATCGAGCCGGGCAGGGCACGCGCCAAGGATTCGGGGAGCGGCCGTGGCTTGACGATCGATTTCCTCGATGCCCCGCATCACAACGGCACGTTTGAATTCGTGACGCCCGCGGAGGCGGCCGAAGTGTCGCTCTGGCTGCTCGGCAATTATGTCGCTGGCGAAAATCCCAAGCCGTCGACAATGATGCCGACGGCAAAGGCTTGAGAAGGCTTTAGGCGCTCTCGGCGACCGCAGGCGACGGGAAGACTGGTGCTTGAACGCCGAGCCATGCCGCGCAATCGGTAAGCGCCCGCTTGGCGATCAGTTGTCGCTTCATGATCGTCTTATCCTTGCCGCGGAAGCGCTTGACGCCTTCTGGCTTGACGATCGAACCAGGTTCCAGCTCCGGGAATAGCCCGAAATTGATGTTCATCGGCTGGAAGGAGCGCTTGCCGGGCTCTTCGTCGGACACGATATGGCCGCCGGTGATATGGCTCAGCAGCGAGCCCAACGCCGTCGTGGCCGGCGGTACGGACGGTGCCTCGCCCTTGCGCTCAGCGGCGGCGAAGCGACCGGCGAGCAGGCCGATGCTGGCGCTCTCGACATAGCCCTCGCAGCCGGTGATCTGGCCGGCGAAACGCAGGCCCGGCCGGGACTTCAGTGTTAGCGAGCGATCGAGCAGGGTTGGTGAATTGATATAGGTGTTGCGGTGCAGGCCGCCGAGGCGCGCGAATTCGGCATTCTCAAGGCCCGGGATCAGCCGGAAGATCTCGGCCTGTGCGCCATATTTCAGCTTCGTCTGGAAGCCGACCATGTTGTAGAGCGTGCCGAGCGCATTGTCCTGGCGCAGCTGCACCACGGCATAGGCCTTGACGGTCGGGTTATGGGCATTGGTCAGGCCCATCGGCTTCATCGGTCCGTGACGCAGCGTCTCGCGTCCGCGCTCGGCCATGACCTCGATAGGCAGGCAGCCGTCGAAATAGGGCGTGCCTTCCCACTCCTTGAAGCCGACGGCATCGCCGGCGATCAGCGCGTCGAGGAAGGCACTGTATTGGGCTTCGTCCATCGGGCAGTTGATATAGTCCTTGCCGGTGCCGCCCGGCCCGACCTTGTCGTAGCGGGACTGATACCAGCAGATGTCCATATTGATGCTGTCGCGATAGACGATCGGCGCGATGGCGTCGAAAAAGGCAAGCGCATCCGCGCCGGTCTCGGCCTGAATGGCGCTGGCAAGCCCAGGTGCCGTCAGCGGGCCGGTGGCGATGATCGCCTGATCCCATTCGCTGGGCGGCAGGCCCTCGATTTCTTCGCGCACCACGGTGATTAGCGGATGACTTTCGACCGCTTGCGTGACCGCCGCCGCAAACCCGTCGCGGTCCACTGCCAACGCGCCGCCGGCCGGAACCTGGTGCTTGTCGGCGCAGGTCATGATCAACGAACCCGCCAGGCGCATTTCCGCATGGATGACGCCCACCGCATTGCTGGTCGCATCGTCGGAGCGGAATGAATTGGAACAAACGAGTTCCGCGAGATCGTCGGTCTTGTGCGCCTCGGTGCCGCGCACGCCACGCATTTCATGCAGGATGACCGGTACGCCGGCGCGGGCGATCTGCCAGGCGGCTTCGGAGCCGGCAAGGCCGCCGCCGATTACATGGATGGGAGAAAAGGAGCTGGTCTTTGTCATGGGCGCGTCATTATCACGGGCAGGCCGATGATCCAATTGCTTTACGCAAGGCCCGGAATCAAAAACGGCGCCGAAAGGCGCCGTCTTGAGGCAGTCCGTTCAGTCCGTTGTGATTAACGGAAAGAACGGGAAGCGATGTTGCGGATTTCGTAGCGGCTAACGCCGATATCCGACAGGGTCTGGCTGGAAAGGTTGCCAAGCTCGTTCAGAGTGCGGCGGTAGCTGATCCAGTTCTTGGCAATGCGAATCGGGTTCATGGTCTTGTCCTCAAGTAGTCAGTTGCGAGCGGCGCGATTGCCGCCTCAGCGCTTGAGATACATATATACATAAGGGCGCTGATTTTGCAGTGCGAATAAAAAGCATCTGCTATGCATTTGTGCAATGTGACGCCTAAAAAGCCATCAGCGCCTAAATTTTATCCGGCATGCGCGTGGCGAATGGCTTGGAAGCAGCCTGCCAATTGTGCAGGTGCGAATAGCGCGCAAAAAGAACGCCCGTCGCGGTTGTCCGCAACGGGCGTTGTGAGGCTGTCGCTGTTGGGCGAAGCCAGTCCGGCGATTAGCGGCCGGTGGCTTCGCGAGCTACGCGATGGATGTCAGAACGGTCGATGCCGAGGTCGTGCAGTTCGCGGGTGCTCATGCGGCCGAGTTCGGTAACGGTCTGACGATACTTGCGCCAGTTGTTGAAGGAGCGGGTCAGGTTCATCGTAATTCCCTTTCGAAGGTTTGGAGATCGGCGGTTCCGCGAATGGTTCCGACCTCGATCTAATGGATTTAAATATATGCTGCGGCGCGAAAACTAAAAGCGCGAATGCTTCATGTCACCTATGCATAAAGCGCAACCCTCAAGAGCGTTCTGCCTAAGATGATGGCTGCTTTATGGGCACATCACGGCGGTGTGATGGTGGCTCTCGAATCATTTATTCGACCAAATATAAATACTTACGCCCGGTTGGTGGGCAATTGCCCGGATATTGTCCGCGTCCTGCCATGATCCTTAATCTCTTTCGAGCCGTATTGTGTCGAAAAGATCGCTGAGGGCGGGTCGACGAAAATCTCGCTTCTTGTTGCTCTCGCGTCAGCTTGCCTTGCATCGTTACGATAAAAAATGACACGCAGGCGAGAACTGATGATCTTCAGGGGATTAAACGATTTAATCGGGGTAAAAAAATAACGCCCACCGCGGGAGGAGGATGCGGTGGGCGTCATTTGTGGTGATTGACGACTGGGAGGAGGAGTGTCGTCAATCTATCGGAGCGCACTGGGAGGAGGAGTGTGCGGCTCCGAATTCCTTATGGGAAAATCATTCCCCAGGCTCTTTCCAGCTTTCGCCGAAGCGGCGTGCCACCGCCGTCCCTTGTCAGATATAAATAGTATGACTTTTGAATTTGTGCAACGCAATAATTTCATGGGAGGCATGTTGATTGCGCATGTCTTTGTCGGGCATTGAACCGCCACTGGGCATAATGGCGAATGGAGTCTTAATGCTGCATTAATATGATACAGCTCGCCGACAATTTTTAAGGGGTGGAATGCGGGCATGTGGCCTCGGTTGCATTCCATTATGGGATGGGACACGTTGTGGTAAGGGAATCGCAGTCGGGAGCGCGCGATGTATCGGGGTAGGCTTGAGCGTGATCTGAAGATCTGGGTCGACAAAGGGCTGGTCGACGCGCCGGCGGCCTCGGCAATCCTCGGCGAATATGACAGCCGGCCCGCAAGCTTCAGCGCCGGTCGCGTGCTGGCCGTCATGGCGGCGCTCTTGGTCGGTGCGGCGATCCTGCTCTTCGTTGCCTCGAATTGGGAAGCGATTCCAAGGATCGTTCGCTTCCTTGGGCTCGTGGCGCTCATCTGGGCCTTTTATCTTGGCGGCGCGTATTTGTTGACGCGCGGACGCTCGATTGTTGCGACAGCACTGCTGATTCTTGGGACGATGACCTTCGGCGGCGCCATGTCGCTGGTCGGACAGATGTACAATATATCCGGCGATGTGCTGACGATGATGATCGTCTGGTTCGCGGCAGCAGCTATTGCCACGGCGCTGTTTCGTTCGTCTGCCCAGGCAGCTCTTGCCGGTTTTCTCGCCTGGGGCTTCTGCGGCTTCTATCTCTCGGATCACTCTGGTGAGTGGTACGGTGTCATGCCCTGGGTACCGCCGATCATGGCAGCGATCATTATCGCTCTTGTGCGATACGTCGATGCGCCCCGTGTGCGGCATCTCGCCTATATCGTGCTCGTCGGCTGGCTGACATGGGTTTTCGCGCAATATGAGAGTTTGCAGGCTGCCGTCCTGCTGGCTGCCGCCGGCTTGATTGTCTTTCTGGCGGTCAGTCTTCCGGTTTCACCCCTGGCGCGGATTGCCCGGACTGCTGGCGCGGCACCTGCCTTCTACGCCTTCCTCATTGCCGCCATCGGCCTCCTGGCGATCCACGGAGAGATTGCCGGCGGTTTTTTTGAGAATGACATCTGGGTTCAAAACAAGCTGCCGCTCGTCGTGCTCGCCTTCATAACGTTGGCAAGCGCGATCATCGCGATCATTCTCGGTGGTCGCGACAATGGTGCCCTGCGTTATCTCGCCTATTTCGTCTTTGCCTGCGAGATCCTCTATCTCGCCAGCGAAACGGTCGGCTCGATCATCGGTACGTCGGGCTTTTTCCTGGTCAGCGGCGTGTTGGTTGCGATTGCCGCCTGGCTGGTCATCCGGCTGGAGCGGCGATTTTCCCATGGTGACGGGCAGGGGGACAAGGCATGACATTGATCGCTGACACGAAAGCCGCTGGAGGCAATTTCACGCGTCGCATGTGGATCGCCGCGATCATCGTTGCCGCCCTGCAGACCGCCGTGCTCGGCTATATGGTCGGTGAGAGGGCCTGGGGGCTGCGAAGCGGTGTCGAGGTCCTCCTGAAAACCGCGCCTGTCGATCCACGCGATCTTCTGCGGGGCGACTACGTTACCTTGAACTACGACATTTCACGGGTTCCCGTCTCGACGCTGGTCGACGGCCCGCCGAAGAAGGGCGTGAATGCTCCGATCCTGTCTGTTCGCCTGAAGAAGCAGGACGACGGTTACTGGGGCATTGTCGAATCATCATTCGCAGCGCTCGATCCGAAGCCTGACACGGTCGTGCTCAAAAGCCTGCCTTTCGTCGGTTATGTTTTCGATGGCGAGCCGACCGATCCGTCGCAAGCGATGATCGGGGTCACCTATGGCATTGAGCGCTATTACGTGCCCGAAGGCCAGGGGCGCGATATCGAGAGTGCACGCAATGACGGTCGCGTCGCCATCGCGGCCCGGATCTCGTCCGATGGCGCTGCCCACATCAGAAGCCTGCTTCTCGACGGCGAACCGCTGTATGAAGAGCCGCTTTATTGACCGGCTTGCACTATAAAACCGAACAACCTTTGCGGACGGTCGTGGAACCGTCATTTTTCCTTTGCGTGGTTTGAAACGGGTGATATAGAGACGCCGCGCTCCGGAAGGCCCCATGAGCAGGCATTGCCATGCGGTTTTGGGAACGCGGGTATGGTGAAATTGGTAGACACGCCAGATTTAGGTTCTGGTGCCGCAAGGCGTGGGAGTTCAAGTCTCTCTACCCGCACCAAGGCTGCCTTGTGGACGGGAGAGGCTTAACGGCCTGTCTCCTGGCCCGCTGTTGGAAGCGCCATTCTGCCTGGAACATCCCGTTTTCAAATTGAAAGCGGATAAGATGTTCCGGATTCAAAGAGGTAGAGCGGCCTTTGCGCGTTCGTTCGAACGCGCGGTGCTCTAGCAGAATGACAAGGAATTGCATCCAAGCCACGCTCGGGATTTTCCGGCGTCGTGCTCACTGAAACGAACGGCTGTCTGGGCACGGCCGCCATGAATGAAGGTAGGACAATGCAGGTTATCGAAACGCTCGCTGAAGGGCTGAAGCGCGAAATCAAGGTGGTCATCCCCGCCAAGGACATGGAAGGCCGGATGAACGAGCGCCTGGCCGAGGTCAAGGACAAGGTCCGTATCAACGGCTTCCGTCCGGGCAAGGTGCCGGTCGCGCATCTGAAGAAGGTCTACGGCAAGTCGATCATGGCCGACCTCGTCAACGAGATCGTTCGTGACCAGCCGCCGGCAATCCTGACCGAGCGCGGCGAAAAGTCGGCAACACAGCCGGAAGTCGCCATGACGGAAGACAAGGACGAGGCTGAAAAGATCCTCGCCGCTGAAGCCGATTTCGAATTCACGCTCTCCTACGAAGTTATCCCGGCGATCGAACTGAAGTCGGTCAAGGGCGTCAAGGTCACCCGCGAAGTCGCCGAGATCGGCGAAGACGAAGTCACCGAGCAGATCCTGAAGATCGCTGAAAGCGCTCGCAGCTACGAAGCCAAGAAGGGCAAGGCCGCCGACGGCGACCGCGTCACCATCGACTACCTCGGCAAAGTCGACGGCGTTGCCTTCGACGGCGGCAAGGACGAAGATTCCCAGCTGGTTCTCGGCTCCAACCGCTTCATCCCGGGCTTCGAAGAGCAGCTCGTCGGCGTCAAGGCTGGCGACGAGAAGACCATCACCGTGACGTTCCCGGCTGAATACCCGGCCAAGAATCTAGCCGGCAAGGAAGCCACCTTCGACATCACCGTCAAGGAAGTCGCAGCTCCCGGCGAAGTCGAAATCAATGACGAACTCGCCTCCAAGCTCGGCCTCGAATCGGCTGACCGTCTGAAGGAAATCGTTCGCGGCCAGATCGAAAGCCAGTACGGCTCGGTTACCCGCCAGAAGGTCAAGCGTCAGATCCTCGACCAGCTCGACGAGATGTACCAGTTCGACACGCCGCAGAAGCTGGTCGATGCCGAATTCGCCAGTATCTGGCGCCAGATCCAGACCGATCTCGCCGAATCGGGCAAGACCTTCGAAGACGAAGACACGACGGAAGAAAAGGCTCGCGAAGAGTACCGCAAGCTGGCTGAACGCCGCGTTCGCCTCGGCCTCGTTCTCTCCGAAATCGGCGAAAAGGCCGGCGTCGAAGTCAGCGAAGACGAACTGCAGCGCGCGCTCTACGCTCAGCTCCAGCAGTTCCCGGGCCAGGAAAAGGAAATCCTGGACTTCTTCCGCAACACGCCTGGCGCTTCCGCCAACCTGCGCGCGCCGATCTTCGAAGAAAAGGTCATCGACCACCTGCTGACCGAAGTCGACGTCACCGACAAGACCGTTTCCAAGGAAGCACTGCTGGCTGACGACGAATCCGAAGACAAGCCGGCTGCAAAGAAGGCTGCTCCGAAGAAGAAGGCTGCCAAGGCCGAAGCAACGGAAGCCGCTGCCGAAGGCGAAGAAGCCGCCGCTCCGAAGAAGAAGGCTGCTCCGAAGAAGAAGGCTGCTGAAGACAGCGCCGAATAATCGGTTCTATTTTGCAATGAAATCAGGCCCTGCCGTTCGCGGCGGGGCCTTTTCTGTTGAGTTGATAAGGGAAAAGAAAAACTCCCTCTCCCCGTAAAACGGGGAGAGGGCTACCCTGCAATTTCCGCAACCCCTCTCAAAGCTCCGACTTGATATCACCCATCCGGTTCCAAGCATCCAGGCCGGCAATCTTGTAGGCTTCGGCAAGCGTCGGGTAGTTGAAGGTGTTTTCGACGAAATATTCGACCGTGCCTTTGAGGTTCAGCACGGCCTGGCCGATATGGACGAGTTCGGTCGCCCCTTCGCCGACGATGTGGACGCCGAGCAGGCGGCGGGTCTTTAGGGAGAAGATCAGCTTTAGGAGGCCGGTGTCGAGGCCCATGATATGGCCGCGCGATGTTTCGCGGAAACGGGCGATGCCACATTCATAGGGAATGTGGCGTTCCTTGACCTCTTCCTCGGAGAGGCCGCAGGTGGAGATCTCCGGCACGGCGTAGATGCCATAGGGGAAGTATTTCGGCGGCTCCTTGGCGATGGCGCCGACGGCGACGCGGGCGGCAATGCGGCCCTGTTCCATCGAGGTGGAGGCAAGGCTCGGGAAGCCGACGACGTCGCCTGCCGCGAAAATATGCGGCACGTTGGTGGCGAAGGTTTCCGGATTGACGCTCAGGCGGCCGCGGCTGTCGGCCTCGAGACCGGCGGCGGCAAGGTTCAGCGTATCGGTCGCGCCCATGCGGCCGGCGGCAAACAGCACCATGTCGGTAACAAGGCGGCGGCCATTGTCGAGCGTCAGCTCCACCTTGCCGTCCTGGCGGACGACCTTCTCGGCTTTCTGGCCGAGCAGCAGCTTCATGTTGCGGTCGCGAAGCTGGTAGATGAAATCCTCGACGATCTCCTTGTCGATGAAGTCGAGCATGGTTGATTTCGGATCGATCAGCGTCACCTGCGTGTCGAGCGCGCTGAAGATCGTCGCATATTCGATGCCGATGACGCCGGCGCCGATGACGACCATCGAGCGGGGCAGCGTCTCGATCTCCAGCAGCTCGTCACTGTCGAGAACGGTCTTGTTGTCGAAGGGCATGTAGTCCGGACGGAATGGCTTGGTGCCGACCGCAAGCAGGATGCTGGTGCCGGTGACATGAATGACTTCGCCATCGTCCTTGACGACCTGCATGGTCTGGGAATCGACAAAACTCGCTTTGCCGCGAATGTGCTGCACGCGATTGCGGGCGAACTGATGCTCCAGCACCTCGACTTCATGATCAAGCGTGATCAGCAGGCGGCGGCGCAGGTCCTCGGCGCTGATCTCCTGCTTGACCCTATAGGCGCGGCCATAGAAGCCGCGCTCGCGCCAGCCGGAGAGGTTGAGTGCGGTCTCGCGCAACGTCTTTGACGGAATGGTGCCGGTGTGAACGGAAACGCCGCCCACACGCTTGCCCTGTTCAATCACAAGCACCTTCTTGCCGAGCTTGGCGGCTTGAATAGCGCCTCTGCGGCCGGCAGGGCCGCTACCCACGACGAGGAGATCGAATTGGTCCATCGGGAAGCCTCGGATGTTTGATTACGGAATCAATGTCGCAATGCAACATGCTGTCCGTCAACCGGTAGCTGCTCAATGTTACAGATTATCTAACGGGAAAGGCCCGATACTCAGGAGTTTGAAAGGCCGAGCCACGGCTCCAGCTTTTCAAACGTCCGATCCATCGCATAGGCGCGGGTAAAGGAAAACGGCAGGTGCCCGTAAATGATCGACATCTGGCTCTCCGCGGTCGCTTCGCCGGTCTTGGCAATCGCGGCGAGATAGAGGGCCGAAGCCAGTCCGGTGCGATCTGAACCCGCCTGGCAGTGGATCAACAGCGGCTTCGGCGCGTTGCGCATGATCTCGACCAATTGGGCGGCCTGGGCCTGCGTCAGTTCGTGGGCGGAGGACATGCGGAAATCGATGTGATCGATATTCAGTTCCTTGGCCTGGGCGACTTCGCTGTCATACCAGGCGTGGCCGGTATTGTTGCCGCGCAGGTTGATGATGGTCTTGATGCCATATTGCTTCTGCAATTCGGCAATTGTCGACGCCGACGGCTGCGATGAGCGGTAGACCTCGCCCGCGATGACCGGATGGAAGTTCGTCGTCCAGAGCATATGGGCGTAGAAGCCGCCGGCTATCAGCGCGAAGGGGGAGAGTGCGAGGGTCACACCGCGGCCAATACGGCGCAAGCGACGAATAAGCGGCGATGAGGTCTTCAGCATGTAATCTCCGTGAGCGTCGAACCAGGAATGATAAGGCGCAATCAAAACAACGGCTTCCTTCGGCAGGCATGCCGATCTGGAGGCATTGTCCTTTTGTCAGATCATCCTGACGCCTACCTGAAAAACGCAGACGGAGATCGTGGATTCGAGATGGAAGGGTGCAGTCAGCATCCGGTGGCGCTATTCACAAGGAAAACGTCAAATAAAATAAAATGATATGAGTATTTTCTTGTGCTGAGACGAGCGATTTAGAACAATCGCAGCGTCTGAGGCTGATGTGGCGGTTCTTGCCGATGATAATATGATCGTGAACGGCAATACCCAAGGGGCGGGTGGTGCCTGCGGACTGTTGTCACCAGTAGGCGGCATGGTGGCGAACTTTCTGAATCGAAGTTGAAATTCGTAAGTTCCAATCTTGTCAGCAGCCAATTCCGAGATAGAGCAATCAATATCCAATCCGTGCGTCGGCGACAGTGCGATGCAGCGCAATCCGCGCGGCTAGGCCACGTTATTGTGGGTGGTTTGGCTTGGCGCGCGTGCCGATAAGCCGGGTGTGAAGAGATTAAGAAAATTACATCCGACGATAGAATATGATTATTGACATTCATGTCTGTATCTAATATTAGTAATATTATATATTAAATTGAATGAAGCACGCGCTTTGGGGGGATGAGATGCTCAAATCCGCAATCAAAAGCGATTCGCATATTGGCCTAAAACTCCCCCTTCGAAAGAGAAATTCATATCGTATATATCTGATCCGGCTAGTGATTTCGGGTCTAATGTCATTGACGTTCGGGCTCGCCAGCTATATGCCGGCTACGGCGCAATCCTCGGTACCTGGTACAATGAGGGAGAAGACGAACGTCGATCAGAATGGCGCCTTCAACTTTAGCGTTCCGATCGAACTGCCGCCTGGGATCAACGGATCACAGCCCAAAATTGCAATTACTTACAATAGCCAGCAGCAGAGTGGTATAGTCGGTGTTGGCTGGGCGCTCGCTGGATTGCCGACCATTGAACGCACCAAACGGATCGCTGCGATCGACGGGGTGAACGGTACGATAGCCTATAACAGCAATGACCGCTTTGCGCTTCAGGGACAGCGTCTCATTGTGACCAACGGGGATTATGGTGCGGTCGGCAGCGTCTACCGGACCGAACTCGAGAGCTGGCAGATCGCGACGGCGAGCGGCACCGCAGGAAGCGGGCCCCAGTCCTTTTCCGTGCAGGCCTCGGACGGCAGCGTGATGGAATTTGGCGACACCAGCGACAGTCGCATCCTTGCTCAAGACCGAGATGATGTGCGGTCCTGGGCCATCAACCGCAAGACCGATGCCAATGGCAACATCATCGATTTCAGTTACACGACCGATCCGCTTCAGAGCGGAAATTCCGACTATCGGGCTTATCCGCTGCAGATTGCCTATACGGCCAATGGATCGCATCAGGCCGATCGCTTCGTCCGGTTCACCTATGAGGCAAATCCGGAAGCGCAGCGCATATATATCGGCGGTTCGGTCGTGCTGATGAGCGCCCGCGTCAGTCATATACAGACCTTCGTGGGCGAGAGCCTCGTCAGCGACTATCGGTTGACCTATGACACCAGCGCAGCGACCAATCGCTCGCGGCTGATATCGGTTGCCCGCTACTCGTTGACTTCGGCCGTGCCGCTGTCGCCGACGACATTCACCTACAGCGATGGGGCACTTGCCTATACGGGCGGCAAGCAAGACTGGCTCGCCAATGCGTTCAGCAAGGCCCAGGGTTGGAATGGCACATCGGCGCCGTTCACGGTCGCTGACGCCAACGGCGACGGCTTTCTCGATATCGTCGGCTTCAGCTCTTCCAGTGGAGTGCAGGTCTCGCTGGGCAGCGCCTCGTCATTCAGCGCTCCGACACAATGGATAAACAATTTTTCGGCCAGTCAAGGCTGGTCGACCAGCCAGAGAATGGTCGCCGACATCAATGGCGACGGTCTTGCCGATATCGTCGCATTCTCGAGCACAGGCGTGGTTTCGGCCCTATCCGACGGGACGAGTTTCAACATGACTGGCTCCACGCTTCCCTATTTCAGCTCGTCCCAGGGGTGGACGGCAAATGATCCGGTGATGCTCGGTGACGTCAATGGTGATCACATCATGGATATCGTTGGCGTCAAGAATGGGACAGCCTGGGTGGCGCTGGGAGCGGGTGACGGGACATTTTCGGCCCAGCAACCATGGATCACCGGCTTCGGCGTATCCGGCGGCAATTCCAAGCTGACGGATATGAACGGCGATGGAAGTGCCGATCTGATCGTTATCGGCAACAATCAGGCTATTCAAGTGGCACTTTCAACGGGCTCGAGCTTTGACACGAGCGGCTGGGGAACTCAGAACTACGGCGCCCTATGCCAAAAGCAACCGGTCACCGCGACGACGCCGATCATGATCTCCGACGTCAACGGCGACGGCCTGTCCGACATCATCGCCTTTTGCGACAAGGTCTATGTGACCTTGTCGACGGGAGCCGGCTTCGACAACACCGAGGTCTGGAACACCACCTTCGCAGGAGGCAACTGGAGCGCTTCTAACCAACGCATGTTGGCCGATGTCAACGGTGATGGTCTGGCCGACCTTGTCGGGGTTACGGTAAACGGTGTCATCGCGTCGATTTCCAATGGCCACGGCTTCATCGACAACGTCTGGAACAACAACTCATTGCCCTGGCCAAATACCGGTGGCGGAGGGGCAACGACGACAACCCGCCTTATGGGTGACGCCAATGCCGATGGGCTGACGGATATGGTCGGAATTGGCGATACTAACGTTTATGTGGGTATTGCCGGTGGTCCGATGCCCGACATGATGACGGGTGCGCTGCGTTCCGCCGGTGGCAGCTACAATATCTCCTATGCGCCGCTGTCCGATGCGGCGGTCTACCAGGAGACGAAGCCGACTGCTCTTAGCCAATTCCAGAATTATCCTCCGATCCAGCAAGGTGGCAGCGTCTCGACATTCCGATCGGCGGCACAGCTTGGCGGCTTCTATCATGTCGTCAGTTCTATGGAGGTGAAGGATAATCCGGAGGTGCCGAGGGCCCTCGCATTCGACTACGTAAGCCAGTTTTCCTATCAGAATGGGCTTTTCGACACCAGCGGACGCGGCTGGATGGGATTTGCAAAAACCGTGGTCGATAATGGCTCAGGCGATCGACGTAAGGTTCATTCCTACCTTCAGGTCTTTCCCTTCACGGGTAAGAGTGCGGGTTCAACGGTTTACGATCGAAGCGGCACCACCTGTGGCACGGACGGAACGCCTTTCGCTGGCAGGGCAAGCAGCTATCAGAAGGTCCAGACAGCCACCAGCAGCTCGCAGCAGGCGACGCCGATTTGGTTGATCAACAAGAGCGAAAATCAGAAGATTGCCTATAATCAGTGCTCGATTGCGCATCAGATCGGCACGGCCTACAGCTATGACGACTATGGCAATGTCACAGTCAAGGCAGAGCAGAATCTGGTCGATGCCAGCAGCAATCCAGTCGACCCTTCGAAGGTCGTCTATACGCTTGGGGCCTATATCAACGATACCACCAAATGGCATTTGGGGGTTCCGACATATGTGAAAATCTCGTCGGGCAACGATCTAACCACGATCAGTCAATTCAAGAACGGAACAGATTTCTCTCTGTCGAGCACGACGTACGACGCGAACTACAATCCTCTTTCATCGGGAAGCTGGGACGATCAGAACAACATCTTTCTCACCAACAACTATACCTATGACGGTTTCGGAAACCAGCTGACTGCGACGACGCCCGCCGGCGCCGTGACGACAACCACCTATGATACCACTTACGAAACCTATCCTGTCATCAAGACGACCACGACGAGTTCGTCTCATTCGCTGACGTGGCAATACGGTTATGATCCTCGTTTCGGCAAGGTCTCGGTTTCCACCGATCCCAACAATGTCACCAGGGTCACCTGCTTCGACGACTTTGGACGGTTATCCGCAGAACAAGGGCCATATCCGGATAACCGGACGACCGGCAATTTCGATACGCCATGCGCCTCATCGTTTGTCGTGGGTCAAGCGCCTTCGAATAACGTGTTGACGCTGAGAGCTTATTCCCATGTCTGGTTCAAAGAGGTACTTCCCGTCGTGAACCTTAGCCAGCTCACTGACTGGCCGACGGGCTCCGAACGCAACACTGTGTCGGGCGGCTGGTCATTTGATGGGTTGGGACGCAGAAGTGTCGGTGTCATGGCCAATCCGGGCGAGACCCAGACAATCATAGGTGCGTTCGCCTATGCCGAGCGCAACAAGATAAAAATGGCCGCGGTTCCCTATTTCAAGGGAGATACGGCGCAGTTTGTCGCCAATGAATATGATGTCCTGGGACGGCCGCTGCAAACGACGCAGCCATTCGGTGCAAACGGTACCGACCAGGTCGCAACGACAAAGGGCTATACCGCGACCACCACCGGCTCGCAGGTCGTGACCACCTCGGCGGCGGGGACGCCATATGCTAACGCCGTGACGGTCGACTATGCCTATGCCAAGAACAGGTCGCTTCCGGTAGCCACCGCCTTCCAGGGGATCGCTAGCCAGGCGACGTTCCAATATAATCTGATCGGGCAGCAGACCGGCCTTACATCTCCGGTCACGCAGAATGGCACGACGCTGAATTACAACATGGGCTATGATTCGCTTGGCCGCGTGATCACGCAAACGGATCCCACAAGCGGAACCACGACAAGCTCCTATCTGACATCCGGATTTCTCGGAAGCCAGACGCAGCCGAACGGAAGCTTCACCTATTCCTACGACCGGATCGGCCGTCCCCTGACGACAATCGATTCCGACGGCCACCAACGGTCCTATACTTATGATGATCCAACGGTCGCCTTTGGCCAGAACCATCTGACCAGTGCTTCGCTTCAGGACAGTGCCAAAACAGTTCAGAGCCAATACGGCTATTCCTACACGGCCTACGGCAAGCTGGCCCAGACGAAGCTGCAGGTCGCAGGCGTTGCGAGCGCTTATAATACTGAGCAAGTCTACGATCCGCTGGGGCGACTTACCCAGGTTACCAATCCCGATAGCAGCGTGATCACCAATACCTTTTCGGGGTCGCGGCTTTCAACAGTCAGCCTCGCAAACGGGGCCTCGGCGACTTTCTCGAACTATTCGGCGACGGGAGCGGCCAACACCGTGGCATATGGCAACGGCGTCACGACAAACTATACCCGCAGCATCGATCAAACGATCCTTGCTTTGACCGTCACCGATGCGAGCAAGTCCGTTTTGCTCGGGCGCGGCTTCGGATGGAACAAGCTGGGCCAGTTGCTGGCGGTCGATGATACGACCAACGGCCAACCGAAATCCCTTTTTTCCTATGAATATTCCGGGTTGCGCCTGGCAGGCGTCACCGATGCCACGACGGGCAACACGACTGATTTTTCATATGACGATGCCGGCAACATGACCGGCTATCAGGGAAGCTCCTATACCTATTCAGGGAGCAAGGCTCTTTCCGCTGTCGGCACGAACGGCTTTACCGCAGCCTACGACACGATGGGAAATATGACCACGCTTGCGCCTTCCGGGCAGTCTGCTATGACCATGGCGTTCGATATACGCGGCCAAATGACCAATGCTCTGAAGACCGGAGATCAGGTAGGCGCCGGTTACAGCTATGATTATGCCGGGCGGCATATCGCATCGATCATGCCTGACGGGTCGCGTAAGATTTACGTATCGCCCTGGTATATGGATGTCATCGCCAACGGGACATCATCCCCGATCAAGACACTTTCCGCCCGGCAAATGGCTTTCGCACAATGGGGAAGCAGCGCCAGTCAAGGTGGCCAAGTCTATCTCCACACAGACGATCAGTTCAGTACGCTTCTGACATCGGATGCGTCGGGCACGCCGGTATCAAGCTTCGCCTACTCGCCGTTGGGAGAGGTTACTGCCACCGGCGGAGTGAATTCGCCCTATTATCTCTATACTGGCAAGGAGCTGGATAGCTATACGGGCCTCTACTGGATGGGAAGCCGCAGCTTCCATCCGATCTACGGGCGCTTCAATCGCGCTGACGACAGATTGGCTGGGTCGCCCTTGCGGCAGGACGCGTTGAACGACAATGCATATGTCTTCAATAGTCCCGCAAGCTATATCGATCCCAGCGGACATGTCCCGATCGGTGTGGCCGGAGGGGTGTGCTGGATGGCGGCGGGGGGTACTGCTATCGCAGCTGGGGTATCAACCGCGTACAAGCATAACACATTGGCTGTCTCGCTTGGAATTGGCGGAGGTGTTGTCGGGACCATCTGTGGCGCCATCAACATCGGAGAAGCTTATGCGAATGCGAGAAGCGCCGCGAACGTGTCGGAGCCGGAGGCAATAGTTGAACGCCCGTCACCGCTGCGGCCCAACCTTAACGGCGATCAAAATGATAACGCTTCGTCCCGAGTTGAAAACAATCAGCGCGCCGAACAAAATGGTGACCAGAATAACGACAATGTCGAAAATCGGGAGAATGTTGAAAATCGGAATTCTCGTTCAGCCGACGACCTCGAGAATTCCAGTAATCGTGCTAGCGACCCTGAAGGCCTCATTGATCCGAAGCCACCCGCTCCCGGTACCTCGAATTCCAGTGTTGTTGGTCCGGTAAACTCGGTCCAGTCCCAGGCGCGGCAAACAGAAAATCTTGTAGCAGAAAACGGCCTCCCGGTCCCCGCCGACGGCGCGACGCCAACTGTGCCGCCGACTGTGGTGGCACCCACAGGAGCCAAGTCCGTGACCACCAATACGGTGGTAACCACCACGACGACGGCGGGAGGGGATGAGGATGCTGAGGCTGATGCGTTGCTATTGGCGTCGACATTCTTGGTCGAGCCTTAGAGGATGCCGTCATGCCAAAGATCGCCATTATCGCCATGGACGGACGCTTTCCTGGCGAGGCTGGTGACTTGGAAGCGCTTTGGACGGCCCTTGTGCAGGGGCGCGATCTGATACAACCGGTCCCTGCCAGTCGCTGGCGAGCCGAACGTTATCATCACGCCGGCGCAGCACGGGGGGTGACGCATATATCCTCATGGGGAGGCTTCCTGGATCAGATCGATCTGTTCGATCCAGTCGCATTCGGAATATCTCCCCGCGAAGCCCAGACTATGGACCCCTCTCAGCGGCTGTTGCTAGAGGCGGCGCAGCGCTGTTGGGAAGGCGCAGGGTTTCGGCCTTCCCATTGGGCTGGACGTCCTGTCGGCGTTTTTGTCGGCGCCTTTACGCAGGACTATTTGTTGCTGCAGTTGGGCGACCGCGAAAACACGGTTTCGACGGTTCACAGTGCGACGGGGGTAACCCAGACGCTTCTATCCAATCGGTTGTCCTATTGCTGGCGGCTCACAGGCCCAAGCATGACGGTCGACACGGCGTGTTCGTCGTCGCTGGTCGCGCTCCACCTGGCGGTCAACAGCCTAGCCGCCGGCGAGAGCGAGCTGGCCTTTGCTGGCGGGGTGCAGCTGCAGCTTTCGCCCTACTACACAGCGTTGGAAAGCCGAGGCGGTTTCCTCTCGCCGGACGGTCGTTGCCGGGCTTTCGATCATCGGGCCAACGGCTACGTTCGTTCCGAAGCGGTTGGTCTGACGCTGCTAGCACCCCTTGAGCGAGCTCTTGCGGAGGGATGGCCGGTGCTCGCCGTCATCGAGGCAACCGCGGTCAACCAGAATGGCGGATCGGTTGGTGTCACATTCCCCAGTGCCGATGCGCAGACGGCCCTGATTGCCGGCAACCTGGATCGATCGGGTCTTTCCCCGGATGCCATTGGTTTTGCCGAAGCCCACGGGACGGGAACCAAAGCGGGAGATCGGGCCGAGCTTCTTGCCCTCAGCAAGACCTTGGGGCGTCAGCGTCGCAAGGGGCCGCTATTGGTCGGCTCGGTCAAAACCAACATGGGTCATGCCGAGGCGGCCGCAGGGATCTCCGGACTGATAAAATCGGTCCTGAGTATGCGGCGGCGCATGATTCCGCGTCATTTGCACTGGGAGCGCAGCCCGGAGGATCTGTCCTTGGACGATCTGGGTCTGCGACTGCCGCTGGAGACGACCGAGTGGCCGAATGATCAGCCCTATGCAAGCGTCAGTGCTTTCGGTTTCGGCGGTACGAATGCCCATGTCATTCTTGGTCCGGCGCCAGCGCGGCGTGCTCCTTCGCCATACCGACCCTCGCGCTTACAGCCTGCCCCACGGGGGAAATTGCCGCTTGTTGCACTTCTGTCCGGGCCGACAAAAGAGCATCTTCCGCTGCAGGCCAGTGCCTTTGCCGATTTTCTCGAGGCACAATCCGAACAGTTCGATGCCGCGGCGGCATGCTCGGCTATGGTCTACCAGCGTGATTGGAGCGGTTACGGCCTCGCCATTGCTGCTGAAACCCGTGACGAGCTGATCGCACGGCTACGGGACTATTGCCATCGTCCCGAGGCCCGGGCCTGGATCCAGGGCGCGCGGGACGTCGCGGCGAGCGGGACCGCTTGGGTCTTTTCCGGCATGGGGCCGCAATGGCGTGGGATGGGAACCGCACTTGCGGCAGCCTTTCCCGTGTTCGCTGAGGTTATTGAAGAATGCGACAGTCTCTATCGGCGGGTGGCAGGACAGTCGCTTCTTGCCGAAGTCGCTGCCTATCCGGGGGACGCAGATGGGTTGCCGGCCCGCCTGGCGCAGCCTATCAATCTGTTCTTTCAGATCGCTCTTGCCCGCTTGCTGATGTCCTTTGGGCTGCATCCCGACGGGGGAGTTTGTGGGCACAGCGTCGGCGAAATCGCCGCTTTTCACATAGCCGGAGCGATCGATCTGGAGACGGCCATCACGCTGATCTTCCATCGGGCCCGTTTGCTTGGAAAACTCTCCGGCCGCGGCGGCATGGCGGCTGTCAGCGCTGGCGAGGAGGTGGTTGCTCCACTCGCACAGGCTCGGGGCGTGTGCCTCGCAGCAATCAACAGCCCCTCCGCGGTTACGGTATCGGGCGATAATCTGGAGATTGCCGCGCTGCTGGAGGACCTCCGACGGGAAGGCATCCATGCGCGGATGCTCGATGTCGATGTGCCTTATCACAGCGCTTTGACGGAGCAACTGGAGGCGGAGTTTCGCGCTGCCATCAAAGATCTTCGCTTCAGCTCCATGCGCCTGCCTCTCTATTCCACCGTAACCGGGGGATTGCTCGAAACAGTGGAGGCGCTTGAGTTCGGCGAATACTGGTGGCGTAACCTGCGCGAAAAAGTGGCCTTTCTTCCGGCCTTCCGCCAGTTGGTGTCGGAGGATACATGTGCCGTGCTGGAAATCAGCGCCCATCCGGTTCTCTCCGCCTATATGCAGGAAACGTTGGGATCTTCAAAAATCAGCCTGATCCGCACGCTGCGCCGTCACTATTCCGAGACATTGGCATTCGCGGAATGCCTGGGCCGGGTTCAGGTCAGTGGCGCTGCGCAGCCGGACTGGTCGGCGTTGCTCGGCAGTCCTGCAGAGCCGGGATCCATGCCGGCACCTCTTCCGGGATTCCAATGGCGCAAAGCCCGCTATTGGGCGGAAAGCAGCGAAAAACAGCATCTGCGACTTGCAGTGCCAGCTTCTGCTTTCCTTGGATATGCGCGGTCGGAAACTCCTGATGTCTGGGATGTCGATGAGGCCGATCTGATTTCCTTTGCGCTTACGGATCATGTTGTTCTGGGGCAGCCACGAATGCCGATGGCTGCTTTTATCGAGATGATGCATGCGGCGCTGCGGCAATCCATGCCGGACGGAACGGTTGGCCTGTCGCGTCTGCGCCTGCATCGTGGCGTCATCCTCTCAGGTGAGGCCGATGCCCGGCTGACGACTCGGCTCGATAAAAAGAGCGGGATGGTAAGCATCTGGAGTGGGCAGGGCGCTCTGGTGGCCGAAGCGCACTGCGTTGCGCTGCGTCCACGCATCCTCAACAGTGATCCAGGTGAAGAACGGTCGTCTCAACTCGACGGGAGCCCGGACGAGGTGAGACAGGACGCAAACGAATTTTACAAGAATCTGGCCGCTCTCGGATTTGACTATGGTCCGGCCTTTCGACGTTTGCGCTGGGTCAGGATCGGACCTGCCGGCGCTGTCGGATTGATTGATGGGATGGCGGTCGAGGGGTGTTTTATTCCGCCTGCGGTTCTGGATGCCGGATTGCAGGTCATGCTGGCCCTGGAGCTTGCCTCTCGGCACAAGGAGGGGTTGGAGGAAAGGCGCGAGCGCCTTCCGGTTTCGATCGCCGACGTAACCCTTGATCGTGCCGTTAGTGACGCCGATTTTCCCCTTACGGCTAGAGCCGTCCTTGTCAGGCGCGATGCCTGTGAATCTGTTGCCGACCTCGAGATTCGCGCCGCTGGTGGTGCGCTCATTGTTCGGCTCAGTGCCGTTACCGCTCAAACAGTGCCTGTACCGTCTGCTCTTCGTGGCGGACAACAACCAAGGGATCTCGTCGTCTCTCTTGAATGGAAGCCGGTGGACGACCGTGCTTTCCCTTTGCTTGCCGTCAAGCCAAGACGGTGGCTGATCTGGAGAGATCGCGGCGGTGTGGCCGCGGCGTTCGGCGCGTATTTGGCCGGGCGTGGGGAGAATGTCCTTCTGGCGGATGCCGCCGTGTCCGTTGTCGATGCCTATCGGCGGCTCCAGACGTCCGACGCGGCCGAACCCCTGGCGGTGGTGGATTTCCAGGCTCTCGACTGGCGGACCCTCGGGCCGATCGAACAACTCCAGGCCTTGGCACTTTTCGGACGGCATTGCGCCGAGCAGGCGGAGAGGGCTGCAGGCGGATCCGAGTTTTGGCTGATCACGCGCGGCGCCCATGGACCGGCGGCTGCCGATCCGGTCCAGGCCGCATTGTGGGGGCTTGGTCGAACCCTGATCGATGCCGAAGGCGATGGTATGTGGCGGGGACTGGTCGATCTTGAAGACACGGACATTGGCAGTTGGTCGCAAGCGCTTCTCAATCTTGTGAACACGCGGCCGGCACAGACCCAGTTCCTGCGTCGTGAAGGCCTTTGGTGGACGCCCGATCTCGTTCGAGCACCGGCAACGGAAGGCGGAGGTCCGGTTTGGCTGCGGCGCGATGCGAGTTATCTCGTAACGGGCGCCTTCGGCGCGCTCGGCTGGTCGAGCGCGGAGTATCTGGTCGATCGCGGTGCTCGGTTCCTGGTGCTGTTCGGGCAGACGCCATTGCCACCGCGCTCCACCTGGAAGCAGGAGACCGATCCAGTGTTGCGTGAACGGATCGATTGGCTGGATGAGCTTGAGGCCCGAGGCGTCAGGGTGTTGCCGTTGGGGTTCGACCTTGCGGACGCTGAGGCCTGCAGGATCGCTTTGGCCAGCTTATCGGAGGCAGGATTTCCCGCCATTCGGGGCATCGTTCACGCCGCCGGTGCGATTTCCGACCGTCCGCTTCGAGAAACGCGTCAGCGCGATTTCGACCATGTTTTCGGCGCGAAGGTTCTGGGCCTGTTGAACGTGATCGACGCCCTTGATGCCGTCTATTCCGACGATGCCAAACTCGATCTATGTCTGGTGCATTCCTCGGTTTCCGGTCTGTTTCCGGCCTATGGTCAATCGGCTTATGCGGCTGCGAACTGCTATCTGGACGCATTTGTCCGGCAACTTGAGATGCGGGGCATTCCGGCTCTCAGTATCGGTTGGGGGCCATGGTCCGTCGGCATGGCGGCAAGCGATCGTCTCGCGCAGTTTTTCGCTCTTCATGGGTTGTTGCCCATCACACCGGAGGAGGGGAGGCTTCTTCTGGCGGATCTCGTCAGCCGCCCGCAAAGCATGCTGTATTGCGCCGGCATCGACTGGGCCAAGTTTGCGCAGAGCCACCGGCGGCAAGTCTGGATGTTTCAGTCCCTGCTTCCGGATGATCGCCGGTTGAAGCAGGCAGCTGTCATCTCCCCAAAAGAACGGGCCACTCTCAGTGTGGCGGAACGCTATCGGCTGGCATTTAAGGATCTTGCTGATTGCGCCGCGCAGATTTCCGGCCTGCCTGTCTCTACGTTTACCGAGCAAGACGTGTTGGCGCGTAAGGGCATCGATTCACTCATGGCTGTTGAACTGCAGCTTCTCCTGGCGGAGCGCTGGGGACGAGAGTTTCCCTTAAGTGACATTCTCGGGCGCTCCAGTCTGGGCAGGCTCGCAGACCAGATGGCAGCCAATACAACCTGATCATTTCCGGCATGGCGCATGAAAAAACGTTTCCGCATACCGACGGAAGAGCGCCGCTCCGATCGGAGAAACCGGGTTCAGTCCTGAGGCGATTGATTCACACACGAGGAGGCAATCATGTCTGAGAATATGCAATGCCACATGAATGTGAAAAACACGACCAGTGGTATACTGACCTTGAATTCTAACAATCTTTCCTGGGGAAAGTGGGGCAACAATCCTCCCACTCAGATTGCCAGTGGTCAGACCGCCACCTTCTATGCCGAAGGGGCCAAAGGCTCGGCCACGGGAACCCAGGGCTCGGTCGTCTATTACTTCAGCGATAATCAGACATATCTGACGATCAACTTCGATATTCCCTACACCGGCGCAAATTCCGGTGGGCTTAATATGTCCGGCCCCGGGATGAGCAATTATAGTGCTCAGGAAACGGACGACGGTTATGTGAATGTCGTTTCCTTTCCTAGTTCCGGCAGTTCCGTCACGGCTTATTTCGCAATCGGGCTGGCTACAAGTAATGCAGCGGTGGTTGAGGTTGACTTCTCAGCCTCCATCGAGCGGCGACTTAACGCGAAAAAAGCCGTCGAACTACCGTGGATTGATATCGTCACCGCAGCACGGAGTATCTCTTGTGGCGCCATCCCGGGGCCTGAGTTGGTCAAGATCTTCAATGGAAAGACCAAGGCAACTGCTCTCGATGTCCTCACTGCGGCTCCCGCGAATGTCAACAAGGCAGATGTCGTCCGTTTCGTGGGCCTTGCCAATATCGTACCCAGTCAGACCGCGTTTCTCGTCGCGGTTGATTTTGCCAATGATGTTGTCGATGTGCTGAAGCCCAATGCTGAGGCCTATGGCGTTGCTGTTGAGACCATTGAAGAATTGAAGAAGTATCCCGGCGGCAGCTCAAAAATCTTGACAAGACTCGTCGATGAGCTCGAACGATTCAAGGTGTTGATGCTGAACGGCCGAGCCTCATCTGTTGATGGAACGAAAGTCGCGGCGATCGAGGCAATTCTTGCCTGCGTCTACATGAACACCGGTGCCGCACTGGTTCAAGCGGCCTCCTGCGGACAGTTGGCTGTCGCCGGGACCGCCAGGGAAAAGACGATCGTGAAGTGGCAGTTCGATTATCTTCTGAAGGCCCTGAAGACCTGAGCCTTCCAGGATTGCCGGGAGTTTGGATATGGTCAGCCGTCAGGCGTCAAGCTGTGGCGGCTGATCCGGTTTGAAAACCTGTCGAAGGGCGGGACGAGGACATCCTGGTCTCCCAGGTGGTTGGACCTCATCCTCGGCAGCATTGGAAATCCGCTGCGGAGACACTGGTCTCGGGGAGTGGCTGCTTGCTTCTCCCCTATCTCTTGATAGACTTGAATTAAAGACATGACTCATAAAGTCATGCGATCGGGGCGTGAACAAGCAATTGGGGTTGGGATGGCGATTGTAACGCTGGATCATTTCGCCCGCTCTGTCGGGGAGGGGTTCGAGATCGATATGGGGACAGGGTCCCTTGTTCTGACGCTGACCGAGGCGCGGCCCTTGCCCGAACAGGGTTTCACGGGAATGATGAGAGCGCCATTTTCATTGCTGTTCCGCAGTGGCTCAAAAGTTCTGTTGCCACAACAGATTTACAGGCTGAACAACGCCACACTTGGAATTCTCGACATCTTCCTGGTGCCGGTCGCCAGAGACAAGGACGGGATCATCTATCAGGCAGTCTTCAATTGACGCCTGACGATTCACTCCTCAGTTCCGACAGGAGCTGGTGCGAGAGCCATTCCATGCGTATGTGGGTATCAGTGGATTCAATGTCATTGAATCCCAAGGCCCGATAAAGGTCATATGCGCGTCTGTTGTTTCGATCGACATGCAGGACGATCCCCCGGTTATTCCCGGCGGTTGCCGCATCTTGAATGGCTTTCAGTGTCGCGGAGCCCAGGCCCAGACGGCGCCATTCGGGTAGAAAGCCGATATCGATAATATGCCAGATATCCGCGCCGATATCGATGTAAAGGCGGCCGATCTGGATGCCGTCCTTCTCGATGATCAGGAAGTCCGTTTGCGGGAAGGCGGCAATGTAATAGCGATGCTGGAGATTAAATTGCTGGTCCAGAAATGCCTGTTTTTCGTCTTGCGACCACGGTATCTGAGCCAGTTCATCCTTCCGGAACGAATGGTAAAGCCGGCGTAGAAATGGAAGATCGTCCAGCGTTGCGGGACGCAGGATGCATGCAGGAACGCAGACCTGATCGTGACCTGCTCGAGCAGGAAAATCCGGTAGCTGGCCTGTCACTGCGCCGGTCATCAGCCGAAGGATGGATATACGCCGTTCAGCGCGATGCTGAAGTTGACCGCGAGATAGGGCTGACGGTTTTCATGCGGCTGGCTCCCACCTCCAACGCCGATAACGTTTTGTGCAAACTGCGTGTTTGGTTGGGCATTGGGGAGAAACGGACTGCTCGAATTCGGCACGCTCAGCGCGTCGCCGGCACTGGGCGAGGCAGCGCGCTTGGAGGAGTCGCCCTGATTATAGATGGTCAAGGAATGCATATGTGCCGGCATCTCCGCCTGCGTCAGCGTTATGGCGTTGCTGCCAAAGGTTTCGCCGATAGATCGTCGTGTCAGACCCGCGCCTTGACCTTGGTTGCAACCAGCACGGTTGGCAAAGTTGGGCAACTGGAATGTTGTAGTGCCATTGCCGCCATACTGGGTGCCGAGCAGAGAAAACAGCGCGCTGTTCTGCTGGATCGGGAGCGTCGTACCGCTACATGACGCCCAACCCTGGGGAGGGAAGTTGAAACCGAACAGTTGGATCTCGCCAAGAAAAGGTTGTGTCATAGCAATGTCCTTGATGGATGAGGCGCGGTTCAGCTCTGCGTGGGAAAGATACCGGCATATGCGATGCAATACTGCACCGTCAGCGTCGGCATCGTATTGTCATGCATGATCGTCGACCCGGCTGTCTGTGTTGCAGCCTGCGATGTTCTGATCGGGGTGGCGCCGCTAATGTCCGTGGCGTACATCGTATCCCCGGTAATTGCAGCGAGCTCGACGGACAAGCTTACGGCTGTAGCGTTCGCGGGGCCTGTGGTGGCAAGATACGGATGTGTGTGTGCCGGCATTTGTGTGGGCAGAAGCGTGATGTTTTCGCTACCGGCGGATTGACCGATCACATAGGTCGACAAGCCTGGCCCGGTGCCCTGATGCATCGGTACGCGTCCACTAAGATTGGGGGTCGCAAACGTGGTTTGTCCATCGCCGCCATACGTCGTCCCGATCAGCATGAACAGTACTTCATATTCGGAAATCGGTTGTAAAGAATTGTTGCAGGGCAGCCACCCGGTGGGCACCCGGGAAAAGCCGAACAACCGGATTTCTCCGACATAGGGAGTACTCATCGTTGATCCTCCGAACAATAGGTTGATAAGAGATGATCAGCCGCGGGACGGATAAATTCCGGACAGCGCAATGCAATAATTTATCACGTCGTAAGGCTGCATATTGTCATGAGGCTGGCCGTTGCCGGCTGGTGTTACGGTCTGGCTCGACAGCACAACCTGGGCGCCACCGGACGCACCGTAGATATTGGCGCTGTTGGTCCCATAGAGCGCATTGCCCGGATTGCGGATAGTGCCGTTGCTGGTCGTTCCGGTCGCCAGATGAATGTGCTGGGGCAATTGCTGCGTGAGCAGCGTCACGGTTTCGACGCCGCCGGTTTCACCCATCAGGTAAGGCGTAGGCTGCCACGCGGAATCGGAAGACGCCCCAAATCCGACTGGCGTGCGGCTCTGCATATTGGGCAAGGCAAAAGTCGTCTGTCCATTTCCGCCGTAAATGGTGCCCAACAATGAGAACAAGGCCTGGTTCTGGCTAATGGGAAGAATCTGGCCGTTGCACTGGGCAAAGCCCTTGGGCGCAAACGAAAATCCTGCAAGCATAATCTGGCCGAGAAAGACTTCTGACATACCATGCTCCTGAATATTCTAATTATCTTAAATTACATCATCATACAATCAGTACGCTAAAATCAAGAACAAATTTGACCATCTTAGGTATAAAAGTTCGTAGCTAGTTCTTACAATTTTTAAAAAAACCAAGAATTGCTGATTGGTTGAGAAAAATTAGAAAAACAATAAAATATCATTCGGTTAAGTGGTTGCTGAAATTTAAACACAGAGACGAAGATGCTCCGGGGCTCTTCGATGTGATCGGGTTGTACAATCGGGGATGGCCAATCGTCCCGTATATAGGTTCATTGTTCATCGTCGCGAGCATAATCTATTCAATCAGCACTCCCTAAATGCTTGCCTAGCGCGATGCTCCATCGTGATCAGATCGGAAGGTTTTCACCGAAGGGCGCGGGAGACCCTTCTCATGGCGAGCAGGACAATCCATTCACACCGAATATCGGGGAGCTGAGCCGGTCCGCTCAACTCGCTCCGCCATGATTTGATCGACCCGGCGGAGCTCTGAGGCATCTTCTAAAACTTCTTCGATGCGGCGACTTTCGCACCGACGGATTTTTGGCCATCGCCTTCGATATTGAAGAGGATGCTGGTGTCGAGCATCCAGAAGTTTGTGGTCTGCATGCTCAGCCCGACCTTGACCGCACCGAAGGCGCCGTCGCCGTCGAGGGCGGAGAAACCGCCGGTGAGCCCAAGCTTCGGCGTCAGCCTGGTGCCGTTCTCCAGCATGAATGACCGGGCGATTTCCGCACCTAAGCTGACGCGGAACTGATCCTCGTTGAAGCCGTCTATGTCGATTGTATCGCCGGCGCTGTTCTTGACGCTGTAATCGTCGACCTTTTCCGAGAAATAGATCGCCCGCAATTTGGGCGAGAGCGTTGTCGCCTCGTCGAGATACCATTCTCCTTCGATCGAGGTGTCGGCCATCCAGCGTGTCGTCTTGA
The DNA here is from genome assembly GCF_041355235.1 of Rhizobium sp. RCC_161_2. NCBI lineage: Bacteria > Pseudomonadati > Pseudomonadota > Alphaproteobacteria > Hyphomicrobiales > Rhizobiaceae > Rhizobium > Rhizobium sp. RCC_161_2. The sequence goes on along the minus strand of NZ_JBFUPL010000002.1, from coordinate 699,829 downwards.
ACGTGCCGTCCCAGAATTGGGTGTCGATAGTGTTGTTCGAGCCGCCGTAGCGCAGGCTGCCGTTCCAGAATACGCCCTTGCCGATCTCCAGCGAGGCATAGGGTCCGGCAAGCCAGCCATTGCCGGTCAGCTCGGCATCCTCGTCGGTCGGGTCGGTCATGCGGTCATAGTGGAAGGAAAGGCCGATCAGCGCCTTGTCGGAGAGCAGATAGTCCGCGCCCATGCTGACCATGGCGAAGCTGCCCCATTTGTTGGTGCGGTCGTCCTTGCTCTTGTCGCTATGGGCGAGGTATGCGCCGTCGATCCAGACGTTCAACGGCGCCGAGGCCGCATCCGGATCGCCACCGGCCGCACGCATTTGTGTCAGGCTGGTGGAGAAACCGAGCGTCATGCCCTCTTCCGACGGCATCATGCGTGCGGTGATGGGATCGGTCGCCTTCTGCATCTGCCGGCGCTGGAGAAGGCCCGGCACCTCGATCGTGTTGGCGATCATGTTCTGCCTAGATTGCACGAAGTCGTGCACCAGCCTGTCGATATCCTCGGCAACTTTGCCGGCGTCATAGCTGATATTATAGGTGATCGTGCCGGTGTTCGAGGTGCCGAGCGCGCTGACGAGCTTGAAGCCGACACGGACTTGTCCGGAATAGCCCGGGTTCATCGTATAGTGGAGATACCAGCCGGCGGGGGCCGTGGCAGGTCCTGCCTGCGCCAGTTGACCCCGGATGATCGTCGCCGTGCCGGCATTGGCAGGTTCCACAAAGGCGAGGATGGCGTTGGTGAAAGGACCGCCTGTCGCACCGCGATTGAGATAGACGTCGGCCGGCGTCGATCCGCCCGGCACGTTGACGACCTGATCCTGAACGGTGACGGATTGGGTCTTCACCTTCAGCGTATAGGAGGCCGTGCCGGTTGCGCCATTGCTGTCGCGGACCCCGATTGTAAAGCTGTAGTCCCCTTGCGTGCCGCTTGCGAGGGGACCGGTCAGCTGACCGGTCGAGATATTGAGCACCATGCCGTTCGGCAGGCTGCCGGAGGCCAGGCTGTAGATCTTGACGCCGGTTCCGCCGGTTGCCGAGATCTGCTGGCTGTAGGCTTCACCCGCCATGGCGTCGGCCAGAGCCCCGCCGGACGGACTGAACACGAAGGTCGCTGGCGGCGGTGCAATCGCGATCGTATAGGCCGCCGAGATGGTAACGTTGTTGGCGTCGGTCGCTGTGACGGAGAAGCTGTAATTGCCCGTCGTCGTTGGCGTACCGGTGATCGCACCCGTCGAATGGTTAAGCGTCAGCCCGGCCGGCAGCGTGCCGGTGGCGCTGTAGCTATAGGGGCTGGTTCCACCCGAAGCGGTCACGGTCTGATTATACGCCGTGCCGACCATGCCGGCCGACAAGGCGCCGCTCGCCGGCGACAATGAAAGTGTCGGCGGAGTGACCGTAATCGTCACCGTTGCCGGTGCAGACGTGCCGGAGGCGTTTGTGGCGGTATAGCTGAAGCTGTCCGAACCGCTATAGCCTGGCGTCGGCGTGTAGGTGATCGATGTTCCCGAGGCGGTCGCCGTCCCATGGCCGGCTCCGGTTGCGATCGCAACCGAAATCGCTGCTCCACCCGTGATGTTGAGGGTAATGGGGTTGTTCGATGAATTGGCGGCAACGGTTGCTGCAACATTGCCCGCGACCGGAGGCTGGGCGCTGACCGCCAGACTATAGGCGCGCGACCCCGTGAATGGTCCCGAACCGGCCGAGCTGTCGGTTGCGGTGACGGTGAAGTTGAAGGTGCCCGCCGCCGTCGGGGTGCCGGACAGAGCACCCGCTGACGAGAGTGTCAGACCGGCCGGAAGTGCGCCAGCAGTGACCGCATAGGTGTAGGCGCCGGTGCCGCCGGACGCCGTAATGGTCTGGCTGTAGGCCGCAGCAACGGCAGCAGCCGGAAGCGTTGCCGGCGCTATCGTGATCGTCGGTGCGGTAACAGTCAGGCTATAGGCCCTGGACCCGGTGAACGGCGCGCCGGCCCCGGTCGAGCTGTCCGTCGCGGTGACGGTGAAGTTAAACGAGCCGGCCGAAGTTGGCGTGCCGGACAGGGCGCCCGCGGATGAGAGCGTCAAACCGGTCGGAAGTGCGCCGGCGGTAACCGCATAGGTGTAGGGGCCGGTGCTGCCGGACGCCGTGATGGATTGACTGTAGGCGGCGGCAACCGACCCAGACGGCAATGTGGATGGGCTGAGCGAGATCGTCGGCGTGGAAACCGTTACGCTGACCGTTGCCGGTGCGGAGGTGCCGGAAGCGTTCGTTGCGGTATAGGTGAAACTGTCCGATCCGGCATAACCTGGTGTCGGCCTATAAGTGATCGACGTACCCGATGCGGTCGCCGTCCCATGGCTTGCCTGTGTGCCGACAGCAACCGAAATCGCAGCCCCACCTGTGATATTGAGCGTGATCGGATTGTTCGACGAATTCGGCGCAACCGTTGCCGTAACATTGCCGGCGATAGGAGGTTGGCCGCTGACCGCCAGGCTATAGGCGCGCAAACCGGTGAATGGTCCGGAGCCGGTCGAGCTGTCCGTCGCCGTGACAGTGAAGTTGAACGAGCCCGCCGAGGTTGGCGTGCCCGACAGGATACCCGCGGATGAGAGAGCCAAACCGGCGGGAAGACTGCCGGCAGTGACCGTATAGGTGTACGGGCTAGTGCCGCCGGATGCTGTGATGGATTGACTATAGGCAGCAGCTATGGTTGCAGCCGGTAGCGTTGCCGGCGCTATCGCGATGGTCGGCGCGGAAACCGTTATGCTGACGGTTGCCGGCACAGACGTGCCGGAGGCATTCGTTGCGGTATAGGTGAAGCTGTCCGCGCCGGCATAGCCCGGCGTCGGCGTATAGGTGATCGATGTGCCTGAGGCGGTCGCCGTTCCATGCCCGGCTCCGGTCGCGATCGCAACCGAGGCCGCTGCTCCGCCCGTGATATTGAGCGTGATGGGATTGCTCGACGAATTCGGCGCAACCGTTGCCGTGACATTGCCCGCGATAGGAGGTTGGGCGCTGACCACCAGGCTGTAGGCGCGCGAACCGGTGAACGGTCCCGTCCCGGTCGAGCTGTCGGTTGCCGTGACGGTGAAGTTGAATGTGCCCGATGCCGTCGGCGTTCCGGAAAGGGTGCCGGCTGACGACAGGGTAAGGCCGGCCGGCAGGACGCCGGCGCTGATCGCGTAGCTATAGGGAGCGGTGCCGCCCGAAGCCGCGATGGTCTGGCTGTAGGCCGAGGCTACGGTCGCAGCCGGCAGTGTTGCCGGTGCTATCGTGATCGTCGGCGCGCCGATGGTTACGCTGTAGGCCTGCGAGCCGGTGAACGAGAGACTGTCCGTCGCCGTGATGGTGACGTTGAAGGTCCCGCCCGCAGTTGGCGTGCCGGAAAGAATACCGGCTGAGGACAGCGTCAGACCGGCCGGAAGTGCCCCCGCCGTAACCGCATAGCTATAGGAGCCGACGCCGCCCGAGGCTGTGATGGTCTGGCTGTAGGCCGCCGCAACCGACCCAGACGGTAATGCGGACGGGCTGATTGTGATCGACGGTGCGGCAATCGTCAGGCTGTAGGCTTTGGAGGCGGTAAACGGGGCGCCCGTTCCGGTTGAATTGTCCGTGGCCTTGACGGTGAAGTTGAAGGCGCCTCCTGCCGTCGGCGTTCCGGAGAGAGTGCCTGCGGATGACAGTGTGAGACCGGCCGGCAAAGCGCCTGCGGTAATGCTATAGCTATAGGGGCTGGTGCCGCCTGAGGCCGTGATGGTCTGGCTATAGGTTGCCCCGGCAACGCCCGCCGGCAGGGAGGATGGGCCGAGTGAGATCGTCGGTGCGGATACCGTCACGCTGACCGTTGCCGGCGCAGACGTGCCGGCGGCATTGCTGGCGGTATAGGTGAAGCTGTCCGAGCCGGCATAACCTGGTGTTGGCGTATAGGTGATCGACGTGCCCGATGCGGTCGCCGTCCCATGGCTCGCTTGCGTGCCGACAGCAACCGAGGTCGCAGTCCCACCCGTGATGTTGAGGGTAATGGGATTGTTCGACGAATTCGGCGCAACCGTCACCGTAACACCGCCCGCAACAGTGGGCTGGGCGTTCACGATCAGGCTATAAGCTCTGGACCCGGTGAACGGTCCCGCGCCCGTCGAACTGTCCGTCGCGGTGACGGTGAAGTCGAACGTGCCTGCCGCCGTCGGCGTACCGGAGAGGGTTCCGGCTGGCGATAGAGTGAGGCCAGCCGGCAAGGCACCGGCGGTGATCGCGTAGCTATAGGGGCTGGTGCCACCGGATGCGGTGATGGTCTGGCTGTAGGCTGTGCTCGCCGTGCCCGCTGGTAGAAAGGATGGACCGAGTGAGATCGTCAGTGCGGATACCGCTACGCTGACCGTCGCAGGCGCCGACGTGCCGTCGGCATTGGCGGCGGTGTAGGTGAAGCTGTCCGAACCACTATAACCTGGTGTCGGTGTATAGGTGATGGTGGTGCCCGAGGCAGTTGCAGTGCCGTGGCTCGCCGGCGTGCCAACAGCAACCGAAGTTGCAGCCCCGCCCGTGATGTTGAGGGTGATGGGATTGTTCGACGAATTCGGCGCAACGGTTGCAGTAACATTACCCGCGATCGGCGGATGGGCCGTCACCACCAGGCTATAAGCTCTGGACGCGGTGAACGGTCCCGTACCCGTCGAGCTGTCTGTCGCAGTGACGGTGAAGTTGAAGGTGCCCGCCGCCGTCGGGGTTCCGGATAGCGTACCGGCCGATGACAGTGTCAAACCGGCCGGAAGTGCGCCTGCGGTGACCGAGAAACTATAAGGAGCCAGACCTCCCGAGGCCGTGACTGTCTGGCTGTAGGCACTGTTCAACGCGACGCCCGGAAGCGTTGCAGGCGAGATCGAGATCGTTGGGGCGGCAACGACCAGGCTATAGGCCCTGGACCCTGTGAACGGTCCCGTCCCGGTCGAGCTGTCGGTTGCCGTGACGGTGAAGTTGAACGTACCGCCTGCTGTTGGCGTGCCGGAGAGAGCGCCCGCGGACGACAGCGTCAGGCCCGTTGGAAGTGCGCCGGCAGTGACAGCATAGGTGTAGGCGCTGGTGCCGCCGGATGCCGTGACGGTCTGGCTGTAGGCAGTGGCAACCGAACCAGACGGCAATGTGGATGGGCTGAGCGAGATCGTCGGCGCGGATACCGTCACGTTGACCGTTGCCGGCGCCGACGTCCCGGAAGCGTTCGTTGCGGTATAGGTGAAGCTGTCTGAGCCGGCATAGCCTGGCGTCGGTGTATAGGTGATCGATGTGCCTGAGGCGGTTGCCGTTCCATGCCCGGCTCCGGTCGCGATCGCAACCGAGGCCGCTGCTCCGCCCGTGATATTGAGCGTGATGGGATTGCTCGACGAATTCGGCGCAACCGTTGCCGCAACACTGCCCGCGATCGGAGGCTGGACGCTGATTGCCACGCTGTAGGCTCTGGACCCGGTGAATGGTCCCGTCCCCGTCGAGCTATCTGTCGCGGCGATAGTGAAATTGAACGTGCCCGCCGCCGTCGGGGTGCCGGAAAGGGCGCCCGTGGATGAGAGCGTCAGGCCGGGCGGCAAGGCACCCGCGGTAACACCATAGCTATAGGGGCTGGTGCCGCCCGAGGCCGTGACTGTTTGGCTATAGGCGGTCGCGACCGTACCCGCGGGCAGAGAGGACGGGCCGAGTGAGATCGTCGGCGCGGAAACCGTTATGCTGACCGTTGCCGGCACAGACGTGCCGGAGGCATTCGTTGCGGTATAGGTAAAGCTGTCCGCGCCGGCATAGCCCGGCGTCGGCGTATAGGTGATCGAGGTTCCCGATGCGGTCGCCGTTCCATGCCCGGCTCCAGTTGCGATCGCGACCGAGGTCGCAGCTCCACCGGTGACGTCGAGGGTGATCGGATTGTTCGATGAGTTGGCGGCAACCGTTGCGGTAACACTGCCCGCGATCGGAGGCTGGACACTCACCGCCAGGCTGTAGGCCCTGGAGCCGGTGAATGGGGCGCCGGTTCCGGTCGAGCTGTCCGTCGCGGTGACGGTGAAGTTGAATGTGCCCGATGCCGTCGGCGTTCCGGAAAGGGTGCCGGCTGACGATAGGGTAAGGCCGGCCGGCAGGGCGCCGGCGCTGATCGCGTAGCTATAGGGAGCGGTGCCGTCCGAAGCCGCGATGGTCTGGCTGTAGGCCGAGGCTACGGTCGCCGCCGGCAGCGTTGCCGGTGCGATCGTGATCGTCGGCGCGCCGATGGTTACGCTATAGGCTCTGGAGCCGGTAAACGCGTTATCGTCCGTCGCGACGACGGTGAAGTTGAAGGTCCCGGACGTCGTCGGTGTACCGGAGAGCACGCCGGCCGAGGAAAACGACACGCCAACGGGAAGGGCGCCAGACGACAGGCTATAGCTATAAGGGCCGGTGCCGCCCGAGGCCGTGATGGTCTGGCTATAGGCGGTTCCGGCTGTGCCGGCCGGCAGCGTTGCCGGTGCGACCGTGATCGTCGGTGCGGAAATTACCACGCTATAGGTTTGCGTGCCCGTAAAGGGACCTGTACCCGTGGAACTGTCCGTCGTCGTGACAGTGAAGTTGAACGTTCCGGAGGCCGTCGGCGTGCCCGAGAGGGTGCCGCCCGAGGAAAACGTCAGGCCAGTTGGTAGGGTGCCGGCCGTAATCGCATAGGTGTAGGAACCGGTGCCTCCCGAGGCTGTGACTGTTTGACTATAGGCGGTTCCGGCCGTGCCGTTTGGCAGGGTCGTCGGCGCGATCGTGATCGTCGGCGCGGAAACACTCAAACTGTAAGCTCTTGAACCGGTGAATGGTCCAGCCCCGGTGGAGCTGTCCGTTGCAGTGACGGTGAAGTTGAAGGTGCCCCCTGCCGTTGGCGTACCGGTCAGAGTGCCGGCCGAAGACAAGGTGAGACCTGCGGGGAGGGCACCGGCGGTGATCGCAAAACTATAGGAATTGGTGCCGCCGGATGCCGTGACGGTCTGGCTGTAGGCAGCCGCAACGGTCGCAGCCGGCAGGGTCGTCGGTGCTATCGTGATCGTCGGCGCCGCAATGGTCAGGCTGTAGGCCCTGGAACCGGAGAATGGCGCGCCTGTTCCGGTCGAGCTATCCGTCGATCTGATGGTAAAATTGAACGTGCCTCCTGCCGTTGGCGTGCCGGAGAGTGCGCCGGTCGTCGTCGACAGGCTCAAACCGGCCGGAAGAGCGCCGGCGGTAAGCGAATAAGTATAGGGGGCGGCGCCGCCGGCGGTACTGACGGTCTGGCTATAGGCAGACCCGACAGCCCCAGCTGGCAGTGTCGATGGGCTAACCGAGATTGTTGGAGCGTTGACGGTTATCGTCACCGTTGCCGGAGCGGACGTCCCGCCGGCATTGGTCGCGGTATAGGTGAAACTATCCGCGCCGGCATAGCCTGATGTCGGGGTATAGGTGATTGAAGTGCCGCTGGCCGAAGCGGTTCCGTGCGACGCTTGGGTCGCAACGGCTACGGACGAAGCGGCTCCTCCCGACAGGTTTAGCGTAACCGGATTTGCACTGCTGCCGTAGTTCACAATCAGGCTGACTGGACCGCTAACGGGTGGCGCCACGCTTGACGCAATGGCTACGTTGATTGTGAAAGGATTTCCGCTCGCATCTACCAGGATGAAGTGGTCGCTGGTGGCTCCGTCGCCATTGTTTGTGTAGGTGAACGTCCCGGCAGAGGCGTTGAAGGCGCTTATCGAGCCATGCTGCGGAGAGGTTACGCTTGGGTCGGTAATGGGATTAAGGCCAAAGGCATCGCACTGAGAGCCGATGTTGACGTTAATCGAACTTCCAGCGAGCATTGGGCTTGTTGAAGGCGTCGTATGCGCATCGGGGAAATTAAAGGTGGAGCAAGCAGCGTAAGCCATGCCCGGAGTTGCCAGCGAGAAACCAATGCAGAATAAAGTAGTAAGCAGCGCGATCTTGAACAGCAACGTATGAGCGTATGCGATGGCACTTATTGACTTCGTGGCTACTTTAGAGGTCAGTCCCGCCATCTGCATTATCCAATGCATCTGAACTCTGACCAGGTCATTTCGCGAGATTAAACCTTCGCCCCCAAGCCGCGGTTCACTTCCGGCAGGTCCAGTGTCCAGCTTCTCTTCGCTTTTCATTTGCCCAACCCAAAGACCGAGCGCGCTCCACTGCAAAAAAGCAGGAAGTTGCTCTTGTACTTGTCGGCCCATATTTTGGCTGACGCCCCTCAACTCGATAACAGTACTATCGGAAGCGACTTGAAAGGCAATTTTCTATTTTCGAAAATTCTTAAGATGGAGCATTATGAAATCATTATTCAATCATATGTTGTATATTAGCAACAATGCGGATTTCACCGTATTCCACACGGCATGCGAGGCTTTCGACAGGTGAAGGCAAGTTTACGGGCGAGCATCTTCCAGGGCAGAATCAGTCAACGCAAAGGTGCAGTCGATCCCGTCGCTAAGTCGAACGCAGTCACAGGCGTATTGTGGGAAGACCATACATCGGAAGGAGCATGTCTCGCCGGCTACTTGCCCTGGTTCGCTGTGCCACAGATGACGTATCTTTCCGCCAGCGTAGAGCCCGTGATCCCGTATAGGCACACGGCGGAGTTCGACTCTGCGGTGACTCGATTTTGATCCACCATCGACCAGGCACGGCGCTCATAAATCGGCTGTATCCATTCGAGGATCTTCTCGGTTTGATTTCACAGGCAAGGCGCTCCCGTCCGATCCTATCTGTGATCGTGTTGACGCCCTTTTCCGCGCCATCCAGTCGACGCTATTTGCGTGACGAAATGTGATTATAAACAATAGTATGTAATAATATTCTGATGTATATTCTTATGAAAAATTGAGGCGATTTAGAACAATCGCAAGGCCTTGAAACTGACATGGCCGCTCTTGCCGATGATAATATGATCGTGAATGGCGATACCCAGGGGGCGGGCGGTGTCGACGATCGTCTTCGTCATGTCGATATCCGCGCGCGAGGGCGTCGGGTCGCCCGAAGGATGGTTGTGGACGAGAATCACGGCCGTGGCAGAGAGTTCGAGCGCTCGCCTGACCACCTCGCGCGGATAGACCGGTGTGTGGTCGACCGTGCCCATGCCCTGCACCTCATCGGCGATCAGCGCGTTGCGCTTGTCGAGAAACAGAATGCGGAATTGTTCGCGCGTCTCGTGCGCCATCGCGGTGTGACAATAATCGATCAGCGCCTTCCAGGAGGAGAGCACTGGTTTGCCCGTCAGCTCGCTCTTCAGCATGCGCTGCGCAACGCTTGCCACCAGCTTCAGGTCCAGCGCCACGGCTTCGCCGACGCCGTTCACCTCCTGTAGCAGATTGGTCGATGCACCGAAGACGCCGCCGAGTGTGCCGAAGCGCGTAAGCAGCGCCTTGGCGATCGGCTTGGTATCGCGGCGCGGAATGAGTCGGAAGAGCAGCAGCTCGAGGATTTCGTAATCGGCGAGCGCCGTATCGCCGCTATCGCGATACCGATTGCGCAGGCGCTCGCGATGGCCGTGATAATGGGCCTCGGGCGTAGTTGGCGCGCTTGGCGGTTTCGCCGGTTTATCGCTTCGGGTGGACTTGGCGGCCTGAGGAGCAAAGAACAGTCGCTCGTCGAAAAGCGATGCGTCCTCAAGCTCATCCGTTGCCCCGCCGCCATCGAAGGGCATGTCACCATGTCCAGAGGAAGGAGCGGGGCGTTTCGCCATGAACTATGCCCGCAGCGGCGGCAGGCCGGGACGGTCGAGACCGCCGGGCGACAGGGTGAAGATCTCGCAGCCCGTGGCCGTGATGCCGATGGTGTGTTCGTATTGCGCCGAGAGCGAGCGGTCGCGGGTGACGGCGGTCCAACCGTCGCCGAGCACCTTCACATGCGGCCGGCCGAGATTGATCATCGGCTCGATGGTGAAGATCATGCCTTCGCGCATCTCCGGGCCTTCGCTGGCACGGCCGTAATGCAGAATGTTCGGAGAATCATGGAAGAGGCTGCCGACGCCGTGGCCGCAGAAGTCGCGAACCACGGAGCAGCGCTCCGCTTCGGCAAAGGTTTGGATCGCCTCGCCGATGGCGCCGGTCCGGGCGCCGGGACGTACGGCGGCAATGCCGCGCATCAGCGATTCGTAGGTCACTTCCAGCAGCCGCTCCGCGGAGCGCTTGATTTCGCCGACCGGATACATGCGGCTGGAATCGCCATGCCAGCCATCGAGCACATAGGTCACATCGATATTGACGATATCGCCGTCGCGCAGTGGCTTGTCGTTGGGGATACCATGGCAGACCACATGATTGATCGAGGTGCAGGAGGATTTCGTGTAGCCGCGATAGTTCAATGTCGCCGGATAGGCGCCATGGTCCATGCCGAATTCGAACACGAAGCGATCGATGACATCGGTCGGCACGCCGGGCGCGACGATCGCGGCGAGTTCGTCGAGGCAGCGGGCGGTGAGCTGGCAGGCCTTGCGCATCCCCGCAAAGGCATCCGGTCCGTAGAGGCGGATTGCGCCCGTATTTTTCGCCGGCGCGGTCGCCGCCTCAATGTAGTTCACCATGATCAGCCTTCAGCAGAAATTTTATACTTGCTATTTAATGCAGCTATGCCGGGTTCGTCTATCGGGATCAACCCTGCGGGCGTTATTTCCGTGGGCGAGACCCTGCATTTCAGCGCGTAGACTTCGACACCGCGCTTCAAGGCCCGCTGGAACGCGTTGGCGTAGACCACATCGAGATCGCCACAGACGCGAAAGCGGTCGCAATCGTGCCGTTGGATCACGAACAGCATGACGGCGCGGTGCCCCGCATCCGCCATATCGCCCAGTTCTTCAAGGTGCTTGGCGCCACGCGCCGTGACCGTATCGGGAAATTCGGCAAGACCCGGCTCGCGCATGAAATGCACGTTCTTGACTTCGACATAGGTGGTTGTCCTGAGCGGCTCGGTCAAGAGCAGGTCGATGCGCGAATTGCGGCCGTAATTCTGCTCGCGCCGCACCGTCGTATAGTCGCCGAGATCGGAGATTTGGCCAAGCGCAATGGCTTCCGCCGCCGTGCGGTTCGGCATCGCGGTGTTGACCCCGACCGTGGTGCCATCCGCCTCGATCAACTCGAAGACATGGCGGTATTTCCGCTTTGGACTGTCGTGCTCCGACAGCCAGATCCGGGACCCAGGCGTCGTCAGGCCCTGCATCGAGCCGGTATTCGGGCAGGAACCGGTGATGATCCCGCCGCTCTCCAGCTCGGCGTCGAAGAGAAAGCGCTTGTAGCGGGCGATCAGCCGCGCGGGAACGAGGGGCGGGTTGAAGAGCATGGGTATGCCGCTCAGGCGCGCTCCATCACGAAGCTGCCGGGTGCTTCCTCGAGAGCATTGAGGGCAGCGCCGCCAGGCTTGCGGGCATCGGTCATGCGGCTGTCCTGCTTGAGGATCCAGGCATGCCAGTGCGGCCACCAGGAACCGGGGGTTTCCTGAGCCTCTGTCAGCCATTGATCGTATTCGCCCTTGATCGGACCGCCGGTCCAGAACTGGTATTTGTGCTTGTCCGGAGGGTTGACGACGCCGGCGATATGGCCGGAGCCGGTCACGACGAATTCCACCGGCCCGCCGAAGAAGTGACTGCCGACGAAGACGGATTTGGCCGGCGCGATATGATCCTCGCGCGTCGCCAGATTATAGACGGGGATCTTGACGTCCTTCAGCGACAGCTTTTTGCCGTCGAGCACCATCTTGCCCTGGCTGAGCGCATTGTCGAGATAGCAATTGCGTAGATAAAACGAATGGTTAGCGGCGGCCATTCGCGTGGAATCCGCGTTCCAGAACAGGAGATCGAAGGGCAGGGGATCCTGGCCCTTCAGATAGCTGTTGACGAAGTAGGGCCAGATCAGCTCCGAGGCGCGCAGCATGTTGAAAGCCGCCGCCATCTTCGAGCCTTCGAGATAGCCGATTGCGTTCATCTGCTCTTCCAGCGCCTCGATCTGCTCCTCGTCGACGAAGATCTTAAGGTCGCCGGCAAAGGTGAAATCGACCTGGGTCGTCAGGAATGTCACCGTGCGGATGCGCTTGTTCTTTTCCTTGGCATGCAGGGCGAGCGTGGCAGCGAGCAGCGTGCCGCCGACGCAATATCCCACGGCGTTGACTTCCGTCTCGCCGGTCGCCTTCTCGACGGTCTCCAGCGCGAAGTCGATGCCTTCGCGCGCATAGGACGTCCAGTCCTTGGCTGCGTGGCGGCGATCCGGGTTCACCCAGGAAATGACGAAGACGGTGTGACCCTGTTCGACGCACCATTTGATGAAGGATTTCTGCGGATTGAGATCGAGAATGTAGAATTTGTTGATCCAGGGCGGGCAGATCAACAGGGGTCGTTTCAGCACCTTCTCCGTTGCCGGGTCATATTGGATGACCTGGCAGACATCGCTTTGCGCGATCACTTTGCCCGGCGTCAGCGCCATATCGCGTCCGACGACGAACTTCGTCATGTCGGTCTGGCGCACGCGCAGTTCGCCTTGGCCGGCGCTGATGTCCTCGGCAAACATCTTCATGCCGCGCACCAGGTTCTCCGCATTGGAGGCGACCGTTTCCCGGTAGAGCTGCGGATTGGTGGCGATGAAATTGGCCGGCGACAGCGCCGCGGTGATCTGTCTGGTGTAGAACGCAGCCTTATGGCGCGTGTGCTCGTCCAGCCCCTCGGCGTCGGTGACCAGCTTCTCCGCCCAGCCGGCGGTCAGCAGATAGGTCTGACGCAGAAAGTCGAAGAAGGGGTTCTTCTGCCAGTCCTCGTCGGCAAAGCGCTTGTCCTTGATCGGCTCGGCTTCAGCCACGGCAGGCGAATCGCCACTGAGGCGCTGCATGGTTTTCGTCCACAGGCCGAAATAGCCAGACAGCAGATAGGTTTGCGCCTCCAGCGTCCGGCGAGGATCGGAAAGCCAGTATTCGCCGATCTTGGAGAGCGTCTTGACCATATCGGTAACCGGGTCGGCGACGGTATCGACCTTTTCGCCGCGTTCTCGCGGTGCAAGCCAAGCGGAGGCGGCCTTGCCGAGGTTTTCCAGCGCGCGGGCAAAGTTCACGGCCATCGCCTCAGGATCCCTGACGATATAGGGTTCGACCGATTTCGGATCGAAACCGGGAAAGGCGCCGTTGCCTTCACTTTTATCCCGCTTGCTGTCGGTCACGCATCATCCTCCCGGCGGCAAATCTCTTTTGTTTTCCATTTGTACATCTTGCGGGAAAAGGAATACAAGTCGAATGAAACGCAACCCTGCTCTTGCTTTGCCGCTGCGACAAATTTAACAGTCGCATCCCACAGCAAGGGAATAGGGCAGGACGACAATATGGGCGGCGGCATGGTGGCAAGACTAAACCGGTATTCCGTACTTAGCGGTGCTTTGTTCGGCATTCTCGCGCTGGCGCTCGCCGGTTGCTCGACCCCTGAGGAGAAGGCGGCCTTTGCCAAGCGCAAGCAGGCGCCGCAAGCCGTGGTGGTGAGATCCGTCGATGGCAAGCCCGTCGATGAGGGCAGCACGCAGCAGCATTATAAGGATGGCTATCCCTCCTTCAACGCTCCGCCGACCGCGGCGAATGTCCAGATCAACGACCAGCAGGCATCCGACATCGGCAAGCAGCTGACAGCACTCGGCGCGCAGCGCAAGGCCGGCACGATTTCGGAGGCCGAATACCAGAAGCGCGTTGCCGACATGCGCAAGCTTGCCGCCGAACACGGCCAGGATACGCTGTCGGAAATTCAGCAACAGGGCGCGCAGCCCGGCCAGACGCAGAATTAGCCTTGCGTTTCAGGCGATTTGGACGCAAAGCGTTCGGATAGGCCGAATTTCGATGTTTCTTCCTGGTTGAGAACGCTTTGCGTTCGTCACCGCCCAAGATTCACCGTATCCTTCGTGTCAGCTTGAGTGCGGTGCCGCGATTCCGGAGTTCGTGTCGCGGGTCACCGGGAGATCGACGAACTTCATTGCGGTTGCAAGGGCCGCTGTCCCATGGGGAAATAAATGGAAGAGTTTCATAAAGTCCGGCGTTTGCCGCCTTACGTCTTCGAACAGGTCAACCGTTTGAAGGCCAGCGCGCGAGCGGGCGGGGCCGACATCATCGACCTCGGCATGGGCAATCCGGACCTTCCGACCCCCAAGGCGATCGTCGACAAGCTGTGCGAAGTGGTCCAGGACCCGCGCACGCATCGCTATTCTTCCTCCAAGGGCATTCCCGGTCTGCGCCGCGCGCAGGCCGCCTATTATGCCCGCCGTTTCGGCGTCAAGCTCAATCCGGATACGCAGGTGGTCGCCACCCTCGGCTCCAAGGAAGGCTTTGCCAATATGGCGCAGGCAATCACGGCGCCCGGCGACGTTATCCTCTGCCCGAACCCGACCTATCCGATCCATGCCTTCGGCTTTCTGATGGCAGGCGGCGTCATCCGCTCGATGCAGGTCGAGCCGGACGACAGCTTCTTCCCGCCGCTCGAGCGCGCCGTGCGCCACTCGATCCCGAAGCCGCTGGCGCTGATCATCAACTACCCATCCAATCCGACGGCCTATGTCGCGACGCTCGATTTCTACAAGGAAGTCGTCGCCTTCGCCAAGAAGCACGACATCATCGTGCTGTCGGATCTCGCCTATTCGGAGATCTATTTCGACGATACCCCGCCGCCGTCGGTTCTCGAAGTGCCGGGCGCGATGGACGTCACCGTCGAGTTCACCTCGATGTCGAAGACTTTCTCCATGCCCGGCTGGCGCATGGGCTTTGCGGTTGGCAATGAGCGCCTCATCGCCGCCTTGACGCGGGTAAAGTCCTACCTCGATTACGGCGCCTTCACGCCGATCCAGGTGGCAGCAACCCATGCGTTGAACGGTGACGGTTCCGACATCGCGGAAGTGCGCAGCATCTACAAGCGTCGTCGCGACGTGCTGGTCGACAGCTTCGGCAAGGCTGGCTTCGAGGTGCCGCCGCCGGCCGCAACTATGTTCGCCTGGGCGAAGATCCCGGAGAAGTTCCGCCATCTCGGCTCGCTGGAGTTCTCCAAGCTTCTGGTCGAAAAGGCCGATATCGCAGTCGCACCGGGCATCGGCTTCGGCGAAATGGGCGACGATTACGTTCGTATCGCGCTCGTCGAGAACGAGCATCGCATCCGTCAGGCGGCGCGCAATCTGAAGCGCTTCCTCTCGACTGCGGATGAGACCATGCATAATGTGGTTTCGCTGAACGCTCATCGTTCTTAATTTTTTCACGGCAGCCGTTTCCACGGCTGCCGTGCCCCAAGACATTGATCAGGAACTATCCATGGCAGATGCCCTCAAAATCGGCGTTGCGGGCTTGGGCACCGTTGGTGCCTCGCTCGTTCGTATCATTCAGAGCCGCGCCAACGAGCTTGCCGTCACCTGCGGTCGCCCGATCAAGATTGTCGCCGTCACGGCGCGCGATCGCACCAAGGATCGCGGCATCGACCTCACCGATATCGAATGGTTCGGTGGCCCGGTCGATCTGGCGCAGAAGGCCGATATCGATGTGTTCGTCGAGTTGATCGGCGGCTCCGAAGGGGCTGCCAACGCCGCCGTGCGCGCGGCACTTGCGCGTGGCCTGCACGTCGTCACCGCCAACAAGGCGCTGCTCGCCTATCACGGCGTCGAGCTTGCCACGATTGCCGAAGAGAAGGGCGCGCTGCTCAACTTCGAAGCGGCGGTTGCTGGCGGCATTCCCGTCATCAAGGCGCTGCGCGAATCCCTGACCGGCAACACGATTTCGCGCGTCTATGGCATCATGAACGGCACCTGCAACTACATCCTGACCCGGATGGAGAAGGAAGGCCTGTCCTTTGCCGATTGCCTCAAGGAAGCCCAGCGTCTCGGCTATGCCGAAGCCGATCCGGCCTTCGACATCGAAGGCAATGACACCGCCCACAAGCTCGCCATCCTGACGACGCTCGCCTTCGGCAATCGCATCGCGGCCGACGACATCTATCTCGAGGGGATCACCAACATCTCCATCGAGGATATCCGCGCGGCTGCCGACCTCGGTTACCGCATCAAGCTGCTCGGTGTCGCCCAGCGCACCGAGACCGGCATCGAACAGCGCGTCCATCCGACGATGGTGCCGCTCGATTCGGTCATTGCCCAGGTCGATGGCGTCACCAATGCGGTGGCGATCGAATCCGACATCCTCGGCGAATTGCTGATGGTCGGCCCAGGCGCCGGCGGCAATGCGACAGCTTCCTCCGTGCTCGGTGATATCGCCGATATCGCCAAGAGCCAGCCGGGTGCGCAGCGCGTGCCGGTGCTCGGCCACCCGGCCAAGGCGCTGGAGCCCTATCGCAAGGCGCAGATGCAGAGCCATGAGGGCGGCTATTTCATCCGTCTGACCGTTCTCGATCGCACCGGCGTTTTCGCCAGCGTTGCGACCCGCATGGCGGAAAACAACATTTCGCTGGAATCGATCGTGCAGCGCTCGACACAGCACCTGTCGCCGTCCCATCACCAGACGATCATCCTCGTCACCCATGCGACGATGGAGGATTCGGTGCGCAAGGCAGTCGCCGCGATCAAGACCGAGGGCTATCTCGTCGGCGAGCCGCAGGTCATCCGCATCGAGCGGCCGAAGGAATAATCAGACACGCGGCTCGTTCCGGTAAAGCGGAGCGGGACCGCTCAATTCTGGGAGACATGGTGGAACAACCGGCAGATCCTGTGCAGCGGGCATTTCTGGGCGTCGAACGCTCCGTGTCCGGCAATCGCTGGGTCTCCCGGCTCGACCAGGCCGGCCAGAACCGGGCGCTGGCCATGGCCCAGACCCACGGTCTACCGGATCTGATCGCCCGCGTCCTTGCCGGCCGCGGCGTCGGCGTCGACGAGGCCATGGCGTTTCTCGATCCGACCATCCGCAGCCTGATGCCGGATCCCTATTTGCTGACCGATTGCGAAAAAGCAGCCGGGCGCCTGCTGCGTGCCGTCAAGACTGGAGAGACCGTCGCGATCTTCGGCGACTACGACGTCGATGGCGCCGCGTCTTCCGCGTTGCTCTACCGCTTTCTCACCCATTTCGGCGTGCCGGCCAGCATCTATATTCCCGACCGCATCTTCGAAGGCTACGGCCCCAACCCTGCCGCCATCAATCAGCTCATCGACAACGGCGCGACGCTGATCGTCACCGTCGACTGCGGCTCCACCAGCTTCGAATCGCTGGAGGCGGCGAAAGCCCGCAATATCGACGTCGTCGTCATCGACCACCATCAGGTTGCGCATGAGCTGCCGCACTGCCATGCGCTGGTCAATCCGAATCGCGAGGACGATCTGTCGGGGCAGGGGCATCTCTGCGCCGCGGGGGTCGTCTTTCTCGTTCTGGTCGCCGCCTTGCGGCAGCTGCGCGAGGCAGGCGATGCCCGCGTCCGCTCCATCGATCTGCTGGCCTGGCTTGATATCGTCGCGCTGGCGACGGTCTGCGATGTCGTGCCGCTGAAGGGGCTCAATCGCGCTTATGTCGTCAAGGGCCTGATCGCAGCCCGTCATCAGGGCAATCCCGGCCTTGCGGCACTCTTCCGGAAGGCGGGGCTCGGCGGCCCTGTGACGCCCTATCATTTCGGCTTCCTGATCGGTCCACGCATCAATGCCGGCGGGCGAATCGGCGATGCGGCGCTTGGCGCGCGCTTGCTGACACTCGAGGATAGCAGCGAAGCCGAGACGATCGCCGAGAAGCTGGACGAGCTGAACCGTGAGCGCCAGGCCATGGAAGCCGCCATGCTGCAGGAGGCGGAAGCCGAGGCGCTGGCGGAATACGGCAATGGCGACGGCGCCTCGATCATCGTCACGGCGCGCGAGAATTGGCATCCGGGCATTGTCGGCCTGATCGCCTCGCGGCTGAAGGACAAGTTCCGCCGCCCGGCCTTCGCGATTGCCTTTGATCCCAACGGCAAGGGCACGGGTTCCGGACGCTCGATCAATGGCTTCGACATGGGCCGCATGGTGCGCGCCGCCGTCGATGCCGGTCTGCTGGTCAAGGGCGGCGGCCACGCCATGGCGGCGGGCCTGACGGTCGAGCGCGGCAATCTCGGGAAACTGCGTGCCTTCTTCACCGAGAAGGCGGAGAGGCAGGTGCCCGGCCTCGTCGCCAACGAAACGCTGAAGATCGACGGCGCGCTCGGCGCCAGCGGCGCGACCGTGGATCTGATCGACCAGCTCGAAACCGCCGGTCCCTATGGTTCCGGCCATCCACAGCCGATCTTCGCCCTGCCGAGCCATCGCCTGCGCGATTCGCGCCTCGTCGGCCAGTCGCACATCAAGATCACGCTGGAAGCACAGGACGGCGGCCGCCTCGACGGCATCGCCTTCCGCGCCGCAGAGACACCACTCGGCGAGCTCCTGATGTCGTCGCGCGGATCACAGATCCACGTCGCCGGCACGCTCGGCGCTGACCACTGGCAGGGCAACCGCCGTGTCCAGCTGCGTGTTACGGATGCAGCCAAGGCGCCTTAGGCAGTAAAAGACCCTGTAGGCGCTGAATGCTGCAATATTAGAGAATTATTATTCCAGCAGAATTCGCCATTCGCGCCCCAATTATCGCCATTTCTCAATAAATATCGATCTACATCGGTCAGTACTGCAACCGATAAATTTCGTGATTTTTTGGATGGTCGCTATGTCTTTTAGATTTAAGTTTTCTATCGCCATTTCTATCTTGATATTGCTGGTAACGATGGGCGCAGCGGGTTGGGTATGGGAGCGCAATGGCGCTTACGGGTTCAACACATTTTTCCGGCGCGGCGGCACCTATTGGATTTCGATCAAGGCTGATGATTCACGCTTGTCACCGTCTATGCGGCTTGCTCTGAGCGATCCACAGCCAGTCGCGCAACCGGGACCTCTGGTTTGGCAAGAACCCGAAAAGGGCTTCGAGGTTGCAGAGCTGCCGGTTATGGTCAATGGCCAAGAGGTTGACCGTATACTACTGAACCGCATCGACCCGACGCTTTACCGCTTTGTGGCGAGAAACGCGCCAAACGGCGATAAGGGGATTGATGAATGGGAACAGACCCTACCAAACGCAATCCTCATCGTTAACGGCAGCTACTATGACCTGAAAGGCAAACCCGATACGCCGATCATAAGTAACGGCATCGCTCTGGGGCCGACAACATACGATGCGAGGGCCGGAGCCTTTGTCGCAGGTGACGGTTTCGCTGATATCAAGGATCTGTCTCACCAGGATTGGCAAGCTGCGTTGACAGGTGCGGCAAATGCGATGGTTTCCTATCCTCTTCTGATCGGAGCAGACGGGCAGACTCACGTCACGACAAATAGCCGCTGGCTCGCCAATCGCACCTTTGTTGGCAAGGATGGTGCCGGTCGCATCATCGTCGGGACGACGAAGGAAGCTTTTTTTCCGCTCGGTCCATTGGCTGAGTTTCTAAAAAGATCTCCTCTGGATTTGAAGACAGCGCTCAATTTCGATGGTGGGCCGATTGCTTGTCAAAGCGTCCGGCTGTCGGGTTTCCAGAGAAAACTCTATGCGCGCTGGGAGGCGCAAGTGTATGGTGATGAGGTTCGGCTCTTAAGGTGGCCGCTTTCAAACGCTACCTGGGCTATGCCGATGGTTTTGACCGTCGAGCGAAAATAGCAATATGAATTCAATGATTTCGGGGGAAAGACAGTGGCACGCCCTAGGGGAGTCGAACCCCTCTTTACAGAATGAAAATCTGTCGTCCTAACCGATAGACGAAGGGCGCGTGCTGTGGCGCCCTTATAGTCAGCACCTTTTGATCCCGCAAGCGGAAAATCGAGAAAAATCCATGGCTAGGAGCAGATTTTTCGAGGCGATTGTGGAAAACTTCGAGGTAGTTCCATTTGGTACGCCCTAGGGGAGTCGAACCCCTCTTTACAGAATGAGAATCTGTTGTCCTAACCGATAGACGAAGGGCGCATGGTGCGCTCGCTCGCATATAGGAATAGCGCAAAGCCGTCGCAAGCGGAACAGGCATTCTTGTGAATGAGGAGAGAGCAACAGTGGCACGCCCTAGGGGAGTCGAACCCCTCTTTACAGAATGAAAATCTGTCGTCCTAACCGATAGACGAAGGGCGCGTGCTGTTGTGTGGCGCGCTTATAGCGGGGTGATTTCATTCCCGCAAGCGCCTATTTCGCTTTTTCTTCGAAAAAATGACAGGTGCATGAAGCTACAACGAAATTTGAATAAGCCTGCCTTAACAGGATGTTGTGAAGGTCTGCGAAGGGAAGTGGCTTATAGCCCCGTTGCGCTCGGCGTCTGTGCGATCAGCGGTTTGGTGTCCGTGCCCTGGCCCTTCGACGCGGCGATGTGCGCCAGCATGAGGGCTTCCTTGCTGTCGATCCTGCGGGCGGAGGAGCCGCGTGCCGGCATGATTTTCGAGGGGGTGGCGTCCGCCGTCGGCTTCATCGGGCTCGTCGATGGTGGGGCGGCGTTGCGGATGACGGGCGGGGGAAGCACGGCTTCGGAGGTCCGACCCACCGGCATGCCCCCATCGCCCTGCTGAGGTGCGACGTTCTGCGCGGCACTAGGCGGCAAGGTGTAGACACTGCGCATGAACGGCGTGATTCCCTGCTGGCCAGCGTCCTGCTGTGTCTTGGCAAGCGTGCCGTCCGGATTGACGGCGATCGGTGCCGGCGCGGCGTAGATGCTGCTCCTGCTGGCGTTTACCGCCGTCGGCTGGGTTACCAGCCCGCCGATGCCGGCCGGTATATCCGTGGGAACACCTTGAGCAGTGATTGGCGCGGGCGGGAAGGCAGATTGATCGTTCGCCTGCTCGCTGACGATCTGTCGCCTGACGCCATGCACGCTGCGGACCAGCGGATCGCGATAGGCAACGTCGCCTTTTAGCCGCTTCGCCTCGGCGTTGCTGTTGAGAGAGTCCGCAAGCTGTTCGGCGGCGTTCGGCGGCGTTGGGGTCTCCGCCAGCTTTGGCTTGTCGCCCGTCGTCGCGCAGCCGGAGAGCATCAAAAAAGAGAGAGCGACTGCAATAGCGCTTGCGCGCTTCTCATTGCCGGATAGAATCTGCTGATCGCACAAAGGACGTTCCCCGCTTTAAAGACTGTGCACCGGAACGGCCTCTTGCGAGGGACGATGATGTCGCGCGACGTTGACTGGGAACGATGTGACCCCGCGAAATCCGATGCATGATGCTTCGAGTCGTCCAAGCATGCCGGAGATCGGGTATGGCCGGCAAGCGCGAAACCAATTGTTCCGCGCACGCCGTAAGCCTCGCGAAAGCTAGCCTTTTACCAGGCGCCTGTATTTTGCATCGAAACCCAGGGTTCAGCGGGCGCAAGGTTGGCGCCCTTCTGGAGAATCTCGATGGAAATGCCGTCCGGCGAGCGCACGAAGGCCATATGACCGTCACGTGGCGGCCGGTTGATCGTGATGCCGTTGTCCTGGAGCTTCTGGCAGGTGGCATAGATATCGTCGACCTCGTAGGCGAGGTGACCGAAGTTGCGTCCTCCGGTATACTCCTCCAGATCCCAGTTGTAGGTCAACTCGAGGCTGGGTGCGCCGCTGTTCCGCGATGATTCGGCATCCTCGCTGGCGGCCAGGAAAACGAGCGTGAAGCGGCCTTTTTCGTTTTCATAGCGGCGGGTTTCGGTAAGGCCGAATAGAGTGCTATAAAAATGCAGTGACGCCTCGAGATCCGTCACGCGGACCATGGTGTGGAGATAACGCATTCTATTTCCTCTCTAATGTTGTGCTGGACCGATCATGAAACGGGACACCAGCTTCAGGCAAGACTTCGGCTTGATAATCAAGGGTGGGAATAAACAAAACTAGGACTTGCGCATTTCCGTTACCAAGATGTTAAACTTGATTTCAAGGAATCAGTTAACCGTAACAGTGTGACGCGTAATCGAGGGCTGGCCAGGATGAGCGACAGAATTTCATCGAAGGGAATAGCCGACTTCGGAGAGTTATCGGGCGAAGCCGTCGATCTTATCGAGATCTCAGGCGTCGTAAAATGGTTCGACGTTGCCAAGGGCTTTGGCTTCATCGTTCCGGATAACGGCATGCAGGACGTTTTGTTGCATGTGACCTGTCTGCGCCGTGACGGTTATCAGACTATTCTCGAGGGAACGCGCATCGTCGCGCTGATCCAGCGCCGTGAACGTGGTTATCAGGCCTTCAAGATCCTCTCCATGGACCAGTCGACTGCCGTGCACCCGTCGCAGATGCCGCCGGTGCGCACGCATGTCCAGGTGACTGCGACGAGCGGCCTTGAGCGCGCCTTGGTCAAGTGGTTCAACCGCACCAAGGGTTTCGGCTTCCTGACGCGCGGCGAGGGCACAGAGGACATCTTCGTGCATATGGAAACGTTGCGCCGTTTCGGTCTCGCCGAGCTGCGGCCGGGGCAGGTGGTTCTCGTTCGCTTCGGGCCGGGCGAAAAGGGGCTGATGGCGGCGGAAATCCATCCGGATGCGCCGAGCCCGGCAACGCGGCCGCATTGAGATGACCGCAAGACTGTCTTTTGTCGTTTTGAAGAGCGCCGCTTTGGCGCTTTTTCTTGTTTGCGGCGCCGTCCCAACGAGTTTTGCCGCACAGACCGCGAGCGAGCAAACGGTCAAGTTTCAATCCGAGCCGCTGTCGATCACGACGGCGAAGGGCGCGACGCACAAGTTCACGGTGGAATTGGCGCTGACCGAACCGCAGCTGGAGTTCGGCCTGATGTATCGCGACACGATGCCGGCCGATCACGGCATGCTGTTCGATTTCGGCACATCGCGTCCGGTGATGATGTGGATGAAAAATACCAAGCTGTCGCTGGACATGCTTTTCCTGGACAAGAATGGCGTCATAACCCATATCCAGGAAAATGCCGTTCCCTATTCGGAAGCGATCATCAGCTCTGGCGGGCCGGTCGCTTACGTCATCGAGCTCAATGGCGGGATTGTGAAGAAACTTGGCCTCGCCGTCGGCGACAAGGTAACGAGCGCCACTCTTTCTGCCAAGCACGGCAAATAGATCTTTCCCCGGGGATCATCGGTTCGATGCGATTTTAGCTGTTGCAGCGCAGGGATGAACCGTGTATCTCCGCACTCGTTCTGCCAAGCAGGGCGCGCGATCTTCTGAAGATTGCGGAAGGGTACGGAGTGTAGCGCAGTCTGGTAGCGCATCTGGTTTGGGACCAGAGGGTCGGGAGTTCGAATCTCTCCACTCCGACCATTTTAAATCCCCTAGAACTATCGATGGATTGAGATGAGGCGGAGCCGCCTTTTCGCTTGATAACCAAGGGATTCGCGGCTAAGCAGAATCCCATATGCGCTCTGTCCGAAAGGGCTGGGCGAAGACAAGAGAAGCAAGGAAGCGGGCTGTCCCGCTTATTCGGAGGCGCT
This sequence comes from Rhizobium sp. RCC_161_2, assembly GCF_041355235.1. NCBI lineage: Bacteria > Pseudomonadati > Pseudomonadota > Alphaproteobacteria > Hyphomicrobiales > Rhizobiaceae > Rhizobium > Rhizobium sp. RCC_161_2. The sequence continues at coordinate 676,481 of NZ_JBFUPL010000002.1, read as the reverse complement.
GCAGCGATGCCTGCCAAGATTTACCGTCCCGCAAAGACCGCCATGCAGTCCGGCAAGGCCAAGACTCACCTCTGGGTTCTGGAATTCGACCAGGAAATCCCGCGCAAGATCGATCCGATCATGGGCTATACCTCCTCGGCCGACACGCGCCAGCAGCTCAAGCTGACCTTCGACACGCAGGAGCAGGCCGAAGCCTATGCCCAGCGCGAGGGCATCGAATACCGCGTCATCGCTCCGAAGGACGCCAACCGTCAGGTGGTCTCCTACACCGACAACTTCCGCTTCAGCCGCATCCAGCCCTGGACTCATTGAGCCAGGTGTTCATTGCAACGCCACCCATTGAGTTTGGCGGCAGTTTCAGGCATGTAGTGCCCGCCGCGACCAGCTCGCGGCGCCTTGGCTTCAAGGCCCCTTAGCTCAGCTGGATAGAGCACCTGCCTTCTAAGCAGGTGGTCGCAGGTTCGAATCCTGCAGGGGTCGCCAATTTCTAGCTTGTCCATTCCCAACGCATAGGTAACGCGCCTCAGCGTGTCGCCGCCAGCCAGCCGCCGCTATCGGCCGGCCTGGTTGCATTGACCGCCATCTCGATCAAATCGTATCCGGACATCGCCCCGATCATTTTGATGACGATGATTGCTGCGCCCAGAAGCGCGAGTGTCATGACTATCCTGTCGCTCTTTTTCACGCCCCGTTCCCCAACGCCTCGCGAAAACTGCGTCCTGCGCAGCCGGCGATAGTATATCGCGTTCGTGGCGGTGCGCTATATGCCTTTTCAGGCCGCCAGCCTGCCGGCTGCAACAAGTAAAAGACCGCCAGCTAGTCCCTCGATCCATCGCCGGCGGCGGTCGTCGAAGCGGCCCCGCGCGCCGGCTGCCGCGATCGCGAAACTGAGGATGGTGTAGACGGCGGCGCATAGTCCGATGAAGGTCGCTGAAAGGATGGATGCCTGTAGCGCGATGTTGCCCCGGTGCTGCATGAATTGCGGCAGGATGGCGAAGTAGATCATCATGCCTTTAGGGTTGAGGACGGCCGTCAGGAAGCCCCGCTGAAGCTGATTGGCGCTGATTGCCGCCGATAGCGCGATCTTGCCGGATGTCATCGATGAGCGGATCAGCCGGGCTGCAAGATATACTAGATAGATGATGCCCATCCAGCGAAGAGTGATAAAGAGCGCCGGCGAGGCGGCGATGATGGCGGCGACACCGAATGCTACGAGAGCGGAATGCGTCACATAGCCGATGCAGACGCCGGCTGTTGCGCGCAACCCGGCCGCGGCACCGCCCGACAGGGTTTGCGATGCCACGAACAGCATATCCGGCCCAGGAGTGCAGATGAGCGGCAGCACGGTGGCTGCGAAGAAAAGCAGATTTGTGTTCTCCATGATGGACATCGTAGGAGTAAAGGCGCGCAATCGGGTTGCAAAGGCGCCAATTTTTGCTGATTAATTGGCATCAGAATTCCGATTGAACAAAATATTGGTAGGGAATGCCAATGCGGCTGGATGATATCGACAAACGTATCTTGCGCGCGCTGCAACGGGATGGGCGTCTCCAGAATATCGAACTTGCAAAGGAAGTGGGCCTGTCGCCGTCACCCTGTCTGCGACGGGTCAAGCTGCTTGAGGAAGCCGGCATCATCGACCGCTACGTGGCGGTGGTCGATCCGGTCAAGGCCGGGCTGCCTCTCTCGATGTTCGCCCGCGTCTGGCTGACGGCCCAGGATGCCGAAACCATCGACCACTTCATGGCGGCGATGAAGAAGCTGCCGCAGGTGATGGAGTGCTACATCATGCTGGGCGAAAGCGATGCGTTGCTGCGCGTCGTCGTTTCCGATCTTGATGATTACCGGCAATTCCAGTCAACCCACCTGACGAGGATCAACGGCATCCAGAACGTCAAGACGGATGTTCCGAGCCAGATCGTCAAGCAGACCTATGCATTGCCTTTGCGCTAAAGACCGTATCCGGTTTGGTGATGAGCAATATCAGGCAGCATTCAGATCCGCGATTTCGCCGTGCCGGGCCAGCAGGCGAGGGGCTGTCATGTCGCCGGTCTCTTCATCAACCATGACCGCATAGGCGGCGACGCCGATGAAGCGAGCGGACATGGAGGAGGCGATCTTCTCGGCGCCGGCGGCGCTGGAGGCTTGGCGCATTTCGCCTGGAACCAGGTTTCCACGGTTCTTCTTGTAGGGAAGGATGATGAATTTTTCGCCGGATGCCATTGTGTTTGTCCTTGTTTGTTCGCACAATGTTCCGGTTCGTTCCGGGTGTCAAGATGGTTAATGCGGCGATGGTCGGATAAGTCGCATCAAATGAAAAAACCGCCGGCTGCGTCACAGCCGGCGGGTTTTGATTATTCGATATTTGCGCAGGATCAGTGCAGGATCTGGCTGAGGAACAGCTTGGTGCGTTCATGCTGCGGATTGTCGAAGAACTCCTTCGGCGAGTTCTGTTCGACGATCTGTCCCTGGTCCATGAAGATGACGCGGTTGGCGACCTGGCGGGCGAAGCCCATTTCGTGGGTGACGCAGAGCATGGTCATGCCTTCTTCGGCGAGACCCACCATGGTGTCGAGCACTTCCTTGATCATTTCCGGGTCGAGTGCCGAGGTCGGTTCATCGAACAGCATGATTTTCGGGTTCATGCAGAGCGAGCGGGCGATGGCCACGCGCTGCTGCTGACCGCCGGAGAGCTGGCCCGGATATTTCTTCGCTTGTTCCGGGATCTTGACGCGGGTGAGGAAGTGCATGGCGATTTCTTCCGCCTGCTTCTTCGGCATCTTGCGCACCCAGATCGGCGCCAGCGTGCAGTTTTCCAGGATCGTCAGATGCGGGAAGAGGTTGAAGTGCTGGAACACCATGCCAACTTCGCGGCGCACCTCGTCGATCTTCTTCAGATCGTTGGTGAGCTCGGTGCCGTCGACGAAGATGTTGCCTCTCTGGTGCTCTTCCAGCCGGTTGATGCAGCGGATCATCGTGGACTTGCCCGAGCCCGACGGGCCGGCGATGACGATGCGCTCGCCGCGCATGACCTTGAGGTTGATATCGCGCAGTACGTGGAAATCGCCGTACCACTTGTTCATGTTGATCATTTCAACCGCGACTTCCGTATCGGAAATGGTCAGTTTTTTCGGTTGGGCGTCAGCCATATTGTTTTCCCTCAGTTTTTATCGTTTGTGACCGGTGTCGAGATGGCGTTCCATGAAGCCTGAATAGCGCGACATGCCGAAGCAGAACAGCCAGAACACGAAGCCGGCGAAGACCAGGCCCGTGATCGGTGTCACGGGGCTCGCCCAGTTGGCGTCGGAGAAATTCTGGCGGACGATGCCGAGCAGATCGAACATGCCAATGATCGCTACCAGCGACGTGTCCTTGAACATGCCGATGTAGGTGTTGACGATGCCTGGGAGGACCAGCTTGATGGCCTGCGGCAGAACGATCAGCCGCATTTTCTGCCAGTAGCCGAGGCCCAGCGAGTCGGCGCCTTCGAACTGGCCTTTCGGCACGGCCTGTAGGCCGCCGCGAATGACTTCGGCCATATAGGCCGAGGTGAAGATCGCGACGCCAACTATGGCGCGCAGCAGCTTATCCACCGTCCAGCCCTGCGGCATGAACAATGGCAGCATGTAGCTGGCCATGAACAACACCGTGATCAATGGCACGCCACGGATGACCTCGATAAAGATCACGCACAGCATGCGGACGACAGGCATTTTCGAGCGGCGTCCGAGTGCAAGCACGATGCCGAATGGAAACGAGACCGCGATCCCGACGAAGGAGATCACCAACGTCACCAGCAGGCCGCCCCATCTCTCCGTTTCCACGACCTCTAGGCCGAAGCCGCCATGGAGCAGAAAGAACGAAACGATCGGTAGCACGAAGAATGCCAGAATCGCGTTCAATCCCTTCCTGGGAAGCGATGGCATCATGAGTGGCACGAAGGCGATAATCGTCAGAATCGCAACGAGCACAGGCCGCCAGCGTTCGTCCGGCGGATAGAGGCCGAACATGAAGATGACGAATTTCGAGCGGACGAAAGCCCAGCAAGCGCCGCTCCAACCGTCCGGCTGCGTTCCGCCCTGTACGGTCGTCGCGCAGAAGCTGCGATCGGCGCCGCTCCAGGCAGCTTGGACGAACAGCCAGCTAATGATATGCGGAACGGCCCAGGCAAGAAGGGCGATGGCGAGAATGGTCAGGACCGTATCCTTCGGCGTCGCCAGCAGATTTTTCCTGATCCAGTGAGCGGCCCCTTTTTCGCCTGCCGGAGCCGGCTGCGGCGGAAGAATGGTCTTGCTGACAAAGCTTTGGCTTGTGTTGGACATCTTATCTCTCCACCAGAGCCATCTTGGCATTGAACCAGTTCATAAACAGCGACGTTGCGATGCTCAAGGCGAGATAGATGATCATCCATATGATGACGACTTCGACCGCGCGGCCGGACTGATTGAGGATCACGCCGCCGACGGCGACGAGGTCGGCGTAGCCGATGGCAATGGCGAGCGAAGAGTTCTTGATCAGATTAAGATATTGGCTCGTCAATGGCGGAATGATGATGCGCATTGCCTGCGGAATGACCACGAGCCTGGTGATGGTCGACGCGCGAAGGCCGAGCGCACCTGCCGCTTCCGACTGGCCTTTTGCTACGCCGCGAATACCGGCGCGTACGATTTCGGCAATATAGGTCGCGGTGTAAAGAGACAATGCCAGGAGAAGCGCGATGAACTCCGGTCCCACGACGAATCCGCCCGTCAGGTTGAATTTGCCGGCAACTGGATAATCGAAGGAGAGCGGCAAGCCTGCCGCAAGGAAGATCACTAGCGGCAAGCCGATCAGCACGCCGATCGATACCCAGATCGTATGGAATTGCTGGCCGGTTGCCACCTGGCGCTTGTGCGCCCAGCGCGCCAGGAAAAATACCGCCACGATCGCTACAACGAAAGCAAGACCGACGGCCCACATGCCCGCACCGAAAATCGGGCTGGGGAAGGCGAGGCCACGATTGCTGAGATAGGTGGAGAATGGCAGATGCACGGCGTCTCGCGCTTGTGGCAGCAGCACCAGAACGCCGCTGTACCAGAAGAAGATAACGAGCAGCGGCGGGATGTTGCGGAAGATTTCGACATAGGTCTGGGAAAGCTTCGCGATCAGCCAATTCTTCGAAAGCCTGCCGATGCCGATGATGAAGCCGACAATCGTTGCGGCGACGATGCCAACCGCTGAAATAAGAAGTGTATTGAGTAAGCCGACGATGAGCGCATCGGTATTGGTGGAGTCGCTAGAATAGGGAATCAACGCCTGTCCCAGGTTGAAGCCGGAGCGACCTTCGAGAAAGTCGAAGCCAAAGGAGCGGTTCAACGCACGCAGATTGTCGATCGTATTCTCGATGAGGAACCAGCCGACGGCCACGAGAATGACAAGTGTAACAACCTGATAAAACACCCCCCTGACTTTGGGGTTATATATTGCAGATACGAATGATCGCTCGCCCTCAGGCGAATTTACAGTAATTGCCATGCAGAATTTTTCCCCAGTGTGCCTGTTTCAGGCTTGTTTTCTTGAGGCGAGAAAGGCGGCTTACCGCCTTTCTCCAAAAGTCGAGCGTTTTCGCGGCTTAGCGGACCGGCGGTGCGTACTGGATGCCGCCCTTGTTCCACAGCGCGTTCAGGCCGCGAGCGATCTTCAGCGGGCTTCCGGCGCCGATGTTGCGGTCGAAGACTTCGCCGTAATTGCCGACGCCCTTGATGACGTTGTATGCCCAGTCGTTGGTCAGGCCGAGATCGGTGCCGATCGTCGAACCCTGCTCAGCGCCGAGGAAGCGCTTGACGTCCGGGTTCGGGGAAGACTTCATCTCATCGAGGTTCTTCTGCGTGATGCCGAACTCTTCGGCGTTGATCAGCGCGTAGGCAGTCCAGCTGACGATGTCGAACCACTGCTCGTCGCCCTGGCGAACGGCCGGTCCGAGCGGCTCCTTGGAGATGATCTCCGGCAGAACAACGTTGTCGTCGGGGTTCTTCAGCGTCAGGCGCAGCGAATAGAGGCCGGACTGGTCGGTGGTATAGACGTCGCAACGACCGGAATCATAAGCAGCGTTGACTTCTTCGAGCTTGTCGAAGACCACCGGATTGTACTGAAGGTTATTGGACTTGAAATAGTCGGCGAGGTTGAGTTCGGTCGTCGTTCCCGACTGCACGCAGACGGCGGCGCCGGAGAGCTCCAGAGCCGACTTGACGTTCAGTTCCTTACGAACCATGAAGCCCTGGCCGTCATAATAGGTGACCGGACGGAAGTTGAGGCCGAGCGCGGTATCGCGGTTGATGGTCCAGGTCGTGTTGCGCGACAGCAGGTCGACTTCGCCGGACTGCAGCGCGGTGAAGCGATCCTTGGAGCTGAGGGGGGTGTATTTTACCTTGGTCGCATCCCCGAAGACAGCCGAAGCGACGGCCTTGCAGAAGTCGACGTCGAAACCGGCCCAGTTCCCGGATGCGTCAGGCTGTGCGAAGCCAAGAAGGCCCGTGTTCACGCCGCATTGGACGAAGCCCTTGGCCTTCACATCGCTCAGCGTCGATGCCGACGCGCCGGAAACGCTGTATGCCAATGCCGCCGCTCCGAGGAATGCGGACAGAGCAATCTTTTTCATCTTTCCCAACCTTTGTCTCTTGTTTTATAGTTAAACTGTATCGCTCCCGAAGCAGGCTCTCGGAGAACCGTGTTCCTCACCCTCCCGGTGCGAGTGGTCCTATCACAGTCGTAAATGCATTTCGGGTCAAGACATTGCCCGAATTATTGAGGAATATTCCGGCATTTTTGCTTGGAACGGCTTTAAAATGGGCAATTGGCTTCGGTTTAGGCAGTGTTTTGTCAAAAAATGCGCGAAAACAGCGTATTATTCTGCCGTTTTGGTATTTCCGCTGATGGTAATAATAGGCGCTTGAGAACCATTCGGGGTTGACCCCGTCAGACTTGGCCGCCACAAATCGAAATCCCACAGCGCCAAAGGCATATCCAGGCATGAAAGACAAAGACACACCGCTGCAAGACGCCGGCATCAATACCCGTCTGGCCCACATCGGCTATTCGCCCTCCGACTATCACGGCTTCGTCAATCCACCGGTCGTTCATGCGTCCACGGTGCTGTTTCGCGATGCGCAGACCATGGAGACGCACGACCAGAAATATACCTACGGTACGCGCGGGACGCCGACGACGGACGCGCTCTGCGAGGCGATCGACGCGCTGGAGGGATCGGCTGGAACGGTCCTCGTACCGTCGGGGCTTGCGGCGGTCACCGTACCGTTCCTGGCCTTTTTGTCCGCTGGCGATCATGCATTGGTCGTTGATTCGGTCTACGGGCCGACGCGTTTCTTCTGCGACACCATGCTCAAGCGCCTCGGCGTCGAGGTCGAGTATTACGATCCGCTGATCGGCGCCGGCATCGAGCAGATGATCAGGCCGAATACCAAATTGGTACATACCGAAGCGCCAGGCTCCAACACCTTCGAAATGCAGGATATTTCCGCGATTTCGACGGCCGCGCATCGACATGGCTGCGTTGTCACCATGGATAATACCTGGGCGACGCCGCTCTATTTCAAGCCGCTCGATCATGGCGTCGACATCTCTATCCACGCCGCGACGAAATATCCGGCTGGCCACTCCGACATTCTGATGGGAACCGTCTCCGCCAATGCGGCGCATTGGCAGAAATTGCTGGATGCCCACGGTCAGCTCGGCATCTGCGGCGCGCCGGATGACGCCTATCAGGTGCTGCGCGGTTTGCGCACCATGGGTGTGCGGCTGGAGCGGCATCAGGAAAGTGCGCTTGCGATCGCGCAATGGCTCGAGGGCCGGGAGGAGGTTGCGCGCGTCCTGCATCCGGCCCTGCCGAGCTTCCCCAGCCACGCGCTTTGGAAGCGCGATTTCAAGGGATCGAGCGGCATCTTCTCCTTTGTGCTGGCGGTCGACAGTCCGGAGAAATTCAAGGCCAAGGCGCATGCCTTCCTCGATGCGCTCAGGATTTTCGGTCTCGGCTATTCCTGGGGCGGCTTCGAAAGCCTTGCATTGCACGTCAAGCTCAGTGACCGGCGGGTCACCAAGGCGCCGACGGAAGGCCCGGTTCTGCGCCTGCAGATCGGGCTCGAAGACGTCGCCGATATCAAGGCCGATATCGAAAAGGGCTTTGCTGCCGCGAAAGAGGTCTGATCAGCCGGTGGCGCGATAGCCATAGATCCAGTCCATATCCGCCGCGAGGCTTTGCGGCGGGCGGATGGATAGAACCAGATCGCGCGCCAGCCGCACGGGGCCGCGGGCGTGATAGGCAAATTGGTTGAAGGCGGCGCGCTGGCGCAGGCGCGCGATGCGTGGCGCCCGGTGTCTTTCAAAGAGATCGAGCGCTTCGCCAAGCGGACGTGAAGCCACCATGCCGGCAAGCTCGAAGGCATCCTCGATCGCCATCGCCGCGCCCTGGGCGGCAAACGGCATCATCGCATGCGCGGCATCGCCGATCAGGACGACATCCTTGCCATTGTGCCAGCGCCCTACACTCGCTTCGTAGAGCGGCCAGAAGCTTGCCTGTTCCTGCTGTTCCAGCATCTTTGTGATCGCGCCGTTCCAGCCAGAGAAGCGCTGCAGGAGATGGTCGCGCTGCGCTTTGGTGCCGGTGGCATCCCAGCCGTGGCTGGCGCTGCTTCCGGGCGTGTTTACGACGATATTGAAGGAGGATTTTTCCCGAATTGGATAGCAGACCAGATGCGCGGAAGCACCAAGAAATGCCGTGACGCTTGCTCTGTCGAGAACGGAGGGAGCCAAGGCTTCGGAGATCGTGAAGCGCCAGGCGATATTGCCGGAGAAAAGCGGCGAGGGGCCGCCGGGCACCAGTGCCCGCACCTTCGACCAGACTCCATCGGCGCCGATGATCAGATCCGCCTTATCGCCGATGGCCGCCTCGAGCGCATCTTTGTTTGCAGGGTCGATTTTCCGGCCGAGATACAACGTGCAGAGCGGATTGGCAGTCACGGCATCGAGAAGGGCCTTCTGCAGCGTGGCGCGGTGCACAGCACCATAGGGCGAACCCCATCGCTGCTTGGCGAAGCTGCCACAGGGAACGGAGGCGATCAGCCGGAGCGACGAGCCGGAGACCAGCCGCACTTCCTTCGGCTCCAGCCAGACAGGCAGGAGCGCATCGAGCACGCCGAGCGTGTCAAGAATGCGGGAGGCATTGGGGGAGATCTGCAGGCCGGCGCCGACCTCGGTCAGCGCTTCGGCCTGTTCGAAAATCTCAGAGCGAATGCCGTGCCTTGCCAGCGCCAGCGCCGCCGTGAGGCCGGCTATCCCGGCACCGATGATCGCGGCGCTCTTGATCGGCATTCAGCTATGTCCGATCCGGTCTCGTAGAATCAGGCGGCCTTGAACTGGAAAACGCAGCCGGCCGGATTGGTCTGATCCGCCTTCAGCGACGGATTGTAGCGATAGAGTGTCGAGCAATAGGAACAGACCTTCTCGCTCTCGTCACCCAGATCGATGAAGATATGCGGATGGTCGTAGGGGACCGAGGCGCCGGTGCACATGAATTCCTTCACGCCGATCTCGATAACGCGGTGACCGCCGTCGTTCTGGAAATGGGGAATATTGTGGCCGGCCATGATGATCTCCGAATACGTCTTGCCCTGGATGGCATGAATGTTGCGCCAGACTTGGTAGCCCTTCTTTATAATCCTTCTTGGCGATTGTGTAGTGCGAAACTCCGGCTCGGCACACAGATTTTCGCAAGCGCGGGGTTCACCTGATATCGCCGATAAAATAAGGTCCGGCGCCAAAGAGACGATGTTTGCAAAGACCTTGCCATGAATCTGAACGTCCCCGCCTTTTCTCATTTCACCCATGATGGGCTGAAGCTCGCCTATTTCGATGAGGGTGATCCGAACGGTCCGCCGGTGCTGCTGATTCACGGATTTGCCTCGACCGCGATTGCCAACTGGGTCAATCCGGGTTGGCTGAAGACGCTGGGCGATGCAGGCTACCGCGTCATTGCAATCGACAATCGCGGCCATGGAGCAAGCGACAAATCCTACGATGCCGATGCCTACCATCCCTGGATCATGGCCGAGGATGCCGTCGCCCTGCTCGATCATCTCGGCATTCCCGAAGCAGATGTCATGGGCTATTCGATGGGCGCACGCGTCTCGACATTCCTGGCGATGGCGCATCCCGATCGCGTTCGGTCTCTCGTCCTCGGTGGTCTCGGCATCGGCATGGTCGATGGTGTCGGCGATTGGGATCCGATCGCCGATGCGCTGCTGGCGCCGTCGCTGGACGATGTCACGCATGAGCGCGGCCGCATGTTCCGTGCCTTCGCCGACCAGACCAAGAGCGACCGCCAGGCGCTGGCTGCCTGCATCAAGGGCTCGCGCGATCTCGCTGCCAGGGAAGATGTCGCGAAGGTGGAACAGCCGACCCTGATCGCTGTCGGCACCAAGGACGACATCGCTGGCTCGGCGCAGGAGCTTGCCGCGCTGATGCCGCATGCCGAAGTCCTGGATATCCCCAACCGCGACCACATGCTCGCCGTTGGGGACAAGCTGTTCAAGAAGGCCGTACTGGAGTTCTACGAGCGGCTGGCCGATTGATAGGTCAAGTCACTTGCCGGTGAAATGCGGTTTGCGCCTTGCGGCGAAGGCGGCGCGGCCTTCGGCATAGTCGGCGCTATCGAAAGTCTCGGCGCCGATAACCTCCGCTTCCCGCAGAAGGTCGCTATCCTGTTCGACGACGGCCCGCACCGCCAGCTTCGAGGCATGCAGTGCGATCGGCGCATTGGCGGCGATCGCATGGGCAAGCGCCGCGACCTCGCCGTCGAAGGCATCGGCTGCGACCTCTTCCAGCAGGAAACCGGCCGTAACCATCTTGCCGGCCGGCATCGGTGCGCCGGTGAACAGCGCGACCTTGGCCATCTGCGGTCCGAGCGCATTGACGATATCCTGCACCGCATCGGCGGGGTAGGCGATGCCGAGGCGGACGGCGGGCACCGAGAAGCGCGCGCCTTCTTCTGCGACGCGCAGGTCGCAGGCGGCCGCGATGCCGAAGCCGCCGCCGTAGCAGATGCCGCGGATCGCTGCGATCGTCGGCACCCTGCAGTGGCGGATGGCGGTGAAGGCGTCGCTGTTCAGCGCCTCATAGGCGATGGCAGTTTCCGCATTCTTGCGCAGGCTATCGAATTCGCTGATGTCGGCGCCCGCGGAAAAATCGCCCGCGGCGCCGCGCATGACGATCACATGTGCGTGGGCTTCATCGGTCAAGGCGCGGATGGCCTGGGATATGGCACGCCACATCGCTGCGGTGACGGCATTCTTGCGGCCGGGATTGTCGATGGTAAGCGTTCCGACCGCATCGCTGCAGCTTATGCGCAGGAGACCACCGGCAAAATCACGCTCGAAACTCATACGTGCCTAACCCATTTATGTTGTCGGACTTTTACTCTATATAATGTCCTACCAATAGGAAATCAGGAGACCGCCAATGGTCGCAGCAACGGACATTCGCCCGGTCGAAGGCATAGGCTCACTCAAGGTCGTCGACCCCATCTGGGACAGCATGCGCGAGGAAGCCCGCGCAGCCGCCGATCGGGATCCGCTTCTGGCCGCCTTTCTCTATTCCACGATCATCAATCACCGGTCGCTGGAAGAATGCGTCATCTATCGGATCTGCGAGCGTCTGGACCATCCGGACATGCAGGGCATTCTGCTACGCCAGACTTTCGAGGAAATGCTGTCCGACTGGCCGGAATGGGGCTCGATCCTGCGTGTCGATATCCAGGCTATCTATGATCGCGACCCTGCCTGCTTGCGTTTTCTGGAGCCGGTTCTCTACTTCAAGGGTTTCCATGCGCTCCAGACCCATCGCCTGGCGCATTGGCTGCTCAATCGCGGCCGCCGCGATTTCGCGCTTTATCTACAGAGCCGCTCTTCAAGCGTTTTCCAGACCGACATCAACCCGGCCGCGCGCATCGGCAAGGGCATCTTCCTCGATCACGCGACCGGCCTGGTCGTCGGCGAAACCGCTGTCATCGGCGACAATGTCTCGATCCTGCATGGCGTCACCCTTGGCGGCACCGGCAAGGAAGGCAGCGACCGTCACCCGAAGATCGCCCATGGCGTGCTGATCGGCGCTGGCGCGAAAATTCTCGGCAATATCCAGATCGGCCATTGCTCGCGCATTGCCGCCGGCTCGGTGGTGCTGAAGGAAGTGCCGCCGAAGACGACGGTGGCCGGCGTGCCGGCCAAGGTGGTCGGGGAAGCCGGCTGTTCGGAGCCCTCCCGCTCGATGGATCAGCTCCTTGCCGAAAAGATCATCGTCGATCAGATCATGGGCGCCGGAATCTAAGGAAAATCCTGTTTAGCGTTCAGGATTTTGCGGCGCCGGCCAGGGTGGAAGGCGCGCTTCCGGTCTTTACACTGCCGCTTTTCCTATGCAAGAAGCGGCCAACCTGAGATTCCTCGCGGAGATAAATTGTGAAGCCTGACGAAATCAAGAAGCTCGACGCCTATTTCAAACGCACGTTCAACCCGCAGATGGTGGTCAAGGCCCGTCCGCGCAAGAACGATTCCGCGGAAGTCTATCTCGGTGAAGAGTTCCTGGGCGTTGTCTATATCGATGACGAAGACGGCGACCGTTCCTACAACTTCTCCATGGCAATCCTGGACATGGATCTCTAGTCCATACCTAGATTTCCGATAGTGTACCGATCTCGAAGAGAGTCGCATTTTCGTCGAAATGCGGCTCTTTTTTTGAGTAATCGCTCGAAAACAATCCAAATGCTCGTCATTTCGAACCGAATTCGGTGTGATTTAGGCTAAGATCCGGATTTTTCCGGCAAGGAAGAATTTTTCTCCCAAAGCCTGCAGTTGCAACTTGCTTGATATATTTTAGCAAAATCAGAAGGATGCCCCGCGGCCTCTTCAGCCATTGCTGCGTCTCTGCTGGAAATGCAATCTTAAATAGATATTGCGATGCACAAGACTACTTGACTATTTGTGCGCTGCATTTAAGTTTTGCCTCGCTAGACCGACTATCGGCCAATCAGCAAAGGGACGGAGAAAACATGTTCAATTTCGATGAAGCCAATAAAAAGGGCAAGGAAGCGATCGACACGGCGCTGAAGAACTATACCGATGTCAACAAGGGCTTTCAGGCGATTGCCGCCGAAACCGCCGAATATTCCAAGAAGTCGTTCCAGGACGGCGTTTCTCATTTCGAGACGCTCGCCGGCGTGAAGAGCTTCGAAGCGGCTTTTGAGTTGCAGACCAGCTTCGTGAAGTCCTCTTATGAAAGCTTCGTCGCCGAGGCGACCAAGCTGGGCGAAATGTACGCCGATCTCGCCAAGTCTGCTTACAAGCCTTTCGAAGCGCCGATTGCCGCTGCCACGAAGGCTGCAGGCAAGGCTGCCTCTTCGGTTGCGCCTTCCGCATAAGCGTTTCGCTTATCGCTGGCAATTTCAGGAAAGACCGGCTGCGCGACGCGCGGCCGGTCTTTTACGTTTTCGATTATCGGTTTCGGTTGGACTGCGGCCACGACTTTTTTGATCATTGCCCGTTTTGGCAACGAATAGTGATTGCAGTGTTCGGCAAGGGGCTTAAAATCGCGCCAATATGAACTACGTTAGAGGTTCGGATATCCGGCCCGGCCGAGTCAGTTACCCAATCCAGTTTACCAAGTCGGAATGCGATAGCTTCTGCCGGATGATTTGAGGAATGAATGAAATGATCGCTGAGCCGATCCGGATGCAAAAAGACAGCGAAAGGAACGGGGATAACGGCAATCGCGGAACCTCGGTGATCACGCGCACCAAGGCTAAAACCAAGAAACCCAATCTCTACCGCGTGCTGCTTTTGAACGACGACTACACGCCCATGGAATTTGTGATCCACATCCTGGAGCGTTTCTTCCAAAAGGATCTCGAAAGTGCCACCCGCATTATGCTTCATGTCCACAACCACGGCGTCGGCGAATGCGGGATATTCACATATGAAGTAGCTGAAACGAAGGTAAGCCAGGTGATGGATTTTGCCCGGCAGCACCAGCATCCGCTGCAATGTGTAATGGAAAAGAAGTGAGGATCTGAACGTGCCAACATTTTCGCCTAGTCTTGAGAAGGCGCTGCATCAGGCACTGACCTACGCGAATGAGCGGCATCACGAATATGCCACGCTGGAACATCTGCTATTGGCCTTGGTTGACGATGCCGATGCCGCAGCTGTCATGGGCGCGTGCAATGTTGATCTCGACGCGCTCCGTAAGACTCTGACTGAATACGTCGATAATGAACTTTCAAACCTGATCACTGGTTATGACGAGGACTCGAAGCCGACCTCCGGCTTCCAGCGCGTCATCCAGCGCGCCGTCATCCATGTCCAATCCTCGGGCCGCGAGGAAGTGACGGGCGCCAACGTTCTCGTCGCGATTTTCGCGGAACGGGAAAGCCATGCGGCCTTCTTCCTGCAGGAGCAGGAAATGACCCGCTACGACGCGGTCAACTACATTTCTCACGGCATCGGCAAGCGTCCGGGGGCCTCCCAGACCCGTACGCCGCGCGGCGCCGAAGATAGCGAATCCGAGAGCAAGCCGACCTCCCGCGGCGAGCAGGAGGAGGGCGGCAACAAGAAACAGCAGGACGCGCTGAAGGCCTATTGCGTCAATCTCAACGAGAAGGCCAAAAACGGCAAGATCGACCCGCTGATTGGCCGTCATTCGGAGGTTAACCGCACCATCCAGGTGTTGTGCCGCCGCTCGAAGAACAATCCGCTCTATGTCGGTGATCCCGGCGTCGGCAAGACGGCGATTGCCGAAGGTCTTGCCAAGCGCATCGTCGAGGGCAAGGTTCCCGAAGCTCTGGCCGATGCCACGATCTTTTCGCTCGATATGGGCACGCTGCTTGCCGGCACCCGATATCGCGGCGATTTCGAAGAGCGGCTTAAGCAGGTCGTCAAGGAGCTGGAAGAATATCCCGGCGCCGTGCTGTTCATCGATGAGATCCATACGGTCATCGGTGCCGGCGCGACCTCCGGCGGCGCGATGGATGCGTCGAACTTGCTGAAGCCGGCCCTGTCTTCGGGTGCGATCCGCTGCATCGGTTCGACCACCTACAAGGAATACCGTCAGTTCTTCGAGAAGGACCGGGCACTCGTCCGCCGCTTCCAGAAGATCGACGTCAACGAGCCGAGCATCGAGGATGCCATCGAAATCATGAAGGGCCTGAAGCCCTATTTCGAAGAGTATCATCACCTGCGCTACACGAACGACGCCATCAAGTCGGCGGTCGAACTGTCGGCTCGCTATATCTCGGACCGTAAGCTGCCGGACAAGGCGATCGACGTCATCGACGAAACCGGTGCGGCGCAAATGCTGCTGCCACCGTCGAAGCGTCGCAAGCTGATCACCGAGAAGGAGATCGAGGTCACCATCGCGACGATGGCGCGCATCCCGGCGAAGACGGTTTCCAAGGACGACGAGATGGTCCTTGCCAATCTCGAACAGGAACTGCGCTCCGTCGTCTACGGTCAGGACACCGCGATCGAGGCTCTGTCGACGGCGATCAAGCTTGCTCGTGCGGGTCTGCGCGAACCGAACAAGCCGATCGGCTGCTACATCTTCTCGGGTCCCACGGGCGTCGGCAAGACGGAAGTCGCCAAGCAGCTTGCTTCGTCGCTTGGGGTTGAATTGCTGCGCTTCGACATGTCGGAATATATGGAGCGTCACACGGTTTCCCGTCTGCTCGGCGCACCTCCCGGCTATGTCGGCTTCGATCAGGGCGGGCTGCTGACCGATGGCGTCGACCAGCATCCGCACAGCGTCGTCCTTCTCGACGAAATCGAGAAGGCGCATCCGGATATCTTCAATATCCTGCTGCAGGTCATGGACCATGGCGCGCTGACCGACCATAACGGCAAGAAGATCGACTTCCGCAATGTCATCCTGATCATGACGACCAATGCGGGCGCATCGGAAATGGCCAAGGCTGCCATCGGCTTCGGCTCTGCCAAGCGTACAGGCGAGGATGAAGAGGCGCTCAACCGGCTCTTCACCCCGGAATTCCGCAACCGTCTGGATGCGACCATTCCGTTCGCACCGCTGCCGACCGTCGTCATCCACAAGGTCGTGCAGAAATTCATCATGCAGCTGGAAGCGCAGCTTTCCGAACGCAATGTCACCTTCGACTTGCACGAGGATGCGATCGCCTGGCTGTCCGAGAAGGGCTACGACGAAAAGATGGGTGCCCGTCCGCTGGCGCGTGTCATTCAGGAAAACATCAAGAAGCCGCTGGCGAACGAAATCCTTTTCGGCAAGCTGAAAAAGGGTGGCGTTGTCACGGTGACCGTCGGCAAGAAGGAAGATGGCACGACTGGGATCGTGCTCGACTCCGTCTCCGAAACCGCGCCGATCCGGCCGAAGCCGGAGGCAGAAGTGGTCGATGCGGTGGTCGAGGTGGAAGAGGATGACGGCGATACCGTCAAGACCCGCAGCCGCGTCGGCAAGACCGGCACCGCTCCGGATGCCCGACGCTCGCCGAAGACGGCAGCATCCACCGGCGATGCGCAGGATGAAAAGTCGCCGCGCAAGGGCAGCACGGTACCGAAGGTGCCGCGCAAGTAGGCTGTCATCGACTGCTTGAAAAAACAAAACGGCTGCATTGGCAACAATGCAGCCGTTTTCATATGTTTATGTTGTATTTCTTATGAAGAGATTTAACAGCTGTGGTCGTCTTCGGCTGAAATTCAGCCCAGAGCCTCGATGATCTTCTTGGCATTCTCCGCCAGGACTGCGCCATCTTCCATCTTGCCCGAATGCGGCTTCAGCGCGATGCCCTCGTGGCGCGGAATGACGTGGAAGTGCAGATGAAACACCGTTTGCCCGGCGGCCGGCTCGTTGAACTGGGCGATATAGACGCCATCGGCATCGAAAGCCTCCTGAACCGCGACGGCGATCTTCTGGACGGTCGTGATCAGATGCTGAAGGGCGGCCGGATCGGCGTCGAGTAGGTTGCGCGAAGGGGATTTCGGCAGTACCAGCGTGTGGCCGGGCGACTGCGGCATGACATCCATGAGGGCGACCGTGTGCTCGTCCTCGTAGACGCGGACAGAGGGGATTTCGCCCTTCAGGATTTTTGCGAAGATGTTGCTGGTGTCGTAGGCCGGGCTGGTCATGAAGGGTCTCCTCGTCTGCCG
Organism: Rhizobium sp. RCC_161_2; assembly: GCF_041355235.1. NCBI lineage: Bacteria > Pseudomonadati > Pseudomonadota > Alphaproteobacteria > Hyphomicrobiales > Rhizobiaceae > Rhizobium > Rhizobium sp. RCC_161_2. Next base: position 659,271 of record NZ_JBFUPL010000002.1, on the reverse strand, counting down.
ATTATGGTTGTCTAACTCTTTGTTTTTGCACAATTCCGGGCGGAAAACCGCGGCACACTTTTCCTGGAATTGCCCTAGTTATCCTGCCGCTCGCCTTTGCGGAAGGGGCTGTGTTCCGTCAGGATTTCGCTCATCTCCTCCACCTGCTCGCGCTCCTGCTTGAGATAGTCGGCAACGGCGCGGCGCAGGCCCTGATGGCCGATATAATGCGCCGAATGCGTGATGACCGGCAGATAGCCGCGCGCGAGCTTGTGTTCGCCCTGCGCGCCGGCCTCGACCCGTTTCAGCCCTTTGCTAAGCGCGAAATCGATCGCCTGATGATAGCAGACCTCGAAATGCAGGAAGGGATGGTCCTCGATGCAGCCCCAATGCCGGCCATAGAGCGCGTCGCCGCCGATGAAATTGATGGCGCCGGCGACATAGCGGCCCTCGCGCTTCGCCATGACAAGCAGGATGTCGTCGGCCATGCGTTCGCCGATGAGCGAATAGAACTTGCGGGTGAGGTAAGGCCGGCCCCATTTGCGGCTGCCGGTATCCATATAGAAAGTGAAGAACTGGTCCCAGATGCTTTCGGTCAGATCGCTGCCGGTCAGCCAGTCGATGCTGATGCCACCCTCGAGAGCAGCGCGGCGTTCCTTTTTCAGCGCCTTGCGCTTGCGTGATGCCAGCGTGTCCAGAAAGGCATCGTGATTGGCATAGCCGTCGTTGATGAAATGGAACTGCTGGTCGGTGCGGTGCAGGTAGCCGTCGGTCTCAAAAACGGAAATCTCGTCTTCCGGCAGGAAAGTGATGTGGGCGGAGGAGACGCCGATCTGCCGGGTCACTTCCTTCAGGCTTTCGGCCAGCGCCGGCTGGATTGCGTTGCGATCCTGACCTTCGGCCACCAGCAGCCGCGGTCCGGTGGCTGGCGTGAAGGGGATGGAGCATTGCAGCTTCGGATAATAACGGCCGCCGGCCCGCTCAAAGGCGTCGGCCCAGCCATGATCGAAGACATATTCGCCCTGGCTGTGGTTCTTGAGATAGCCGGGGACGGCGCCGATCAGCTCGCCGCTATCGGTTTCCAGCAGCAAGTGGTTGCCTAGCCAGCCGGTCCTGTCTGTGGCGGAACCGGACTCCTCCAGCGACGACAGGAAAGCATGTGAGATGAACGGGTTGTACGGCAGCAACGTACCCGTTCTCGATGCCCCGGCGAGCCTGGACCAGCTCTCCGGAGCAATATTCTTGAAGGAACGTTCTACGCGAATGGATAATTCGTCTGTCATGAAATGAGGGCAGGGCTCTCCCTGGGATCAAAACCTTCGAAGGTCATCTGGTCTGCGTTGGCAAATGTGTGTTGACGGGCTGCTTCGTCGCGCACGGTCCAGGTGATGACCGGAATCCCGCGCTGGCGCTGCGCCGTGATGAATGGGTTCGGCAGATGGCCATAGAAATACGAGATGAAGTCTAGCCCAAGCTGCATGGCTTCGTCATGCTTAAAAAACGTCTCGGGCTTATTTCCCTCCGCCGTCAGGCCGACCGGGTAGGGGGCGTCGAGCGCCTTCAGGTCCTTGAGCAGCCAATGGTCGAAGCTCATCAGCGCCACATGGCCCTTGTAGCCCTCCAGCACCTCGAGCACGGTTTCCGCAAAGCCTTCATCGTCGCCTTCACGGCCTTTGAGCTCGAGCACCAGCGGTACCTTGCCGTCACAGAGCCGCAGGAGCTGCTTCAGCGTCGGGATCTTGTCCTTGGTGCCGCCGATCGACAGCAGGCCGAGTTCGCCCGACGTGCGGTCGCGCACTTCGACGGGAAGATTGCAGACGCGCTGCAGATCGTCATCGTGAAAGACGACCGGGACGCCGTCCGAGGCATAGTGCAGATCGCATTCGATGGCAAAACCCGCCTCGATCGCCCGGGAGAAGGCCGATAGCGTGTTTTCCCAGACCTGCTTGTTCATGTCGTGATAGCCGCGATGGGCGACGGGACGTTCAGTCAGCCAGGCAATTTTGCTCATTATGCGATTTCCAGAATGGCATCGATCTCGACGGCGGCGTTCAGCGGCAGCGCAGCCATGCCGACCGCGGCGCGTGCGTGTTTGCCGACTTCGCCGAGTACATTTGCCAGAAGATTGGAGGCGCCGTTGATCACAAGATGTTGTTCGACGAACTCGGGCACCGAAGCGACGAAGCCGTTCAGCTTGATCAGACGCTTGATGCGGCTGAGATCGCCGTCCAGGGCGGCTTTCGCCTGGGCGAGGATATTGATGGCGCAAAGCTCGGCGGCGCGCTGGCCACCGGCAACGTCGACATCCTTGCCGAGATGGCCGGTGACGCCGACCTTGCCGTTTTCCATTGGCAGCTGTCCCGAGAGATAAAGAAGGTTGCCGCTGATGACATAGGGAACATAATTCGCAGCCGGCGCGGCGGCTTGCGGCAGGACGATGCCAAGCTCCTTCAGACGGCCATCGATAGCGTTGGACATTTTCATCTCCCGTTTTGTTGTAAAACTGTCAAAAATCCGGCATCAAGATTAAATTCCCATATAAGGGACCGGCGGCCTCGTTTTAGCCGAAAGCGTTCTTATAACATCGCGTGCGAGTCCAACAGGAGATAATGAATGTTCCGCTCGAGTCTTGCCGCCGTCGTTGTTTCGAGTTTGGGCATCGCATCTCTGGGCGCACCGATAGCCTATGCGGCTGGTCCGAGCGGGCTGATCGCCCACCGCGCCGTCTACGATCTCGAACTCAAGGACGCCACCGACCGCTCCGGCATTGCCGGCATGTTCGGCCGCATGGTCTATGAGTTCGACGGTTCCGATTGCACCGGCTTCACCACCAATTTCCGCTTCGTCACGCAGATCGACACGGGTGATACCACCCGCCTCAGCGACCAGCAGACGACCACGTTCGAGGATCTTGCCAAGCGCACATTCCGCTTCGAGACCAAGTCCTATACCGACGATCAGCTCGACAAGGATGTGCGCGGCGCGGCGGCGGACGATCAGAAGGGCATCAAGGTCGATCTCACCCAGCCCAAGCCGAGACAGCTGGAACTCATCCAGAGCCGCTTCCCGACGGAACACATGCTCGACATCATTCACAATGCCAAGCTCGGCAAAAACTTCTTCGAGGCCCAGGTTTTCGACGGTTCGGACGATGGCGACAAGCCGTTGCTCGCAACCACCGTCGTCGGCAAGTCGGAGACGCCGGCCACCGACGATCCCGATGCCGACAAGGCAGGCGCCTTTGCCAAGACACCGTTCTGGCCGGTGACGGTTGCCTATTTCAACGAGAAGTCCAAGGGCGACGCCATACCGGTCTACCGCATGTCGTTCAAACTCTATGAAAACGGCATCACCCGCGATCTCACCATGGACTATGGCGATTTCGTGCTGACCGGCAAACTGTCCAAGCTGGAAGTGCTCGACGCCAAGGCTTGCCAGTAAAGCGTCGGGCCAACGCTGCCCAAATCGCTCTTTTTTCTGCTGTGCCCTTGCATTCCCGATAAATCGAATGTATGGCCAGCCGCATTCCACACGTAAGGCATGGGATTGTCCGGGAGAAATCCGGATCGTTCCGCCCGGTGGCATTCTCGAAGAGGATGCTGTTCGCCTTGCGGAGGTTCAACCGGAAAAGGATACAAAGGCATGGCATTGCCCGATTTTTCTATGCGCCAGCTTCTCGAAGCAGGCGTTCACTTCGGCCACCAGACGCACCGCTGGAACCCGAAGATGAAGCCGTACATCTTCGGCGATCGTAACAACATCCACATCATCGACCTCGCCCAGACGGTTCCGTTGCTGAGCCGCGCTCTGCAGGTTGTCAGCGATACCGTTGCCCGTGGCGGCCGCGTTCTGTTCGTCGGCACCAAGCGTCAGGCCTCTGAACTGATCGCCGACAGCGCTAAGCGTTCGGCTCAGTACTACGTCAATGCTCGCTGGCTCGGCGGCATGATGACCAACTGGAAGACGATTTCGAACTCCATCCAGCGTCTGCGCAAGCTCGACGAAATCCTCAACGGCGACGCCCAGGGCTTCACCAAGAAGGAACGTCTGAACCTTGAGCGCGAGCGCGAAAAGCTTGACAAGGCTCTCGGCGGTATCCGCGATATGGGCGGCACCCCGGACCTGATGTTCATCATCGACACCAACAAGGAAAAGATCGCGATCGACGAAGCCAAGCGCCTCGGCATCCCGGTCGTCGCCATCATCGACTCGAACTGCGATCCGGACCTGATCGACTATCCGATCCCGGGCAACGACGACGCTTCGCGCGCCATCGCTCTCTACTGCGACCTGATCGCACGCGCTGCCATCGACGGCATCGCTCGCCAGCAGAGCGCATCCGGCCGTGACCTCGGCGCTTCCATCGAAGCTCCGGTCGAGCCGACCCTGGTCGAAGGCGGCACCGAAGCCTGATCACGCCCCGCGGCGGACAGACACTTGTCCGCCCGAGCGTATTGACATCCGGGACAAGGCCGTTTGCGACTTCACGGAGTTCGAGCGGCCTTGTTCTGTTTTAGGGAACGCATGGCCTGGGCGGTAGATCCAGGCATGTTCCAATCAAGAATTCCAGAGTATGACGCAGCTTCATAACGCTGTCATACTTACGGGTACATTTCGTCCCTCAAATCGGTGCCGCTTCGGCTCAAAGCCGCTTGCCGCACCGTATGAACCGACAAGAGGAAGCTTATGACCGAGATTACGGCTGCACTGGTAAAGGAACTGCGCGAAAAGTCTGGCGCAGGCATGATGGACTGCAAGAAGGCGCTTATCGAAACCAACGGCGATATCGAAGCCGCGATCGACTGGCTGCGCGCCAAGGGCATCTCCAAGGCTGACAAGAAGTCCGGCCGTACCGCCGCTGAAGGCTTGGTCGCCATTGCCGGCGCCGGTCACAAGGCCGTTGTCGTCGAGCTCAATTCCGAAACCGACTTCGTTGCCCGTAACGATGCCTTCCAGGAGCTCGTTCGCGGCATCGCCGAAGTCGCGCTGTCCACCGATGGCACGGTTGAAGCCATTTCGGCTGCGACCTATCCTGCATCCGGCAAGCCGGTCGCCGACACCATCAAGGACGCGATCGCAACCATCGGCGAGAACATGACGCTTCGTCGTGCGGCCAAGCTTGAAGTCGAGCACGGCGTTGTGGCGACCTACATCCACAACGCTGCCGGTGACGGTATCGGCAAGCTCGGCGTTCTGGTTGCCCTGAAGTCGGTTGGTGACAAGGCCGTTCTGACGTCGATCGGCCGCCAGGTTGCCATGCACATTGCTGCTACCAACCCGCTGGCTATCCGCGCCGAAGAAGTCGATGCCGCAGTCGCCGAGCGCGAACGCAACGTCTTCATCGAGCAGTCCCGCGAATCCGGCAAGCCGGAAGCCATCATCGAAAAGATGGTGGAAGGCCGCATGCGCAAGTTCTTCGAGGAAGTCGCTCTTCTCTCGCAGGCCTTCGTCATCAACCCGGACCTGACGGTCGGTGCTGCCATCAAGGAAGCTGAAAAGACCGCTGGCGCTGCGATCGAAGTCGTCGGCATGGCCCGTCTGCTCCTCGGCGAAGGCGTCGAGAAGGAAGAGGCCGACTTCGCCGCTGAAGTCGCTGCCGTGGCCAAGGGCTGATCATCGAATTCGTTTCGTCTGTTGACGAAACGAAACCATACCCCAGATTGGTGAAACCATATCCGGGAAAACCCGTGGGCATCGCGTGACAACGCGATGCCCTTCGTGTATCCGGCTTTCACAATCTTCCCCGCGATCACTTCAAGGAGCCATGATGTCTCAGCCGATCTACAAGCGTGTATTGCTCAAGGCCTCCGGCGAAGCTCTGATGGGCAGCCAGGGGTTCGGTATCGACGTGACCGTCGCCGACCGGATTGCCTCTGATATTGCAGAGGCGCGCGCAATGGGCGTCGAAGTCGGCGTCGTTGTCGGTGGCGGCAACATTTTCCGTGGCGTCGCTGTGGCCTCCAAGGGCGGCGACCGGGTGACCGGCGATCACATGGGCATGCTGGGAACCATTATCAACGCTCTGGCGCTGGCGACCTCGCTGCGCAAGCTCGATATCGACACGGTGGTCCTCTCCGCCATTTCCATGCCGGAGATCTGTGAGAGCTTCTCGCAACGCGCCACGCTTTATCACCTCTCGCTTGGCCGTGTGGTGATCTTTGCCGGCGGCACCGGCAACCCCTTCTTCACCACTGATTCAGCCGCAGCCTTGCGCGCCGCCGAAATGGGCGCCCAGGCGATCTTCAAGGGCACGCAGGTCGACGGCATCTATTCCGCCGATCCGAAGAAGTTCCCGGATGCGACCCGCTTCGAGCAATTGACCCATAGCCAGGTGCTCGAAAAGGGCCTCGCCGTCATGGATGTTGCCGCCGTGGCGCTGGCCCGGGAAAATTCCATTCCGATCATCGTCTTTTCCATCCATGAAAAGGGCGGCTTCGCGGAAATCTTGACCGGCGGCGGCCGTAAGACCATCGTATCAGACAACTGACGTTCCTGTGGCGCCGGACCTTCCCGGCGCCGCCTATTACACGGGAGTATAAACATGAGTGAAGGCACTGACCTCAAGGAATTGAAGCGCCGCATGGATGGCGCCATTGCGGCATTCAAGAGCGATATCGCTTCGCTGCGCACCGGGCGTGCGTCCGCCAACATTCTCGACCCGGTGACGATTGAAGCCTACGGTTCGCGCATGCCGCTGAACCAGGTGGCAAACATCACCGTTCCCGAGCCGCGCATGCTGTCAGTCTCGGTCTGGGACAAGTCGATGGTCGGCGCCGTTGAGCGTGGGATCCGCGAATCCAACCTGGGTCTCAATCCGATCATCGACGGGCAGAACCTGCGTATCCCGCTGCCGGAACTCAACGAGGAGCGCCGCCGCTCGCTGGTCAAGGTCGCCCACGAATATGCCGAGAAGGCGAAGGTGGCGATTCGCCATGTTCGCCGCGACGGCATGGACGGTCTCAAAAAGGCCGAAAAGGACGGTGACATCGGTCAGGATGAGGGCCGCTCCTTGTCAGAGCGTGTGCAGAAGATGACCGACGAGACGATTTCGGACATCGACCGCTTGCTAGTCGACAAGGAAAAGGAAATCATGCAGGTCTGATTTCACGCTAGGGCATCGCGCTTTCGATCACGAGATATTGAAAGCGGCGAGGGTGCGCTAGATTAAGAGGCCAGAACCTTTCCCGCCGAACAAAACTGGACCCATATGTCACTTCCGACCTTCTCTGCCGTACCCGAACACGTTGCCATCATCATGGATGGCAACGGGCGTTGGGCCAATGCACGCGGCCTGCCGCGAACCATGGGCCATCGTAAGGGCGTGGAGGCGGTGCGCGAAACCGTACGGGCGGCCGGCGACATCGGCGTAAAATATCTGACCCTCTTTGCCTTTTCGTCGGAGAACTGGCGTCGTCCGGAGACGGAGGTGAGCGATCTCCTCGGTCTGCTGAAGGCCTTCATTCGACGAGATCTTGCCGAGCTGCATCGCCAGAACGTCCGCATCCGGGTGATCGGCGACCGCAACAATCTGCGTGGTGACATCCTGCCATTGTTGATCGAGGCGGAAGAGACCACAAAGGACAACACCGCCCTGACGTTGGTCATCGCCTTCAACTACGGTTCTCGCGATGAGATTTCCCGCGCCCTCGTCAGCCTCGCAAGGGACGTCGAGGCCGGGCGGCTGCGCCCGCAGGATATCAGCCCTGAACTGGTCGGCGCCCGTTTGGACACGGCCGGAATTCCCGATCCGGACCTCATCATCCGCACCAGCGGCGAAGAGCGGCTGTCGAACTTCCTGCTCTGGCAGGCTGCCTATTCGGAATTCATGTTCATGCCGGAATACTGGCCGGACTTCAGCCGGGACCTCTTCTTCTCCGCGCTGGAAAAATATGCCGCGCGCGACCGGCGCTTTGGTGGCCTCTCCGCCAAACAGGCGGCCGCCGTGGGGTCTTAATGAGTCGCGAACTCAGGCTGCGCATTGTCTCCGGCATCATTCTTGCCGCAATCGTTCTCGTCGCCACCTGGTACGGTGGGCTGAGCTTCCGCCTGCTGGCAGCGGTGATCGGCCTGCTCGTCTATTACGAATGGTCGACAATAGCCGATCTGCATGGTCGTGATCCGCAAGGCAACGCGCTTGGCTGGCTGGGCCTGGTGCTGATTGCCGGCGCGACGCTGACGGAAGAATCGGTCTATTCCGTCGAGGTGCTGTTTGCTTTCGTTGTGGTGACGGCAATCATGGTCGCCATGCGCGGCAAAAGCTGGTGGCTACCCGGCGGAATATTCTATGCCGGATTGACCGCCATCGCCCTTGCGGAGATCCGCGACGACGACCTGCGCGGTTTCGTGCTGATGCTGTTCATCTTCGCGACCGTGTGGGCGACGGATATTTTTGCCTATTTCGTCGGCCGCGCCATTGGCGGACCAAAGCTTGCGCCGCGGATATCGCCCGGCAAGACATGGTCGGGTGCCATCGGCGGCGCCGTCGCCGCCGTGATTGCCGGAACGGCGGTCGTCTGGAGCTATTTCTCCGCGGATGGTTTATGGATTCCAGTGTTCGCCCTGATCCTGTCGATTTGCAGCCAAATCGGCGATTTATTCGAGTCTTTCATGAAACGCCGCTTCGGCGTCAAGGACTCCAGCCATCTGATTCCCGGCCATGGCGGTGTCATGGATCGGGTCGATGGACTAATTTTTGCTTGTTTTGCGGCGTTCATGTTGGCTATCGTGATATCGCTGACAATGAGCGGCGAGACCATGTCATTGGGCAGTGTCCTGCTCGGTGTATGAAATCAACGCGAACAGGATCAATGCATGGGTAGCGTGGCAGGCATCATCGGATTCTTGACGAACAACGTCATCACGTTTGTTTTCGTCCTGTCGCTGCTCGTTTTCGTGCACGAAATGGGTCACTATCTCGTCGGCCGCTGGTCCGACATCCGCATCATGGCCTTCTCGGTCGGCTTTGGCCCGGAGATCGCCGGTTTCACCGACCGTCATGGTACACGCTGGAAGCTGTCGCTCATTCCACTCGGCGGCTATGTCCGATTCTTCGGCGACGAGGATGCCTCGAGCAAGACCGATGTCGATCAGCTCTCGGCCATGACCGAGGAGGAGCGCGCCCAATCATTTGCTGGCGCAAAGCTCTGGAAGCGGGCCGCGACTGTCGCTGCCGGCCCGATCGCCAATTTCATTCTTGCCATCGCGATCTTTGCCGTGCTCTTCAGCGTCTACGGCCGCACGGTCGCGGATCCGGTTGTCGCCATGGTCACGCGCGGCGGTGCCGCCGCCGAGGCGGGGATCGAGCGCGGCGACCGTCTTGTCGCGATCGATGGCAACAAGATTGCCACCTTCGATGAAGTGCAGCGCTATGTCGGCATGCGTCCCGGCCGTAGTATCGTGCTGAGCGTCGAGCGCGACGGCCAGAAGCGCGATTTCAACATCGTGCCGAAGCTTGCGGAAGATACCGATCAGTTTGGCAATAAGATGGAGATGGGCCGCATCGGTATTGCGCTCGTCGATCCTGTGGTGACGGCGGTAGAGCCGCGCGGACCGGCGGCTCAGGCGGGCGTGCAGCCTGGCGACCGCCTGGTTGCCGTCGACGGCAACAATGTTGGGACCTATTATGATATCGTTCGCTATATCGGTGATCGCCCCGGCAAGAGCGTGGTCCTGACTGTCGAACGCAACGGCCAGACCCGCGATCTTCCGATGGTGCCGGCAGCGTTGCCGCAGATTGATTCTTCCGGGAACAAGAAGGACATCGGCAGCATCGGCATCTCGCCGGTCGATCCACTCGTCGCCACCATTTCGGAGGATAGCCCGGCCGCCGGAGCGGGCATTGCGCTCGGCGATCGCATTCTTTCTGTGGATGGGCGCGCGATTGGTTCCATCGGCGAAGTCCAGCGTTATGTCGCCACGCGTGCGGACAAGACGGTGGTCTTGTCGGTCGAGCATGACGGTGTGACGGGTGACGTTAAGGTCACGCCGAAGATGACGGCGGAACCCGATGCCTTCGGCAACGAGTCGGAGATCGGCAGCATCGGAATCACCGACGGCCAGAAGCCGATCAAGCTGCGTTATGAGGCATACGGGCCATTCCAGGCGCTAAGCGAAGGTATCAAGCAGACCGGCAGCATTATCTCCGGCACCTTCGAATATCTCGGCAATGTCATCGGCGGCTACATGAAGGCGGACCAGCTCGGCGGCCCGATTCGCGTGGCGCAACTCTCCGGCCAGATGGCTACTCTGGGCTTCTCCGCGGTACTCCAATTCGCCGCCATACTTTCTGTTTCAATTGGTTTATTAAATTTGATGCCGGTCCCGGTACTTGATGGCGGCCATCTGATGTTCTATGCGATTGAAGCTGTAAGGGGAAAACCGCTGGGTGCCCGAGCGCAGGACATCGCTTTCCGGATTGGTTTCGCGATGGTGCTGTCACTCATGGTATTTGCGACATGGAACGACATCAGCTCCAGGATAGGCTGATGGGGGAGCTAGAGAGGAATAAGGATTTATTTACGATGTTTCAAAGCTGTAGTGGCCAATGAGCCACGCTTTGAAATGAAGTAAACAGAAATTAACTTGCTCCCTTGCTTGTATGTCAAAAGCGGGTAAAACGACACACGTGGCCGGAATCGGGTTCTTCCCGGGGCTGGGGACGACTGAAAAAAGGTAAGAAGTGAAAATGAAGGCTGGTTCAAGATTTTTGAACGCAGTGTCGGCGGTAGCGCTATCTGCTGGTGTTGTTGCGTCGGGCGCTGGTGTTGTCACCCTTGCTTCTGCTTCGGTCGCAGAAGCCGCTGTCATACAGCGGATCGATGTCAGGGGGGCTGAGCGCGTTGGTGTCGATGCTGTTCGCGACAACATCACGATCAAGCCTGGCAAGAGCTTCTCGCCCGGTGATATCGATAACTCGGTGAAGCAGCTCTATGCCACCGGATATTTCTCCGATGTGCACGTGACCGTTTCCGGCGGCACGCTGGTCATTTCCGTCAAGGAAAACCAGCTGATCAACGCCGTGGTTTTCAACGGCAATCGCAAGATCAAGGACGACAAGCTGCAGGGTATCGTACAGACTCATGCTGCTGGTCCCTATAGCGAAACCCAGGTGCAGGCCGACATCAAGACGATCAAGGACGCCTACGCGGCGATCGGTCGTAATGAAGTCCAGGTGACGACGCAGACCGTTCCGGTTGCCCAGGGCCGCATCAACGTTGCTTTCGTCATCAACGAAGGCGATCGTACCAAGATCGACAAGATCAACTTCTCCGGCAACCAGGCCTACAACAGTGGTCGTCTCGCTTCGGTGATCAGCACCAAGAAGACGAACTTCATGTCGTTCCTGACCCGTAAGGACGTCTACAGCGCCGATCGCCAGCAGGCGGACCAGGATGCGCTGCGTCAGTTCTACTACAATCACGGTTATGCGGACTTCCGCATCGTCAGCGCCGATGCGACGCTGAACGAGCAGACCAACGAATACACGCTGAATTTCAACGTCGATGAAGGTCCGCGCTATACCTATGGTGACATCAACGTTGTTTCGACGGTTGATGGCGTCAATGCCGAGGACCTGAAGAGCCTGGTCATTACTCAGAAGGGTAATGTCTACAGCGCCAAGGATATCCAGACCTCGATCGAAAACATTTCCAAGCGCGTCGCTTCGGCCGGCTATCCGTTTGCCCGCATCACGCCGCGCGGTAACCGTGACCTGAGCGGTCACACGATCGGTATCGAATATCTGGTCGACCAGGGCGAGCGCGCTTATGTCGAGCGTATCGAAATCCGCGGTAACACCCGCACGCGCGACTACGTTATCCGTCGCGAGTTCGACATCAACGAAGGCGATGCGTTCAATCAGGAAATGATTTCCCGTGCCAAGCGTCGTCTTGATGCGCTGGGTTACTTCACGAAGGTTGACATCAGCACGGCACCGGGCAGCGCTCCGGACCGCGTCGTCGTTGTCGTCAACGTCGAAGATCAGCCGACCGGCTCGTTCGGTATCGGTGCTGGTTACGCCGTCGGTAACAATGGTGGTCTGCTGCTCGAAGCTTCGGTTGAAGAAAAGAACTTCCTCGGTCGTGGCCAGTACATCCGTATTGCTGCCGGCGCCGGCACGGATGGCAACCGTACCTACAACATCTCGTTCACCGAGCCCTATTTCCTCGGTTATCGTCTGGCTGCTGGTTTCGACATCTTCAAGAACCAGACGTCGAGCGACGATTACTACGACTATTCGGAAGAAGGCTTCTCGCTGCGCGTGACCGCGCCGATCACCGAGAACTTCGCGACGACCCTGCGCTACAACTACAAGCGCCTCAGCTACGACGGCACCAACGATTGGGAAGACCATCTGTCGGCTCCGTACCTGAACCTCGTCGAGAATGGTCCTTGGGTTCAGTCGACGGTTTCGCAGACCTTCACGTACAACACGCTGGACGACCAGAATCTGCCGCGTGAAGGTATCATTGCCAAGTTCACGCATGAATATGCGGGCCTGGGCGGCGACTCCGACTTCTACAAGCTGAGCGGCAAGGCGCGTTATTATAAGATGATCAGCGACGAGGCCGATATCATCGGCTCGTTGACGGTCGGTGCTGGCTACGTCATGCCGACGGATGGCAAGCTGAACGTCTTCGACCAGTTCACGCTCGGTGGCCGTGAAATCCGTGGCTTCGAGAATGCCGGCATCGGTCCGCGCACGTCGAATGGCGATCCGCTTGGTGGTACGACCTATGTCACGGCCTCGGCTGAGGCAAGCATGCCGATGCCGGGTGTTCCGCAGGATATCGGTCTGCGTCTCGCAGCCTTTGCCGATGCGGGTACGCTCTATGGCAACAAGGCTAATCTGTTCGGCGATGTCCTGCATAATGACAGCTCGATCCGTGCCTCGCTCGGTGCAGGCCTGATCTGGTCGTCGCCCTTCGGTGTTATCCGTGTTGACTATGCCGTACCGGTTCTCAAGGAAGACTACGACAAGGTTGAGAATTTCCGGTTTGGCATCGCCAACCAGTTCTGATATCGGCAGCCCAGAACTGCGGGCTTAACACCGTTCTGGAGCTGGTGCTTATGGAACATATCGGTTTTTTCCCGCCCCATGATGGTGTCAGCCTCCGTGCGCTGGCCGAGCATCTTGGGGCGGAACTTGCTGATGAGGCCTTCGCGGGCGTCATCATCAAGTCCATCGCGCCGGTCTATCGGGCTGGCGATGGCGACGTTTGCTACATTCTTTCCCGGAAGAATCGTGCGGAACTGGAGACGTGCAGGGCTTCGGCGATCATTTGCTTGCCGACTTTGAGTTCTTTGGTCCCGGAACACATTCCGGTTCTTCTTTCCAAGAAGCCACATACGGATTTCGCGCTGGCCGGTGCTTTACTGCATCCGCAAGCCATGCGTCCGGTTGCGCTGACATCGACACCGACAGTGATTTCGCCAAGCGCTTTCGTCGATCCGACCGCCAAGCTTGAGGCGGATGTCGGCGTGGAGCCGGGCGCGGTCGTTGGACCGGGTGCCGAAATCGGCGAGGGAACCCGCATCGGAGCCGGTGCCATTATCGGCCCAGGCGTCAAGATCGGGCGTAATTGCACCATCGGCGGCGGCGCAAGCGTTCTGTGCTCCTATCTCGGCAACGGCGTCATCATCCACAACGGCGCACGTATCGGTCAGGATGGATTCGGCTATGCGCCAAGCCCGCGCGGCATGATCAAGATCGTGCAGATCGGCCGCGTCATCATTCAGGATAATGTCGAGATTGGCGCCAACACGACGATCGATCGTGGCACCATGGATGATACCGTGATTGGTGAAGGCACCAAGATCGACAATCAGGTGCAGATCGGACATAACGTCCGGATTGGCCGTTATTGCGCTATCGTCAGCCAGGTCGGCATAGCCGGCAGCGCGGTGATCGGCGATGGCGTGCAGATAGGCGGCCATACGGGCATCAACGGTCATATCCAGATCGGTGATGGCGTTCAGATCGGCGCCATGAGCGGCGTCATGAACAGTGTCCCGGCGGGCGAGCGCTTCGCGGGTATTCCGGCGCGGCCTTTGTGGGATTTTCTGAGAGAAGCTGCGGAGGTCGCAAAGCGATCCGGAGCCAGAGAGAAGAAGGATGGGAGTGCGGAGCATGACTGAAGACGCCAAGACGTCGCTGTCGTCGGCTGACATCATCGAGATTATGAAGCTGTTGCCGCATCGCTATCCTTTCCTCATGGTCGACAGGATCATCGAGATCGATAGCGATAACTCCGCCATCGGCATCAAGAACGTTACGGCCAACGAGCCGCAATTCACCGGACACTTTCCGGGCTCGCCGATCATGCCGGGGGTTCTGCTGATTGAAGGCATGGCGCAGACGGCAGGCGCGATCTGCGCCCGCAAGGACGGCATTGGCGGTAATCTCGTCTACTTCATGACGATCGACAATGCCCGCTTCCGCAAGCCGGTCGTTCCTGGCGACCGCGTGGAGTTCCATGTCGTCAAGCAGAAGCAGCGCGGCACGATCTGGAAATTCCACTGCGACGCCAAGGTCGATGGTTCGGTGGTTGCCGAGGCCGATATCGGTGCGATGATTGTACGGAAGGACCCGGATCAGGCATGAGCAGCATTGCAAAAAGCGCGCGCATTCATAAGCTCGCGGTCGTTGAAGACGGGGCGGTCATCGGCGAGAATGTTGTCGTCGGTCCGTTCTGCCATGTCGGTCCGAAGGTCGTGCTGCATGACTCTGTCCAGCTGCTGACGCATGCGGTCGTGACCGGCCGGACGACGATCGGCAAGGGTACGAAGATTTTCCCAATGGCTGTCGTCGGCGGCGATCCGCAGAGCGTGCATCATGGCGGCGAAGAGACGACGCTGGATGTCGGCGAAAACTGCACCATCCGTGAAGGCGTGACGATCAATACCGGCACGGCCGATTACGGCGGCAAGACGATCGTCGGCAACAACAATCTCTTTCTCGCCAATTCGCACGTCGCCCATGATTGCCGCGTTGGCAATCATGTCATCATGTCGAACAACGTCATGCTGGCCGGACATGTCACCGTTGAAGACCGCGCCATTCTTGGCGGCGGCTGCGCGGTGCATCAGTTCACCCGTATCGGCCGTCAGGCCTTCGTCGGCGGCCTTTCGGCTGCCAGCTACGACGTCATTCCTTATGGCATGTTGAACGGCAATCCTGGCGTCCTGTCGGGCCTGAATATCGTCGGCATGACTCGCGCCGGTATCGAGCGTTCGGTGATCCACAGGGTTCGCCGCGCCTACAAGAGCATTTTCGAAGGCGAAGGTTCGATCCGCGACAATGCGGCGGCGATCCGCGACGAATATGCCGATTGCAAGGAAGCGATGGAAATCCTTGATTTCATTGCCGCCGATAGCGATCGCGCACTGTCCTCGCCCAATCGCGGTAAGGGCTGAGGTGGCCGCGAGCGGTCAGGACAATAAGGGCAGGTTGGCGATTATCGCAGGCAGTGGCTTTTTGCCCGCCTATGTCGCCGAGGCCGCCCGTCAAGCCGGCGAAGATCCAGTTATTATTGCGCTAACCAACGAGGCGGACCGCAACTGGTCCGCTTTTGACCATGCCAATCTCGGCGTTGGCAATTTTGCCGGTCTTGAAGCGATGTTCCGTCGCTATGGCGTCGATCGGGTCGTCATGTCCGGCGGTGTCGCGCGCCGTCCGGCGTGGCGAGAGATCCATCCGACCTGGCGGGTGGTCAAAGAACTTCCCTCGACCATTCGCACGCTTCTTTCCGGCGGCGATAATGCCGTTCTGCAGATGGTTATTCGTTTGATCGAGGCGTGCGATGTCCGCGTTATCGGCGCGCATGAAATTGCACCCGATCTGCTGGCAACTATCGGGCCGCTTGGCAAGTTTTCGCCATCCAAAGAGGATCTAAGAGATATCGCCCAGGGCGCGAAAGCTGCCGATGCGCTCGGGCTGCTGGATGTCGGTCAGGGTGCCGTCAGCGTCGGCGGCCGCGTCGTGGCGCTGGAGGGTGCCGAGGGCACCGACAAGATGATCGAGCGTGTCGCTGGTCTGCGTGTCGAAGGGCGCATATCGACGCGCCGTCGCGGCGTGCTGGTCAAGCTCTGCAAGCCGCAGCAGGATGTACGCGCCGATCTACCATCGATTGGCGTGTCGACCATACTGAACGCCAAGAAGGCCGGTCTTGCCGGTGTTGCGGTCGAGGCGGGCAGGGCGCTGGTGCTGGAGCGTGAAGCAGTCAGTGCGGCCGCCGACGAAGCTGGGCTTTTTGTCTGTGGTATCGATCGTGGCCTGAGCGCGGAGGGCTTCATGTGAGCGGCATGCCATTGAAACTTGCCGTGATTGCTGGCGAAGTCTCAGGCGATCTGCTTGGCGGCGATCTCGTAGCCGCACTGAAGCGTCGTTATGACGGTCCGGTGGAGTTGATCGGTGTCGGCGGCGAAGCGTTAGAGTCGCAGGGCCTACAATCGCTGTTCGATTATTCCGAACTGTCGATCATGGGGTTTGCGCAAGTGATCAAGCAACTGCCGAAGCTGCTCGCTCGCATCAGGCAGACGGCGAATGCCATCATCGCGGCCAAGCCGGATGTGCTGCTGATCATCGACAGCCCGGATTTCACCCATCGTGTCGCGAAAAAGGTGCGGGCGGCATTGCCTGACCTGCCGGTCGTCAATTACGTCTGCCCCAGCGTCTGGGCATGGAAGGAATATCGTGCGCAGAAGATGCTCGCCTATGTCGATCATGTCCTGGCCATCCTGCCGTTCGAACCGGCCGCGATGCAGCGGTTGGCGGGACCGGCAACCACCTATGTCGGACATCGGCTAACAGTAGATGCGAGCCTGGTGGAGACCCGCCGTCAGCGTGCGCTCCGAGCCGTGAGCCCCCCCGATAGCGAAAAGACGATCCTGCTGCTTCCCGGCTCGCGCTCCTCGGAAATCCGCAAGCTCATGCCGGTTTTCGAGCAGTCAGTGATGGAACTTAGCCGGCGAAATGATCGCATTCGCTATCTGCTGCCGACCGTTCCACGGCAGGAAGCATTGGTGCGCTCCCTTGTCGAAAACTGGAGCGTCAAGCCGGATATCTTCGTCGGCCAGGAGGCCAAATGGAAGGCTTTTGCGGAAGCGGATGCGGCGGTTGCCGCCTCCGGTACCGTTATCCTGGAGCTGGGACTTGCCGGCGTGCCCGTCCTCTCGACGTATAAAACGGAGTGGCTTGCCCGGTTTGTGATGTCCCGCATCAAGGTTTGGACAGCGGCTTTGCCGAACCTGATTGCGGATTATGTCGTCGTGCCCGAGCTCCTCAACGATGTGCTGCGGGCCGGTAAAGTGGCGCGTCATATGGAACGCCTGTCGAACGATACGCTGGAGCGGGCGGCCATGCTGGAGGGCTACGATCTGGTCTGGGAGCGAATGCAGACGGAAGAGCCGCCCGGCGAGAAGGCGGCGGCGGTCCTTCTCGATGTTTTAGCCAATAAAAAACCCGGCCATCTCTGACCGGGTTTTTTGTTGTTCTGCCGCTTGGCTTAACGCTTGGAAACCGGAACGTATTCGCGTGTCGGTTCGCCGGTGTAAAGCTGGCGCGGACGGCCGATGCGCTGCTGCGGATCCTCGATCATCTCGTTCCACTGGGCAATCCAGCCGACGGTGCGGGCAAGCGCGAACAGCACCGTGAACATGGTGGTGGGGAAGCCCAGAGCCTTCAGCGTGATGCCGGAGTAGAAGTCGACATTCGGATAGAGCTTCTTCTCGATGAAATATTCATCGGTCAGCGCGATGCGCTCCAGCTCGATCGCGATGTCGAGCAACGGATCGTCCTTGATGCCGAGTTCGCCGAGAACCTCGTGCGCCGTCTTCTGCATGATCTTGGCGCGCGGATCGTAGTTCTTGTAAACGCGGTGGCCGAAGCCCATCAGGCGGAACGGATCGTTCTTGTCCTTGGCGCGGGCGATGAATTCCGGAATACGGTCGACCGAACCGATTTCCGTCAGCATGTTCAGCGCAGCTTCATTGGCGCCGCCATGGGCGGGGCCCCAGAGGCAGGCGATGCCAGCGGCGATACAGGCGAATGGATTGGCGCCGGAGGAACCAGCGAGGCGAACCGTTGACGTCGAGGCATTCTGCTCATGGTCGGCATGCAGGATGAAGATGCGGTCCATGGCGCGCGCCAGCACCGGGTTGACCTCATATTCCTCGCAAGGAACGGCAAAGCACATGCGCAGGAAGTTCGACGCATAATCGAGATCGTTCTTCGGATAAACGAAGGGCTGGCCGATATGGTACTTGTAGGCCATGGCGGCAAGCGTCGGCATCTTGGCGATCATGCGCAGGCTCGCGACCATGCGCTGATGCGGATCGGTGATATCGGTCGAGTCGTGATAGAAGGCTGAGAGAGCGCCGACGCAGCCGCACATGACGGCCATCGGATGCGCATCGCGGCGGAAGCCGGTGAAGAAGCGGGACATCTGCTCATGCACCATAGTGTGGTGCACGACGCGATAGTCGAAGTCCTTCTTCTGGGCTGCGGTCGGCAGTTCGCCGTAGAGCAGCAGGTAGCAGACTTCGAGGAAATCGCCGTGTTCGGCAAGCTGTTCGATCGGATAACCGCGATGCAGCAGAACGCCTTCGTCGCCATCAATATAGGTGATGCTGGACTCGCACGACGCGGTCGAGGTGAAGCCAGGATCGTAGGTGAAAGTGGAGGTGTTCTTATAAAGGGCACCAATATCAATGACACTTGGGCCGATGGTTCCGGATTTTACCGGCAGATCCACCGTCTTTTCGCCCCAAGTTAGTTTCGCGCTTTGTTCCGTCATGCTGGTCCTCCAAGATTTGGCGGGGGTTGACGCCATAAAAAGCGCCAAAAGGTTAAGCGGCTATCGCTTAGCTATATGATCCAGAGCCTAATGCCAAGTTATCCTTACGCCTATTTGTGCGTTGCGGTATCAACTTTTGGGCACTGCGGTAGAGGAAATTGCCCCGCTTCCAGGGGCAGTGAGGCGATTTATCCATCATGCGTATGATTTTGGTTGAATTCACCTGCTGGTGACGGCAAAAATCTCGCTATAGCTGTGGTTTTGCGTAGGCGCGGGGGCGCATGCCTAATATAGAGGCACCGGATCGGCGAAGGGATGGCCTGAAACTTGCCGTGGTTGCCGAGCGCGACAACGGCTCTGATACCGCTATCGCTATTGTTTCGGCCGAAATCAGGCCGGTGGATCGGACACAGGATCAGGCCTCATCGGTGACGCGGCTGCATCTGGCCGCGAACCGGATCAGACTCGGCATCTACCAATCGGTCGAAGAGGAGGCGGCGCATGGGCGGGCGCTCCTCTTCGTGCCGGTCTATATCGGTCTTGGCGCGATCTTCTGGTTTAAAGCCGGCGCCGATCCGCCGCCGCAGGCTGTCTTCGCGGCGCTCCTGATCTTGGCGGGTGCTTTCTTTCTGAAGCAGCACGCGGAGCCTTGGCTGCGGCACCTTCTGCTGGCCGGAATGCTGACATGCGGCGGCATGGGATTGGCCCAATGCGAGGCCTGGCGAGCCTCGACCGTCATGCTCGACTCTGCCGTGACGACCACGATTACCGGGCGGATCGAACGACGCGAATCGGACGATAACGGGCGCTGGCGTTATGTCGTTGCACTTGAAGCAACCGAGAAACCGAGCATCCGCCGGGCACCGGAGCGGGTTACCATTTTCGTGCGCAAACAGCCGCAGCCCTTCCAACTCGGTGATCGCATCCAGGGCAGGGTGCGGCTGACCCCGCCGGCGGGACCCGCCCTGCCGGGCCTCAACGATTTTGCCTTCAGCGCATATTTCAACGGCATCGGCGCGAATGGTTTTGCCTTTGGAACACCGGCACTCATGTCACCTGCCGGCGATATCGGCGATGGAACTCTTCTCGATAAAGCGGATATCTGGCTTGCGGGTTTGCGCAACAGCATTGGTGACAGGATCAGGAAGACCCTGCCCGGCGATACCGGTGCCTTTGCGGCAGCGCTTGTCACCGATGAGAGACGCGCAATATCGGATGACACGACAGAGGCGCTGCGGGCGGCGGGTCTGACCCATATCATCGCCATTTCCGGCCTGAACATGGCTCTCTCGGCTGGCATCTTCTATGTCGGCCTGCGCTATACCCTCAGCCTGTTCTTCGGGGTGGCACAGGCGTGGCCGACGAAGAAGATCGCGGCCATCGGCGCGCTGCTGACGGTCACTGCCTATTACCTGATTTCGGGTTTCGGTGTTTCAGCGGAGCGCGCCTTCATCATGATGGCGATCATGCTGGTTGCCGTGCTTTTCGACCGGCCCTCCATCAGCCTGCGCAATGTCGCACTATCGGCGATCATCATACTTGTCCTTTCCCCATCGCAAGCGTTGGGACCGAGTTTCCAGATGTCCTACGCCGCGACGCTGGCTTTGGTGTCCGGCTATTCGCTCTGGACGCGTCGGCGGCATCGGGAGAGCGTTCTTTCGCGGTTTCGGATATTGCGTCCGCTGCTCTTCGTCTCGCGTTTCTTCGGCGGCGTATTGTCGACCTCCTTTCTCGGCGGTGCATCGACGGCGATCTTCTCGATCGAGCATTTTCATCGGCTGTCGACCTATGGCCTTGCCGCCAATCTGGCGGCCATGCCGATCGTTTCCTTCATCGTCATGCCGTTCGGCATGGCCGCGATGCTACTGATGCCCTTTGGCCTAGATGCATGGTTCTGGCAGATCACTGGCGAGGGGCTGGATATCGTCATCCTCATCGCCAAGACTGTCGCCTCCTGGGGTGGCAATATTCCTTTCGGCCGCATGCCGGTCTGGCTGTTCCCGACATTCATTGCCGGCTTCGTATTGATGGCTTTGCTGAAGACATGGTTGCGGCATGCGGGCGTGTTGCTGATGATTGGCTCGGTTGTCGTTGCGGCGCTTGTTCCTGATGCCCACAAGCCCGATCTAATGATTTCCGAGGATGGCACGCTGGTAGCCTTGCGGCGGGACGATGCTCTGACGACCAATCGCGAAAAGCCGCCTGATTTCATTTTCGAGCAGTGGCAAAGGGCACTGGCGATGACCGATCTCCGCCCGCCGACAATGCTTCCACCCGATAGCCAGCTTCCCAAGATCGGCAAGTCGGACAGGAACCGCCGCCTGACTGTCGACGAAGAGAACGCTGTCCGCAAGGCGATGGATGCCGCATTGGATAAAGCGGGGGAGGGTGGCTTTGCCTGCCAGAAACGGGCGTGGTGCGTGGCGATGCTGGACAATGGCGATATGCTCATCACCATCGAGGATGCGGCCTATCTCTCTCCCGCCTGTGACACTGCCAATATCGTCGTCACCCCTGTCCGGCTGCGGCTCGATCGCTGCCGCTCGGGTGCCATGCTGTTCACAGGGGCCACATTGCGGCGAACAGGATCTATCGAAATGGATCTCAGTGCCGGCAAGCCAATCGTCTCGACCGCGTATGATACTCTAACGCGGCCGTGGAACTTGCATCGCTCCTATGATTGGCGAACGGGCACATTCGGCGCACCGATCGCGCCCGTGTCACCTATCAGTGATAGCGGCGGATAAGGCCGACGAGCTTGCCCTGCACTTTGACGCGATCCGGTCCGAAAATACGGGTCTCGTAGGCAGGGTTAGCCGCCTCAAGTGCGATCGAGGCACCTTTGCGGCGGAAGCGCTTCAATGTCGCCTCTTCATCGTCGACCAAGGCAACGACGATATCGCCGGGATTGGCGGTCGTGCTGTTGCGGATAATGACGGTGTCGCCATCGAAGATGCCGGCATCGATCATCGAGTCGCCTTTGACCTCGAGCGCATAATGCTCGCCGGAGCCAAGCATGTCGGCGGGGACAGTGATATCGTGGGTATTGTTCTGGATGGCCGAGATTGGAACACCGGCAGCGATGCGACCCATGACCGGCACCGAAACGGCGCTGTTGTTCTCGTCATTTGCCGGCTTGGCGGGGGCCGGCGGCTGTACGGGCTGGGGCTTGCCCAGGCTGCCTTCGATGACACTCGGCGAGAAGCCGCGGCGCGGCTGCAGGCTTGGACTATAGGCTTCCGGCAGCTTGATGACCTCCAGCGCCCGAGCCCGATTCGGCAGTCGGCGGATGAAGCCGCGCTCTTCCAGAGCCGTGATCAAACGATGAATGCCCGACTTGGACGCAAGGTCCAGCGCATCCTTCATTTCATCGAAAGAAGGTGGAACGCCGGACTCCTTCATCCGTTCGTGAATGAAGAGAAGCAGTTCCTGCTGCTTGCGTGTCAACATCGTATTTGAACCCCAGAATCGTGAAGGTGTCGTGAAACAAATCCAGAACGGACACTATATGTTCCATATGTGTTCCGCAAGTCCCTAATTTTCGATGAATGTTTTGCCGGCGCATCAAATAAAGGGGAACATAACAAGTCCCGAGTAAGCAGAACGGCGGAGTATTCAGCGCTGATCAATGAAGCATATGCGGAAATCGACGATGATCGATTCTGCGGAAATGAGAGCCGATAACCACTGAAACCCGGAGCAATCCCGGCTTCCGCGCAGTTGCAACACATTCGATAATGAGCCCTCCCATTTGCGATCGGCCTGGTTTTAAACGCTGCGTTTTCATCTTGAATTGAGCGTCGGAAGAGCGCAAACCTGCGACATGCATCAAGGGGGAAGCCATGGTTTCATCGCCGCATCCGCTGGATCATCTCGTACTGCCGACGGTCAATATTGCCATGGCGCGGGAACGGCTGGGCAAGCTTGGTTTTACCGTCGCCGCCGATGCGCGCCATCCCTTCGGCACCGAGAATGCCTGCGTGTTCTTTTCCGACAAGACCTATCTGGAGCCCCTAGGCGTCGCGTCGCAAGAGCAATACGAAGCGAGCATCGAGGAAGGCAATGTTTTCGTTGCCCGTGACCAGGCCTATCGTTTTCGCGTCAGTGAGGAAGGGTTTTCGGCCATCGTTCTCGGCACGAAGGATGCCGTCGCCGATGACAAGCGGTTCCTGGCCAATGCCATGTCTGCTGGGCGGATGCTGGATTTCGAGAGGCCGATGCGTATGCCGGATGGCTCGGAAACCATCGCCGGTTTCCGTCTCGCTTTCGCGGCCGACCTGCGGTCCCCGGATTTCCTGGCCTTCTGCTGCCAGCGCATCAACCCTTTGCCGGCTGATCGTGATGCCCTGGAGCGGCATGCCAATGGTGTGACCGGCATTGCGCGCGTTGCTGTTTCGACGCCCAAGCCAACCGTGTTTCGGGGCTTCTTCGAACGGGTTGCCGACGGATCAAAGATATCGGAACATTCCTTCGGGCTGACGATCGAGACGGCGAACGCCAGGATCGAGGTCCTGACCCCGCAAGGCATGGAAGCTTTTTACGATTTTCCCTTGCCGACGGGCGATCCTGGCCTTCGGGCGCGCGCAATCCTTTTCAGGACATGCGATCTTTCCGTGACATCGTCGCATTTGGCTGCTAACGGCGTCACATACACGCGTAAGAACAATCGTATTCTGGCAAAGCCCGCCCCCGGACAGGGCGCGTTGTTCGCCTTCGAGGAGATAGCATGAGCACCAATTCCGAAGTGATCGTCGGCGAGGGCGCATCCAAGGTTCTGTTTTCCAACACCGCCAAGCTGTCGCTGATTGCCGGCCCCTGCCAGATGGAAAGCCGCGATCATGCCTTCATGGTTGCCGGCGTTCTGAAGGAGCTCTGCGGCAAGCTCGGCATCGGCCTTGTCTACAAGTCTTCCTATGACAAGGCGAACCGTACGTCGCTCTCCGGCAAGCGCGGCATCGGCCTGGAAAAGGCCATGGAAGTCTTTGCTGATCTCAAGAAGGAATATGGCTTTCCGGTCTTGTCCGACATTCACACCGAGGAGCAGTGCGCTGTCGTTGCCAAGACGGTAGACATCCTGCAGATCCCGGCCTTCCTGTCGCGCCAGACCGACCTTCTCGTTGCCGCCGCCAAGACCGGCCGCGTCGTCAACGTCAAGAAGGGCCAGTTCCTGGCGCCCTGGGACATGAAGAACGTGCTGGCCAAGCTCAACGACAGCGGTAACCCGAACATCATGCTCTGCGAGCGTGGCGCCTCCTTCGGCTACAACACGCTGGTCTCCGACATGCGCTCGCTGCCGATCATGGCGGCCATGGGCGCTCCGGTGATTTTCGACGCGACTCATTCCGTGCAGCAGCCGGGCGGGCAGGGCGGTTCGACGGGCGGCGACCGCCGGTTCGTCGAGACGCTGGCACGCGCAGCCGTCGCCGTCGGCGTTGCCGGCGTTTTCGTCGAGACGCATGAAGATCCGGACAACGCACCGTCCGATGGTCCGAACATGGTCTATTTGAAGGACATGCCGCAGCTTCTGGAAAAGCTGCTGGCCTTCGACGCCATCGCCAAGGCTTGAGACTTTAAGCGGCATTCAACAGGCTGACATGAACTTGCTATACGCGGCCTGTTGGAGCGCCAGATCGAGGTGCGGAGCGGCATTGTAATTTCCGCGACTTCGATTAAGACGATTTCAATCGATTTATAACCCAGCGAGCAGGAAGCTATCATGACCGCAATCACCGACATTATCGCCCGCGAGATTCTCGACAGCCGTGGCAATCCGACTGTTGAAGTCGATGTCTACCTCGAAGATGGCAGCCTGGGCCGTGCAGCGGTTCCGTCGGGTGCCTCGACCGGCGCGCATGAAGCCGTCGAGCTTCGTGACGGCGGTAAGCGCTATCACGGCAAGGGTGTCGAAAAGGCCGTCGAGGCCGTCAATACCGAGATCTTCGATGCGATCGGCGGCATGGACGCTGAAAACCAGATCCAGATCGACGACATCATGATCGAACTTGACGGCACGCCGAACAAGTCGCGCATCGGCGCCAACGCCATCCTCGGCGTATCGCTCGCCGTTGCCAAGGCTGCTGCCCAGAGTGCGAACCTGCCGCTCTACCGCTATGTCGGCGGTGCTCACGCTCGCCTGCTGCCGGTTCCGATGATGAACATCATCAACGGCGGCGCCCATGCCGACAATCCGATCGATTTCCAGGAATTCATGATTCTGCCGGTCGGCGCGGACACTTTCCGTGACGCCGTGCGTATTGGCTCGGAAATCTTCCACGTCCTCAAGAAGGAACTGGCGTCCCAGGGCCACAACACCAATGTCGGTGACGAAGGCGGCTTTGCACCTGGGCTCTCCAGCGCTCCTGCTGCCCTCGACTTCATCATGAAGTCGATCGAAAAGGCCGGCTACAAGCCAGGCGAAGAGGTTGCTCTCGGCCTCGATTGCGCTTCGACCGAGTTCTTCAAGGACGGAAAATACGTGCTGGAAGGCGAAGGCCGCACGCTGGAACCCGGCGCCATGGCTGAATACCTTGCCGAACTTGCCGCCAAGTACCCGATCGTTTCGATCGAAGACGGCATGGCTGAAGACGATTGGGAAGGCTGGAAGGCGCTCACCGATCTGATCGGCAAGAAGACGCAGCTCGTCGGCGACGACTTGTTCGTCACCAATTCGGCTCGCCTGCGCGACGGCATCCGCATGGGTGTTGCCAACTCCATCCTCGTCAAGGTCAACCAGATCGGCACGCTGACGGAAACGCTCGACGCCGTCGAAACCGCGCATAAGGCCAACTACACGGCCGTCATGTCGCACCGTTCCGGCGAAACCGAAGACTCGACCATCGCCGATCTCGCAGTTGCCACCAACTGCGGTCAGATCAAGACCGGCTCGCTGTCGCGCTCCGATCGTCTCGCCAAGTACAATCAGCTGATCCGCATTGAAGAAGGCCTCGGCCCGCAGGCAAAGTACGCCGGTACCTCCATTCTTCGCGGCTGATTAGGGCTTGGCTCGGACAAATGATCCGGACCGGCTCGAAAGTCTATGATGTCTTGAACCGCGCCTTCGGGCGCGGTTTTTCGTTGGCGAAACGTTAGAGTCAACGGATGGTTAATCTCTACCGGCTAGAGTCGTCATAGATGTTTGATTTGGCATGATCTTATCCGGAAACCCGCTTCGCATTTGCGCTGCGCGGACCCAAGGTTCGGGATCATACTCCGTAGGGCGTTTCGAGCGGGCGAGTATGTGGACAAAATATCATAAGAAGAGAAGATTCGGTCGTTTCGTCCTTCCCGCCATCACGATCGCCTTTGTCAGCTATTTCGGCTATCACTGTATTCATGGCGATTATGGTCTGAAGGCCACCGAGGTTTTCGAACAGCGTCGCATCGATCGCAGCAAGGAACTTGCCGATCTCGTTGCCAAGCGCGAGCACCTTGAAAAGGCCGTGGCGCTGCTGAGCGACGGCTCGCTGGATAAGGATATGCTTGATCAATATGCGCGCTATCAGCTGACCTATTCTAGGGCCGACGAAATCGTCATTTTCAACAAATAGCCGCAATTAACCGAATTCAAGTTAATTGTATTTTTTTAAGCTATAACAATAGCTTACGATGAATATGAGCCATGCAATTATAGCATTGCTGTGGCGGACAATCTTCCCTATGTTACGCCACACTATAAAACGAGGCTACTCACACAGGGAGGGTTGAATGGCGCCACGTAAATCCGCGTCCGTTTCCAGCCGCAAGACAGCATCGAGGCCTGCCAAAGAAACCAATGGCGGCGCAATCGCGGAATTTGACCGCGATGCGGAACTGAGTGCCTATCGTGAGATGCTGCTGATCCGCCGCTTCGAAGAGAAGGCTGGCCAGCTCTACGGTATGGGCTTCATCGGCGGTTTCTGTCACCTTTATATCGGCCAGGAAGCTGTCGTTGTCGGCATGCAGATGGCCCTGAAGGATGGCGACCAGGTCATCACCGGCTATCGTGACCATGGTCACATGCTGGCAACAGGCATGAGCGCCCGCGGCGTTATGGCCGAGCTCACCGGACGCAAGGGCGGCTATTCCCGAGGGAAGGGCGGCTCCATGCACATGTTCTCCAAGGAAAAGAATTTTTACGGCGGCCACGGCATCGTCGGCGCGCAGGTCTCGCTCGGCACCGGTCTCGGCTTTGCTAACTGGTATCGCGGCAATGACAGCGTCAGCGTCGCCTATTTCGGCGACGGCGCTGCCAACCAGGGCCAGGTCTACGAAAGCTTCAACATGGCGCAGCTCTGGAAGCTGCCGGTGATCTACGTGATCGAGAACAACCGCTACGCCATGGGTACGTCGACGGCGCGCGCCACCGCGCAGCCCGACTTCTCCAAGCGCGGCGCCTCCTTCGGCATCCCGGGCATCCAGGTCGACGCCATGGACGTTCGTGCCGTCAAGGCAGCTGCTGACGAAGCGGTCGAATATTGCCGTTCCGGCAAGGGTCCGATCATTCTGGAAATGCTGACCTACCGTTACCGCGGCCATTCCATGTCGGATCCGGCCAAGTATCGCTCCAAGGATGAAGTGCAGAAGATGCGCTCCGAGCATGATCCGATCGAGCAGGTTCGTGTCCGTCTTCTGGACAAGGGTTGGGCGTCGGAAGACGACCTGAAGGTGATCGACAAGGACGTCCGCGACATCGTCGCCGACAGTGCCGATTTCGCCCAGGCCGATCCGGAGCCGGATGCATCCGAGCTCTACACCGACATTCTGCTCTAAATCGGGGAGGGAAGAACCATGCCCATCGATATTCTCATGCCCGCCCTTTCTCCGACGATGGAAGAGGGCACTCTTTCCAAATGGCTGAAGCAGGAAGGTGACAAGGTTACCTCCGGCGACGTCATTGCGGAAATCGAAACCGACAAGGCCACTATGGAAGTGGAAGCCGTTGACGAAGGCATCATCGGCAAGCTGCTGGTGGAAGCCGGCACCGAAGGCGTCAAGGTCAACGCCAAGATCGCCATCCTGCTGCAGGACGGTGAATCCGCGTCCGACATCTCCAGCGCCAAGGCTGCTCCGGCTGCCGAACCGGTCAAGACCGAAGCACCGGCAGCCGCTGCTGCTCCGGCGCCCGTTCCGGCACAGCCGAAGGCTGCTGCTCCTGCCGATCCGGAAATCCCGGCCGGCACGGAAATGGTGTCGATGACGGTGCGCGAAGCACTGCGCGACGCCATGGCCGAGGAAATGCGCGCCAACCCTGACGTTTTCGTCATGGGTGAAGAAGTCGCCGAATACCAGGGCGCCTACAAGGTCACTCAGGGCCTGCTGCAGGAATTCGGTCCTCGCCGCGTTATCGACACCCCGATCACCGAACACGGCTTTGCCGGCGTCGGCGTCGGTGCTGCCATGGCCGGCCTTCGTCCGATCATCGAGTTCATGACCTTCAATTTCGCCATGCAGGCGATCGACCAGATCATCAACTCCGCCGCCAAGACGCTTTACATGTCGGGTGGCCAGATGGGCGCTCCGATCGTGTTCCGTGGCCCGAATGGTGCTGCAGCCCGCGTCGGCGCTCAGCACAGCCAGGACTATGCGGCCTGGTATAGCCAGATCCCCGGCCTCAAGGTCGTGATGCCCTATTCGGCAGCCGACGCCAAGGGCCTGCTGAAGGCAGCTATCCGCGATCCGAACCCGGTCGTCTTCCTTGAAAACGAAATTCTCTACGGCCAGCACTTCGATGTGCCAAAGCTCGATAATTTCGTTCTTCCGATCGGTAAGGCCCGCATCCATCGCACCGGCAAGGACGTGACGGTCGTCTCGTTCGGCATCGGCATGAGCTATTCCATCAAGGCGGTTGCCGAGCTGGAAGCCTTGGGTATCGATGTCGAGCTGATCGATCTGCGCACCATCCGTCCGATGGACCTGCCGACGGTTATCGAATCCGTCAAGAAGACCGGCCGTCTGGTCACCGTCGAGGAAGGCTATCCGCAGTCCTCCGTCGGCACGGAAATCGCCACCCGCGTCATGCAGCAGGCCTTCGACTATCTCGATGCGCCGATCCTGACGATTGCCGGCAAGGATGTTCCCATGCCCTACGCCGCCAACCTCGAGAAGCTGGCGCTTCCGAATGTCGGCGAAGTGGTCGATGCGGTGAAAGCCGTTTGCTACAAATAAGGGGAGGGCTTTTCGATGCCTATCAACATCACCATGCCTGCCCTCTCGCCAACCATGGAGGAGGGCAACCTCGCCAAGTGGCTGGTCAAGGAAGGCGACAAGATCAAGTCCGGTGACGTCATCGCCGAGATCGAAACTGACAAGGCGACGATGGAAGTCGAAGCCGTCGATGAAGGCACGGTTGCCAAGATCCTCGTTCCCGCCGGGACCGAAGGCGTCAAGGTCAATGCGCTGATCGCGGTTCTGGCCGGCGAAGGCGAGGATGTTGCAGCGGCTGCTTCCGGCGCTGGTGCGGCTCCGGCCGCTGCGCCAAAGGCTGAAGCTGCTCCGGCTCCTGCGGCAACGCCTGCTCCGGTGGCGTCGAGCGCTCCTGCCGTGGCTTCGGCTCCGGCAGCAACGGATGGTCAGCGCACTTTCGCGTCGCCGCTAGCCCGTCGTCTTGCTAAGGACGCCGGCATCGATCTGACCGCGCTCGTCGGCTCCGGCCCGCATGGCCGGGTGATCAAGAAGGACATCGAAGCCGCTGCTGCCGGCGGCGGTGTTGCCAAGGCCACTCCGGCTGCCCAGCCCGCGGCTGCCTCGGCACCCGCTTTGGCAAAGGGCCAATCGGAAGACGCCGTTCTCAAGCTGTTCGAGCCCGGTTCCTATGAACTCGTGCCGCATGACGGCATGCGCAAGACCATTGCCAAGCGCCTGCAGGAATCCAAGCAGACCATCCCGCATTTCTACGTCACCGTTGATTGCGAGCTGGATGCATTGCTGGCGCTGCGCACGCAGCTCAATGATGCCGCTCCGAAGTCAAAGGACGGCGTTCCGGCCTACAAGCTCTCTGTCAACGACATGGTCATCAAGGCCCTGGCACTGGCTCTGCGCGACGTGCCGGATGCGAACGTCTCCTGGACCGACAGCAACATGGTCAAGCACAAGCATGCCGATGTCGGCGTTGCCGTTTCCATCCCGGGCGGCCTGATCACGCCGATCATTCGCAGCGCCGAGCTGAAGACCCTGTCTGCCATCTCCAACGAGATGAAGGACTACGGCAAGCGCGCCAAGGAGCGCAAGCTGAAGCCCGAGGAATATCAAGGCGGCACCACTGCCGTGTCCAACATGGGCATGATGGGCGTCAAGAACTTCGCCGCTGTCGTCAATCCGCCGCATGCGACCATCCTCGCCGTCGGCGCGGGCGAGCAGCGGGTGATTGTCAGGAAGGGCGAAATGGTCGTTGCCACGGTGATGAGCGTCACGCTGTCGACCGACCATCGCGCTGTCGACGGTGCGCTTGGCGCCGAACTCCTGGGTGCCTTCAAGGGCTACATCGAAAACCCGATGGGGATGCTCGTCTGAGCCTTGTCGTCAAACGGAGGCATGAATGACCAAGACCGTTCTGTGTTATGGCGACTCGCTCACATGGGGCTATAACGCCGAGACGATCGGTCGTCATGCCTTCGAAGATCGGTGGCCGAGCGTGCTGCAAAAGGCGCTCGGCGATCAGGCCCGCGTCATCCCGGAAGGGCTGAACGGCCGTACGACCGCTTTCGATGATCATCTTGCCGATTGCGACCGCAATGGCGCAAGGGTTTTGCCGACGATCCTGCAGACGCATGCGCCGCTCGATCTCGTCATCATCATGCTCGGCACCAACGACATGAAGCCGGTTGTTGCAGGTCCCGCTTTCGCGGCGATGCAGGGTGTGCGGCGGTTGATCCAGCTCGTGCGCAATCATACATGGGGTTTCGATCATGAGGTCCCCGATATTCTGATTGTTGCGCCGCCTGTCATCACCGAAACAGCCAATGCGGCTTTCGCGTCGAGTTTCCTTGGCGGGGTCGAAGAGTCAGGCAAGCTGGCCACGCTTTACCGTGATCTTGCCGACGAGGAAGGCTGCGGCTTTTTCGACGGCGCTTCGGTTGCAGTAACAACGCCGCTCGACGGCGTGCATCTCGATGCGGAAAACACCCGGGCGCTCGGTCGCGGCCTGGAGTCGATCGTGCGGATGATGCTGGGTATCTAACAATTCAAGGCAGGCTGACGCTTTACCGGCCGCCACCAAAAAGGCAGGAAACACATGGCTGAGAATTACGACGTCATCATCATCGGTTCCGGTCCGGGCGGTTATGTCGCCGCCGTGCGCGCCGGTCAGCTTGGCCTGAAGACGGCGATCGTCGAACGCGAGCACCTGGGCGGCATCTGCCTCAATTGGGGCTGCATCCCGACCAAGGCGCTGCTCCGCTCGGCCGAAATTCTCGACCATTCCAACCATCTGAAGGATTATGGACTTGTTCTCGAGGGCAAGGTGAGCGCCGATGTAAAGGCAGTCGTCGCCCGTTCGCGCGGCGTTTCCGCCCGCCTCAACACCGGTGTCGGCTTTCTGATGAAAAAGAACAAGGTCGACGTGATCTGGGGCGAAGCCAAGATCACCAAGCCCGGAGAAATCGTCGTCGGCAAGTCGACCAAGCCCGTCGTCGAGCCGCAGCATCCGTTGCCTAAGAACGTCAAGGGCGAGGGCACCTACACCGCCAAGCACATCATCGTCGCCACCGGCGCCCGTCCGCGCGCTCTGCCGGGCATCGAGCCGGATGGCAAGCTGATCTGGACCTATTTTGAAGCGCTGAAGCCGGATTTCCTGCCGAAGTCGCTGCTGGTCATGGGCTCGGGCGCCATCGGCATCGAATTCGCCAGCTTCTATCGCTCCATGGGCGTCGACGTCACCGTCGTCGAGGTCATGCCGACCATCATGCCGGTCGAAGACGCCGAAATCTCCGGCATCGCCCGCAAGCAGCTCGAAAAGCGCGGCCTGAAGATCATCACCAAGGCGAAGGTCACCAAGGTCGAGAAGGGTGCGAACAGCATCACCGCCCATGTAGAGACCGAAGATGGCAAGGTGCAGCAGATCGTTGCCGATCGCATGATCTCCGCCGTCGGCGTGCAGGGCAATATCGAAAATCTCGGTCTCGAAGCGCTCGGCGTGAAGACTGATCGCGGCTGCGTCGTCATCGACGGCTACGGCAAGACGAACGTGCCGGGCATCTACGCGATCGGCGATGTCGCCGGCCCGCCGATGCTGGCGCACAAGGCCGAGCATGAAGGTGTTGTCTGCATTGAGAAGATCGCCGGCCTGCCGAACGTGCATCCGACCGACAAGAGCAAGGTTCCAGGCTGCACCTATTGCAATCCGCAGGTCGCCTCCGTCGGCCTGACGGAAGCCAAGGCCAAGGAGCAGGGCCGCGATATCCGCGTCGGCCGCTTCTCCTTCGTCGCCAACGGCAAGGCGATCGCGCTCGGCGAAGATCAGGGCATGGTCAAGGTCATCTTCGACAAGAAGACCGGTGAGCTGCTCGGCGCGCACATGGTCGGCGCTGAAGTCACCGAACTGATCCAGGGCTTTGTCGTCGCCATGAACCTGGAGACGACGGAAGAGGAGCTGATGCATACGATCTTCCCGCATCCGACCGTTTCGGAATCGATGAAGGAAGCCGTGCTGGACGCATACGGCCGTGTACTGAACGCTTGATAATTTCCTTGCACGCCCTCTATGCTGAGGGTGGAAAATTGCAAAGGAAATCATCATGTCTATCGGTACGGAAGCTTGGGTCGTCTTTCTTTTGATCGGTCTGTTGGCGGGGTTTCTCGCCAGCCTGATCGTTGGCGGCGGCGGTGGTTTGATCGGTTGCCTGGTCAGCGGCGTGATCGGTGCTTTCGTTGGCGGGTTCCTGTTCAACTGGTTCGGGATCTCGCTGGGAATTGAGAGCCCGCTGGTGGTCGAGATTATTCACGCGACCGTGGGCGCGATTGTCGTGGTGCTATTTGCAAGATTGATAGCTTAAAGGCGAAGATTCGATGGAAGGTATCGGCTGGTTAGGTCTGGTTATCATCGGTGGTCTTGCGGGTTGGCTCGCGGGTAAGCTGATGGAGGTGCGGTATGGCGTCATTCTCAACATCGTCCTCGGCATTGCCGGTTCGGTGGTCGCAGCCGCCATTCTCGCGGGGCTGCACGTCGGCGTACCCGGCGGAAGGTTTGGTTTTTTCGTCACCGGTTTCATTGGTGCATGCATTCTGATATTCCTCGCCAAATTCGCCCGGCGATGAATGGGCCGCGGACAAGCGGCGGAAAGTAGACGTTTCATGGTCACGATTCTCGACAGGATCAATCCAGACGCAAAGCGCGTAAGGCACCCGGAAAAGGCACATCGGCCGGACACGGAAGTTCTGCGCAAGCCCGACTGGATCCGCGTCAAGGCGCCGACATCGAAGGGCTATGCCGAGACACGCTCGATTGTGAAGGAGCACAAGCTCGTCACGGTCTGCGAGGAGGCAGGCTGCCCGAATATCGGCGAGTGCTGGGAGAAGAAGCACGCCACCTTCATGATCATGGGCGAGATCTGTACGCGCGCCTGCGCCTTCTGCAATGTCGCCACTGGCAAGCCGAATGCGCTCGATATGGCCGAGCCTGAAAACATCGCCAAGGCCGTCAAGGAAATGGGCCTCAGCCACGTCGTCATCACCTCCGTCGACCGCGACGACCTGGCGGACGGCGGTGCCGAACACTTCGAAAAGGTGATCTGGGCGATCCGCGCCGCTTCACCGATGACGACGATCGAAATCCTGACGCCCGACTTCCTGAAGAAGCCCGGCGCGCTGGAGCGCGTCGTGGCCGCCAAGCCAGACGTCTTCAATCACAATATGGAAACAGTACCCGGAAACTACCTGACGGTGCGTCCCGGCGCGCGTTACTTCCACTCGGTCCGGCTTTTGCAGCGGGTCAAGGAACTCGATCCGACCATGTTCACCAAGTCCGGCATCATGGTCGGCCTCGGCGAAGAGCGCAACGAAGTGCTGCAACTGATGGACGACCTGCGGACAGCGGACGTCGATTTCCTGACGATCGGCCAGTACCTGCAGCCGACCCGCAAGCATCATCAGGTCATGAGCTTCGTCACCCCCGAAGAGTTCAAGTCCTATGAGACTGTTGCCTACACCAAGGGCTTCCTGATGGTCGCCTCCAGCCCGCTGACGCGCTCGTCCCACCATGCCGGCGACGACTTCGCCCGCCTGCGTGCGGCGCGCGAGAAGAAGGTTCTGCTAGCGGCGGAATAGGAGAACAGTCTCAACGTCCTCAGGAGAGCGCGGAGATCTCAGGAACTTTTGGGTTCGAATAATTCGATCGCGTTGCCGGACGGGTCTTCGCAGAGGATTTGTCGTCCGCCTGGTCCCTCTAGGATGTCGTTGCGGAAATGAATACCATGTTCGCGCAGAGTGGAAACGAGCGCAGGCAACTCTCCTTGGATCTCAAGCACGAACCGGTTCCAGCCGCCCGGTTCAGGCTTGCGGCCATCCGGCATTGGCCGGGAAGCCGACGCCATCGGGCCTGCAAGCCACAATGTGAGGTCGTCCCGCGTCAGAATCGCCATTGCCGGTCCGAACTGTTGTTTTAGCGTAAAGCCGAAATGCTTCAGATAGAATGCCGCTGCCGTTTCGACATCCTCGACTATGTACCGCACCATCGCCATTGCGCTGCTCCTCGATCTGGCTAAGGGATGCTACCACGGTTTTCGCTTGCTTCGCCATATGATCGTCATCCGTTTGATTTAGGAAACATGCCCGCCGTTTGTTGCCGGTGCCGGCACTTTCGATTCGACTATGGAGCTGTACCGTGGAGCAGATCGTCGCGCCGCAGGCGCATGTCCGTGCCATTGATATCGAAGAGGCGACTGCGCTTATCAAAGAGGCGAACCGTATCCTTGTCATAGGCTGCTCCGGCACCGGCAAGAGCACACTGGCGCAGGCGATAGCCTCATTGCGCCAGCTGACTTACATGTCCATGGATCGCGATATCTTCTGGTTGCCGGGTTGGAAGTC
This sequence comes from Rhizobium sp. RCC_161_2, assembly GCF_041355235.1. Lineage (NCBI taxonomy): Bacteria > Pseudomonadati > Pseudomonadota > Alphaproteobacteria > Hyphomicrobiales > Rhizobiaceae > Rhizobium > Rhizobium sp. RCC_161_2. Next base: position 624,499 of record NZ_JBFUPL010000002.1, on the reverse strand, counting down.
ACGTCCGCGCGCCGAGGCGATCTCGCGGATCGAGCAGGCGGTGGCCGGGCCACGTTGGATCATGGACGGCAATAGCCCCGGCACCTTGCCGTTGCGGTTGCCGCGCGCCGAGATCGTCATATGGCTACGACCTCCGCGGTACGTGGCATTGCGCGGCGTCGTCTCGCGCTGGCTGCGTTATAGGAGCCGCTCAAGGCCCGAGATGGCGGCCGGATGTCCCGAGCGTTTGGACTGGAAATTCCTGCATTACATCTGGACTTTCGAGCGTAACGAAGCGCCGCAGTTTCAGGAAATGCTGGCGCTGCACGGCCAGCATGTGCCTGTTTTGACGCTGAAATCCCATCGCGATGGCGCGGAATTGCTGGCACGCCTGCAAACCAGGATTTAAAACGGAGCTACCATGGATCAGATGACGATGCCTGCGTTGCGCCGGGAAATACAGGATCTCGCCCAGGCGGCAGATCATATTCGCCGGGCGAATCGCATTCTCGTGATGGGCTGCTCCGGCGGCGGCAAGTCGACGCTTTCGCTCAAGATCGCTGCCCGCTTCGGCCTTGACTATGTGTCGATCGATCGCGACGTGCTGTGGCTGCCGGGCTGGCTTCAGCGCGGAAAGGACGAGCAACGCGCCATCATCGTCTCAAAAGTGCAGGGCGATCGGTGGATCATGGACGGCACGAATCCCTCCACCTTCGACATACGTCTGCCGCGAACCGATCTGGTCATCTGGGTGCGGATGCCGCGGCTGATTTGTATCTGGGGTGCCGTCTCCCGCTGGGTCAAATGGGTCGGCCGCACACGCCCGGAAATGGCGCCAGGCTGCAACGAGAAAGTCGACTGGGAATTCCTGCGCTTCATCTGGACGTTCGAGGAAAAATTTACGCCTCGAGTCGTCTCTGGCCTCGTCGAACAGGGCCCGGACGTCCCGGTTTTCCAACTGAACAGCCGCCGGCAGATGCGTGAGCTTCTCGATCTGCTTGCGGCTTCTGCTTGATTGCAGCCAAGCTCCACAGTGCCGTATGCGGCTAGGTATGGGAGACGAAACATGAAGGAATTGAACAGCATAGCTGAAGCGGTCGCTCGTCTTAGGACCGTCGACCGTATTCTCATCATGGGATGTTCCGGGGGAGGTAAGTCAACTCTGGCACAGAAAGTCGTCGCTCGCCTGAATCTGCCTTACGTCTCGATGGATCGTGAGTTTTTCTGGCTGCCGGGTTGGGTCAAGAGAGACAAGGCGGAGGAACGTGCTCTGATCGCCGCAAAGGTTGCCGAGGAGCGCTGGCTGATCGATGGAACGGCGCCATCAAGCTTTGATCTGAGATTGCCGCGCACACAGCTTGTTCTTTGGGTGCGAATGCCGCGCTGGTTGTGCATGTGGGGAGCACTGTCGAGAGTTGTGCGGTGGTTTGGACGGTCCCGTCCAGACATGGCGTCGGGTTGCCCCGAGCGCATCCATTGGGAGTTCCTGCGCTATATTTGGGATTGGGAACGCAAATTTGCACCCAAAGTGCTGGCGGGCCTCGCACAACACGGCCCTGACGTCCCTGTTTTCCAGCTAAAATCCCGCGGTGAAATGCGTCAGCTTCTTGATCTTCTGGGCGGTCCTGCTTAATTGCGGCTCATGCCACAGTTTGAAACGCACCGCCCCGTCCCGCACACGCCTGACCAGATGTTCGACCTCGTCGCCGATGTCGAGCGCTATCCGGAATTCCTGCCGCTCTGCGATGCCCTGGTGATCCGCAATCGCAAGGAGCGCGACGGCAAGATCTTGCTGGTTGCGGACATGACCGTCGGCTACAAGGCGATCCGCGAGACCTTCACGACACAGGTGCTGCTCAACAAGGCGGAGCGGGCGATCGATGTGAAATATATCGACGGGCCGTTCAAGTATCTCGACAATCGCTGGCGCTTCCAGCCGACTGAAAACGGCAGCGTCATCGACTTCTTCATCGATTATGAGTTCAAGAGCCGCATTCTCGGCGCGTTGATGGGCTCGATGTTCGATCGCGCCTTCCGCATGTTCACGGATGCCTTCGAGACGCGGGCCGGCAAGATCTACGCCTGATCGAGCGCGATGAGCATTTCCAATGCCGTCTGCACCGTGGCAAGGCGAACTTTGTCGCGGCCGATATCGCCGTAACGCATCTCACGATGGATGAGGCCGCCCGTGCGTGCCTTGGCGGCGAGGTGCACCAGGCCAACCGGCTTGTCCGCCGATCCGCCGCCCGGTCCGGCAATGCCGGTCACTGCGACGGCAAAGTCGGCGTGCGAACGGAAGAGGGCGCCATGCACCATCTGCAGGGCGGTCTCCTTCGATACGGCGCCGAACTGCTCGAGCGTCTGTTCCTGAACGCCAAGCATCTCCATCTTCGCCGTGTTCGTATAGGTGACGAAGCCACGGTCGACGACTGCCGAGGAACCCGGAATGTCCGTCAGCGCGCCGGCAATCAGCCCGCCGGTGCAGGATTCCGCCGTGGCGATCATCCGGCCCTTCATTGCGAAGTCGCTGACGATGCCGCGCGCAAGTGCCAGAATGTCATCCGGGAAATGGCTCATGGCTTGCCGCCGCGATAGACGACTGTTGCCGTGGCGATGGCGGCAATGCCCTCGCGGCGGCCGACGAAGCCGATCTTCTCATTAGTGGTTGCCTTCACCGAACAACGCTCGAGGCTGATCCCTAAAAATTCCGAGAGCTTGGCGCGCATGGCTTCGCGATGTGGCCCGACCTTCGGCGCCTCGGCGATCAGCGAGACATCGGCATTCATGATCGTGCCGCCATGATCGCGGACGATCTTTGCGGCATGCTCGATAAAGATGCGCGACGGCGCGCCCCTCCATTGCGGATCGGAGGGCGGGAAGTGGTCGCCGATGTCGCCGGCGCCGCAGGTGGCGAGCAGGGCGTCGGTCAGCGCATGCAGCGCGACATCGGCGTCGGAATGGCCCTTGAGCGTCTGGTCATGCGGAATGAAGACGCCGCAGAGCGTCACGCCATCACCCGGTTCGAGCTGGTGGACATCATAGCCGTTGCCGGTACGCACATCCGGCAGCAGGCCGGCGGAAAGCTTTTCATCGGCCATGGCGATATCCCTCTTGATCGTCAGTTTGACATTATCCGCGCTGCCGGCAACCAGCGTCACTGGCAGGCCGGCCCATTCGGCAATCGCCGCGTCGTCGGTGAAATCCGTCTTGTTACCAGCAGCAGCCTTCTCATGTGCCACCAGAATATCGGCCAGCCGAAAAGACTGTGGCGTTTGCGCGGCATAGAGCCCGGCGCGCGGCACGGTTTCCGTCACCAGCGCATCCGAGCCCGCCCGCTTCAGCGTATCCGTCACCGGCATGGCCGGCAACACGGCGGGCGCTCCGGCGGCAAGCGCTGCAGCGACACGATCGAGCAGATCGTGATCGAAGAAGGGGCGGACGGCGTCATGGATCATGACATGGGTGACGCCGGTCTTTTCCAGCTGCCGCAGCCCCGCAAGCACCGATTGCTGGCGTGTGGCGCCGCCGAATGCGATCGCGACGTCGGACGAATCGGCAATCGTCTCCAGCGCCGAGCGCAGCAATGTCTCGTCGTCGCGGTGAATGACGATCACGATCTTTGCCGTTTGCGGCCATGTCACGAATTTTTCAAGCGTATGCGCAATAACCGGCCTGCCGCCGACCGCGCGATACTGCTTCGGGCCTTCCTCGGGCGATCCAGCCCGCTCACCGCGCCCGGCAGCAACGATCACGATTCCGATCGACATCGGTTGCGTTGAGTGCATTTGCGTCATAAACCCCCGGGGATGAAAGGCTCCGCTCCAGCATGATCCCCAAAAAAGTGCGAAGCGGTTTTCTGGACAAGATCATGCTAAGAAGATCGCCAAAGCAGGATCTTGCTACAGCAGGGTCTATCGCCTCGAATGGGTATTTTCCAGCATTTGCCCAAAAAATATCAACATTCTCCGAAACCTCTTGGCAAGCCCCTTGAGAATGTCTAAAAATAGTGCAGATGTACTGTGTGCCTGAAAGATAATCATTTGCTTCCACCTGAGCTTGCAGCCTCATTTTCCATCGGTCCAGTGCCCATCCGCAATCGCGTGATCCTCGCGCCGATGTCGGGGGTCACCGATTTGCCGTTCCGGCAGTTGGCTCTGCGCTATGGGGCCGGCCTGGTCGTGACCGAGATGGTCGCGAGCCGTGAATTGGTGCAGGACACGGCCGAATCCTGGGCGCGTCTGAAGAGTGCAGGGCTGAAGCCGCATATGGTGCAGCTGGCCGGACGCGAGGCGCATTGGATGGCGGAAGCGGCAAAGATCGCTGCCGACAACGGCGCCGATATCATCGACATCAACATGGGCTGTCCTGCCAAGAAGGTGATCGGCGGCTATTCCGGCTCGGCCCTGATGCGCGATCCGGATCATGCGCTGGGCTTGATCGAGGCGACCGTCAAGGCGGTCGATGTCCCCGTGACGCTGAAGATGCGGCTCGGCTGGGATGAAAATTCCATCAACGCGCCGCATATCGCGCGCCGCGCCGAAGAGGCCGGCATCCAGCTCGTGACGATCCACGGCCGCACGCGCATGCAGTTTTATGAGGGCAGGGCGGATTGGGATGCGATCCGCGCCGTGCGCGATGTCATTTCCATTCCGCTCGTTGCCAATGGCGATGTCGATACGCCGGAAGACGCGAGCGAGATACTTCGCCGCTCCGGCGCCGATGCCGTCATGGTCGGGCGCGGTTGTCAGGGGCGGCCCTGGCATGCGGGCGTGCTTGCCGGTTATCGCGCGCCGGATCGTGGTGAGATCGCCGATATCGCCCTCGAACACTACCGGATGATGCTGGATTTCTATGGCGAGGCCGTCGGTATTCGTCATGCCCGCAAACATCTCGGCTGGTATCTGGACCGTTACGCTCCCACCACCATTGGCGCTGAAAAGGCAAGAATCATGACTTCGAAAGACAGCCAAGAGGCGGCCGCCTTGTTGCATGCGGCGCTACAGGCCGGGTCCGATCCTGGCCGAAGCCTCCAGGAGGCCGCATGAGCTCGAAATCCAATCCCGGCGGTGCTGAGCATACGGGCGGCGCCGTGGCCATGGCGGTTCTCAACGCGATCCAGAATCCGGTCGTTATGGTCAACGAGGCCGGCCTGATCGCCTTTGCCAATTGGGAGGCCGAGGCCTTCTTCGGCGCCAGCGCCTCGCATCTGGCGCGCTACGAGATTTCCGCCTTCATTCCCTTCGGAAGCCCTTTGCTGGCGCTGATCGATCAGGTGCGCGAACGTCGTGCGCCGGTGAATGAATATCGCGTGGATCTGAGTTCGCCGCGTCTCGGTCAGGACAAGCTGGTGGATATCTATGTCGCACCGGTTTCGAGCGATCCCGGCTCCGTGGTGGTCGTGTTCCAGGAACGATCCATGGCCGACAAGATCGACCGGCAGTTGACGCATCGCGCTGCCGCCCGCTCGGTGACTGGCCTTGCCTCGATGCTGGCGCATGAGATCAAGAACCCGCTCTCCGGCATTCGCGGCGCTGCCCAGTTGCTGGAGCAGTCGGTAGAGGACGACGATCGCGCGCTGACGCGGCTGATTTGTGACGAGACCGACCGTATCGTTTCGCTGGTCGACCGCATGGAGGTCTTTTCCGACGAACGTCCGATCGATCGCGTCCCGGTCAATATCCACTCCGTTCTCGATCATGTGAAGGCCGTCGCCAAGGCTGGCTTTGCACGCAACATCAAGTTCAGCGAAAACTACGACCCATCCTTGCCGGCGGTCTATGCCAACAGGGACCAGCTCGTGCAGATATTCCTCAATCTGGTGAAGAATGCCGCCGAAGCCATCGGCGATAAGCCGGATGGCGAGATCATGCTGACGACCGCCTATCGCCCGGGTATCCGCCTTTCCGTCGCCGGAACGCGCGAGAAAATCTCGCTGCCGCTCGAATTCTGCGTGATCGACAACGGTCCAGGCGTGCCAACCGATCTCGTACCGCATCTCTTCGACCCGTTCATCACCACGAAGACAAACGGAACCGGTCTTGGCCTGGCGCTTGTGGCCAAGATCATCGGTGACCATGGCGGCATTGTCGAATGCGACAGCCAGAACCATCGCACCACTTTCCGGGTTCTGATGCCGGCCTCCAAAGGCATCACACTTGAAGACGCCCCCTTTCCGAACTCTACAGGGACTACTCGATGACAGCCACGATCCTTGTCGCCGACGACGATGCAGCCATCCGTACCGTGCTTAATCAGGCCTTGAGCCGCGCCGGTTACGATGTGCGCATCACATCCAACGCCGCGACGCTCTGGCGTTGGGTTTCCGCCGGCGAAGGCGACCTCGTCGTTACCGACGTCGTCATGCCTGACGAAAATGCCTTCGACCTTCTGCCGCGCATCAAGAAGGCGCGGCCGGAACTGCCTGTCCTGGTCATGAGTGCGCAAAACACCTTCATGACGGCGATCAAGGCCTCGGAAAAGGGCGCCTACGACTATCTGCCGAAGCCGTTCGACCTGACGGAGCTGATTGCCATCATCGGCCGAGCGCTGTCGGAGCCCAAGCGTAAGCCCGCCAAGCTCGACGACGACATGCAGGACGGCATGCCGCTGGTCGGCCGCTCCGCCGCCATGCAGGAAATCTACCGCGTGCTGGCGCGTCTGATGCAGACCGACCTGACGCTGATGATCACCGGCGAATCCGGCACCGGCAAGGAGCTTGTCGCCCGCGCGCTGCATGACTACGGCAAGCGCCGCAATGGTCCCTTCGTCGCCATCAACATGGCAGCCATCCCGCGCGACTTGATCGAATCGGAATTGTTCGGCCATGAGAAGGGCGCCTTCACCGGCGCGCAGACGCGCTCAACCGGCCGCTTCGAGCAGGCCGAGGGCGGCACGCTGTTTCTCGACGAAATCGGCGACATGCCGATGGACGCGCAAACGCGCCTTCTGCGCGTGCTCCAGCAGGGTGAATATACGACGGTCGGCGGTCGCACACCGATCCGCACCGATGTCCGCATCGTTGCCGCCACCAACAAGGATCTGAAACAGGCGATCAACCAGGGCCTGTTCCGCGAGGATCTCTATTACCGCCTCAACGTCGTGCCGCTGCGCCTGCCGCCGCTGCGCGACCGTGCCGAGGATATTCCGGATTTGGTCCGTCATTTCGTGACGCAGGCGGAAAAGGAGGGGCTAGGATCCAAGCGGTTCGATCAGGAAGCGCTGGAGTTGATGAAGGCCTATCCTTGGCCGGGTAACGTGCGCGAGCTCGAAAACCTCATCCGCCGGCTGATGGCGCTCTATCCGCAGGATGTCATCACCCGCGAAATCATCGATTCGGAATTGCGCGCCGATGTGCCCGATAGCCCGATCGAAAAGGGGCCGGTGCGGACCGGTACCATGACCATCGCCCAGGCGGTCGAGGAGAATATGCGCAGCTATTTTTCCAGCTTCGGCGACAACCTGCCACCACCCGGTCTCTATGATCGGGTGCTGACCGAGATGGAGTACCCGCTGATCCTCGCCGCGCTGACCGCCACCCGTGGCAATCAGATCAAAGCCGCCGATCTGCTCGGCCTCAACCGCAATACGCTGCGCAAAAAGATCAGAGAACTGGGTGTTTCCGTTTATCGGAGCTCCCGCACGGCTTGACAACGTTATCGGATGCGTTGCATTTTCGCCACAATGCGTTGCTTAAAGGTCACGCAGCCGGTTCGCGGTTTTTGCGGTAGCGATTCATCGGAAAAACTCCTGCGCAAATAATAATTGTTCAGAAGTTTCAAACCGTTGTATCGATAATTTTGAGTAGGGGTTTCGCGTTGATGCGAAACCGGGTGGCAATGCCGCCTTTGCCTGCTGCGCTCTGCCGCCAAAACAGTGCTGATTGCAATTAGGCTGAGGCGCCGACCGTCGCCTGCGCCTGGAGATATTGGGAATGAAGCAGGACGCGGTGTCGTCGGCGGCGAGCGACGAGGCGGTTGTCAAGGTGACGGACCGTCGTGCGTCCTTCGCTCTTCCTGGCCTGATCCTGGCCGGTGGTGCGTTGTCGTGCGCGGTTGCTACGCTTCTGGTGCTTCTGGGGCTGACGCCCATTGCCCCCACATCCTCCGTCGTCTTTACCTCCGTCGTGATCAACGGCCTGTTCGTTCTGGGGCTGATCGCCCTGATCGGTCGCGAAGTCGGGCGTCTCGTGAAGGCGCGCAGCCGTGGCCGCGCCGCCGCGCGACTGCATATCCGCATTGTCGTTCTCTTTTCCATCGTGGCGATCACCCCTGCGATCCTCGTCGCCATTGTCGCCAGTCTGACACTCAATGTCGGCCTCGACCGCTGGTTCGCATTGCGCACGCAGCAGATCATCAGTTCCTCGCAGAACGTCGCGCAGGCCTATCTGATGGAGAATGCCAGCTATCTTCAGGGCCAGACCGTGTCCATGGCGAACGATCTGGAACGCAACCGCTCGCTATACAGTCTCGACCGCACTGGTTTCGCCGATCTGATGACCAGGCAGGCCAAGGGCCGCGGCATGCTCGGCGCCTTCCTGGTGCGCCGCGACGGCACGGCGATCGTCCAGGCCGATATCAAGACCGAGCGTCCGCTGCCGGCAATCCCGAAGGACGCGCTCGACGCCTCGGCCGATGGCCAGCCGACGCTCATCCCGCCCGGTGTCACCAATCTTGTCGGTGCGATCATCAAGCTTGACGAGCTTCCCGGCGCCTTCCTCTATACGGTGCGCGCCGTTGATCCGCGCGTCATGAATGCCATGCGCATGGTCGAGGACAACACGGCCGAATACAAGGCGATGGAAGAGGGGCGCATGTCTCTCCAGATCGCCTTCGCCGTGCTCTACATCGGGTTTGCCCTGATCGTGCTTCTGGCTGCAATCTGGACCGCAATCGCGGTGGCCGACCGCATCGTACGGCCGATCCGGCTGCTGATCAGCGCCGCTGACAACGTCGCCTCCGGCAACATGAATGTGCTGGTGCCGGTGCGTGCCGCCGATGGCGACGTCGGCAGCCTGTCGCGTACCTTCAACAAGATGATTTCCGAGATTCGCACTCAGCGCGACGAAATCCTCGAAGCCAAGGACGAGGTTGATGACCGCCGCCGCTTCATCGAAGCGGTGCTTTCCGGCGTGACCGCAGCCGTTATCGGCGTCGAACACGACCGGCGCATCACCATTGCCAACACGTCTGCCGAAGAACTTCTGTCCTTGAAGAGCGAAGAACTCGTCGGCAAGAACCTGGCCGAGATCGCCCCTGAGGTCGAGCAGGTCATAACCGAGGCCACGACGCGGCATCGCAATGATTTCCGCAAGCAGATCAGTCTCGTGCGCGGTGGCACGGTGCGCACGCTCAGCGTGCAGGTGACGCGTGAGGAAACCCGCGATACCAACGAATCCTACGTCATCACGCTCGACGACATCACCGATCTCGTCATCGCCCAGCGCTCGACGGCCTGGGCGGACGTTGCTCGCCGCATCGCGCACGAGATCAAGAACCCGCTGACGCCGATCCAGCTCTCCGCCGAGCGCATTCGCCGCCGCTTCGGCAAGAATATCGCTGAAGCTGACCGCCCCGTCTTCGATCAATGCACCGATACGATCATCCGCCAGGTCGGTGACATCGGCCGCATGGTCGACGAATTCTCGTCTTTCGCCCGCATGCCGAAGCCGACCATGGAACCGAGTGACCTGCGCGATATCCTGCGTGACGCCGTGTTCCTGCGCGAAATGGGCAATAGCCATGTCAAGTTCGAGCGTGAACTCGGCGACGAACGGCTGGAGGGCATGTTCGACACGCGCATGCTTGGCCAGGCCTTCGGCAATCTCATCAAGAATGCTGTCGAGGCGATCGATGGCGTGCCGAGTGGCGAGACCCGCGAGGAGCCGAAAATCCTCGTGCGCGCCTCGCTGGATGCCGAGCGCGACCGCTTTACTGTCGATATTGTCGACAATGGCCGTGGCCTGCCGGTCGAGAACCGGCACAGCATTCTCGAACCCTATATGACGATGCGCGAGAAGGGCACAGGCCTTGGGCTCGCCATCGTCAAGAAGATCATTGAAGACCACGGCGGGCAGCTCGAACTGCACGATGCTCCCGCCGATTTCGACCAGGGCAGGGGGGCCATGATCCGCGTGCATCTGCCGCGCCGTGAGCAAGCCATCGTCGCCCAGACAGCAAGTGACAAGGAAAGCGTTTATGGCATCTGATATTCTCGTGGTGGACGACGAGGAAGACATTCGCGAAATCGTTTCGGGAATTCTTTCGGATGAGGGGCATGAGACCCGCACCGCCCATGACAGCGACAGCGCGCTCGCGGCGATCTCCGATCGGGCACCCAGGCTGATCTTCCTCGATATCTGGATGCAGGGCAGCAAGCTCGACGGGCTTGCGCTGCTGGACGAGATCAAGGCGCGTCATCCGGACCTGCCGGTCGTGATGATCTCCGGTCACGGCAACGTCGAAACCGCCGTCTCCGCCATCAAGCGCGGCGCCTTCGATTTCATCGAGAAGCCGTTCAAGGCCGACCGGTTGATCCTGATCGCCGAGCGCGCCTTGGAGAATTCCAAGCTGAAGCGCGAAGTCTCGGAACTGAAGCGCCGCACCGGCGATGCCATCGAGCTGATCGGCACCTCGGTTGCCGTTTCCCAGCTTCGCCAGACCATCGACAAGGTCGCTCCGACCAACAGCCGCGTGATGATCTTCGGCCCTTCCGGCTCCGGCAAGGAGCTTGTGGCGCGCATGATCCACAAGAAGTCGGCACGCGCCAATGGGCCTTTCGTGGCGCTGAATGCCGCAACGATTACGCCCGAACGGATGGAAATCGCCCTGTTCGGTACGGAGGGGTCACCCGGCCAGCCGCGCAAGACCGGCGCGCTGGAAGAGTCGCATCGCGGCATCCTCTATCTCGATGAAGTCGGCGAAATGCCGCGCGAGACGCAGAACAAGATCCTGCGCGTGCTGGTGGATCAGCAGTTCGAGCGCGTCGGCGGCTCCAAGCGGGTCAAGGTCGATGTCCGCATCATCTCGTCCACCGCCTACAATCTGGAAAGCCGGATCGCCGAGAGCCTATTCCGCGAGGATCTCTACCACCGGCTTGCCGTGGTGCCCGTGCGCGTGCCGGCGCTTGCCGAGCGGCGCGAGGACATTCCTTTCCTCGTCGACCAGCTGATGCGGCAGATTTCAGAGCAGGCCGGTATTCGGTCGCGCCGGATCGGCGACGATGCCATGGCAGTGCTGCAGGCCCATGATTGGCCTGGCAATATTCGTCAGCTGCGCAACAATATCGAACGGCTAATGATTCTCGCGCGTACCGATGGTCCGGATACGCCGATCACGGCGGAAATGCTGCCGACCGATCTCGGCGACATGCTGCCGAAAGTCTCCGCCAAGAACGACTATCACATCATGACGCTGCCGCTGCGCGAAGCCCGCGAAATGTTCGAGCGCGACTATCTGATTGCGCAGATCAATCGCTTCGGCGGCAATATCTCGCGCACCGCGGAATTCGTCGGCATGGAGCGCTCGGCGCTGCATCGCAAGCTGAAGTCGCTCGGTGTCTGATGCGGTTCGTGCGGGTGCAACAATCTGTCGCACAACTGCCTGTAGTCTCGTGAAGTTCTGATCAAGGTCCGTCATGCCGAGAATAGCTTATGTGAATGGTCGTTACGTCAAGCACAGCGACGCCATGGTTCACGTCGAGGATCGCGGCTATCAGTTTGCCGATGGCGTCTATGAGGTCTGCGAAGTCCGCCATGGGTTGATCGTAGACCTGACACGGCACCTCGATCGTCTTAACCGTTCGCTCGGCGAGCTGCGGATCGCCTGGCCGATGGGCCGTGCGGCGCTGATCCATGTGATTCGCGAGACGCTCCGCCGCAATCATGTCCGCAACGGCCTGTTCTATCTGCAGGTAACGCGCGGCGTCGCCCGGCGCGACCATGTCTTCCCACCGGAAGGCACACCGTCCTCGATCGTCGTCACCGCCAAGAGCACCGATCCCGCCGTCATCGCCAGGAAAAATGCCAACGGCATCAAGGCGATTACGGTGCGTGACAATCGCTGGGACCGGGTCGATATCAAGTCGGTCGGGCTTTTGCCGAATGCGCTGGCGCGCCAACAGGCCAAGGAGGCCGGCGCGCAGGAGGCGATCTATATCGATCACAACAACATGGTGAAGGAAGGTGCCGCCACCAATGTCTGGATCGTCGATCCCGACGGCAATCTGGTCACGCGCCCGGCCGAGCATGGCATTCTGCGGGGCATTACGCGCACAACCCTTATGGAGGTCGCGGCCAGGCTTGGGCTCACCATCGTCGAGCGTTTTTTCTCCGTCGAAGAGATGATGGCGGCGCGTGAAGTGTTCATCACGGCGGCCACAAGTATTTGTTTTCCCGTGATTGCCATCGATGGCGAGACGATTGCCAACGGTCATCCGGGTAACGTTTCCGAGAAAATTCGTGAAGCCTTTTTCGACGTTGCGGAAAAGACTGCGATTTGATACCAACAATCGATGGCGGGAGAGATTGAGGGTGTCTCCTGTCCGAGACCTCAATATATCTTGATATTGCACCGGCTTAGGTCGGCAAAAAAGAAAGAATCGGCGCGATGGCGGAACGTTCTCAGAACTTGCAGGACTTGTTTCTCAATACTGTTCGCAAGCAAAAGATTTCACTCACAATCTTCTTGATCAATGGCGTGAAGCTCACGGGCGTTGTTACGTCCTTCGACAATTTCTGCGTGCTGTTGCGCCGAGACGGTCATTCGCAGCTTGTTTACAAGCACGCGATTTCGACCATCATGCCGGGTCAGCCGATGCAGATGTTCGAGAGCGAAGAAGTCGCATCCTAACTAGGATTTGCCGTTATCACGACACGCGATACCAAAAATGATTCCATCATCCCGGAAGCCGTAAAGCATCGGGATGATATGCGGGCTGTTGTCATCGTGCCTGTGTTGAAGCAGGGGCGTTCGCGCTCAGCACAGGCGGATGGTACGGGGACAACGTCGCGCACACCCGAGAGCCGCCTCGAAGAAGGCAATGGCCTGGCGCAGGCGATCGACCTTGATGTCGTCAACGGCTCCATCGTACCGATCAACGATCCGCGCCCCGCGACCTTGCTCGGCACCGGCAAGATCGAGGAAATCCTCGCGCTGCTTGATGAATTCAACGCCGGTCTGGTGATCGTCGATCATCCGCTGACGCCGGTGCAGCAGCGCAATCTCGAGAAAGCCTGGAACGCCAAGGTCATCGACCGCACGGGTCTCATCCTCGAAATTTTCGGCCGCCGTGCCTCCACCAAGGAAGGCACGCTGCAGGTCGAACTTGCGCATCTCAACTATCAGAAAGGCCGGCTGGTCCGCAGCTGGACCCACCTTGAGCGCCAGCGCGGTGGCGCAGGCTTCATGGGCGGTCCCGGCGAAACCCAGATCGAAGCCGACCGGCGACAGTTGCAGGAGCGGATCATCCGGCTGGAACGCGAGCTGGAGCAGGTGGTGCGTACACGCCAGCTTCACCGCGCCAAGCGCAGGAAAGTGCCGCATCCGATCGTGGCGCTGGTGGGCTATACCAACGCCGGCAAATCGACGCTGTTCAACCGTATCACCGGCGCCGGCGTCCTCGCCGAGGACATGCTGTTTGCAACGCTCGACCCGACGCTGCGGCGCATGAAGCTGCCGCATGGCCGTACTGTCATCCTTTCCGACACGGTCGGCTTCATTTCCGATCTGCCGACCCATCTCGTCGCCGCCTTCCGCGCCACGCTGGAAGAGGTGCTGGAAGCCGACCTGATCCTGCATGTCCGCGATCTCTCGGACGAAGACAATCAGGCGCAGAGCGCCGATGTCATGCGGATCCTTGGGGACCTCGGCATCGGCGAGGCGGAAGGGGCTGAGCGCATCCTCGAAGTCTGGAACAAGATCGATCGTCTGGAGCCGGAGGCGCATGACGCCATCGTCCAGAAGGCATCGACTGCCGAAAACGTCATCGCCGTATCGGCAATGAGCGGCGAGGGAGTCGATCGTCTGATGGACGAAATCAGCCACCGGCTTTCCGGTGTCCTGACCGAAACGACGATCACGCTGCCCGTCGACAAGCTGACGCTGCTGTCCTGGGTCTACAACCACGCCATCGTCGATAGCCGTGAGGATAACGAGGACGGTACGGTGAAGCTGGACGTGCGCTTGACCGAGACGGAGGCCACGGAACTGGAGCGGCGTCTGGGTCGCGGTCCGAAGCCGCAGCGCGAGGATTGGGAATAGGGAAGGTAACTCCCTATTCGGCGAGCTGTCTTTCGATCGCCTTTGCCGCCTGCCAGATGTCTTCCATCCGCTCCAGCGAAGCTCCTTCCAGCGTTTCGCCTGCTGCCTCAAGCGTCGTCTCGATGTGATTGAAGCGGCGACGGAATTTCGTGTTGGTGCCGCGTAGCGCCTGCTCCGGGTCCGCCTCCACATGCCGGCCGATATTGACGACCGCGAAGATCAGGTCGCCGAGTTCATCGCTGACCTTGGCCTTGTCGCCGCTGGCAAGCGCCACCCGCAATTCGCCGATCTCTTCCTCGATCTTGTCGAGGATCGGTTCCGGCGCGGACCAGTCGAAGCCGACCTTGGCGGCGCGTTCCTGCAATTTCAGCGCCTCGGTCAAAGCCGGAAATGAGCGCTGCACCGAGCCGAGGAAGCCTGCCTTGAAATCCTCGGAGATGCCGCGCTTTGCCCGGCGCTCAGTGCGCTCGCGCTTCTCCTCGGCCTTGATCTGATCCCATTGCAGCTTCACCGCATCGTGGGTGTCGGCGTCGGAAACGGCAAAGACATGCGGATGCCGGCGGATCATCTTACGGGTGATGGCTTCGACAACGTCGCCGAAAGAGAAGTCGCCCGCTTCCTCTGCCATGCGGGCATGGAATACCACCTGCAGCAGAAGGTCGCCAAGCTCATCGCAAAGGTCGTCCATATCCTTGCGCTCGATCGCATCGGAAACCTCGTAGGCCTCCTCGATCGTATACGGCTTGATCGTCTCGAAGGTCTGGACGATATCCCAGGGGCAACCGGTCTGAGGATTACGCAACGCCGCCATGATCTCGATCAGGCGGGATATGTCTTGTGATGCTTCCATTGGAATCTCTGTGGTCCGGCCTTGGTCAGTTCAGCGGAATGTCGTTATCGCTCTTGGACGATTGATAGCTGTCGGAGAGCGCGGCATAGGCGGCCTTGATGCGTGCCGTCTGGTCCTTGAGCGCCGTCTTCAGCGGATCCTGTTCCGTCTCCACCAGATCGGCAATGGCAAAGCTGTTCCAGAAGGCATTCTGCCGGCGATAGCCGCCGGGCTCCAGTCCGAAGACTTCTTTCAGGATCAGCAAGTCATGCGGGATCGCGAAAGCGTCACGGGAATCCTCATGGCTGAAAAAATAATAGTAGTTGTCGAAGCCGGCCCAGGTGATCGCCGACATGCACATAGTACAGGGCTCATGGGTCGACAGGAAGATCAGGTCTTTTGTCGCGGGTTTGTCGCCAAGCTCGTAAAACCGCTTCAGCGCATGCACTTCGCCGTGCCAGAGCGGATTTTCCAGCTCATTGTTGGTTTCGGCGACCACCAGCGACAGGTCGGACTTGCGAAGGATCGCCGCGCCGAATACCTTGTTTCCGGCGGCAACGCCTTTCTGCGTCAGCGGCAGGATATCCTGTTCCATGACATCGAGAAGGCGGGTGGCAATGGTGTTTGCTGACAAGCGTCGTACTCCGAGGATTTTCTCTTAGATTAGCGGCATTGCTGGCGCGGCGGAATGCGCAAACGACGTATAGACACGGTTGGCCACAGGCAATAAATCTATCTTTAAAGCTGGGAAATCATAAAAGTCTATAGATTTCCTATATTTATCTTGCGTCGGGGCTTCTGGTGAGTTTTGCTCAAATCGAAGAGATGTCGAGCAAAAGAATACGGACTTGCCGGGGCATTAGAATTTCTGTTTCTTCAATCTTGTGGCTGCAAAGGCGATATTCGGGCAATCTCGAAGTGGAATGATAATGCCTCCCAGGACTGACCAGCTCTCGGTGTTTCCAGCTTTCTTTCGCGTGGAAGGAAGGATCACGGCCGTCTTCGGGAATGGTGACGAGGCTTTCGCCAAGACCCGGCTTCTGATGAACACCCAGGCAAAGATCGTTGCCTATGCCACGGCGCCGGAAGCGGACTATCATTCCTTCCTGATCGCCAACCGTATCGAAACCGTGCGTGCCGCTTTCTCTTCGGAGCAGGTCAAGGGCGCTGCCCTGGTTTTCGCCGCCACTGGCGACGCCGAGGCCGACCGCGCAATCGTTGATGCGGCACGTGTTGAGAGAATCCCGGCAAACGCGGTCGATCAGCCCGACTATTGCGATTTCTACACCCCGGCGCTCGTCAATCGCGCTCCGGTCGCCGTTGCCATCGGCACCGAAGGCGCCGGTCCGGTGCTGGCGCAGATGATCCGCGCGCAGATCGATCAGATGCTGTCGCCCTCGCTCGGTAAGCTCGCGGAACTGGCGACACGCTACCGTAAGCCCGTCGACCGCCTGGTGCCGCGCGGCGTCGCCCGCCGCGTCTTCTGGCGCCGCTTCTTTTCCGGCCCCGTTGCCGATGCCGTCAGCGCCGGCCACCTGCCGCAGGCCGAGCATGCCGCTGATACTCTGTTGCATTCGGCGCACAAGGTCGAAGGCCATGTCTGGCTGGTCGGTGCTGGTCCCGGTGCCGAAGACCTGCTGACGCTGCGTGCCCAGCGCGTGATGATGGAAGCCGACGTCATCGTTTATGACGCGCTCGTGCCGCAGGCGATCGTCGATATGGGGCGCCGCGATGCGGAGCGCCTCTCGGTCGGCAAGCGCAAAGGCTGCCATTCGAAGTCTCAGGAAGAGATCAACAACCTGCTGGTGCAGCTTGGCCGCGACGGCAAGCGTGTCGTGCGGCTGAAATCCGGTGATCCCTTGGTCTATGGCCGGGCGGGCGAAGAAATGGCCGCGATGCGCGCCGCCGGTGTTACCTATGAGATCGTTCCGGGCATCACCTCGGCCTTTGCCGCCGCTGCTGATTTCGAGCTGCCGCTGACGCTGCGCGGTGTCGCCTCGTCGCTGGTCTTCACCACGGGCCATGACCTGACCGGCGACGTCCTGCCGGATTGGGCGAGCCTTGCTATTTCCGGCGCGACCATCGCCGTCTATATGGGCCGCACGGTTGCCGCTTCCGTCGCCGGCCGCTTGATGGAAGCCGGGCTTCCGCCCGAGACCACCGTCGCCGTTATCGAGAACGCCAGCCGCCGCGACCGCCGTCTGATGCACGGTACGTTGAAGGACCTGCCAGATCTCGAGCATCGCGACGAGCTGAGCGGTCCGGTCATGGTCATCATCGGCGAGGCCGTTGCTGGTGCCAATTTCGAACAGTCCGAGCCGCTGGTCCGTCAGGAGACTGCCGCTCAAGAATTTGCAAGGAGCTGATCCCATGGTCGACAAGGTTCTGACCGCTAACCGGCTGACCGATGGTGTCGCCGTCTGGTTGAATGCCAATGGCGAGTGGGTAACGTCCCTGCAGGAGTCACTGGTTGCCCGTCATGCCGAGGCCGAAGCTGCGCTGGAAGCGATCGGCAAGCAGGCTTATGCCGATAACAAGGTTGTCGACGTCAATCTGATCGAAGTTCAGGAAACCGGCGGCAAGCTTTGGCCGCTGCGCCTGCGCGAGCGTATTCGCGCCGAAGGTCCCACCATGGAATACGCGCCGGGCTATGCCGCGGCCGATCCGGAATTTATTGCAGTCTGAGGAAGCCCCGAGGAAGTTTATGTATCGCTACGACGAATTTGACCACGCCTTTGTCGCGGAACGCGTTGCCCAGTTCCGCGATCAGGTGGAGCGGCGCCTTTCGGGAGAACTCGCCGAAGATGCGTTCAAGCCGCTGCGCCTGATGAACGGCGTCTATCTGCAGCTGCATGCCTACATGCTGCGCATCGCCATTCCCTATGGTACGCTGAGCTCGCGCCAGATGCGCATGCTCGCCCATATCGCGCGCACCTATGACCGTGGCTACGGTCATTTCACCACCCGTCAGAACCTGCAGTTCAACTGGCCGAAGCTCTCGGATATGCCAGACGTGCTGGCGGAGCTTGCGTCCGTCGAGATGCATGCCATCCAGACCTCGGGCAACTGCATTCGCAACGTCACCGCCGATCATTTTGCCGGTGCTGCGGCAGACGAAGTCGCCGACCCGCGTCCTTACGCTGAAATCCTGCGGCAATGGTCGTCGGTCCATCCGGAATTCTCCTTCCTGCCGCGCAAGTTCAAGATCGCTGTCACCGGCGCCGAGCGCGACCGTGCCGCAATCCAGGTGCACGATATCGGCCTGCATCTGAAGAAGAACGACAAAGGCGAGATCGGCTTTGCCGTCTATGTCGGAGGCGGGCAGGGCCGCACGCCGATGGTTGCCAAGCTGATCCGCGACTTCCTGCCGGAAGAGGACCTGCTGTCCTACACGACCGCCGTCATGCGCGTGTACAATCTGCATGGCCGCCGCGATAACAAATACAAGGCCCGCATCAAGATTCTGGTGCACGAAACCGGTGCCGAGGAACTGGCACGTCAGGTCGAAGCCGAATTCGTCAAGCTGAAGGACACGGAGCTGAAGCTCCCCGAAGCCGACGTTCAGGCGATCTCCGCCTATTTCGCCCCGCCGGCTCTGCCTGAGCGCGCCGAAGGCTGGGAAAGCCTTGCCCGCTGGAAGAAGACCGATCCGGACTTCGCCCGCTGGGTGCAGCAGAACGTGCAGCCGCACAAGAATCCCGATTACGGCATGGTGACGATCTCTCTGAAGCCGATCGGCGGCATTCCGGGCGATGCCTCGGATGCGCAGATGGATGTGGTCGCCGATATCGCCGAGGAATATGCCTTCGACGAAATTCGCGTCAGCCACGAACAGAACCTGATCCTGCCGCATGTGGCGCTCGCCGATCTCGAAGCCGTCTATCGCGGCCTGGTTTCCGCTGGGCTCGAAACCGCCAATGCCGGTCTGATCACGGATATCATTGCCTGTCCCGGGCTCGACTATTGCGCGCTCGCCAATGCCCGCTCGATCCCGCTTGCGCAGGAAATTTCGACGCGTTTCGGCTCGGCCGAGCGTCAGGCGGAGATTGGTGAGCTGAAGATCAAGATCTCCGGCTGCATCAATGCCTGCGGTCATCACCATGTCGGCCATATCGGCCTGCTCGGCGTCGAGAAGAAGGGTGCGGAACTCTATCAGATCACGCTCGGCGGCTCCGGTGACGAACACACCTCGATCGGTGAAATCATCGGCCGCGGCTTCGAGCCGAACAAGGTCACCGACGCCATCGAGACGATCGTCGACACCTATCTTGGCCTGCGCCTTGATCCGTCCGAAATCTTCCTCGATGCCTATCGGCGTGTCGGGCCGCAGCCCTTCAAGGATGCGCTCTACGGCTCGGCTTCGGCCGAAGCGGCATAAGGAGATGACCATGACAAAGATTTGGCGCGAGAGCGGTTTTGTCGAGAACGATCCCTGGATTATCGAGACCGAGGAGTTGAAGGCGACTGAAGAGCAGAAGCCGCTGCTGAGCCTCGATGACCTGATCGCCAAGGCTGAAGAGAGCAACGATGTCGGCCTCGGCGTGGTGATCAAGCCGGCCGACGATGTGACGAAGCTGCAACCCTATCTCGATCGGCTGGCCATCGTTGCCGTGGCTTTTCCGGCCTTCAGTGACGGTCGCGCTTTCAGCCACGCCTCGCTGCTGCGCCAACGGCTCGGCTTTACCAACGAGCTGCGTGCGGTCGGCGATGTGCTGATCGACCAGATTCCGCTGATGCTGCGTGTCGGTATCGACAGCTTCGCAGTGACCAACGAGACGGCGCTGAAGCGGCTTTCGGAAAACCGCCTGCCTGGCATTCCGCATTACTATCAACCGACGGCCCGGCCTGCCCAGGGCGGCGAGACCTATAGCTGGCGCCGTCAGGCAGCCAAGACGGCCTGATTCGGCTGTTCATTTCAGGAATTGCGACGATAGGATATACATCGGATTGCCGCAATTCTGGCGATGACTATATGTGGCCTGCGAGACCGCATAAAACTTGACTAGAATACGCATATTTTATGCTGGCGCCGCGAGATGGAATGGAATGCCTTTAAATCCGGGCTATAGTGTAATATGAGCCTCGCCAGACGCAGACAGACAAGAACACGCCTTACGACGAATACGGGATCTGAGACCGAATGAACGCCCCCGCCAAGACCGAAGAATTTGTTTCCGCAGTTCCTGCCGGCGTTTTTGCCGAGAAGGTGCTGAGCGTGACGCATTATACCGACCGGCTCTTTCGTTTTACGATGACCCGGCCGCAGGGCTTCCGTTTCCGCTCGGGCGAGTTCGCAATGATCGGCCTGATGGTTGACGGCAAGCCGCTTTATCGCGCCTATTCGATCGCAAGCCCGGCCTGGGCCGAAGAACTTGAGTTCTTCTCGATCAAGGTACCGGATGGCCCGCTGACCTCGCATCTGCAGAACATCAAGCCCGGCGACGAAGTGCTGATGCGCAAGAAGCCGACGGGTACGCTGGTGCTCGATGCGCTGACGCCGGGTAAGCGGCTCTATATGTTTTCGACCGGCACCGGTATCGCACCCTTCGCGAGCCTGATCCGCGATCCCGAGACCTATGAAAAGTTTGAGGAAGTGATCCTCACCCATACCACCCGCGATGTCGCCGAGCTGAAATATGGCTTCGATCTCGTGGAGGAAATTCGCAATGACGAGCTTCTGAGCGAGGTCGTCGGCGACAAGCTGCGCCACTATGCGACCGTTACCCGCGAAGACTATCCCTTCAAGGGCCGCATCACCGATCTCATGGAAAATGGCAAGCTCTTCACCGATCTCGGTATTCCGGCGCTCGATCCAGAGACCGATCGCGGCATGATCTGCGGTTCCTCGGCGATGCTGAAGGATACCAAAGAGCTGCTGGAGAAGGCTGGTCTCAACGAGGGCGCCAACAGCAAGCCGGCCGAATTCGTCATCGAGCGCGCTTTCGTCGGCTGAGCTCTCTCAGATATTGCAATAGGCAAGGGCGGCCTTGATATCGAGGCCGCCTTTTTCATTTACCGCTGAGATAGTCAATCAGCATCGCCATTGCCTTGCCGGCGTCTTCGGCATTGCCCTGATGAATGGCCTGGATTACGCCGACGTGCAGCGCAATCGCCCGGCCCATGCCGTCGGGTGGCGCGGTGGAGTACCAGAGCCGGCGCGAGTGGGTCTGCACAGGGCCGAGCGCTGCTGTGATGAAGCCGTTCGGACAGGCCTCTTCCAGGATTTCATCGAATGTCTTGTCGGCGGCGAAAAAGCCGGGCAGGTCGCCGGTGACGGCGCAATCCGTCATCAGGCGGGCGCATTCGAGCAGTAGCTCGCGTTGCTGCTGGCTGGCGTTGACGGCAACCAGTGAAGCCGCGATCGGTTCCAGCTCGCGCCTGACCTGCATGACATGCATGTGGTCTTCCGGCCGAATTTCGGCGATCTGCAGCCCGACGCGCGGCCGCACATGGATCAGCCCCTGCCACGCCAGCTTCTGGATCGCCTCGCGCACCGGCGTGCGCCCGTGGCCCGCAAGCTCGATCAGTTGCTTTTCCGTGACGAGCGCGCCGGGCTTCAGCACCAGCGTAACGATCAGGTGCTCCAGGGCAAGATAGGCGAGGTGGCTTTGCGAATTCTGCATCCCAGCCGATTCCAATGTCCATGCTGATATATCATTTTTTGGCACGCCGCATTTGCGATGGCAAGGCGTACTGATATATCAGCATGGAGAGAGGGGTGCTGTCGTGCGTCTCATGCTGGCTGCTATGGCGACGGAAGAAGCCGGCTAAACCCCCGGGCTCCCGCCGCATCATGTCGATTAATGGCCGATGACTGTGGAGAGAGTCGGCGGCTTCCGCTTGGCGGCCATCAGCAGATCCAGCTCGGTGGCCGAGGGGCCGAACTTGTCGAAGAGACGTTTGGCCTCCTCGTCGTCGAGGCGATATTTCCGCGCGAATTCGGCGATGCTGTAGGGGCGACCGCGCAGGACCTTGCGGTTCGGCGTCTGATTGGCGCTTTCCATCATACTTCCAAACTCCTCTTTGCTTCTGCTTCGTACCTAGCGCTCCTCGTGAGGTTGAAAAGGGTCTCGGTTGGCTGAGCGCATGTACAAGCAATAAAAAAAGGGAAGGCGGTTGTCCCGTCTTCCCTTCTGTTCCCACTCGGGGCGAGCTTTCGCCCGCGGGGCGTCTATCGCCTGATCAGTCGTCCGACGAAGATCAGTATGCAAGCACCGATGAAGCCGGTGATCAGATAGTTGATCAATGCACTATCGAAGGGCAGCCTGATGCCCAGTATCCCAAACAGCCAACTGGCGACGAGTGCTCCGACAATACCGAGAACGATATTCATGATTATGCCGGTGTTGCTTTTCATGATCATTTCAGCAAACCAGCCGGCAAGGCCACCAATAATAATAGCTGCAATCCAACCGACTTCCATAAGGTCCTCCTAAGACTCGGTGGGTTGTTCACAAATGCTGATATACACCAAAAGCGATTCGTGCGGCAAACAATTGCGCGCGTAAGGTGGGGAGCGGCCATCGCCATCACGACTATGGACGGTTATTGTTACAATTGGCCCTACGCGCTCGGATTAATTGATATATCGAAAAGATATTTTCCGGCTCTGCGAAGGTCCAGTTTTCAGCCGATCCCAGCGATTCCGTCGGGGGTGCCGATGGATTTTGCGACATCAACCTGCGGAAAAGCATTTTACGACGCCGCAAGGGCGATTTTATGGGTTGACCGCAATAGGGCGCCTGCATATGTTCCGCGCACTTCCAGCCGGGGTGCCAATCACCCGCGGACGGGGAGAGCGTAGCTCAGCTGGTAGAGCAACTGACTTTTAATCAGTAGGTCTCGGGTTCGAACCCCGACGCTCTCACCAAAATTTCCTTAAATTTCGGTGCGTTACAAAGGCTACTAATTGAGCGATAGCTGTGTCGGCCTTTAGGCTAACGGGCCGCTAACGGTCGCGGCGCTCCCGTTGCAAGCTTAAGCAGTAAATTCGTGCAGCCGCGCAGTATCAAAAGTTTAGATGGCCCTCTATTCCATCTTAAAGTCGCATAGCGCCCTTCCTATATCTACCTGTGGTTCTAATTCAGGAGGGGATAATGGAAGTCAAAATAAAACGCTTGTCTGGCAACTGGGATGACGGCTATGCGCTCGACAAACATATGCTATCGAGCACTTTTGTTGGATATAACGCGTCTGGTTACCCCATGTTTGATAACCACCGCACAGAAGCGGGCGAGGCTATCTACAAGCTAAAGTACGGTGGCGTTTGGGACAATAGCCCTATTTTAGCGAAGGCGGTCCTTGATAATATCGTTCCCCGTTTTCCTGGAATTGGCTTAGTTGTGCCTATGCCTGCCTCTGAAACGCGCGCGAGGCAGCCTGTTAACGAAGTTGCCAGCGATTTGGCAAAGCTGATGAAGGTTACATCGTTCGACGGTATAATTGTTAAAGCTCCTTCAGCTACGGGCAAAAAGCTAAAAGACCTTGGTACCAAGGAAGCGAAAGACGCCGAGCTCGCAGGTAGGTTCTCGATCAATGACGCAATAGTGGGTAATGGTAAGTGGAATGCGCTGCTAGTCGACGACCTTTTTGACAGCGGTGCTTCAATGGAGGCCGCGACGAAAGCATTGAGGTCTTATGCAAAGATTGACGGTATTTATGTCGTTGCACTCACATGGAAGTAAGAAATGCAATCAGTTTTTGTGGCCGGTTCCATTACGATAAAAAACTTGCCGACGGCCTTTGTAGAGAAGCTTGATAGCTTACTTGCAGCGAACCTTGGCGTTCTGGTCGGGGACGCGAGCGGCACAGACAAAGCAGTGCAGGAAGTTCTAAGGGACCGGGGGGCCGAATCTGTGACCGTCTACTGTTCCGGATCGCATCCACGCAATAATTTGGGCGACTGGCCTGTACGACATGCAAGTAGTGATGCAGAGCCTGGAACAAAGGCGTTTTTCGCGGCCAAAGACATTCTGATGGCCGAGAACGCCGATGTAGGATTGATGCTTTGGGACGCGAAGAGCACCGGAACATTAAGCAATGTCATTGAATTGACGCGACGGAGAAAAAAGAGTGTCGTCTTCGTCAACAAACGTGGTGGTTTCACGATCATCAGAGACATTCCGTCCCTTCGAAATCTCGTTGAGCTTATGTCCGTTGGGGCACGAGAGTTGGCAGAGAAAAAGATAAGACTATCTATTAAGCTAAATGAACTCGATAACGAACAGCTGGGATTTTCATTTTAGATCAGCCGCCTGACCACGTCCCCGGCCTGCTCCCATACGCGGCGCAGCGCCGCCTCGTAGTCGTCCTCCATCGAGAACAGCACGCGGTTAGGCAGAGCCTCGCCAATCTGCCGCCAGCTCATGCCTGCGGCCCGGCGTACGACAACCTCCTGCCACGGCCTCGGCAGCGCCGCTACCGCAGCGACGATCTCCTCGGCCGCGTCCTCCATGTGGCGGCGCTCCACACGACGGCCATCGTCCTGGGCAGCCTCGGCGTCGCGCACAAGCTTCATCCAGCTCTCGCCCAGCTCCTTGGCAAGCTGGACGAATACGGCGTGGTTGAGGACGAACACCTTCTGCCAGCTCTGCCGCGCCAAGAGCGGCCCGACAATTCTCCCGCTGTGCATCCGGGGGAGGACTGCGCCATAGACCAGACGCAACGCCTTCTCCGTGCGGGCAAGATCGCTCCTAGCTGTCGAGCGAATCGGCGGACCGTCCGGATTTCGGTCGGCCCGTATCTGTGCATTTCCCTTTTTGCGGCTCAATGCATGCCCTTCAGTCGCGCCACCTGAGCAGCAAAGCCCCCGGTGTCGACCCCGCCGCTGGCTGCGGCGGTGTAGGCCTCGCCCCCTTCGGCGATCCAGTTGACGGCGGCCAGCTCGGCCTCCTCGGAGCCACGCTGGCCTACGGCGATCACCTTGCCGTCCTTCAGGCCGAACTTGTGCTGCGAGATGAACAGCGCCACCGCCGCGTCCAGCAGCTCCGGCTTGACGTGCTGCGCGGCAAGGCCCGCCCGCACGTACTCGACCACCTGACGGCGGCGACCCTCGTCCTTTAGGCGGGTGTTCTCGGCCTTAAGAGCGTACTTATCGATACGGTCGGACAGGTGGGCGACAAGCTCGTCGCGTCGGGTGCTGTCGAGCCGAAGGCGCTCGCCGTCCTGCCTGTAATAGCTGCGCAGACCCTCAGCTACATCCTCCGGTCGGGCAATCTCCTCCGGCAGCTCCTGTGCCCGCTTGACCACGTCCTCAAGATCGAGATCGACTGTTACCTTCATGTTTTCTACTCCTGCTTTGCGATGGCGGCCGCAATGGCCTGCTCGGCGGCCTGCGATCTGGCCGATGCGTCGGCAATCTCGATAGCCGCGCCGGTCGTGGCGGTAGCGATGTAGTTGATGAACGACCGGCCGGTCCGCTCCGTGGCCTCCAGCGCGTCGGCAAGGCGTCGGCGGCGCTCGGTGGCCTCGGGATGGAACGTCGTGCGGTAGCGGTTGCGCACCATGTCGTGGCGAGCCTGACTCATGCCAGTCAGCATTGCCGGTCCCCGGAGAACCGCAGAGATGATGCTCAGGTCTTTCTCTTCGAAGGCGCGGCTGACTACCTCCTCGCGGGTCTTGTCGGACAGCGCGGCAAGGCGACCGCGTATCTCGGCCTCAAGCCCGGCTGTCAGCGCGTCGCGCGGTGCCGGGGGCATGCTGGTCAGCGTGTCGGCCTCCTCCACCTCGCGCTGAGCTCTGGCCTTGGCCTCGTCCAGCTTCCTCGCCGTCGCCTCGGCCAGCTTCAGAGCGTTGTCGCGCAGCCTGAGCCGGGCAGCGGTCGGCGCAAGCAGCCGGTCGGAGGCGAGCGTGTCGGCATAGGAGGCCAGCGCCTCGCTGTTCTGGCGTGTCAGCCGGACGGCAGCCACGAGCGCGGCGAGCGCGGCATCGCCAACCACTTCGCCGGACGGTGATCGCGCATAATGCCGCTCCACAGCGGCCTCGTGAATGTCTATTGGTGGCTTCAGCTTCATCGTCTTCTCCTTTGGTCTAGTTGAGCCCCACAACGGCGGACTCGCCGCCGCTGTACCGGGGGCGGGCTGCCCACCAGAGAGCGATGGCGATGCTGAGGATGAGGTCGTCGTGCTTGCCCTCGCGGGCGTTGAAGGACGAGCGCCCGGCTGTGCTCACTGTGCGGCGGAAGTCCTTCAGTTCATCGGCCAGCGCCCCGGCGTCGGTCAGTTCGGCTGCAAAGCGCAGCTCCCCGGTATGCAGGCGAGCGTCCACGCCGCTGATCAGGATACCCTTGGGCACATGCCAGCGGCGGTTTTCGGGATTGGTAACTTCGTTTCCGGCGGTGATGGCGACGCGCTGGGGGCGCATGCCGCTCGTCTCGAATATGTCGGCGACAGCGCGACCAACGCCGGTCTCATCAATGACGAGGTCGCATGCCTCAGCCAGCGCAGGATGGGCCAGCCGCTCCGCCACCAAGCCGACGACAGCCGGATAGGGAGTACCCAGCGGCACGCGCTCAAGGGCGACTACGTTGAACCGCTCTATGCTCTTCTCTCGGGCGATGTTGGTGGTCGCGCCGTCGCTGTAGGTAATGGCCCAGTCGTCCGTCGGCGTCACCGTATGGTGAATTACAGAGATTGCGGTTGGGTCGTTCGACTGGCCGAGGTCCACGCCCATGACGAACCGGCTGACGGCCTGAACCGGATACCGCCGCCAAGGCCTTCCGTGGTCTCGACGAACTTCTCCTACTACGACTACCACAGCGCTCTGACCTCCTGCGTGAATGCGGCCTCGATGATGCCGAGCGGAAAGACGGCCTCCTCGGGATCGTGGAACTCCAGCTCGTACTCCTCGCTGAACTTGATGGCGCCAAGGGCCTTTAGCTCCTCGGCAAGAAACTCCGCCGTTATCCGGGGGCACTGGCTGGCGGGCACTCTGACGCGCTCCCACTTCTGGTCGTCGCTGGTCCATGCCTCGTGGAACCAGCCGCGCTTGCCGGCTGGCGTGGTCAGGGCGATCATGCGGGCATCGGGCTTGGTCGCCATCATGGGCCGCACGGCGGTCAGCAGCGCATCCTCGACGCGCGACGCCTCGTCTATGACCACGAGGTCCACCCCGGCGATGCCGCGAATGGTCTTCTCCGTGCCGGGGAGGGACAGGATGCGCGCGCCGTTGGAGAACTCTGCTCGCTGCGTCGACTCGTTGACTAGGCGCGGCGCGCCCTCCAGCTGACCGAGGAAGTTGACTATGGTGCGGAACAGCTCGTTCGATTGGCGCTGCGTTGGGCTGACGACGACGATCTGCGCCTTCGCGATGAACAGAACCGCGTAGATGACGAGCAGGGCGGCGACGGTGGACTTGCCCGACTGGCGCGAGCACAGAAGCAGGACGCGCCGGGGATAGTCGCGCAGCAACCGCGCCTGCCACGGATCGGGTGTGAGGCCGCAGTCGTTAGCCATGACGACGGGATCAAGGGCGCGGGCAAGATCGCGGGCCATCATGGGCGCGGCCTCCGTCTGGCAGAGAGAATGATGACGGTGACAGGCCAACATGTACCGTTAAAAGGAGAAAAATCCCGGCAACACGTTGGCCTGTCCGCGCTCGGGCTATGAGGAACCCTGCGCATATAGTCGCCATCGGGCCGATAAAGAGTAGCAATACTGGCCCGGTGACTCACGACTCTTCCTCCGACGCGCGGGAAGAGGACGAGGCGATGGATAATGGTGCTGCTGGCCCGGAGGCGTAGCCGTGGTCTATGGTCATGCCCTCGGCAAACCGCGTCTCCAGACCCTGAAGAACCGCAGCCACGGCTCGTGCCGCGTCGGGATGGGCCTTGAGTGCCCTGACCAGCTCCGAGCGCATCTCGATATAGGCCGGGGATATGAGGACGTTGTTGTTGATGGTGGTTCCGGTGCTCAGGTCGCCAAGCAGCTTGCCCGTCAGCTCGAAGTTGCGGTGAAGTTGGCTCGCCGCCCGCTGAGCGCCCGCCGTGTCCTGCACTTCCTCGGCTCGGTCCATCATGGCGAAGAGCCGATGGCGAAGGGCAACGATGTTGGCGAGTAGCGACTGGCTTTCGGTCTCCTTCAGCCGGTCGAGGTCCATGGGTAGGTCGGCAGGACCAGCCAGAAGCTGAGCCCTGAGCTGAGGCGGAAGATGGTTCTTCTCGTGGCGCCGGAGGCTGTCCGAGCCAAGCTTATAGCGCCGGGCAAGGGCGGCGAACGGAACCTTTCGGGCGAGGGCAAGGTCAATCGCCGCTCGTTCGCGGTTCTGGCATACGGTGCAGGGCGGCCCTTTAGCCATTGGCGGCGGTACTCGCTATTTCGACCGGCGGACTGGTTTTGATAGCTGCACGTTAGCTGAACGAGCAACTATAAGTAGTAATAGCGTGTTAAGTAATTGAAATAAAGGATTTTTATATGGGCTTAGCCTGCTAATGAAATATTAGGAGGTCCCAATCCTAGATGGCGATGCGCCTGGAGCAGATGGCAGCGGAGCGGGAATGAGGGCGGACGACACGTTATAACCGTTCGCAGCGATGAAGGCCGGGGGGCTCAAGACCGAAAGCCTGACAAAGCCCTAGTCGGATCAGAAGGCTTTGGACTCAACACCTTGGAAAACCTCATGTAATAGCGCACATAAAGCCCTAAAGTCCTAAAGTCCCACGCGGGGCACGCGTATACGTATATCCGTTCGTACGTACGCTCGATCGCGCTCATCGCATAATCCCCCGGCCTTTATCGTTCGACCTTCTGCAACGGTCAACGCCGCCTTGACCCGGCCCCGCCTACGCGGCACGAGCGCTGCGGACCCTGACAGGACCGCCAGCGCTCGCGGCAGGGTTGCGCTCTACCGTTATAGCCGCCGCGCCTAAACGCTCGCTGGTGGCCCGCTACGGCGGTTTTTATAACCGCGACCGCCATCACCATAAAACAGACGACGCGGCCGGATTTAAAGCCCGCGCCGCGCCGCCTAAAACTTTGTCGCCCGCCCGGCGACTTTACGCCGTTGCCTCCATCAGATGGGAGGCCTGTCCGTCTTCGGCAGTGGTAGCTGGGGCATGGCCCCGTTGAGAAGACCCATCCGCACCCACCATACCTCGGTCGTCTTCTTGCAGATTGGGGCAGTAGTCTTGTGAACATCGCAATCGACGCCGAAGCGCCCGATGCCCCTCAGCATCTCGCCGATCTTGGTGCGCGAAACTCCCTGAAGCGGCGTTCCCGGCCCCTGACACAGACGCTTGTACATATCCTTAAAGCGAAACCAGACCTTGTCCTTTTCGTCGTCGGGGTAGGGCTTGCCGAGCAGCAGCTCATCCATGTTCTCTGCCCTATGCTTATCGAATAGGAAGTCGTTCAGCGCATCGCGGAAAAGATCATGCTGCGAGGCCTCCGTGGGTGCGGCTTCTGTCTCGGCGATCGACAGGGCGGCATTGATCCGGTCGGCCCATTCGTTCACCGACAGCCGCCTGAAGCCAACCTTCAGCCGTTCGGCGCATCGCAGGTTGAACACGTCGTTCTTCCAGACCTCCCGTGACGGCAAAGTGATGTCGCCGTAGTCGGCTACCGTCACTCGCCACATCGGCTCCTCGCCGCCTTCGATCATGACGATCCTATCTATCTCGGCAAAGCGCCCCTCGTTCTCGTCGTCGCCATCGTCGCCGTCCGCACCACCGCGCTTGCGCAGCCGTCCTTCCAGCCCGTTGCGAGCATGGCTCTCGGCGGCGACGGGCTCCAGTCCGGCAGTGACGCCGGCAGCGATCAGTTTGCTAATCACCGTCTCTGGCTCAATGCGATCCTTGAGAACATACTTGCCGAACAGGAAGGCCGTATCGTGCAGGGCGCGCTTACGCCCATCGGTCAGACCAGCTATCTCGTCGCACTTCTCTGTTAGATTGCGCAGAACGCGGCTGCTCGGCGCAGAGCTCCCCGGCTTCTGCGTCGTTGCTGTTGTCTTTGCCAGCCGAGTCACGTCTGCCGGAGAGCATCGAGCCTTTTCCACATAGTAGAGAAATTCCACCACGCTCATATCAAGGCCGCGCGGTTTCACGCCCCAGCGCTCCGAGCCGCCCAGCATTGGCATGTTGATGCAGTTACCCTTCTTGCCTGGCACCGGGGGATAGACCTCGGCATCGGCATAGCCAAGACGAACAGCAATAGCCACTAATGCGGCGTTCATTTCGGCCTGATGTATCCAATCGGTGACGAACAGGAATACGTGCGCGCCGCCCGACTTCGATCTACATACGATGAGAGGCAGGGCGGCTCGCTGTATCTTGTTGGCAAGCGCGCTATGGTCGAGATCGTCATATACATCGATATCGACGAGACCCCATCGGCACATTCCATCGTGGCGCAATGGACTTATGCCGAGCGGATATGTGCCGGCAAGGTGCTTCTCCCATAGGTCGACGGTGGGCGGGTCTTTCCTGTCGCGCGGACCTTCGTCGTTCTCGTCCTTCATCTCCATCTTGGAGCCAACAAGCCGCAGCCGGGCCGGATCGTACGTCAAGTGCCGGTCCTCCGCGCCGCAGAACAGTTCGTGGAGACGCGCTGCGTGGGAGCGCCTCTCGTTGTTGATGATAGTCTCGTTCGGAGTGGTCATTCGTTGCCCTCCGCCCGCGCAAGGGCCTCCTGCCAGATCTCCTCCTCGAAGCACGCGTCCGGGTGATAGCCAACCGTCCTGAGCAGGGTGGTATCCTCCTCCTCGATCAGTCGAAGGAAGTCCCAGCATGCCTTGTTCTGCTGTTCCGTCCTGTAGCCAAGATCGAGAGGTGAGGCCGGATTGCGCCGGACGATACGCCGCTTGGATGCGCGGTCGAAGGTAGCCAGCAGACGCCGCAGCGCATACACCTTGCCGGAGAGTGGCGAGAGTGGGCGTCGGCACAGCTCCGTATCCTCGTTCGGCACCCAAACCCTCATGTACGGAGGTGCCTCGACCCGGCCAAGCTCGAAGGAGCGGTATGCTGGCGCAGGCGTCAGGCCCTTGGTGTCCTGCCACTGCATCATACGTCTCTCGCCACCGCGCCAACTATCATGGCCGAAGATGCGCCTGTAGTCGATCATTGTAGGCTTCAGCGGCGGAGTGGCCGCTTTACCGGCTGCGACTACGAGGTTATAATTTTCGGTATCGAGTGTTTTGAAGAGCAATTCGAGCTTGTTTTGATGACCCGCGCTGTCGACTAGCGCGGGTCTTCTGGTATTTTCAGCCATTGGCGACCTCCGCAATCTGGACCTCGCCTAGCTGAACAAAAGCATCGAGATCGGAGCGCCGATACATGACGCGACGACCGACACGGCAGAAGGTTGGTCCGGTCCGGCGCCATCTCCACCAGCGCAACGTGTCAACCGGAACTCCGCCTAGGTATTTTCCCGCCGCTGTGGGCGTCAGTAGTTCATTTTCACCAGCCATTACTTTCTCCATACTGAGAAATACTGCCGTTGATGGCAATGAGCTGGTTGTAGCCGGTTGAGGCTTTCAAGTATAACCGGCGCGTTTAAACGCGCGTGGTTTTAGATCAGTCGTCCGTTGCGACGGTCGTCTGCACCGCATGGACGAGCCGGGCAAGACGGTTGCGCCGGTCGTCCTTTCCGGCCTTTAGCATTCTCTTGATGTACTTGTGCCGGTCGTTAAACAGCTCCGTGTCTTTCTTACCCGCCTCGACCCCGCGCAGAACAGCGGTGAGCCATACCGTCATCCACTCGACCTCTTTGCCCTTTCCCTTTCCGGCCATATCCGGGTAATCGTGAAGCAGCACGCGCAGAACAGCATGCCAGTTGCGGGCGGTCAGTATGTCATCGCGGCGGTTCAGTGGCGTGTAAGCATCACTGAAATCGTCGTCACGTAACAGGCTAGTCCTGTTGGTCATGGCGTTCAGCTCGATCAGGTGCGCGACCACCCCGACGAATGCGCGTGTTGCGTCGGGGTTGCGCAGCCGCACCGCCACCTTGGCCCAGTCCTTCAACCCGAATGCTGCGATCAACATCTCTTTTTCCGAATGGAGCAGGCCCTCAAGTTCGGGCGCGCCATACAGCTCGTCGTAGGCGTCCGCTATCCGATCCTGCACCCAGTCGGCCAGTAGGGACTTGCCTTCCTCGTTGTTGTACGCGGGCCACGGCGGAGGTTTTGTGTCTTCGGTCACTTCTTACCTCCCCGGATAGGCACCACCTTACCCTTCTTTGCCGCCTCCTTCACGGTGCGCTCGCGCCGTGCCGCTGCCGACCGCGCGGCCTCCGCCAGAACCTCGCGGCTGACGTGGGTGTAGCGCATCGCCGTGGCGACCGACTTGTGGCCCACGACTGCCATGCCTACCGCCATCGGCAGGTCGGCGTCGGTGTAGGTCTTGGTACTGAACCAGTGTCTGATGGTGTGCGAGCTGATTCCGTATCCGGCTGCCACCTCGGCCTCCTTCATTACGCGCTTAAAAGCCGACCCCAGAACATCCACACGCAGCGGCAGCTCAGGGTCCGTCGCCGGGCAGACCCACGGCGAGCCGAAGAACCGGGGAGCAGCCTTAAGAAGCCGCTCCACCTCGGGCGTTATTGGCTTCTCAAGCTGTCCGGTCTTCGTCTTTTCCCAGATTATCAGCCCGGCCTCGCGGTCGATGTAGCTCCACTTCAGCCTGCACACCTCCCCGGCGCGCGATCCGAGGGCGAAGATGAGCCGGACGGCGAGCGCCATCGAGGGCATCAGCCGCTTGTCGGCCTCCATCTTGTCCGTCGCCGCCAGAAGGCGCGCAACCTCGTTCTCGGTGAAGAGCCTAGTCCGCCGCTTCGTACCTTTCAGCCCAAGCTCCTTGAAGTCCAGCGGTGGCGGCAGTGCGTTGCCGTAGAGCGCGGTCTTCTTCTTGCTACGCGACCAGTTGAGCGCCGCCCGTAGCATCCGCATCGCGCCCTCGGCCTGCGCCTTGGCCGGGGGCAGGGGCTTGGCGTTTGGGCTGGGCTTCTTGCTGCGGTGCTGGCGCGGGCGCTTGCTGAGCTTGTCGAACAGTGCATGGACGTCCTCCATGGTCAGCGCCCCCAGCTTTATCTTGCCGATCTCCGGCTTGAGTATCTTGTCGGCGGCTCGCTCGTATTCGTCCGCCGTCTTCTCCGCCAGTTCCGACTTCGCATGCTCGGCGACGAACAGGTCGAGCATGTAGCCCACCGTGGCGGCGTTGTTCTTGCGGTCAGCCTCGCGCTGCGCCTCCTCTCGCTCGGCAACAGGGTCCTTACCCCTGTGGTACTGATTCGCCATCTCGGTCGCCTGATCGAAGGCGTCGTCTGCCGAGGTAGCCTTGATGGTTGCCCACTTCGGCTTGCCGTTGGCGCGATAAACGTAGACGAACGCCTTGGCTCCGCTGGGGCGGATGCGCAGGCCGAAGCCTGTGAGGCGGCCATCCCAGATTATGCGGGTGGTCTTTCCGTCCTCGTGAGGCTGGGCGTTCTCCCAAACGGCTCGGGTAATCTTTTTCTTCGGCTCGGGCTGCTTGCTCATGCTGGGCCTCCGGGCTATCTTGCAGCTAACGCGCGCTCCGGCGTTAGCCCGCGCGCTCCAGCTCTAAACTAACCTGAGTTTTCAAGAAAAGATAGTATCTTCAATTATGTACACGCTCTTTCCAGCTCTGGGCTAACGCCACCAGCTCCCGTACCTGCCTACTTTTAATCAGTAGGTCTCGGGTTCGAACCCCGACGCTCTCACCACGGTTCCCTTAAGTGACCGGTTTGGTGAACTTAATCCAAAAGACACTGATCTTTCTGAGCTTGGGATAACGGCGACCGAAAGACCTGCGTTAAGTCATCAAACGCAACGGCCGTATTTCCGACATCGACGCATTGCCTGATCAGCTCTTCAGGCTTCCCAGCGCCCCGAACCACCCTGAGAATGTTGGCGGCATTCCCTGGAACGTCTTTTGCAAGGTTACTCGCGTCTTTACGCTTTTGAGGTGATACGTTTTGGAACGAAACACTTTGCGACCATTTCCAGCCGCCGTAACGCTCGTGATGAGTGACACAGGCGGATATCGACGTGTCAATACGGCACAGGATGCGACGGAGACGCTGCTGGACCATTGGCCGATTAGGGACGGTGAAGCGTATCTGACTGCGATCCAGGCCTGTCTCGACGCGATCATGGAACGCGTTCACCCGCAAGCCGCCCGAAACGCCTTTATCAAGGCGGCAGAAGAGGCTGGGGTGTCTTTGTTGCAATGAGATCAGGGTGAGGCATGGCGGTGCTCATACCCGAGCTCTTGCTTTGCTTGCGGAGACTCGGTTGATTGCTCTCATTTGCATTCAACAAAAATGGGCGGAGCGAGTGCGTGATTGGAGCCTTCAGAGATGTTTCCTTTATCGCAATCGCGATAGGCTTCACGGCCGTGAACTGCATGGCAGCCGATATTCCTTCGTTCTGGCGGAAGACGATGACCAATGATCCAGCGACCAATTGGTTTCTATCGGAAGCTATGAAGCCGCTACCGAACAAGAATGCGGAGATACTTCGAATATACAAATTGGGAGGCGTTTTCGGGAGCATGTGCGCGGGCGCCAGAATTGATAAAGCGGTAGGAAATGCATTCCTGAAAACTTCTGGCTATTCCGGCATTACCGGTAAAGAATACGAAGACGCTGCGTTTCTGGCCGACGATCAATTCAGATATTTCGATTTTCGAACTCTCGCGCATTTATGCGCAGGAAGCGACTATATGTTCGGGCCGCAAGGGCACTTGATTCCCAATTTGATCAAAGGAGCAAAAGGGGAGCCTAACATATCGTATGATCGGACTAATCCGTATATTCGTCTGCCTTCTATCTCAACAGCGCCGCACCCCCGCTAATTACTTTTTGGTCCTTGCGATCGCTCTACACACCGCCGGCAAATTTTGCCGACCACCGCAACATTCATGACGCGGCCGAATGCGTTCATTGTCACCGCACCACCCTCGAAAAGGTGATTGGCCTTCCATCTCCCGCGACGTTAGTAAGACGGCTGAATGACATAGCCGGAGTCTATCGTGTCGCTTGCCGATATCTCGCTTCTAAGTGCCTTGCTCGCCGGGGCACTTTCGTTTCTGTCGCCCTGCGTCTTGCCGCTGGTGCCGCCTTATCTCTGTTACATGGCTGGTATTTCCGTCGAGCAGTTTCGTGGTGGCGGAGCAGCAGTGGCGAGCGGGCCGAGCGTTCGTGGCAATGTGCTGTTTTCAGCGCTGTTCTTCACGCTCGGTTTTGCGACCGTCTTCATCGCGCTTGGCGCCGGCGCCTCGTCGATCGGTCTTCTGCTGCGCCAGCATCTCGATATCCTCTCCAAGATCGGCGGCCTGATCATCGTTATCATGGGTCTGAATTTCCTTGGCGTTTTCCGGCTAGGCATTCTTGCGCGTGAAGCGCGGTTCCAAGGTAGCGGTAAGCCGGCGACGCTGACGGGCGCCTATATCATGGGCCTTGCCTTCGCCTTCGGCTGGACGCCCTGCATCGGCCCGGTGCTCGGAGCGATCCTGGGGGTTGCGGCATCGCGCGAGACGATCGGCGCCGGCGCCGGGCTGCTTGCCATCTATTCGCTGGGTCTCGCTATTCCCTTCTGGATCGCCGCCGGCTTTTCCGGCGCCTTCATGAGCTTCCTGGTCCGTTTCCGCCGCCATCTCGGCACCGTCGAGAAGGTCATGGGCGGGTTTCTGGTGCTCACGGGCCTCGCCTTTATCTTCGGCTATGTCAGCGATATGGCGATCTGGTTCCAGCAGACCTTTCCAATCCTGATGAAAATCGGCTAAGCCGGACGTCATCGTCCGTCCTTGTTTTCATCATCAGAGTGGAAAATGTCCGATGGCAGACATTGTCGGTCTGTTGCTGCCGTTCTTCAGCCTGATCCTGATTGGTTACACTGCCGCACGCGTTACAAAACAGCCGGCCGAGGCGCTCGGCTGGCTCAATACCTTCATCATCTATGCCGCGCTGCCGGCGCTATTCTTCAAGCTCGTTTCGCAGACGCCGATCGACCAGCTGACGCGCGTCGACTTCATCGTCAGCGACATCGCCGCGACCTATTCGATCTTCCTGCTGGTATTTTTGGTCGGTCGCGTCCTGCGCCGTAACTCGTTGGCCGACAGCACCATCCAGGCCTTTGCCGGCGCTTATGGCAATATCGGCTATATGGGGCCGGGCCTGGCATTGCTGGCGCTGGGTGAAAAGGCCGCTGTTCCCGTCGCGTTGATCGTCTGCTTCGAAAACGCGCTGCATTTCATCGTCGCTCCGGCGCTGATGGCAATCGAGGGTGGTGACAAGCGTTCACCCGGCCTGGTTGCCGCCGATATCGCCAGGAAGGTGTTATTGCATCCCTTCATCCTGTCGACCGCCTTCGGCTTTGCCGCCGCTGCCCTTTCGGTCCACCAGCCGGTCGCCTTCCAGCGTTTTGTCGATTATCTCGCTCAGGCAGCCGCCCCTTGCGCGCTGTTCGCCATGGGCGTGACGCTCGCCCTTCGGCCGCTGAAACGCATTCCGGCCGAGATCGGCTATATCGTGCCGGCAAAGCTCATCCTGCATCCGCTAGTGGTCTATCTCATGCTGCAGATGGTCGGAGGCTTCGATGCGATCTGGATCGAATCGGCGGTGCTGCTTGCCGCATTGCCGACGGCGACGAATGTTTTCGTCATCGGCCAGCAATATGGTGTCTGGCAGGAGCGGGCGTCCGCCACCATCCTGATCACCACGGCATGTTCCGTGGTGACGGTGTCGCTACTGCTCTACCTGATCAAGTCCGGTACCTTACCGGCGCAGCTTTTCCCGTAGCATCGAGGAGAATCCACGCAGGCTGCCACCGGGCTCGATGCCCTCGCGCATGACGACGTTGCGCAGCGGCGGAATGGCCGAGAGGACGTGCAGGCCGGCAGCCCGGAGCATCTGCACCGGCAGGAAGTCCGACAGAAGCGAGCGGTTCAGCAGATCGACGCTTGTCGTCCGGCTGATGATATCCGTGCGCCGCTTGCGGTCGAAAGTGTCGCCGGTAGAGGCCGCGATCGGCTGATTGGCGCTACCGCAAAGAATATCGGTCAGAGCGATGATGTCACGCAGGCTGAGGTTCAGGCCCTGTGCGCCGATCGGCGGAAAAACATGGGCGGATTCGCCGATCAGCGCGGCGCGGCCCTTGCCGAAGCGATGGGCCGTCATGCCGGAGAGCGGCCAGCCCTGCACATTGTCCTCGACCGTGACCTTGCCGAGCATCGATTGCATGCGCTCCTCGATCAACCGGCCGAGGTCTTCCAGCGATTTCTCCGCATTGGCGGCGGCTTCCTCAGGCTTCTGCACCCAGACGAGACTGGAGCGATTGCCGGGCAGGGGAACCTGCGTGAACGGCCCGCTCTCGGTGTGGAATTCCGTCGAGATGTTTTGATGCGGCAGGGAATGCGCAAAGTTCAGCACCATGGCTGATTGCGGATAGGACCAGCTCTTGACCTTGATCCCAAGCGTTTCCCGCACCATCGAATTGCGCCCATCTGCGCCGACCACGAAAGCCGCTTCGATAGTGTCGCCGTCTTCAAGCGTGATCGTGACGCCATCGTCGCGGATGGCGACCTCGGAAGCGGTCGTCTCGATAAGCGTGATATTGCCCTCGGCCTTGACGGCTTCGCTGAGGCTGTCGAGCAGCACGGCGTTCGGGATATTATAGCCGAAGGCGTCGAGGCCGATTTCCGAGGCGCGGAAGGAAACAGTCGGCGCGCGCAGCAGCCGGGTCGTGCCGTCGATGATCTGCATCGTCGTCAGCGCGGCGGTGGATGGCGCGATCTTTTCCCAGAGCGCCAGGCGTTCGAGGAAGCGAATCGATTGGTCCATCAGTGCCGTGGTCCGACGGTCCGTCTTGGTATAGGGCGCTGCGACCAGTGCGACGGATCTTCCGCCGCGCCCGAGCGCAATCGCGGCCACCATGCCTGCCAGACCACCGCCGATGACGGCCACTTCAACCTGCTTCATATCGATGCCTCACTTGTCTTCTCTCTGAAAATAAGCACTTAGCCTGTTGAAATCCATGGGATGAAACATCGCAGTGGGTGAAAATGACAGGAACTCGCTATAGCGTGCCCAGGAAATAGAGCTTTTGCGCTGGCGGTGCCGGGCAAAGGATGCATATTAGCGAGAAAAATCGCCTGCCGGGGCAGGTGAATAAGCAAGGCGAGCAGTGGGGCGGATGAAAGTCTTCAATTACAAGCGGGTGCCTTATGCGGAGATTCGTGCCTTCTCCGTACATATATTGACGGCATCCGGCTCTTTTCTCGCCTTTCTCGGCGTTGTCGCCGCAGCTGAGCATCGCTTTGTCGACATGTTCTGGTGGCTTGGCCTGGCGCTGCTCGTCGATGGTATCGATGGTCCGATCGCCCGCAAGGTCCGCGTCAAGGAAGTGCTGCCCAATTGGTCCGGCGATACGCTCGATAACATCATCGACTATGTGACCTACGTGCTGCTGCCGGCCTTCGCGCTTTATGAAAGCGGCATGATCGGCGAGCCATGGTCCTTCGTGGCCGCAGGCATGATCGTCGTTTCCAGCGCCATCTATTACGCCGATACCGGCATGAAGACGGATGAGTATTTCTTCTCCGGCTTTCCCGTCGTCTGGAACATGGTGGTCTTCACGCTGTTCGTCATCGGTGCCAACGCGACGACCGCCATGATCATCGTCGGCGTCTCCGTCGTACTGACTTTCCTGCCGATCAATTTCCTGCATCCGGTGCGCGTCAAGCGGCTGCGGCCGCTCAATCTCGGCATCTTCCTGTTCTGGTCAGCGCTCGGTGTCTATTCGCTGCTGATGCACTTCGTCATGCCGCACTGGGCCGTTGTCCTGTTCGTCCTCAGCGGCATCTATCTTTATTGCATCGGAGGCGTGCTGCAGTTTTTCCCATCCCTCGGGCGTCAATAGGATTTGCGCGTCATGAAGAAGACCCAGGCCATTCGCATCCATCAAAACGGCGGTCCTGAAGTCATGAAGCTGGAGGAGGTGGACCTACTCCCACCGGCCGCCGGCGAAGTGCAGATCCGCCACGCCGCGATCGGGCTGAATTTCATCGACGTCTATTTCCGTTCGGGACTCTACAAAGCGCCGTATTTCCCGCTGCCGCTGGGCAAGGAAGCGGCCGGCACGATCACCGCCATTGGCCCCGGGGTGATCGACTTTGCCGTTGGCGATCGCGTTGCCTATGTCGGCAGTGACGGTGCCTACAGCGTCGAGCGAAATATCGAGGCCCGCCATCTCGTCAAGGTTCCCGACGATATTCCGCTCGAGACCGCCGGTGTGATGATGCTGAAGGGGATGACGGTGGAGTATCTGCTCAACCGCACCTTCAAGGTCGGACCGGGAACCGTGTTGCTGTTCCATGCGGCGGCCGGCGGCGTCGGACTGATCGCCGGACAATGGGCAAAGGCGCTTGGCGCCACCGTGATCGGAACGGCCGGCTCGCCGGAGAAGGTCAAGCTGGCGCTTGAGCATGGCTATGACCATGTCATCGACTATAGCAGCGAAAACTTCGCCGATCGCGTCAAGGAGATCACCGGCGGGAAGGGCGTCGATGTCGTCTATGACTCGGTCGGTCGGGATACGTTTCCACAGTCTCTCGATTGCCTGAAGTCGCGTGGCCTGTGGGTAACCTTCGGTCAGTCCTCCGGTCCGATAGAGAATTTTAACCTTGCCATCCTCAATCAGAAGGGCTCGCTTTTCGCCACAAGGCCAAGTCTTTTCGCCTATGTCGGCACCCCTGAGGAGTTGAGAGCCAGTGCGGAAGCATTATTTGCTGTTGTGCAAAGCAGCAAAGTGCGTATCAATATCAGCCAGACCTATCCGCTGAGCGATGCAGGGCGCGCGCACTCGGATCTAGAATCAAGAAAAACGAGTGGAACTACGCTGCTGATCCCATAGATCCAAAAGGGCGGATTGTTGGGAAAGAAATGAGGGGAACGTGTCGTCATCCGATATGCCGGCAGCCGGTGCGTTATTGTCGGTTCGAAAACTGACGAAGCTGTTCGGTAGCTTTGCTGCCTGTAATGAAATTGATCTGGAAATCCAGCCGGGTGAGATCCACGCGCTGCTCGGTGAAAACGGCGCGGGCAAATCCACTCTCGTGAAGATGCTGTTCGGCGTTCTGGAGCCGACTGCTGGCGAGATCGCCTGGCAGGGGAAGCCCGTATCCATCGCTTCGCCGGGCGCTGCGCGCAAGCTCGGCATTGGCATGGTGTTCCAGCATTTCTCGTTGTTCGAGGCGCTGACGGTTGCCGAGAACATCGCTCTTTCCCTTGATGACAGCGTTCCGATCGGAAAGATCGTCGAGGAGGCCGCCAGTCTGTCGCGCGCCTATGGCCTGCCGCTCGATCCGCATGCGCATGTCGCCGATCTCTCCGTTGGCGAGCGCCAGCGCATCGAGATCGTGCGAGCGCTGTTGCAGAACCCGAAGCTGATCATTCTCGATGAGCCGACCTCGGTGCTGACGCCGCAGGAAGCCGACCGCATGTTCGAGACGCTGTTCCAGCTCAGGGATGAAGGCCGCTCGGTCCTCTATATCAGCCATCGTCTGGAGGAGGTGCAGCGGATCTGTTCGCGCGCCACCGTGCTTCGCCATGGCAAGGTGACGGGCGCCTGCGACCCCAGGCAGGAAACGACCGGCTCGCTCGCGCGGATGATGGTCGGCAGCGATGTTGCCAGCGTTCAGCATGAGGGCCTTGGCAAGAAGGGTGATATCCAGCTGGAGGTCGCCGGTCTTTCGGTGCCCGCACGTACGCCGTTTGCCATCTCGCTGAAGGATATTTCGTTCCGCGTCCGCGCCGGTGAAATTCTGGCGATTGCAGGCGTGGCCGGCAACGGACAGGGGGAGCTGTTCGACGTCGTCTCCGGCGAGCATACCGTGATTTCCGAAGATTTGATCCATGTGCGCGGCCACGCCGTCGGCACCAAGGGTATCAATGCGCGCCGCCTGCTTGGCGCCGGTTTCGTGCCCGAGGAGCGCCAGGGCCATGCCGCGGTGACGGGCCTGAAACTGTCGGACAATCTGGTGCTTGCCCGCGCTGAATCGGATCGCAAGGCCTTTCTCGGCGGCGGTTTCCTGAAGGTGATCCGTCACGGCGCGGTCAAGCAAGCGGCCAAGCGCATCT
Source organism: Rhizobium sp. RCC_161_2 (assembly GCF_041355235.1). NCBI lineage: Bacteria > Pseudomonadati > Pseudomonadota > Alphaproteobacteria > Hyphomicrobiales > Rhizobiaceae > Rhizobium > Rhizobium sp. RCC_161_2. Next base: position 583,349 of record NZ_JBFUPL010000002.1, on the reverse strand, counting down.
GTGAGGCCATGGATGTGCGCAAGAGCGGTGAAGACCCGGCCGCCGGTGCGCTTTCGGGCGGCAACCTGCAGAAATTCATCGTTGGCCGTGAACTGGACCGCCAGCCGACCGTGCTGGTCGTCAATCAGCCGACTTGGGGCGTCGATGCGGGGGCCGCGAGCCGCATCCGTCAGGCGTTGGTCGATCTCGCTCGCAGCGGCTCGGCCGTGCTCGTCATCAGCCAGGATCTCGACGAGATTTTCGAGGTGGCGACCGACATAGCGGTGATTTCCGAAGGGAGGCTGTCGCCTGCCTATCCGGCAAACGAGCTGACGCGGGAGAAGATTGGTCTGCTGATGGGCGGCCTGCACGAATCCAAAACCCATTCGGAGCCCGCGCATGCGCATTGAACTCGAAAAGCGCCCGCAGGCGTCAAAGCTCTACGGGTTCGTATCGCCGCTGCTCGCGCTGGTTTTGATGCTGATCGCCGGCGGCATCATGTTCTGGATGCTCGGCAAGGATCCGCTGGACTCGCTCGAGGCCCTGCTCATCGAGCCGCTATTCGATCCCTGGTCGCTGAACGAGCTGGCGAAGAAAGCGGGGCCGCTGATCCTGATCGCTGTAGGCTTGTCGGTCTGCTATCGCTCCAACAACTGGAATATCGGCGCGGAAGGCCAATATAGCGTCGGCGCCATATTCGGCTCCATCATTCCCGTCTATTTCTACGATTGGCATTCGCCGCTGCTGCTGCCGCTGATCATGATCTGTGGTGCTATTGGCGGTGCGCTCTATGCCGCCATCCCGGCACTTCTGAAGACGCATTTCAACACCAACGAAATCCTGACCAGCCTGATGCTGACCTACGTCGCCCAGCTCTTCCTGGATTGGCTGACGCGCGGACCCTGGCGCAATCCGGATGGCCACGGCTTTTATGGAACGCGCGACTTCGTTCCGGAAGGCGTCCTGCCGCCGATCTGGGGTGACACCATCACCGCGCATTGGGGTTTCGTCTTTGCGATCGTCGCGGCGATCCTTCTCTGGTTCATGATGCGCTACACGCTGAAGGGTTTCGAGGTGGTCGTGCTCGGGCAGTCGGAGCGGGCAGGGCGTTTCGCCGGCTTCTCCCCGAAGAAGATGGTCTGGTTCGCGTTTCTGCTGTCCGGCGCTCTCGCCGGCCTCGCTGGTATCTCCGAGGTTTCCGGCACCATCGGCCACCTGCAACCGTCGATCTCGCCGGGTTACGGATTCACCGCGATCATCGTCGCCTATCTCGGCCGCCTCAATCCGCTTGGTCTGATCGCATCCGGCCTCGTGCTGGCGCTGACCTATATCGGCGGTGAAGGCGCGCAGTTGAGCATCGGCGTTTCCGATAAGGTGACCAGCGTCTTCCAGGGTTTCCTGCTGTTCTTCGTCTTGTCCTGCGACGCGCTGATCTATTACAAGATTCGCTTCGTCCGGTCGCGAGCACACGTCAAGACCGGAGGCGCGGCATGACCTTTTTCGAAGCCGTTCTTCTGACCATCATCACGGCGGCTACCCCGCTGGTCATCGCTGCTATCGGCGAGCTGGTGACGGAGCGCGCCGGCGTGCTCAATCTCGGCGTCGAGGGCATGATGATCATGGGTTCGGTCGGCGCTTTCGCCGCTGCCCAAGTCACCGGCAACCCCTATATCGGCCTCGTTGCCGGTGTGGCCTCCGGCGCACTGTTTTCGCTGCTTTTCGCTTTCCTGACCCTGACCCTGGTGAGCAATCAGGTGGCGACCGGCCTGGCGCTGACAATCCTCGGGCTTGGTGTGTCCGGCATGATCGGCGAAGGCTATGTCGGCGTGCCGGGAATCCGCCTGCTGCCGATCGAAATCCCGGTCCTGTCGCAGATACCCTATATCGGCACCGTGCTGTTCAAGCAGGATATTGTTTTCTATCTGTCGATCATCCTGGTGATCGCGGTCAACTGGTTCCTGTTCCGCAGCCGCAACGGCCTCAAGCTTCGCTCCATCGGCGACAATCATGCCTCGGCGCATGCGCTCGGCATCAATGTCATCCGCACCCGCTATCTCGCCGTCATGTTCGGTGGCGCCTGTGCGGGGCTTGCCGGCGCTCAGCTATCACTGATCTACACGCCGCAATGGACGGAAAGCATGTCCGGTGGCCGCGGCTGGATTGCGCTTGCCTTGGTCGTCTTCGCGTCCTGGCGTCCGTGGCGTATTCTCATCGGCGGTTATCTCTTCGGCGCCGTCACCATCCTGCAACTGCACGCGCAGGCATTCGGCATCGGCGTGCCGTCACAATTTCTCTCGATGCTGCCGTATCTTTCCACGGTTGTCGTCCTGGTCATTATCTCTCAAAATCGGCGTGCGACGTTGATCAACACGCCAGCATCGCTCGGCAAGCCTTTCGTGCCGGATCGATGAATAATCAAAAGACGGGTTATCGGAAACCTTCCAACCAACAGGGGTTACTATGAAGAAACTAGCAATTTCACTCGCCGCCACAGCGGCCTTGATCGTCGGTATCGGCGCCGCCACCTCGGCGGAAGCCGCCGCCAAGACGAAAATCTGCTTCATCTATGTCGGCTCGAAGACCGATGGCGGCTGGACGCAGGCACATGACAAGGGCCGCCAGGCGCTGCAAAAGGAGTTCGGCGACAAGATCGAAACGCCGTTCCTCGAAAACGTTGCGGAAGGCCCCGATAGCGAACGCGCGATCGAGCGCTTGGCCCGCTCCGGCTGCGCCATGGTCTTCACCACCTCCTTCGGCTTCATGGATCCGACGATCGCTGTCGCCAAGAAGTATCCGAAGGTGAAGTTCGAACACGCCACCGGCTTCAAGACGGCCGACAACGTCGCGACCTATAATTCGCGCTTCTATGAAGGCCGCTACATCAGCGGTGTTATCGCCGCCAAGCTGTCGAAGACCGGCACGGCTGGCTACATCGCCACCTTCCCGATCCCGGAAGTGGTCATGGGCATCAACGGCTTCGAAGCCGGTGCCAAGTCGGTCAACCCGAACTTCAAGATGAAGGTCATCTGGGTCAACACCTGGTTCGATCCGGGCAAGGAAGCCGACGCCGCCAAGGCGCTGATCGACCAGGGCGTTGATATCTTGACGCAGCACACGGATACGACCGCGCCGATGCAGGTTGCCGAACAGCGCGGCATCAAGGCTTTCGGTCAGGCCTCCGACATGATTGCCGCCGGCCCGAAGTCGCAGCTGACCGCGATCGAGGACACCTGGGGCGCTTACTACATCAAGCGCGTCCATGCCTTCTTCGACGGCACCTGGAAGTCCGAGCAGAGCTTCGACGGTCTGAAAGACGGCATCCTGACGATGGCGCCCTATACCAACATGCCTGACGACGTGAAGAAGTTGGCCGAGGAGACCGAAGCCAAGATCAAGTCCGGCGAACTCGCGCCCTTTACCGGCCCGATCAACAAGCAGGACGGCACGGTTTGGCTGAAGGCCGGCGAACGCGCCGATGACGGCACGCTGCTCGGCATGAACTTTTACATCGAAGGCGTCGACGACAAGCTGCCGGCTTCGAAGTAAAAAACGGGCGGAAATCGCAAAAGTTGAAGAAGGGCGCCGATGGCGCCCTTTTTTTGTTGCGCTGCATCAACGAATGTCGATTTACAAAAGTATTACTATATGATTTTTTCTCCGTGGCCTCAGGAGATGGCCCATTGGGAGGATATCATGAAATTGAAGACTGCACTGGTGAGTGCCACCATTCTTGCCGCCTGCATGTTTACGTCGGCATCGGCAAAGGATCTCGTCGTCGGCTTCTCGCAAATCGGCTCGGAATCCGGCTGGCGGGCCGCGGAAACGACGCTGACCAAACAGGAAGCCAAGAAGCGCGGCATCGATCTTAAGTTTGCCGACGCGCAGCAGAAGCAGGAAAACCAGATCAAGGCGATTCGCTCCTTCATCGCGCAGGGTGTTGACGCGATTCTGCTGACACCGGTCGTGGAGACCGGATGGGATTCCGTTCTGAAGGAAGCAAAGGAAGCCAAGATCCCGGTCATTCTGCTGGACCGCACGATCAATGCGCCGAAGGATCTGTATCTGACCGCCGTTACCTCTGACCAGATCCACGAAGGCAAGGTTGCCGGCGACTGGCTGGTGAAGAATGTCGGCGACAAGAAGTGCAACATCGTCGAGCTTCAGGGCACCACTGGGTCGTCGCCGGCGATCGCGCGCAAGAAGGGCTTCGAGGAAGCCATCAAGGGTCATGACAACCTGAAGATCGTCCGCAGCCAGACGGGCGACTTCACTCGCGCCAAGGGCAAGGAAGTCATGGAAAGCTTCCTGAAGGCGGAGAACGGCGGCAAGGATATCTGTGCGCTCTACGCTCACAATGACGACATGGCCGTCGGCGCCATCCAGGCGATCAAGGAAGCCGGCCTGAAGCCGGGCAAGGACATTCTGACCGTGTCCATCGATTCGGTTCCGGATCTCTTCAAGGCCATGGCGGCTGGCGAAGCGAATGCGACGGTGGAACTGACGCCGAACATGGCCGGTCCTGCATTCGATGCGCTCGACGCCTATCTGAAGACCAAGAAGGAGCCGCCGAAGTGGATCCAGACCGAGTCCAAGCTGTATACGCAGGCTGACGATCCGGAGAAGGTCTACGAAGCGAAGAAAGACCTGGGCTACTGAGTTAAAAAACGGGTCGCATCGGCCGGGAAACCGGTCGGTGCGGTTTTTCGGCGCGGAATTGCCGATGCGCGATGCGAACGGCAGTTCCGCGTTTTTTATACCGCTCAATCCAAGGAAATTCTTGCTCCATGGCTCACGATGTCGAGCGCCTTCTGACCGCGACTGGTTTCTGCAAATATTTTCCCGGTTCCACCGCCCTTGACCATGTCGATTTCACGCTGCGGCGAGGCGAGGTCCATGCGCTTCTCGGTGAAAACGGTGCAGGGAAGTCAACACTCATCAAATGCATGACCGGAGCATACCGTCGCGACGCCGGCAGCCTTGCTCTCGACGGCGCCGAGATCGATCCGCACGACACGCTGGCGGCGCAGAAGCTCGGTATCGGCACGGTCTATCAGGAGGTGAACCTCCTCGCCAATCTGAGCGTTGCGGAGAATCTGTTTCTCGGCCGCCAGCCGAAGCGTTTCGGCATGATCAGCACCCGCGCGATGAACGCCATGGCGAAGGATCTGTTGTCGCAATACGGCATCGACATCGATGTCAGCCGCCAGCTCGACCGTTTCTCCGTCGCGATCCAGCAGGTGATCGCGATCGCGCGTGCCGTCGACCTCTCAGGCAAGGTTCTCATCCTCGACGAGCCGACCGCGAGCTTGGATACCCAGGAAGTCGCCATGCTTTTCGGCATTATACGAAATTTGAAGCAGCGCGGATTAGGAATTGTTTTCATTACGCATTTTCTGGAGCAAGTCTATGAGATCTGCGACCGCATTACCGTTCTCCGCAATGGTCGCCTGGTCGGCACGCGCGATGCAGAGGGACTGTCACGCCAGACCCTGATTGCGATGATGCTGGGCCGCGAACTTGCCGAAGTCGAGGCGAGCGTGAAGGAGGCGGCCAGCGAAAGCGGCCCTGCGAAATATCATTTCACCAACTTCGGCAAGCGCGGCAAGATCAAGCCTTTCGATCTCGAGGTTCGCGTCGGCGAAGTGGTCGGGATTGCCGGCCTGCTCGGCTCCGGGCGCACGGAGACCGCCGAGGTCATGTTCGGCGTCGAGCGTGCCGACAGCGGCGAGGCCAGGATCGATTCGCAGGCGGTGACCCTTTCGTCACCACGCGCCGCCATCAAGAACGGTTTCGGCTTCTGCCCGGAAGACCGCAAGACTGATGGCATCATCGGCGATCTTTCCATTCGCGAGAATATCGTCATGGCGCTCCAGGCTCGTCGTGGCTGGGCACGCCCGCTGTCACGCGGCGAACAGAACGCGATCGCCGACCGCTACATCAAGGCTCTGGATATTCGAACCACCGACCGCGAAAAGCCGATCAGGCTCCTGTCCGGCGGCAATCAGCAGAAGGCCATTCTGGCCCGCTGGCTGGCGACCAACCCGAGCTTCCTCATTCTCGATGAACCGACACGCGGCATCGACGTCGGCGCGCATGCCGAAATCATCCGCCTGATCGAGGATCTCTGCCGGCAGGGTATGTCGCTGGTGGTGATTTCCTCCGAACTGGAGGAGCTCGTGGCCTATAGTTCCCGCGTCATCGTGCTACGCGATCGCGAACATATCGCAGAGTTGACCGGCAGCGAAATAACCGCCAGCCATATCGTCGATGCCATCGCCACGGCGCAGAGCAAGCGGGAGGACGCATGAGTTCCCAGATCAAGGCATCCTTGTTTCGATTGATGCCGCAGCTCATTGCCTTGGCTGCCATTCTTCTCTTGAATTTCATCATGTTCCCGCATTTCTTTAATTTGGAAGTGCAGAACGGTCGATTGTACGGCAGCCTCATCGACGTCCTCAATCGCGGTGCGCCGGTGGCGCTTCTGGCGATCGGCATGACGCTGGTCATCGCCACCAAGGGCATCGATCTCTCGGTCGGCGCGGTGATCGCAATTTGCGGCGCCGTTGCGGCATCGACGATCGTTGCCGGAGGTTCGCTCGCCTACACGCTGATGCTGACCATCGGTGTCGGGATCGCCTGCGGATTGTGGAACGGATTTCTAGTCGCGGTTCTCGGCATTCAACCGATCATCGCGACACTGGTGCTGATGGTCGCGGGCCGCGGCATCGCGCAATTGATCACCGAAGGCGTCATCCTGACCTTCAACAATGACGGGCTCATCTTCTTCGGCAGCGGATCCTTTGCCTGGCTGCCTATGCCCGTCGTCGTCTGGCTGGCAGTGGGGCTTGCCGTCATCCTGCTCGTCAGGCGCACGGCGCTCGGCATGTTGGTCGAGGCGATCGGGATCAATCGCCGCGCCAGCACGCTGTCCGGCATCCAGACGCCGATATTGCTGATCGCCGTCTATGCGCTGAGCGGCCTCTGTGCCTCCATCGCCGGCATCATCGTTTCCGCCGATATCAAGGGCGCGGATGCCAACAATGCCGGGCTCTGGCTTGAGCTGGACGCGATCCTGGCCGTGGTTGTCGGCGGCAATTCCCTTCTCGGCGGCCGCTTCAGCATTGTCGGCTCATTGATCGGCGCGATGATCATCCAGTCGGTCAATACGGGCATCCTTTTGTCCGGCTTCCCGCCGGAGTTCAATCTGGTGATCAAGGCCGTCATCGTCATCATCATTCTGGTCATCCAGTCTCCGGCCCTTCAGTCCGTCACGACATTCCTGTGGCGGCGGCGTGGCGAGACCCAGATGATCCATGAGGAGCAGGCAAAGTGAATTCGAAATATCTCCCGCTGCTTGCGACAATCGTCATTTTCATCCTCGCCTACACTGGCTGCGCGCTGCAGTATCCGACCATGCTGTCGACAAGAGTTGTTGGTAACCTGCTGACGGACAATGCATTTCTCGGAATTGCCGCTGTCGGCATGACCTTCGTGATCATCTCCGGCGGTATCGATTTGTCGATCGGTTCGGTCATCGCCTTTACCGGCGTTTTCCTGGCGATCGTCCTGCGCGATACCTCGATTCATCCGCTGGTCGCCTTCGCAATTGTTCTTGTGATCACGACGGCCTTCGGCGCAGGCATGGGCTCGATCATCCATTACCTCGCCATGCCGCCCTTCATCGTCACGCTGGCGGGGATGTTCCTGGCGCGCGGCATCGCTTTTGTCCTATCGATCGACAGTATCCCGATCAGTCATGATTTCTATTCGCAGCTCAGCGATATGTATCTGTTGCTGCCGGGCGGCGGTCGCCTGACGGTGATCGGCGGCGTTATGCTCATCGTTTTTGCCGCTGGCATCCTGCTGGCGCATCGCACCCGCTTTGGCGCCAATGTCTATGCGCTCGGCGGCGGTGTGCAGACGGCGCAGTTGATGGGCGTTCCGGTCGCGCGCACGACGATGCAGATCTACGCTTTGTCGGGCTTTTTGGCCGGTCTATCCGGAATCGTTTTTTCGCTCTATACATCCGCCGGATATTCGCTTGCCACGGTCGGTGTCGAACTTGACGCCATCGCCGCGGTGGTTATCGGCGGAACATTGTTGACGGGGGGAGCAGGGTTCGTTGGAGGGACCCTGATCGGAATTCTCATACAGGGCTTGATCCAGACGTACATCACCTTTGACGGAACACTTTCCAGCTGGTGGACGAAGATATTGATCGGGCTGCTGCTTTTTGCATTTATTCTAATGCAGAAGGGGCTTCTGTTGCTTTCCCGTTTCAATCGACGTTACGCCTAAGGGAAGGACAGAGCGGTTGCGCGGCAGATTGCTGGAGACACGGAAATCCCAGGGAAAATCACGAACGAGCCATGCTCAGGTCGTCGATGATCTCGGAAAGGCGATCGTGGCGGGCGTATTTCCGATCGGCACCATCCTTCCGGGCGACAGCGATCTCCTGCAGCGGTTCAAGGTATCGCGGACCGTTCTGCGCGAGAGCATGAAGACGTTGGCGGCGAAAGGACTGGTCGTCCCGCGCGCCAGGGTCGGCACCCGGGTCACCGAGCGGATCCACTGGAATATGTTCGACAACGAGGTGCTGACCTGGCACTTCGAAAGCGGCGTCAACGAAGAGTTTCTCCTTCACCTCTACGACATCCGCCTGGCCTTCGAGCCCTTTGCCGCCAGTCTGGTGGCGGAGCGGGCCGGCGCGGAAGAAATCGATCTGCTGCGGCGGCTGGCCTTGGCGATGGCCACGCCGGAACATACGGCGGACAGCCTTGCGCTTGCCGACCTTCATTTTCACCTGGCAGTCACCGAAGCGTCCCACAATCCCTTCATGCGCTCGCTCGGTGGCTTGATCGAAGCCGCTTTGGTCGGAATGTTCCGCATGAGCGCACCTCCCTCCAGCAACGGCTTCGCCAATATTGCCGATACGCATATGGCCATTGTCGATGCCATCGCGGCTCACGACGGACCGACCGCGTATAAAGCGATGGAGTTCGTCATTTTCGATGGCCGCCAGCATGTGCTGGAAGCCTTCGCGGCGCTTGCGGATGCTTGAGCGCCATATCCAAATTCGCCGTAGTTCCCCATTCAACTAGTTGCTATGAGGAGGTAAGGCCTGCATAGGCCTCGCCGAGTCGTATCTTTCGGAGCTTGAAATGGAACGCACCTGCCTTGCCATCATCCTCGCCGCCGGTGACAGCACCCGCATGAAGTCGTCGGTCTCCAAGGTGCTGCATCCGATCGCTGGCCGTCCGATGATCGCGCATGTGATGGAAGCGATCGCCAGGACCGATATTTCCGCCGCCGCCCTCGTTGTCGGCCGCAATGCGGAGGAGGTGGCTGCCGCCGCCGATATCGGTGGCATCGAGGTTGAGGCCTATTTGCAGAAGGAGCGTCTGGGGACCGGCCATGCCGTGCTTGCCGCACGCGAGGCAATCGCCCGAGGCTATGACGATATCATCGTCGCTTACGGCGATGTGCCGTTGCTCACCGACGTGCCGCTGCGTGCCGCCCGAAAGGGACTTGCCGACGGCAACGATATCGTCGTCATCGGCTTTCACACGGAAAATCCGAATGCCTATGGCCGGCTGCTGGTCAAGGACGGCGAGTTGATCGCCATCCGCGAGGCGAAGGACGCAACCGATGCCGAACTGGCGGTGACCTGGTGCAACAGCGGCCTGATGGCGATCAACGGCCGTAAGGCACTCGATCTGCTTGACCGCATCGGTAACAGCAACGCCAAGGGCGAATACTATCTGACGGACCTTGTCGAAATCGCCCGCTCGCTCGGCGGCCGCGCCGTTGCCGTTGACGCGCCGGAAGTGGAAATGACCGGTTGCAACAACCGCGCCGAGCTCGCATTCATCGAGCGCCTCTGGCAGGAGCGTCGCCGCCATGAGCTGATGCTTTTCGGCGTCACGATGATCGCACCGGAAACGGTGTTCCTCGCCTATGACACGGTGATCGGCCAGGATGCGCTGATCGAGCCGAACGTCGTCTTCGGCCCCGGCGCTGTCATCGACAGCGGGGCGGTCATCCATGCCTTCTCGCATATCGAAGGCGCCCATGTCAGCGGCACCGCCACGGTCGGTCCGTTTGCACGGCTGCGCCCCGGCGCGGATCTTGCAGATGGTTCGAAGGTCGGCAACTTCTGCGAAGTGAAGAACGGCAAGATCGGCAAGGGCGCCAAGGTCAACCATTTGACCTATATCGGCGACGCTACGATCGGCGCCGGCAGCAATATCGGCGCCGGCACGATTACCTGCAATTATGACGGGGTCAACAAGCACGAGACCCATATTGGCGCCAACAGTTTCATCGGCTCCAACTCCTCATTGGTTGCGCCGGTGCGTATCGGCGACAATGCCTATGTCGCCTCCGGCAGTGTGATCACCGAGGACGTTCCCGCCGACGCGCTTGCCTTCGGCCGCGCGCGCCAGGAAGTGAAGCCCGGCCGCGCCAAACTCATCCGCGAAAAAGCCCTGGCCATCAAGGCAGCAAAAAAGGGCAGCCACTAAGTATTTCGCTTATGGTCGCGTAACGGTCAGAAATCGAAAGTGACCGTCCCGGCAATTGAGAAAACTGATAGAATCATTAGGACTTGCCTTCTTATTTGAGGCCAGACGGAGAGTTGCATGTGCGGCATTGTTGGGATTGTCGGAACGAAGCCGGTAGCGGCGCGATTGGTGGATGCCTTACGGCGTCTTGAATATCGCGGTTACGATTCTGCGGGTGTCGCGACCATTCATGACGGCGTGATGGATCGCCGCCGCGCCGAAGGGAAGCTCTTCAATTTGGAAAAGCGGCTCGATGCCGAGCCGCTGCCGGGCGTCACCGGCATAGCCCACACTCGTTGGGCGACGCATGGCGTCCCGAACGAGACCAACGCCCATCCGCATTTCATCGAGGGCGTCGCTGTCGTCCACAATGGCATCATCGAGAATTTTTCCGAACTGCGCGAGGAGCTGAAGGCTGAGGGCAGGGTGTTCACGACGCAGACGGACACCGAAGTCGTCGCGCATCTGCTGGCGAAATATGTCGGCGAAGGGCTCGATCCGCGCGCGGCGATGCTGAAGATGCTGAACCGCGTCACCGGTGCCTATGCGCTAGCGATCATGTTCCAGAGCGACCCCGATACGCTGATGGCGGCCCGCTCCGGCCCGCCGCTTGCCGTCGGCTTCGGCAACGGCGAGATGTTCCTCGGTTCCGACGCCATCGCTCTTTCTCCCTTCACCAACGAGATCACCTATCTAGTCGACGGCGACTGCGCGATCATCACGCGCAACAGTGCCACGATCCTCGATTTCAACGGCCAGGAAGTCAGCCGGCCCCGGCAGATATCGCAGGCAACCGCCTATGTCGTCGACAAGGGCAATCACCGCCATTTCATGGAAAAGGAAATCTATGAACAGCCGGAGGTGATCTCCCACGCGCTCAGCCAATATGTCGATTTCGTCAGCCATCGACTACATCCGAATGCATCGGCGATCGATTTCAAGGGGGTATCCGGCCTTGCGATTTCTGCTTGCGGCACGGCCTATCTTGCCGGCCTGATCGGCAAATACTGGTTCGAGCGTTACGCCCGTCTGCCGGTCGAGATCGATGTCGCTTCCGAATTCCGCTATCGCGAGATGCCGCTGTCTCCCTCGCAGGCAGCGCTGTTCATTTCGCAGTCCGGTGAAACCGCCGATACGCTGGCGTCGCTGCGCTATTGCAAGGACAATGGCCTGAAGATCGGCGCAATCGTCAACGTCAAGGAATCGACCATCGCGCGTGAATCCGATGCGGTGTTTCCGATCATGGCCGGCCCGGAGATCGGCGTTGCCTCGACCAAGGCTTTCACCTGCCAGCTTGCCGTTCTGGCGTCACTGGCGATCGGCGCGGGCGTTGCGCGTGGCACGGTGAGTGCCGAGGATGAAAACGCGATGGTGCGCCACTTGGTCGAGATGCCGCGCATCATGGCAAGGGTGCTGAACATCATCCAGCCGCAGATGGAAAGCCTTGCCCGCGAAATCTCCAAGTTCAAGGATGTGCTCTATCTCGGCCGCGGCACCAGCTTTCCGCTCGCCATGGAAGGCGCGCTGAAGCTCAAGGAAATCTCCTATATCCACGCCGAAGGCTATGCCGCCGGTGAGCTGAAGCATGGCCCGATCGCGCTGATCGACGAGAACATGCCGGTTATCGTCATTGCGCCCTATGATCGCTTCTTCGACAAGACCGTCTCAAACATGCAGGAAGTGGCGGCGCGGGGCGGCCGCATCATCTTCATCACCGACGAGGCGGGGGCGGCTGCCTCCACGCTGCCGACGATGGCGACCATCGTCCTGCCGGTTGTCGATGAAATCATCGCGCCGATGATCTTCTCGCTGCCGATCCAGTTGCTCGCCTATCACACGGCCGTCTTCATGGGCACGGATGTCGATCAGCCGCGCAATCTCGCCAAGTCGGTGACGGTGGAGTAAGTCGCGGCCGCATTTATTTTCGTGTGATAACGTCGTCGTGAACCGGGCCGATATCCGGCCCGGTGGCGTGGCTGCCGGGTTGTGCGCCGCGCCGATTTCTGGCACGATTCATCAAGGAGATGGTGGGGGGATTTGCCGGTTAGCGGTTGGCGACGGAACGGAGTTTTCGAACGGCGAATGACGGAAAAGCCCATCAAAGTGTCCGTGGCGACGCGGCTCAGAAACAACTTCCTGGCCGGCCTCATTATCTGCGCGCCGATTGCCATCACGCTCTGGCTTACCTGGTCTGTCATCCATTGGGCCGACAGCTGGGTCCGGCCCTATATTCCTGCGCGCTACGATCCCGAGAGCTACCTGAACTTCGCCGTTCCCGGTACGGGCGTGGTGATCGCGATGATCTTCATCACCATCATCGGCTTCCTCGCCAAGAACCTGATCGGCCAAAGCATCGTTCGCTTCGGCGAGTCGATCGTCCAGCGTGTGCCGCTGGTGCGGACCATCTACAAGAGCCTGAAGCAGATCTTCGAAACCGTGCTGAAGGAGCAGGGCACGTCGTTCAAGAAGGTCGGTCTGATCGAATATCCGAGCCCCGGCCTCTGGTCGATGGTGTTCGTCTCCACCGACGCCAAAGGCGAAATCGCCTCGAAATTCAATGCCATGGGGCATGATATGGTGGCGGTTTTTCTGCCGCCGACCCCCGTGCCGACCGCCGGCTTCCTGATCTTCGTGCCGCGCGAAAAAATCACGCTTCTGGACATGAGCCCGGAAGACGGCGCCAAGCTTCTGATTTCCGGCGGGCTGGTCTCGCCGGAATATCGCGAGAAGCTGATCACGCCCAAGGAAGTACCGCCGCCCGTTCCGATGAAATCCCTGTCTTAGAACTACACCGCGTGCGGGTATGGTAACTTATGCTCCGGCCAGTCGCTGCGTGCAGAGCCTCTATCTCACGCTGTTGAACATTTCGACAGCAGAGTTGAAACGGGTGACGACGAGCTGGTATTTGTCCGGCGTGGGATCCTGCTTGATCTGGCGGAAGTCGCCGACCATTCCGGTCAGACTGTCGTTGATGCCGTCAAGAAGCGGAGTATTGACGCCGCTGCCGCCTTCCTGTTTGGCCTTCGCCATGGCGGTGCGCTGATCCTCCAATGTCTTTTCCAGATCAGTGATCTTTGCGTCTATTTGGCTCTGCAGAGCAGGCTTGCCTGGGTCTTCCGAACTATTGAGAAGATCGACCAGTTGTCTCGCTTGGCTGAGGGCAAGCCGTGTCTGGTAGACCGGCATGTCTCCCCGTTCCTTGATCTTTGCGAGCTCGGCCTGTTCCCGGCGGTCGAGTTCCTTCTGCAATTGCTGATGGAATTCCTCCAATGCGTTGGCGGCGGACTGGAAGTCGGCAAGCATCAGCGGATCCTCGCGCTTTCCACGCGCCAGCGCATCTTCCATATAGGCCTTGCTGCTATAATAGACATCCAGACCGGAAAGGCGGGGAACGACCTGACCGAGCGCAGAGATCAGCTTGTCGGCGGCGGCATCCAATTCCGTGGCGGCATCGCCCTTTGCACCACGTACCGTCTTTAGTTTATCCGTGGATTGTTCGAGCGAGCCTTTGCTGACGTCGGTAATATCGTCGGAGGTCGCGCTCTTCGAAATATTGGCGTTCTGATAGGCTTGATATTGCGCCAGCAGGCCGGAATCCCCGATGAGATCATTATAGGCGAGCACATAGTCGTTTAATTTCGCGCTATTTGCCAGCTTCGTTGCCGTATCGGCGGATGACTGGTTGCTGGCGGCAGTGGAGCTCGACTGATCGTCGCAGGCCGAAAGGCCCAGGATTGCGGTGAATGCCATCGCGAAAATTGCGACAGAAGCAGACGTCTTCATGGAATGAAACCCTTCGCTATATTATGGCGTTAACAGCAATTGTTCCGACGATATCGCAAACTCGGTTCACAGCTAGCTTAGGAAACGACCTACGCCAAATGCGGAACGGTTTCAATCTCAAGATGTTATGACCGAGCGAAAGAACGTTATGCTGGCGATCATTTAGTCGGCTGACGATCTCTGAGATTTTTTGCCAGGGGCATTCGACCTAGAATTGCCCGGCCGCTCCGATATGGTTCGCGGGAAGCTTTTATTCAGCACGTCATTTGGCCGATTGACGCCCGGTTCGCATCAGAGAGATCGAACTGTCATGTCTCTATCATATTGCCGTTCTAGACCGGTTGCCGGAAGGGCAGGCGGGCACATCTCATGGTCGAATGTTTCCAGCTCAACGGAGCCGGACGTTTTCGTTCGATGCGGTTTTCAACCGATCCGAAGATGAATGCCGTTCCAGCACAAAGAGCTTTCATCAGGAGAATATTGCCGTGAGAAATTTGCGTTCCATGAGTTTGCCGCTGCTGTCGGCAGCGCTCGCCACTTTCGTTTTTGCTATGCCGGTCGCAGCCTTCGCCGACAGTTCCGTCGCCGTCGGCGGCATCACGTTGATCAACAAGGGCCTCGTCGCTGTCGGTCGTATCCGGGCCAACCAGCGCGACAAGTTCGGTGAGACCTTCGGCTCCGGCTCCGGCATGTCGATCGACGCCAAGAGCTGGGTGCGCAATGCGGATGGCTCCTACAAGGGATCGTTGTGGCTGCTGCCAGACCGTGGCTATAACGTCGTCGGCACCACCGATTATCGTCCGCGCCTCAACACCATCGACGTTCAACTGACACCGGTCGCGCCAGGCGCAACGCCGCCGGCCGGCAAGGAGCAGTCGGGCGTCGTTGCCACGCTTGCCGATACCATGCTGCTAACCGACAATAAGGGCGCCGACACCACCGGCCTCGATCCCTCGAGTGGCAGTCGCCATCCGGAAGATGGCATGCCCTTGCTGCCTGAAGCGCCGAACGGCAAGATCTCGCTCGACAATGAAGCCATCGCCCGCCTGCCGGATGGCACCATGTTCATCAGCGACGAATACGGCCCCTATATCTACCGCTTTTCCGCCGGTGGCCGCATGATGTCCGCCACGCCCCCGCCGGCAGCACTGCTGCCGATGCGTCATGGTGCGATCAATTTCGCCTCGAACAATCCCGGCCCCGGCGAAAGCGCACCCGATCCCAAGGATCCAACCAGCGGCCGGCAGAACAATCAGGGCCTCGAAGGCATGTCGATGACCCCGGACGGCAAGTTCCTGATCGCCGTGCTGCAGTCGGCGACCCGCCAGGACGGCGGCGATTCCGGCTCGACCCGGCAAAACACCCGCGCGCTGGTTTACGATGCCGCCGATCTGGCGCATCTGAAGCTGGTGCACGAATATGTCGTGCCATTGCCGGTCTTCACCAACAGTAAGGGCAAGACGGCTGTCGCCGCCCAAAGCGAAATCGTGGCGCTTTCGCCGACGAGCTTCCTGATGCTGGCGCGCGACAGCAACAACGGCTACGGCATGGAAGGCGAAAAGTCGCTCTACCGCAGCATCGACGTCATCGACGTATCGGCCGCCACCGATATCGCCGGCAGCAAATTCGATGCCGACACGCCGGTTGCTCCGAAGGGTGTTCTTGATGCCTCAGTGAAGCCCGCAACGGTCAGCCAGTTCATCGACATCAACGACAGCGCCAATCTGGCTCGCTTCGGTCTCCATAACGGTGCGCCGAACGACCGCAACAATCTCTCCGAAAAATGGGAGGCTATGTCGTTCGTCAGCGTTCTCGACCCGAAGCTGCCGGATGACTACTTCCTGTTCGTCGCCAATGACAACGACTTCTTGACCCAGGACGGCTTCCAGGTAGGCGCTGCCTACAAGGGGGAAGGTGGGGCTGATGTCGATACCATGTTCCAGGTGTTCCAGGTGACGATCCCCGGCCTGTCTGCCAAGTAACGGCCTTTGAAAAGGGATGGACGCGGTCGTCGCGTCCATCCGACTATCCGGCTCTCAGGAACCGGATCGCCTCGTCGCGGCGGAAGAGATAGAGCAGGGTGCGTACCGCCATGCCGCGCTCGCCGGTCAGGTCCGGATCGCGGTCGATCAGATAGGCGGCGTCCTTGCGGGCGATTTCGAGAAGATCGGCATGGGCCTCGATGCTTGCGATGCGGAAGCCGGGCGTGCCGGACTGGCGCGTGCCGAGCAACTCGCCTTCGCCCCGCAGCTTTAGATCCTCTTCGGCGATGCGAAAGCCGTCCTCGGTATCGCGCATGATCGACAGCCGCGCATGTCCAGTCTCGCCGAGCGGACCCTTATAGAGCAGGATGCAGGTTGAGGCTTCGTCACCACGCCCGACGCGGCCGCGAAGCTGATGCAACTGCGCCAGGCCGAAACGCTCGGCATGCTCGATCACCATGATCGTCGCATCGGGCACGTCGACGCCGACCTCGACAACGGTGGTGGCAACCAACAGGCGGATTTCACCGTTCTTGAAGGCCATCATCACGGCGTCTTTTTCCGGCCCGCTCATGCGGCCGTGGATGAGGCCTATGCCGGCGCCAAGCGCCTTGACGAGTGTTCCATGCCGCTCCTCGACCGACATTAAATCGGATTCTTCGGATTCTTCCACAAGTGGGCAAATCCAATAGGCTTTCTTGCCTTCTGATAGTGCGCTCCTCAGCCGGGATACGATATCTCCGGTGCGCTCGGTGGGAATGGTGATCGTCTGGATCGGCTTGCGGCCTGCCGGCTTTTCCGTGAGCTTGGAGACATCCATATCGCCGAAGGCGGCCAGCACCAGCGTGCGCGGGATCGGTGTGGCGGTCATCACCAGCATATGCGGCGAGATGCCCTTTGCCGTCAGCCGCAGGCGCTGGTGAACGCCGAAGCGGTGCTGTTCGTCGACGACGGCCAGCATCAGGTTGGCATAGCTGACGCTGTCCTGGAACAACGCATGCGTGCCGATGACGATCTGCGCTTCGCCAGAGGCGATGCGCTCGAGGATGGCATCGCGTTCGCGGCCCTTGGTGCGGCCGGTCAGAACTTCGACGGAAAGATTGGCGCTGGCGGCGAATTTCGCGATGGTCGCATAATGCTGTCGCGCCAGGATTTCGGTCGGGGCCATCAGCACCGCCTGGCCACCGCTTTCGATGACGGCTGCAATCGCCATCAGCGCAACCAGCGTCTTTCCCGCGCCGACATCACCCTGGAGTAGCCGCAGCATGCGGTCAGTACCCGCCATATCCTTGAGGATATCGGCAATGGCTGCCGTTTGGCTGTTTGTCAGGGAGAAGGGAAGGGATTCCAATATCTTCCGACTGATGTCTCCAGTCGGATGCACGGGCTGTCCCGCTACTTTGCGCAGCCGTTGACGGACGAGCGCCAGCGACAATTGCCCCGCCAGGAATTCGTCATAGGCAAGCCTGCGGCGGGCTGGCGCCTGCGGATCGATATCGGCGGCGTCGCACGGCGCATGCAGCATATGGAAGCTGTCGGATATCGAGGGAAAGCCCTGCTTCTGTGCCAGCGCCTCATCGTCCCATTCCGGCAATTGCGGCAAGCGTGCCAGCGCTGCCTCGATAGTCTTGCGCAGGAATTTCAGTGCGAGCCCCGCCGTCAACGGATAGACGGGTTCGACCAATGGCAGGTTCTGCGCTTCGCTTTCGCGCATGATGTAGTCGGGATGCACCATCGACGGGCGGCCATTGAACCAGTCGACCTTGCCGCTGACGGTAACCGTCTCATCGATCGGCAATTGCTTTTCCAGCCATTGCGCCTTGCCGCGGAAGAACACCAGGCCGAGTTCGCCGGTCTCGTCATGCAGGAAGACGCGGTAGGGCACGTTGCTGCGCGGGTTTGGCGGCGGCTGGTGGCGGTCGACGCGGCCGGTAATGGTGACGATCGCACCCTGCGGTGCTCTCGCGATGCCCGGCTGCTCCCGCCGGTCGATAATGGAGTGTGGCGCGTGGAAGAGCAGGTCGACGACGCGGCAATCGTCGATGGTTTCCCGGTCGAGCAGCTTCACCAGCAGCTCGGCAACCTTCGGCCCGACGCCGGGCAGCGAGGAAATGGACGCAAATAACGGGTCGAGAATGGCGGGACGCATGGCCGGCAAAATGCGACGGGGAGGGTAGTCTTGGCAAGGGCTGACCGCCACGGAGGCTTCCGCGAGGCACACACTCCCCGGAAAATTGAATGTGAGGCGCTTTTTTCCGAAAAAGCGGTTCCCACCTTCCAAGGCTGGTTTTATAGAGACGCATCAACATAAAGGTTTTTGTGATGACTGGGCTGACACTCAGCAGTGCCGATCTCGATCCCCGCCGCCGCCGCATTCTGTTTCGCTGCTGGCATCGTGGCCTCCGCGAGATGGATCTCGTTTTCGGCCAGTTTGCCGACAATGAGTTGCCGGGGCTCAGCGAGGCAGACCTGGATGAATTCGAGCGCATCATGGACGAGGAAGACAATGATCTCGTCCGGTGGATCCTCGGAACGCTGCCGGTACCCGAGCATCTGCAGACGCCGCTTTTCAAGCGTGTGGCCGCCTATAAGCCGGATTTTGAAGAGGTCGCGGAAAGGCTTGGGATAACCAGATGATCCCAGGGTTCGACGCGAAGAAACTGCTCGCGGCGAGCGAGCCGCTGAGGGTTGGCCATGTTCCAGCGGGCATGGAGCCCTTCCTGCTGGCCGAACTGGCGCGAACCGGCGAGCCGGTCGCCTATGTGATGTCGGATGGCCAGCACATGGCCGATGTCGAGCAGATGCTTGGCTTCCTCGCGCCTGAAATTCCGGTTTTGACGCTGCCCGCCTGGGACTGCCTTCCCTATGACCGCGTGTCGCCCAGTTCAGACACCTCGGCCCGCCGTCTCGCGGCCCTCTCCGGACTGATCGCCTATCATCGCAAGCCGCATGCGGCGATCGTATTGGTGACCGTCAACGCGATGCTGCAGAAGGTGGCGCCGCAGGATGTGATCGAGAGCCTGGCCTTCTCGGCCCGGCCCGGCAATCAGGTCCGCATGGACGATATCGCCGGCCGCCTGGAGCGCAACGGCTTTGACCGCGTTGCGACCGTGCGTGAAGTGGGTGAATATGCCGTGCGCGGTGGTATTCTTGATGTCTTCGTGCCGGGGACGGAAGAGCCTGTGCGTCTCGATTTCTTCGGCGATACGCTGGAAAGCATCCGCAGCTTCGATCCCGCCAGCCAGCGCACGACCGGCCAGGTCCGCTCCCTCGATCTCAATCCGATGAGCGAGGTGACGCTGACACCGGATACGATCAGCCGCTTCCGCAAGAATTACCTCTCCTCCTTCGGTGCGGCCACGCGCGACGACGCGCTCTATGTCGCCGTCTCCGAAGGTCGCCGTTATGCCGGCATGGAACATTGGCTGCCGCTGTTCTACGAGAAGCTGGAGACGGTCTTCGACTATCTCCGGGGCTTCCGGCTGGTCACTGACCATACGGTGCGTGAAGCCGCCGAGGAGCGCTCCAAGCTCGTTTTCGACTATTATGATGCCCGCCTGAATTCTGGACAGCCGGCCAAGAGCCAGATGTCTCAGGGCACGCCGTATAAGCCGGTGACACCGGGCCAGCTCTATCTCGACGGCGGCAGCCTCTCCAAGGCGCTCGACGCCTTCAACGCCATCCGCATCTCGCCCTTCAACGAGCATGAGGGCGAGGCTCGCCGCGTCATCAACATCGATGCCCGCCAGGGTCCGCGATGGGCGCGGTCCGCGACCGAAAACGCCGACGCCGAGCGCGTCAACGTCTTCGATTCCGTGGTTAAGCATATCGCCGAACGCCGTGCCGCCGGCGACAAAATAATGATCACGGCCTGGACGGAGGGTTCGCTCGACCGCCTTTTGCAGGTGCTTGCCGAACACGGCCTTGCACGCGTCAAGACGGTCGAGGCTTTCAAGGATCTTGCTACGTTGGCGAAAGGCGAGGCGGCAGCAGCCGTGCTCAGCCTGGAAGCCGGTTTCGAAGTCGGCGATCTCGTCGTTATCGGCGAGCAGGATATTCTCGGCGACCGCATGGTGCGCCGATCCAAACGCCGCAAGCGTGCCGCTGATTTCATCTCGGAAGTGGCCGGTCTCGATGAAGGATCGATTGTCGTCCATGCCGAACACGGCATCGGCCGTTTCGTTGGTCTGAGGACTATCGAGGCGGCGGGCGCGCCGCATGCATGTCTTGAGCTGCAATATGCCGACGAGGCTAAGCTGTTCCTCCCGGTCGAAAATATCGATCTTCTCTCACGCTACGGCGGCGAGGGCACCGAGGCACAGCTCGACAAGCTGGGTGGCGGCGCATGGCAGATGCGCAAGGCCAAGCTCAAGAAGCGCCTGCTGGACATGGCCGGCGCGCTGATCCGCATAGCGGCCGAGCGCCTAACGCGGCATGCACCGGTGCTCAGCACCCCGGACGGGCTCTATGACGAGTTCGCCGCCCGTTTCCCCTATGACGAGACCGAAGACCAGATGACCGCCATCGAAGCCGTGCGCGACGATCTCGGCGCCGGCCGGCCGATGGACCGCCTCGTCTGTGGCGACGTCGGTTTCGGTAAGACGGAAGTGGCGCTGCGCGCCGCCTTCGTTGCCGCCATGAACGGCGCGCAGGTCGCCGTCGTCGTGCCGACGACACTGCTGGCGCGTCAGCACTTCAAGACCTTCACCGACCGCTTCCGCGGCCTGCCGATCCGCATCCAGCAGGCATCCCGCCTCGTTGGCGCGAAGGAGCTGGCGCTGACCAAGAAGGAAGTTTCCGAAGGCAAGACCGACATCGTCGTCGGCACGCATGCGCTGCTCGGCGCTGGCATCCAGTTCGCCAATCTCGGCCTGCTGGTCATCGACGAGGAGCAGCACTTCGGCGTTAAGCACAAGGAGCGGCTGAAGGAGCTGAAGAGCGACGTGCATGTGCTGACGCTCTCGGCAACGCCGATCCCGCGCACGCTGCAGCTTGCCATGACCGGCGTGCGCGAACTGTCGCTGATCACCACGCCGCCGGTCGACCGCATGGCAGTGCGCACCTTCATCTCGCCCTTCGATTCGCTGGTGATCCGCGAAACGCTGATGCGCGAGCATTATCGCGGCGGCCAGAGCTTCTATGTCTGCCCGCGCCTTGCCGATCTCGCCGATATCCACGCCTTCCTGCAATCGGACGTGCCGGAGCTGAAGGTTGCCGTCGCCCATGGCCAGATGCCGGCCGGCGAGCTCGAAGACATCATGAACGCCTTCTACGAAGGCCGCTACGATGTCTTGCTTTCGACCACCATCGTCGAATCTGGCCTCGACGTGCCCACAGCTAACACGTTGATCGTCCACCGCGCCGACATGTTCGGCCTGGCGCAGCTCTATCAGCTTCGCGGCCGCGTCGGTCGTTCCAAGGTGCGCGCCTTTGCGCTCTTCACCCTGCCGGTCAACAAGGTGCTGACGACGACGGCGGAGCGCCGCCTCAAGGTGCTGCAATCGCTCGACACGCTCGGCGCCGGCTTCCAGCTCGCCAGCCACGACCTCGATATCCGCGGCGCCGGCAATCTGCTCGGCGAGGAGCAGTCCGGCCATATCAAGGAAGTCGGCTTCGAACTCTACCAGCAGATGCTCGAAGAGGCCGTTGCCGAGGTCAAGGGCGTCGACGAGATCCAGGACACCGGCTGGTCGCCGCAGATCTCTGTCGGCACGCCGGTCATGATCCCCGACGCCTACGTGCCGGACCTGCATCTGCGCATGGCGCTCTATCGCCGCCTCGGCGAGATCACCGAAATCAAGGAAATCGACGGCTTCGGCGCCGAAATGATCGACCGCTTCGGGCCAATGCCGATCGAGGTGCAGCATCTCCTGAAGATCGTCTACATCAAGTCGCTCTGCCGCGTCGCCAATGTCGAAAAACTGGATGCCGGCCCCAAGGGCGTCGTCGTGCAGTTCCGCCACAAGGAATTCCCCAACCCGGCCAACCTCGTAGGCTATATCGCCAAGCAGGGCAGCATGGCGAAGATCCGCCCCGACCACAGCGTGTTCCTGACGCGGGATTTGCCGACGCCGGAGAAGCGGCTGCAGGGGGCGGCGGTGGTTATGACGCAGTTGGCGGAATTGGCGAAATAGGAAATCGCGTATTAGCTGCGATTGATACTTGCTCAGTCGATACTAAATGTGGTGATATACACGTCATGATTGTTTAAACGTGAGCAAATTCAATCATATGCCTGAGCTCGACGATCCTCAGTGGCATGAACTGCAACACGCTTACGGCAGTGCCTCAAATATCCCGGCTCTGCTTAGAGCTTTAGCCTCATCCACTGGACCTAAAAAGGGCTACACCGATGAGCCTTGGTTTAGTTTATGGTCGAGCATTTGCCATCAAGGAGATGCCTATACGGCTTCCTATGCAGCGATCCCGCATGTGGTTCAGATCGCAATGAGCACTCGTACGCCAGTCGATTTTTCTTTTTTCGTGCTACCAGCGGCTGTTGAATTGGCGCGACGACAGGGACGCGGACCGGATATCCCGCATCAGCTTGACGAAGACTATCGCAGATCCATCGCGCGCCTGGGTGAGTGCGTTAATCTCCACCTCGACGATCCATGGATTAAGTCCATGATTTCATCGGAAACGACTACAGAAGAATGGATCGCTATGATCGAAAGGCATGATGCTGAATAAGCGCTGGACGCGTTGACCTGTGCTCAATTCATCCCAGCCCGCGCCTCGGCCTTCATCTTGGCGATATCGCGCAGTGCCTCGATGAGTACATCCGGCGTCTGGGCGCCGCTGACGGCATATTGCTGGTCGAAGATGAAGAAGGGGACGCCGGTGACGCCGATCTTTTGCGCTGCTTCGATCTCACCGATAATAAGGTCGCGGTCGGCGTCGGAGGAGAGCAGGGCCGATATGACGGAGCGATCAAGGCCGGCGCCTTCGGCGATATCCAGCAGCACGGCATGATCGCCCACATTGCGTCCTTCCTCGAAATTGGCCTTGAACAAGGCGTTGACCACCTTCTCCTGCTTTTCGCGGTTTTCCGTCCCCGCCCAATGGATGAGGCGGTGTGCGTCCAGCGTGTTCGGGCCGATCTTGATGGCGTCGAAATCGAACTTGATGCCGACGTCGCGGCCGAGGTCAGTCAGCATCTTGTGCGCCTGCGCAACGCGCTCCTCGCCGCCGAGCTTCTTTGCCAATTCCTTCTTTTGGTCGACGCCTTCGGGCGGATACTCGGGATTGAGACGATAGGGGCGCCAGTTGAGGTCGACGCCCACTTCGTCCTGCACCTCGGCGATCGCCAGCTCCAGCCGCGCCTTACCGAGATAGCACCAGGGACATACGACGTCCGAGACGATATCGATCGTGATGCGTTCCATGGTCTGTGTCCTTCCGCTTTGTCGTCCAAAGATCCCATCTAGGCTTTCCGGCCGGAGGCTTCAACCGGTTACCGAAAGGGAACCGGCAACATTTTGGCGGCTTCAGTGCCCTATTGCACCGAAGCGTCCCACCATGTCGGCAATTGATAGCCATAGAGCGGCAGCACATCGGGATGGGCGATGCGGCTGCGCCGCGCTACCCATTGCTGGCCGATATGATAGAGGGGCAGGACGTAATAGCCGGAAATCAAGATGCGGTCGAAGGAGCGCACCGCGTCACGAAAATCCTCGGCGGAATGGGCCGTAAGGAAATGATCCATCAGCGTGTCGACATCAGGATCTGCGACACCAGCGAAATTGAGGCTGCCCTCAGCCTTTGCGGCGGCGGAGCTCCAGCGTCCCACCTGCTCGATGCCTGGCGACAGCGACGAGGGATAGGCTTTGAGGATCATGTCATAATCGTAGCTGATCGTCCGGAGCTGATATTGCGAATCATCGACGGTACGGATCGTCACGGCGATGCCGAGCAGCGCCAAAGACCGGCGATAGGCGATTGCGATGCGCTCCTGATCGGCATTCTGCGTCATGATCTCGAAGCTGAGCTGACGCCCGGCGCTATCGACCATCTTTTCGCCTTTGATCGTGTAGCCGCCCTGCTTGAGCAGATCGACGGCCTTGCGCAGGATGGCCCGGTCGCGGCCGGAACCGTCGCTGACAGGCAGTCTGTAGCTACCGTCGAGCACATCGGGATCAATGCGATCCTTGATCGGGCCGAGCATGGCAAGCTCTCGTGCATTGGCGGGCACGCCGAGCGATGAGAGATCGGAGTTCTGCCAGTAACTCTGCGTGCGGGTATAGGCGTTCGAGGAAAGGCTGCGGTTGACCCATTCGAAATCGAAGGCAAGGGTGAGGCCCTGCCGCACCTTCTTGTCGGCGAAGATCGGCCGGCGCGTGTTGAAGACGAAACCGAACATGCCGCTCGGCAGCTTCGGCTTGAAAACGTCCTTGACGACGGCGCCGGAGGTGGCTGCGGGAAAGTCATAGGCCTGTTGCCAGTGGCCCGGGCTGCCGTCGGGATAGACGTCGATATCGCCCTTCTTGAAAGCTTCGAACAGCGTGGTTTCCTGCAGGAAATAGGTGACGGAAATCTCGTCGTAATTGTCGACGCCGACCTTCGTCGGAATATCCTTGCCCCAATAGTCGGGATTGCGTTGGAAGATGATGCGTTGGCCGGGGTCGATGCTCTTGATCCCATAGGGGCCGGAGCCGATGGGAATGGCAAGCGTGGTCCGGTCGAAACTCTCCGGATCGGTGGCGTGTTTCGGCAGGATTGGCAGCGACGAGGCGATGATCAGCGGCGTTTCGCGATTCGCCTTATCGTTGAAATGGATCAGCACGCCATGCTCGCCGACCTTCTCCATCTTACTGACCGCCTGCAGCGGGGAGGAGAAGACCACACGGCCCTTGTCGCGCAGGAGCTCGAAGGTGAAAATCACATCCTCGGGCGTCACTGGCTGCCCGTCCGACCATTTGGCGTTCGGATTGAGGTTGAACTGGATGAAACTGCGACTCTCATCCCATTCGACCGTCTGTGCCAGCAGTCCATAAAGGGTGAAGGGCTCGTCGCGCGAGCGCTGCATCAGCGATTCGTAGATGAGATTGCCGTAATCGGGATCCCACATGCCGCGCGCCGTCGTACGCATGCTCTTTAAAATGAAGGGATTGAGATTGTCGAAGGTGCCGACGACGCCATAGCTGATACGCCCACCCTTTTTGACGTTCGGATTGACGTAGGGAAAATGTGTATAATCCGCCGGCAAGGCGGGATCTCCATGCATTGCGATGCCGTAGAGCGGCTGCGCGGCCGCCACATTGCAGAATGCTGCGAAGAACAGGAGAGTAGCGATCCGGAGCGCTTGCATGGCATCCTTTCCGGTAAGGGGTATGATTCTGCCGGACCTTATCACGACAGTGCCGAATTCAACACGCGGCCGGGGAATTCTTGGGTCTCAGCAGAAAAGACCAAAGAAAAGCTGGATATCCTCGCCTGTGCGATGTAACAGAAGTCCCGGGTTTCCCGGGTCATGCATTCGCCTTATTCATTCGACAGGTGGACGTTGGTTTGACCCGGTTGGCATGGGGCGACAGGCTGTCGTCCCGCATCGGATTTCAGGAGGCGGTTTCGCTATGATGTTCAAGACTGACAACAAAACGCGGGCAGGTCTGTCTGCTCTGGCTCTCATGATCGGTGCAGCGCTTCCGGCCGCTGCCTTCGCTCAGGATGCCTCCGGCGCAGCCCCTGCCGACGGTGGCGGCGATGCTAACCAGCCGCGCCTCGGCTGGTACAAGACCTGCACCAAGCAGGACGATGCCGATATCTGCATCGTTCAAAACCTCATGATGGCCAACAATGGTCAGCTCGTGACGGCAGTCGGCCTCATCTCGATCGACGGCAAGGTCAACCGCAAGATTCTGCAGATTTCCGTTCCGACCGCACGCCTGATCCCTCCGGGCATCACCATGCAGATCGATGGCGGCAAGGGCCAGAAGCTCGATTACGCTGTCTGCATGCCGGACAAGTGCACGGCAGAAGTGCCGGTGACCGACGCCATGATCGCGGCTTTGAAGAAGGGCACGGACGTGACCTTCACCTCGATCAACTTCCGTCGCGCTCCGAACCCGATCAAGATTTCGTTGACCGGTTTCGGCGCCGCCTTTGACGGTGCTGCCATCTCCGACTCTAAGTTGGCCGAAAGCCAGAAGAGCCTGCAGGACAGCATGCAGAAGAAGGCTGAGGAAGCTCGCAAAAAGCTCGAAGACGCTCAGAAAGCCGCCAAGCAGTAAGCTGCGGCCCTGTGAGATTTCATGAAAAAGCCCGGCGTGAGCCGGGCTTTTTCTATTGCGGCACCGGTCTGAAGAAAGGTGAACCGCTCAAAACGAAAGGGAAGACGTTGGGGAGCGTCTTCCCTTCGGGAAACCTGTTATGAAATAGGTGCTTAATGCGCGAGGCTCATCTTGGGCTTGAGCTCACCTGTGGGCGCCTGGTCGAAAATCTGAGCGATCTGTGGATTGCGGAGCGGAACGCCGCTCTCGTCATTGATCAGGTTCTGCTCGGATACGTATGCGACATACTCCGTCTCGTCGTTTTCGGCGAGAAGGTGATAGAAGGGCTGGTCCTTGCTGGGCCGCACTTCCATCGGAATGGAATTCCACCATTCTTCGGTATTGGCGAATTCCGGGTCGACGTCGAAGATGACACCGCGAAATGGGAACATCCGGTGTCGAACCACGTCGCCTATATTGAACTTTGCGTTGCGTTGTTTCATGGCGCGACTTCCTTTCAAGCAATCATGTGGTGAGTTTCACCGCCGATATCAAGGATTTTGCCCCGATTCCTTCATGTAACCGTCACATTCAAGTAACGCCGATCACCCCTGATTGTTCGATCATGCGATACATAAAATGTGACATCCAGTGAGGCAGCCGTGACCGATAAATGCCTGCCTCACGCTTGCCGATAATGAAAAAGCCCCGGCGAACCGGGGCTTTAACCTCGGTTCTTATGCCGAGTAGTACATGTCGTATTCGACCGGATGCGGGGTCATTTCGAAGCGCATGACTTCCTGCATCTTCAGTTCGATGAAAGCATCGATCTGGTCGTCGTCGAAGACGCCGCCGGCGGTTAGGAACTTGCGGTCCTTGTCCAGGCTTTCGAGCGCTTCGCGCAGCGAGCCGCAGACCGTCGGGATCTTCTTCAGTTCCTTCGGCGGCAGGTCGTACAGGTCCTTATCCATGGCCTTGCCCGGATGGATCTTGTTCTTGATACCGTCGAGACCCGCCATCAGCATAGCTGCGAAGGCGAGGTAGGGGTTGGCGGTCGGGTCAGGGAAGCGGACTTCGACGCGCTTTGCCTTCGGGTTGGAGCCGAAGGGGATGCGGCAGGAAGCCGAGCGGTTGCGCGCCGAGTAGGCAAGCAGAACCGGAGCTTCGTAACCCGGGACGAGACGCTTGTAGGAGTTCGTCGACGGGTTGGTGAAGGCGTTGATCGCCTTGGCATGCTTGATGATGCCGCCGATGTAGTAGAGGCAGCTCTCGGAGAGGCCAGCATATTCATCGCCAGCGAAGGTCGGCTTGCCACCCTTCCAGATCGACTGGTGAACGTGCATGCCGGAGCCGTTGTCACCGAAGATCGGCTTCGGCATGAAGGTTGCCGTCTTGCCATAGGCATTGGCGACCTGGTGAACGACATACTTGTAGATCTGCATCTTGTCGGCGTTGCGCACCAGCGTGTCGAACTTGATGCCAAGTTCGTGCTGAGCGGCGGCAACTTCGTGGTGATGCTTTTCGACGACGACGCCCATTTCGCCGAGAACCGTCAGCATTTCCGAGCGCATGTCCTGGGCGCTGTCGACCGGCGGGACCGGGAAGTAGCCGCCCTTGACGCGCGGACGGTGGCCGAGGTTGCCGGTTTCATAATCGGTGTCGTCGTTGGACGGCAGCTCGCTGGAATCGAGCTTGAAGCCGGTATTGTAAGGATCGGCCTTGTACTTGACGTCGTCGAAGACGAAGAATTCGGCTTCCGGACCAAAGAAGGCGGTGTCGCCAATGCCGGATGCCTTGAGGTAGGCTTCGGCCTTCTTGGCGGTGCCGCGCGGGTCACGGTTGTAGGCTTCTCCCGAAACCGGGTCGAGAATGTCACAGAGGATGACCATGGTGGACTGCGCGAAGAACGGGTCCATGTGGACCGTATCCGGGTCCGGCATCAGCACCATGTCGGATTCATTGATGGCCTTCCAGCCCGCAATCGAGGAGCCGTCGAACATGACGCCATCGGCGAACATGTCTTCATCGACGCAGACCACATCCATGGTGACGTGCTGCAGCTTGCCCTTGGGGTCGGTAAAGCGCAAGTCAACGAACTTGACGTCGTTGTCCTTGATCTGTTTGAGAATTTCGCTTGCCGTCGTCATTAAATTTCTCTTCCCTTGACTTAGATGACGATTTTTAGCCGCGGCCGAAAAGGCCGGGCGGTTATATGGCGTCTATGCCAGTTTCACCGGTGCGGATTCGAATGACCTCTTCGATGTTGGAGACGAAAATCTTTCCGTCGCCAATACGGCCAGTCTGTGCTGCCTTGCGGATAGCGTCGATCACCGCCTCCGCATTTTCGTCCGCCAATACGACTTCGACCTTCACCTTCGGCAGGAAGTCAACGACGTATTCAGCACCACGGTAAAGTTCCGTGTGGCCTTTCTGACGACCGAAGCCCTTCGCTTCCGTGACGGTGATGCCCTGCAGGCCGACTTCCTGAAGGGCTTCCTTCACTTCGTCGAGCTTGAAAGGCTTGATGATCGCTTCGATCTTTTTCATGAGAAAATGTCTCTCCGCTTTTCCTGTTACAGCAGGACTACTCCCCGCTCGGCCAACGTGATGCACGTATCATGCCAGTTCAGAGTGGGCTGCTGCAAAAAAATCCCGGCGAATTGACGCCGAGACCTCGGATTGATGAGGATTTTTCGGGAAAATGAAAGCGATTTCGCACGAAAATGAGCGGGATAAGCAAATTTTTGCGAAAAGTTGCCTCAACTCTCACAATCGTACCTTGGTGGGGCGTTTGCGGTGTGTGGACTTATTTTAAGCAAATGCATAATTATTGTTCACATCAAGCTGGGGAATGACGGTTGTTTTTCAGGCAGGTTTGGGATTCAATATTGTCCATCATGATGTTACCTCTCGCCGATCTGCTTCTTTCGCCTGACGATATGGCCGCCGTCGATCACGCCGCGGCCGCTTCGGGTATCGATTCCTATGGCCTCATGGAAAAGGCGGGGCAGGCGGTGGCCGCAAGCGCCCTTCGGCATTTCCCTGAAGCCCTGCGATATGTTGTTCTTTGCGGTCCCGGCAACAACGGCGGCGACGGCTACGTGGCGGCGCGCGCGCTTCGCCAAAGCGGCGCGCAGGTTCAACTCTATCATCTGGGCGAACCCAAAAGGCTCAAGGGCGATGCCGCCCGCGCTTTTGCCGATTGCCCGACCGCGGGGGAGACGTTGGAACGCTATCTGCCACTTGCCGGCGATGTGGTTATCGATGCTATTTTCGGCGCGGGCCTTTCCCGCCCAGTCCCCGATCAGGTCGCCACAATCATCGCGCGGGTTGCCGAAGCCGGCGTTCCCGTCATTGCCATCGACTTGCCCTCCGGCCTTGATGGCGGCAGCGGACAAATACTTGGTGCTGCTTTCCGTGCGGAACGCACGGTCACCTTCATGACCCGTAAGCCCGGCCATCTGCTGATACCGGGGCGGGAGCTTTGCGGTGCTCTGGAGGTTTTCGACATCGGCATCCCCGCCCGAATAGTCCGTGCACAGGCGAATGACACGCTTGCGGAAAATACGCCGGCGCAATGGCAGGCGAGCCTACCGGCGGCTGTCACCGACACCCACAAATTCAAGCGTGGTCACCTCGTCGTCTTTTCGGGCGGCGCAATAGCCACGGGAGCGGCGCGCATGTCGGCCATGGCGGGGCTGAAAGCGGGGGCAGGGCTCGTCACCATCGCCTCACCGGAACAGGCGCTGGCGGTCAACGCCGGCATGCTGACAGCAATCATGCTGCACCCCGTCGAGGACGAGGCAGTATTGCATGAGTGGCTATCCGACAAGCGCCTTTCGACCTTCGTCCTCGGCCCCGGTTTCGGCGCCGGCGAAAAGGCCCGCCAGTTTGCTCTGGCTTTGAGTGACCGCCATCTGGTGCTCGACGCCGACGGCATCACCTCGTTTCGCGATGATCCCCAGCGCCTGTTCGACGCCTTCGCCGATGGTCGGACGCGTCTGGTGCTGACGCCGCATGAGGGTGAGTTCGTCCGACTTTTCCCCGATATCGCCGCCGACGGCGCGCTGAGCAAGGTGGGTAAGGCCAGGGCGGCTGCGGCGCGGGCTCATGCCGCGGTTATCTATAAGGGCGCCGATAGTGTTATTGCCGCGCCTGACGGCCGGGCGCTGATCAATGCGAACGCCCCACCATGGCTTGCCACCGCCGGCTCCGGCGACGTGCTGGCCGGTATCATCGGCGGATTGATGGCGCAGGGAACTCCCGCCTTCGAAGCCGCGGCCGCCGGTGTCTGGCTGCATGGCGTGGCCGGGCAGCGCGCCGGAAAAGGACTAACGGCGGAGGATCTCGTCTCCCACGTCACGCCCTTTTGATAGACGCTATTTCGCCACTTCTTCCTGCAGCGCGATCGCGCCATAAGGCGCATTGACCTTGCCCTCATGGATCATGAAGGCGAAGACGTCGCGCGGCTCGGCCTTGACCTTCCGGCTTCCGTCGATCAGCGGCAGATCATCGGGTATCTTGCCCTCTGCCCAGGTCTCCAGCCGTTTCGCCCAGGCCTTCAGGTCCTTCGGCGGATAGCAGGTCTTGATGTCGTCGGAGCCCTTCTGCAGGCGGGCATAGACGAAATCGGCGGTCACGTCGGCGATCATCGGATATTCGAAATGCTCGGCGCAGACCGGCGCGATATTGTATTTTGCGAGCAGGGCGACGAATTCCGGCACCTTGAACGAGTCATGCCGGACCTCGACGACGTGCTGGAGCGCAAGGCCGTCTTGCTTGGTCGGCAGCAGCTTCAGAAACGCCTCGAAATCATCCGGATCGAATTTCTTGGTCGGCGCGAACTGCCAGAGCAGCGGTCCGAGATGATCGCCCAGCTCGCTGATGCCGGATGTGAGAAAGCGCTGCATCGACTCACCCGCCTCGGCAAGCACGCGCCGATTGGTGACGAAACGCGTCGCTTTTAGCGAGAAGATGAAACCATCCGGCACGTCGGCCGCCCATTTGGCAAAAACCTCCGGTTTCTGCGTGCTGTAATAGGTGCCGTTGACCTCGATCACCTTTAGCTGGCGACTGGCGAAATTGAGTTCGTCCTTCTGCTTCAGCGTGTCGGGATAGAATGTCCCGCGCCAAGGCTCAAACGTCCA
Organism: Rhizobium sp. RCC_161_2; assembly: GCF_041355235.1. Lineage (NCBI taxonomy): Bacteria > Pseudomonadati > Pseudomonadota > Alphaproteobacteria > Hyphomicrobiales > Rhizobiaceae > Rhizobium > Rhizobium sp. RCC_161_2. Next base: position 551,685 of record NZ_JBFUPL010000002.1, on the reverse strand, counting down.
GCCGCCAATGCCGGTTCGGATCGTTCCGGTTTTGGTCATTCTCTCCTCCATTGATTGAGCGAGGCTACCTTACTCCGCCGCCGCCACTTTTTTCATCGGCCGCCGCTCCAGCAACTCCTTGAGGAATTGTCCCGTATAGGAGCGCTTCTCCTTGACGATCATCTCCGGCGTGCCCGTGGCAACGATCTCGCCACCGCCATCACCGCCTTCGGGACCGAAGTCGAGTATCCAGTCAGCAGTCTTGATGACTTCGAGATTGTGCTCGATGACAACAACCGAATTGCCCTGGTTGACCAGTTCGTGCAGCATTTCCAGAAGCTTGGCGACGTCGTGGAAATGCAGACCGGTGGTCGGTTCGTCGAGAATGTAAAGCGTGCGGCCTGTAGATCGCTTCGACAGTTCCTTGGCTAGCTTGACGCGCTGCGCTTCGCCACCCGAAAGCGTATTGGCTTGCTGGCCGACCTTGATATAGCCGAGGCCGACATCCTTCAGGGATTGAAGCTTGTCGCGCACGGCGGGAACGGCCGCGAAGAAATCGACACCTTCCTCGACCGTCATATCGAGCACATCGGCAATCGATTTGGTCTTGAAGGTAACGTCCAGCGTCTCCCTGTTGTAGCGCTTGCCGTGGCAGACGTCGCAGGTGACGTAGACGTCGGGCAGGAAGTGCATCTCGATCTTGATGACGCCGTCGCCCTGACAGGCCTCGCAGCGGCCGCCCTTGACGTTGAAGGAGAAGCGACCCGGCTGATAGCCACGCGCCTTGGCCTCCGGCAGGCCGGCGAACCAGTCGCGGATCGGTGTGAAGGCTCCGGTATAGGTCGCCGGGTTCGAGCGCGGCGTGCGGCCAATCGGCGACTGGTCGATGTCGATCACCTTGTCGATATGCTCGAAGCCGTCGATGCGGTCGTGATCGGCCGGGATTTCGCGTGCGCCCATGACGCGGCGTGCGGCCGACTTGTAGAGCGTCTCGATCAGGAAGGTCGATTTGCCGCCGCCGGAAACGCCGGTAACGGCGGTAAAGACGCCGAGCGGGATCGCAGCAGTGACGTCCTTGAGGTTGTTGCCCCTGGCGCCGACGACCTTGATCTCCTTGCCCTTCTTGATCTTGCGGCGCTCGTTGGGAACCGGCACGCCGAGTTCGCCGGAGAGATATTTCCCGGTCAGCGACTTCGGGTTTGCCATGATCTCCTGCGGTGTGCCATGCGCCACCACCTGGCCGCCATGGATGCCGGCGGCGGGGCCGATATCGACCACGTCATCCGCCGTCATGATCGCATCCTCGTCATGTTCGACGACGATCACCGTATTGCCGATGTCGCGCAGATGCTTCAGCGTTTCCAGCAGGCGGGCATTATCGCGCTGATGCAGGCCGATCGAGGGCTCGTCAAGGACGTAGAGCACACCCGTCAGACCTGAGCCGATCTGCGAGGCCAGGCGAATACGCTGGCTTTCGCCGCCGGACAGCGTGCCGGAATTGCGCGACAGGCTCAGATATTCGAGGCCGACGTCATTAAGGAAGCGCAGGCGATCGCGGATCTCCTTCAGGATACGCACCGCGATCTCGTTCTGCTTGTCGGTGAAGGTCGCCGGCAGCACGTCGAACCAGTCGCGGGCAATCCGGATCGACATTTCCGCGACTTGGCTGATGTGCAGCTTGTTGATCTTGACCGCCAGCGCCTCCGGCTTCAGGCGATAGCCATTACAGGCCGGGCAGGGGGCAGCCGACATGAAGCGCTCGATCTCCTCGCGTGCCCAAGCGGAATCCGTTTCCTTCCAGCGCCGCTCGAGGTTCGGCACGATGCCTTCGAAATTCTTGTGCGTCGTGTAGGAGCGAGCGCCGTCGGCGTAGTGGAACTCGATCTTGTCCTCGGTGCCGTTGAGAATGACGTCCTTCGCTGTATCCGACAAGTCGCTCCAGCGGCTGCCGAGCTTGAAGCCGTAATGCTTGCCGAGTGCTTCCAGTGTCTGATTGTAATAGGGCGAGGTCGATTTGGCCCAGGGAGAGATCGCGCCGTCGCGTAGTGTCCGTTCCGGTTCGGGTACGATCAGCGCGGGATCGATCTTCTTCAGCGAGCCGAGGCCATCGCAGGACGGACAGGCGCCGAAGGGATTGTTGAACGAGAAGAGGCGCGGCTCGATTTCCGAAATGGTAAAGCCGGAGACCGGGCAGGCGAATTTTTCCGAAAACAGCACGCGCTCATGCGTTTCGTTCAGCGACTTGTTGGCGGAACCACCGGCGGAGGTCTCCTCCGGCGGCAGCGGCTTGTCGGCAAATTCTGCAACAGCAAGGCCATCGGCCAGACGCAACGAGGTTTCGAAGCTGTCCGCCAGGCGGGCCGCCATGTCGGGTCTGACGACGATGCGGTCAACCACGACATCGATATCGTGCTTATACTTCTTGTCGAGCGCCGGCACATCGGCGATTTCGTAGAACTGCCCGTCGACCTTGACGCGCTGGAAGCCCTTTTTCATGAGCTCCGCCAGTTCCTTCTTGTATTCGCCCTTACGGCCGCGCACGAGCGGCGCCAGAATGTAGAGCCGGGTGCCTTCCTCGTAGGCGAGCACGCGGTCAACCATCTGGCTGACGGTCTGGCTCTCGATCGGCAGGCCAGTCGCCGGCGAATAGGGCACGCCAACGCGGGCAAACAGCAGGCGCATATAGTCGTAAATTTCGGTGACGGTGCCGACCGTCGAGCGCGGATTGCGCGAGGTCGTCTTCTGCTCGATCGAAATCGCCGGCGACAGGCCGTCGATCTGGTCGACGTCAGGCTTCTGCATCATCTCCAGAAACTGCCGCGCATAGGCCGACAGGCTCTCGACATAGCGACGCTGCCCCTCGGCATAGATCGTGTCGAAGGCGAGCGAGGACTTGCCCGAGCCGGAAAGGCCGGTCATGACGATCAGCTTGTTGCGCGGAAGGTCGAGATCGATGCCCTTGAGATTGTGCTCGCGCGCGCCACGTATGGATATAGTCTTCAGTTCACTCATCGTCGTCCGCTTGGTCCCTTGATGTCTGCCTTTATTTAGTGATGCCGGGCTGTGAGTCGAGGCTGAAATGAAGGGCAGCGTCAGGTTTTCGATTCGGTTGACAGGATCATAGGGATAAAATAGAACAAAGAAAGAACAAAATTCCTTGTGGATGAAGCTCCCTTGGATGATTGCTTAAATAGCACCTGATGGCGGCAATGGTCTAAGGTGCGCGGATAGAATTTCAGAGCCGTCGATGGGCGGCAAGTAGGGTGGTGTCATGGCCGGCAGTGTGAACAAGGTAATTCTGGTTGGAAATCTCGGGGCGGACCCGGAAATTCGCCGCACGCAGGATGGCCGTCCGATCGCCAATCTCAACATCGCGACATCGGAAACCTGGCGAGATCGCAATTCCGGCGAGCGCAAGGAAAAGACCGAATGGCACCGTGTGGTGATCTTCAACGAAGGTCTCTGCAAGGTCGCCGAACAGTACCTGAAGAAGGGCGCCAAGGTCTATATCGAAGGCGCGCTCCAGACCCGCAAGTGGCAGGATCAGAACGGCCAGGACAAGTATTCGACCGAAATCGTGCTGCAAGGCTTCAATTCGACGCTGACCATGCTGGACGGTCGCGGTGAAGGCGGTGGCGGCGGTAATCGTGGCGGCGGCGGTGATTTTGGTGGCGGTGATTACGGCGGTGACGACTACGGCCAGCCCGCGCCGTCATCCGGCGGAGGCCGCAACGCTGGTGCAAGCCGTGGCGCTCCCGCAAGCAGCGGTGGCGGCAGCAATTTCTCGCGTGATCTGGACGACGATATCCCGTTTTGATCGAGCGGCCCTGATCGAGAGATCATACAGAATTGTGTTGAGCAGCCCGCCTTTCCCGGCGGGCTTTTCTATGCGAGCGTGAGGGCGGACCGCACGCCGTCCACGACGAATTGGGCGGCAAGTGCTGCGAGTATGACGCCGAGCAGGCGGGTCAGGATGGCGCGGCCGGTTGCTCCCAGCATGCGGTCGAGCCTGTCGGAGATTGCGAGCGCCGCGAAGACAAGCCCGAGATTGACGGCGATGACGCCGATCAGCTGTGCCCGGTCGAATGTGGTCTGCAACGAACCGGCAAGCAGGATGGTTGCCGAAATGGCACCGGGGCCGGCGATCAATGGCAAGGCGAGGGGGAAGACCGCGATATTGTGGATATGATCCTTGGTGATCGCGACCTCGGTCGTCTTCTCCTTCCGGTCCTGCCGCTTCTCAAACACCATCTCGAAGGCGATCCAGAAGAGCAGCAGGCCGCCGGCAATGCGGAAGGCGCCAATGGAGATGCCGAGGATGCCGAGCACGCTGGCGCCGAACAAAGCGAAGGCAGCCAGGATGAAGAAGGCGATCAGGGATCCGCGCAACGCCACCTGCTTGCGTTCGGCCCGGTTCATGCCCGCCGTGAGGCCGATGAAAAGCGGAGCGAGACCTGGCGGATCGACCGTGACAAGCAGCGTCGTGAAGGCATTGATTAGCGTGTCCGCGCTCGCCATATGTTCCCCAGCCATTTGTTTTCTATGGTTGTTGACCCATTGATATGCGAGGAATGGGCTTTCGCAAAGCGCAATGCGGCCAATCCGGGACGTGCTGCCACGGAAATGTTCGATTTAGCGGGTTAACAGGGCAAAAGCCTGTTCAAAAGCACCCGCCAAAATTGGCGCTCGCAAGGCCTTTCGGCTATAAATTTCGCAGTGATTCTAAAAGAGATCGTGATCTGTTTTGACTGAGCAAACACCACCCGGCGGCGGGAAGCTCCCGCCAGGCATCGAGCCAATTTCCATCATGGAGGAAATGCAGCGGTCGTACCTCGATTACGCGATGAGCGTGATCGTCAGCCGCGCGCTTCCCGATGTTCGCGATGGTCTCAAGCCCGTTCATCGACGCATCCTCTACGGCATGTCGGAACTCGGGATCGACTGGAACAAGAAATATGTGAAGTGCGCCCGCGTAACCGGTGACGTGATGGGTAAATACCATCCGCACGGTAACCTCGCGATTTACGACGCGCTCGCCCGCATGGCGCAGCCCTGGTCGCTTCGCCTGCCGTTGATCGACGGGCAGGGCAATTTCGGTTCCGTCGATGGCGATCCGCCGGCGGCCGAACGTTATACGGAATGCCGCCTGCAGAAGGTGGCGCATTCGCTGCTCGACGATCTCGACAAGGAAACCGTCGATTTCCGTGACAACTACGACGGCACGCTGAGCGAGCCTGTCGTCGTGCCGGCAAAGTTCCCGAACCTGCTCGTCAACGGCTCCGGCGGTATCGCTGTGGGCATGGCGACCAATATTCCGCCGCATAACCTCTCCGAAGTGATCGATGGCTGTATCGCGCTGATCGACAATCCGGCGATCGAACTGCCGGAGATCATGCAGATCATTCCAGGTCCGGATTTCCCGACGGGCGCCAAGATCCTCGGCCGCGCCGGCATCCGCTCGGCCTATGAGACAGGGCGAGGCTCCATCGTCATGCGCGGCGTCGCTGCGATCGAGCCGATGCGCGGCGACCGCGAGCAGATCATCATCACCGAAATTCCCTATCAGGTGAACAAGGCGACGATGATCGAGAAGATGGCCGAACTGGTGCGCGAAAAGCGCATCGAAGGCATCTCTGATCTGCGCGACGAATCCGACCGCCAGGGCTACCGCGTCGTTGTCGAGCTGAAGCGCGACGCCAATGCCGACGTCATCCTAAACCAGCTTTACCGCTATACGCCGCTGCAGACGTCTTTCGGCGCCAACGTGGTGGCTCTGAATGGCGGCAAGCCCGAACAGTTGACCCTGCTCGACATGCTGCGCGCCTTCGTGTCCTTCCGCGAAGATGTCGTCAGCCGCCGCACCAAGTACCTGCTGCGCAAGGCGCGAGAACGCGCTCACGTCCTGGTCGGTCTCGCCATCGCCGTCGCCAATATCGACGAAGTCATCCGCGTTATCCGCCGCGCCCCCGATCCGCAATCGGCGCGCGAAGAGCTGATGACCCGCCGCTGGCCGGCGGAAGATGTCGAATCCCTTATCCGGCTAATCGATGATCCGCGTCACCGCATCAACGAAGACGGCACCTATAATCTTTCGGAAGAGCAGGCGCGCGCCATTCTCGAGCTGCGTCTTGCCCGCCTGACGGCACTTGGCCGTGACGAAATCGGCGACGAGCTCAACAAGATCGGCGCTGAGATTAAGGATTACCTCGACATTCTCTCGTCGCGTGTCCGTATCCAAACTATTGTAAAAGAAGAGCTTATTGCCGTTCGCGACGAGTTCGGAACGCCGCGCCGCACCGAGATCGTCGATGGCGGTCTCGAGATGGACGACGAGGATCTGATTGCCCGTGAGGACATGGTCGTCACCGTTTCGCATCTCGGCTACATCAAGCGCGTGCCGCTCACCACCTACCGCGCCCAGCGCCGCGGCGGCAAGGGTCGCTCCGGAATGACGACGCGCGACGAAGATTTCGTTACCCGGCTATTCGTTCTCAATACGCATACGCCGGTGCTGTTCTTCTCGTCGCGCGGCATCGTCTATAAGGAGAAGGTCTGGCGCCTGCCGATCGGCACGCCGACATCGCGCGGCAAGGCCCTGATCAACATGTTGCCGCTGGAGCCCGGCGAACGCATAACCACGATCATGCCGCTGCCCGAGGATGAGACGAGTTGGGACAATCTCGACGTCATGTTCTCGACGACGCGCGGCACCGTGCGCCGCAACAAACTGTCGGATTTCGTGCAGGTGAACCGCAACGGCAAGATCGCCATGAAGCTCGAGGAAGAGGGCGACGAAATCCTCTCCGTCGAGACCTGCACCGAACATGACGATGTGCTTCTGACGACGGCGCTTGGACAGTGCATTCGCTTCCAGGTCTCGGACGTGCGTGTCTTCGCCGGCCGCAATTCCATCGGCGTTCGCGGCATCTCGCTGGCCTCGGGCGACAGCATCATTTCGATGACCATCGTCAACCATGTGGATGCCGAACCCTGGGAGCGCGCTGCCTATCTCAAGCGCTCGACCAGCGAGCGTCGCTCGACCACGGGCGAGGAAGAGGAAATTGCGCTGGTTGGCGAGGAAGTCACCGAAGAGGGACAGCTGAGCGATGAGCGCTATGAACAGCTGAAGGCACTGGAGCAATTCGTGCTGACAGTTTCGGAAAAGGGTTTCGGCAAGCGTTCGTCTTCCTACGATTTCCGTATCTCCGGCCGTGGCGGCAAGGGTATCCGCGCCACCGACACGTCGAAGACTGCCGAGATCGGCGAACTGGTTGCCGCCTTCCCGGTCGAGGAAAGCAATCAGATCATGCTGGTGTCGGATGGCGGTCAGCTGATCCGTGTTCCGGTCGGCGGCATTCGCATCGCGAGCCGTGCCACCAAGGGCGTTACCATCTTCTCGACCGCTAAGGACGAAAAGGTTGTTTCGGTTGAGCGCATCAGCGAGCCGGAAGGTGATGATGACGCCGTCGAAGCAGATGCTGAGGATGGTGTGCCGAATGGAGAGGCCGAGGCGCCTGCAGGCGAGGCCGAAGAAGGTGCCAGCGAGGAATAGCTCGCGCTCTTCGTAAACCAAATGGAAAACGGGCGGCTTGGCCGCCCGTTTTTTTGTCTATTTGGTAGTAGATGCCAGCAATCGAGCGCCGGCATCTGTGGATCCCGGAATGCAGTATGCGTCCTCGCCATGCTGAAAGCCTTCCATCATCCGCCGTCTGCGGGTGACAACAGGGCCGATGCCTTCTCAAGGTGCAGATAGTCGCAATGAAAGATCAGGGGAGTTTCTGTCGCGGAGGTCGGCCGGGAACTCCGATTTTTGCAACCATTCAAAGTAGCTGGGCGTCAAAGAACGAAGCTGCGGCCCTTGTCACCGAGCGGCGGCTTCTCGCTGATTTCATGATTTCCGCTGTGCAGCCACTGCATAGAAAAAACCGGACGCTGGGGAGCGTCCGGTTTGAATGGTCCCGGGCGCCTGGAGGGCCGCGCGCGGGTGGGGAGATTGCCAGGAACCCTAGGGGTCAGAGTGTTCCGTGACGCTTGTTCAGCTTCTTGCTCTCTTCGCTTTCGCGATGGAGCGCCGATATGGTGGATGCGACGGACACAACGAACATGCAGCTGATGAAAAGCGTAAGCACCGTTAATATCGTGAACATGATCGCTCCCTTCCTCTCGTGGAACTAGCGTTCAGATCCCTTTAGTATTGGCTGGAGGCGGTAAAGGAACGAGCCGAAGCAAAGGGACCATAGATCTTCGACTGGTCAGGCTTTTGATCGTAAAGCGCGATCGTTGCTGCAAGCATTCCGGAAATCATCGTCATCCAAACAACGTTAATAAGGGTGATCTTGTCGGGCATACTCTTTTTCCTTCTTACAGCAACGTGCAAATTTAAGGTTCGTACTTTAACGCAGCGGCTCGTGAATGGTTCCGCCATATGTTGGCCTCTATTTACCAACGCCCATCTGAAGCAACCTTGAATGCCTTGTTCATCTGGCGTTCAGATTCGCGATGCGTTTTGCGCATGGCGCTGATGATTTCTTGAGCAGAAATGCCGCCATCCCTGTCGACACGGCTTACCCATTCGATTTCATAGTTGTTCGCGAACAGGTGAGCGACGTGTTCGATGACGAGAGAGCCGACAATGGCGACTGCGACGATGAGGACCAACATGGCCTGTTATTCCTGAGCGGGAGGCGGATGAGCCGGTTAACTCGGCCCGTTTCGATGTTGCGGTGAGTAAAGCATTGTCGATCTGAAACGGGCTTGAACGCTGCATTCATCTGTCGTTCAGAGGCCATCGCCGGGTTGTAAATGACTTGCGAGAAGGGGCTATCCGTGACAAAAGGCGTCGAAACAACGAGCCGGCTTGGTATGACGACAGCCTTTTATCCCGGATCCTTCGATCCCATGACCAATGGACATCTGGACGTCCTCGTGCAGGCGCTGAATGTCGCCTCCAAGGTCATTGTCGCGATCGGTATTCATCCCGGCAAGAAGCCACTTTTTTCCTTCGAGGAACGGGCCGAACTGATCAACCGGTCGCTTGCCGATGCACTGCCGAATAAGGCAGCCGATATTTCCGTCGTTTCTTTCGATAATCTCGTGGTCGACGCGGCGCGCAAGCATGGCGCGAGCCTCCTGGTGCGCGGCCTGCGCGATGGCACCGATCTTGATTATGAAATGCAGATGGCGGGCATGAACCGGCAGATGGCGCCGGATATTCAGACTCTGTTTCTGCCCGCCGGCACGGCGTCGCGGCCCATAACCGCCACATTGGTGCGGCAGATCGCCTCCATGGGCGGCAATGTCAGCGCCTTCGTCCCGCCAGCGGTTCTTGAAGCCCTGACTGGCAAGTTAAAAGATCCGGCCAAATAAAATCCAGGCCGAAATCCATTTCCCGAACGGAGCACCCATGAAACTGTTTCATATCGCATTGGCAGGCTTTCTCGGCCTCGCCGCCTTCGCAGGCAGCGCCATCTCGGCTGCGGCAACCGATCTTCTGACGATCCAGCTGAAGGATGGCCCGGTTGTCATCCAGTTGATGCCCGAAGTTGCTCCGAAGCATGTCGCGCAGATCGAAGCGCTGGCGAAAAAGGGTGCGTATGACAATGTTGTCTTCCACCGCGTCATCGATGGTTTCATGGCCCAGACCGGCGATGTCCAGTACGGCAACACGACGAAGGGTTATGACGCCGCCAAGGCCGGCACCGGCGGTTCCGATCTTCCTAACCTTCCGGCCGAATTCTCCAAGGTTCCGTTTACGCGCGGCGTCGTCGGCATGGCGCGCGCCCAGGATCCGAATTCCGCCAATTCGCAGTTCTTCATCATGTTCGCCGATGGCGATTTCCTGAACGGCCAGTACACGGTCGTCGGCAAGGTCGTCTCGGGCATGGAACTCGTCGACAAGATCAAGCGCGGCGAGGGCCAGAACGGCGAAGTGAGCAACCCGGACAAGATGGTCAAGGTTACCGTCAGCAAGAAGTAATTTCACAGGCATGATCCCAAAAAGTGCCATGCGGTTTTTGGATAAGATCATGCCAAACCAAGCGACATGATCCCCAAAAGTGTGAAGCGGTTTTGGGGATCATGCGTAATCAAACATAGAACGAGGAAACGAAAATGGCTGAGATCAAGGATCCCGAAAACACCCTCATCCTGGAAACCACCAAGGGCGAAGTTGTCATTCAGCTCCTGCCGCAGGTCGCTCCCGAGCATGTCGCCCGCATAAAGGAACTCGCTCGCGAAAAGGCCTATGACGGCGTTGTGTTCCACCGCGTCATCGACGGCTTCATGGCCCAGACCGGCGACGTGGAGCATGGCAAGGTCGGCGGCAATACGGCCCGCGCTGGTACGGGCGGCTCCTCCAAGCCGGACCTGAAGGCTGAATTTTCCGCCACCACGCATACGCGCGGCACCTGCTCGATGGCGCGTTCGCAGAACCCGAACTCGGCCAACTCGCAGTTCTTCATCTGCTTCACAGATGCACCTTGGCTGAACAAGCAGTATTCGGTCTGGGGCCAGGTGATCAGCGGCATGGACAATGTCGACAAGATCAAGCGCGGCGAGCCGGTGAAGGATCCGGACTCGATCGTCTCCGCGCGGATTGCCGCCGACGTCTGATTGTGATTATTCCTGAAACCCGCCTCTTGCGTCTTTGGCGCGGGGGCGGGTTTCGCTTTGCCTGGATTGCCTGAATGCGTGTTGACCTTTTCGATTTCGACCTCCCGGACGAGCGTATCGCGCTCCGGCCCGCCGAGCCGCGCGATAGCGCGCGCCTGCTCGTGGTCGATCCGAATGCCGAGATGGTCTTGAGCGATCGCCAAGTCCGCGATCTCCCGTCCTTCCTGCGCCCCGGCGACGCTATTGTCTTCAACGATACGAAAGTTATACCCGCCCAGTTGGAAGGCATTCGTCATCGCGAAGGCGCGCCCGGCCAGCAGGTCTCGGCGACGCTGCATATGCGCGCCGCACCCGATGGCTGGAAGGCGTTCGCCAAGCCGGGCAAGCGCATCAAGATCGGCGATCGCATCCAGTTCGGCCATGGCGAGAATGTCTGCGCTCTCGGCGCGCTTGATGCTGTGGTCGAGGAGAAGGGCGAGGGCGGCGAGATCACGCTGCGCTTCGATCTTTCTGGTCCGGCGCTGGACGAGGCGATTGCTGGGGTCGGCCATATCCCGCTGCCGCCCTATATCGCCGCCAAGCGTCCGGAAGACGAACGCGACCGCGCCGATTACCAGACCATCTATGCCCGCGAGGAGGGTGCCGTCGCCGCGCCCACCGCCGGCCTGCATTTCACCCCGTCGCTGTTTGCCACGCTGGACGCTATGGGCGTCGAGCGGCATTTCGTGACGCTGCATGTCGGTGCCGGCACATTCCTGCCGGTCAAGGCAGACGACACCGAAGACCACAAGATGCATTTCGAGATCGGCCATGTCGATGCGGAGACAGCGGAAAAGCTGAACGCCGTGAAGGCGAGGGGCGGTCGCATCGTCTGCGTCGGTACCACGTCGCTGCGGCTGCTCGAAAGTGCCGCCGCCGAGGATGGTACGATCAAGCCCTGGTCTGGCGCGACTGGCATCTTCATTACGCCCGGCTACCGTTTCAAGGCGGTCGATCTGCTGATGACCAATTTTCACCTGCCGCGCTCGACGCTATTCATGCTGGTGTCGGCCTTTGCCGGCCTCGATACCATGCGCGCGGCCTATACCCATGCTATTGAGACGGGCTATCGCTTCTATTCCTATGGCGATGGCAGCCTGCTCCACCGGAAAGACTAAGACGAGATGAGCGAGAGCTTTCAGTTCACATTGAAGAAGACCGATGGCGGCGCCCGCCTCGGCGAAGTTTCCATGCCGCGCGGCACCATCCGCACGCCAGCCTTCATGCCGGTCGGCACGGTCGGCACCGTTAAGGCTATGTATCTCGACCAGGTGCGCGAGAGCGGCGCCGACATCATCCTCGGCAATACCTATCATTTGATGCTGCGCCCGACAGCCGAGCGCGTCGCCCGTCTTGGCGGCCTGCATGAGCTGATCCGCTGGCCTCATCCGATCCTGACCGATTCCGGCGGCTTCCAGGTGATGTCGCTGTCCGGTCTGCGCAAGCTCGATGAGCAGGGCGTGACCTTCAAGTCGCATGTCGACGGCAGCCTGCACCATATGTCGCCGGAACGCTCGATCGAGATCCAGGGCCTGCTCGGCTCCGATATCCAGATGCAGCTTGACGAATGCGTGGCTCTGCCTTCGACCCCGAAGGAGATCGAGCGCGCCATGGAAATGTCGCTGCGCTGGGCCGAGCGATGCAAGGTCGCCTTCGGCGACCAGCCCGGTAAGGCGATGTTCGGCATCGTGCAGGGCGGCGACGTGCCTGATTTGCGCGTCCGCTCGGCGCAGGCGCTGAGCCAGATGGATCTCAAGGGCTATGCCGTCGGTGGCCTTGCCGTTGGCGAACCGCAGGATGTAATGCTGCGCATGCTGGAAACCACCCTGCCGGAACTGCCGACTGAAAAGCCGCGCTATCTGATGGGCGTCGGCACGCCGGACGATATCCTGAAATCCGTCGCCCGCGGTATCGACATGTTCGACTGCGTGATGCCGACCCGCTCCGGTCGCCACGGTCTGGCGTTTACCCGCCGCGGCAAGGTCAATATCCGCAACGCCCGCCACGCCGAAGACATGCGCCCGCTCGATGACCAATCGAATTGCCCAGCCTCGCGCGACTATTCACGCGCCTATCTGCACCATCTCGTCCGCGCCAACGAGGCGCTCGGCGGCATGCTGCTCTCCTGGAACAATCTCGCCTACTATCAGGAACTGATGCAGGGCATCCGGCAGGCGATCGCCGAGGGCCGTTTCGCCGACTTCATGGCGGAGACGCAGGAGAACTGGGCGAGGGGCGATCTCGAGCCGGTTTGAGATGCGTCTGGCTGACCACTTTGGTTCTAGTCCACCGTTCGCAGTCCTTGCGCCTGCCCAAAATCGGCGCTAATCGGAATTGTCGAAAAAGGCAGGGTCGGTTTCGGTAAGCCCGACCCCTTCTATCTGGAAGCTCTGTTCCGCGCCTTGGCGCGAGTACCCACGACGCGGAAGCTCGGTCATACCGGCCGAGCCGCCCGCGTTGGTGTGGGCGATTTCGGCCGGCATACCTCCGCGGGAAGACCTATGGAGCTGCCTGCCATGCGATTAAATCATCTTGATCTTCATGTTCCCGATGTCGACGCGACGAGGGACGTTCTGATATCCGCTTTCGGCCTGATCGAGGTCGAGACGCGGGGCGTAAATGGCCTTGCCATTTTGCGTGACGACGCCGGTCTAGAATTGGTCATCAGCCGTCCGATCGAGAAGTTCGGCGGAGGTGATTCGGCCTCGGTTGGACGCAATACCTATCACATCGGCTTCATATTGCCGTCGCGCGAGGCTGTGGACGAACAATTTGAGCGGGCCAAATCGGCCGGCTGCGAGATCTGGCAACCGCCTTCGGCGGTGCGAGGCGCGTGGTTATTTTACTGCTTTGCGCCGGGGCGAATTCTCATTGAGGTCGGCTGGCGCCCAGACCCAGGCGCCTAATCAAAAATATTAATGTCTGTAATGGTTTGTGATGCGATCTTCGCGTCACAAACCGGACGTTTTCAGGGGGGCGTTTTCGAGGTTTTTCGATAGGCCGGGAGGTCAGCCGAAACAGCGGTGCGATGAGAAAACGTTTGGAAAAATGGCGAATCGGAATAAACGGTCCGTTCGCCGATGATAAGCTTCATTGGCTAATTTAATCGCGATGGGTTTGGAATTCCTGTGGATTTCGGCTACAACGCTTTTTCTTGATCGATAAGGGCTGTTCTAATCATAAGTAGGAGGCACCTGCCGTTGAGGGCGCAAGGTAAATTGGGGACATGTCTGTCCGGCTTGTTATTTGTCGGATTGGCGGCGACAGGCTGCACGACTGACACGAAAACATCTTCGGCTACTCATAGTTCGACAAAATCGATCCAGCCGGCGAAGGTAACTTATAATTACACCGCCAAGGACCGCGACTGTCTGAAGCGTGTCATGTATTTTGAGTCCGAGCATTCGGACCACGATGGGTACATGGCGGTGGGCACTGTCGTGATGAACAGGCTGACCTCGGGGGCTTATGCCAATTCGATTTGCGGCGTCGTCGCGCAGGAGCGGCAATTCGCGCCGGGCGTAATGACAAGGCTGGTGCGCCCCGAGGCGGAACCGGAGCTTGATACGGCGGCCACGGCTATTCTGCGCGGAGAGCGGCATGCGGGCGTGAAGGATGCCATGTTCTTCCACACCAAAGGCCTGAAGTTCCCCTATAATAACATGCACTATGTCGCGATAGCCGGCGGGAATGCGTTCTACGAGAAGCGTGGCCGGGATGGCGAGCTGCAGACCCCGGCGCCGCTTCCGGCCTATGAGGTCGCGATGAACTACGTTTCGCCGCAAGGCATGTCGGCAACGCAATCGCCGTTCATATTGCCGGAAACGCGGCAAGTACAACAATCGCCGTCCGTCGCCACCTTTACGCCGGTGTCGAATCCGACTTTCACGCTGCAGACAGCGACGGTTGCCATCCCGGCAGAGGTTCCCATCCCGACGCCGGCTCCGATTTCGGCGCCAGTTACGCATGGGACGGCAGTCGTCGAACCGATCTCGACCATAGCGATCCCCCAGCCGCGCCCCGATTTCGCGGGGGACGGTTATTCCGGCAACTCGCTTAGAATTCGTGGCTAATAACGCCTGCAAATGCCTTTTCAGCGGCGCGTACTATCCGGGGTGATAGACGCGCCGCTCTATGGCACCAATCCCGCAATGTTGCTCAAATGCCTTTGCTTGCCGTATTGGGCAGGATCTGTACGCCGTTGATCTTGTAAGAGCCATCCGGCTGTCGGGCTATCTGATAGATTGCCGTCCAGTCCTTATCGTCGATACCCGTAATCAACACTTCCTGATAGACGACAGCGCCGTTGTCGATAGCGCGGCTTTTGCCGAAGGCATAGTTGCCGGGGTGATAGACCGGCTGGTAGCTCTTCTTCACCATCGCGAAAAAGATGTCCTTGTCCGGAAAGAGCGCCTTGATGCCCGGCGCCGCGAAAGAATAGGCCGTGGCGGCGTCATTCTGCAGGAAGGCTTCTATCTGTCCCTGGATCAGCGTCTGCGCCGTCTGCACCGGGTCTTCCGCACGCGCTTCGGGCGCAAGGATGAGACAGAGTATGACGACAAGGGATAGAGCGCGCATCGACATCTCCGGCGAATATCCCGGAGAGCATAGCGCGCTTCACGTTTTTGAAGAAGCGGCTATTGCCAGCGGCGAAACAAGGCGCTGGCATTTACGCCACCAAATCCAAAACCATTCGAGATCGCATATTCCATCGACATCGGCCGGGCAGTTGCTCCGACGAGATCGATACCTTCGGTCGCGGGATCGGCGTCCTGCAGATTGCGGTTCGGCGGCGCGATTTGGTCGCGCAGCGCCATGATCGTGAAAACAGCCTCCAGGCCGCCGGCGGCGCCGAGGAGATGGCCGGTGGCAGCCTTCGTACCGCTGACGGCAATGCCGCCATTGCGACCGAATACTGTCTTGATCGCCTCCATCTCACCGCGGTCTCCGACCGGCGTCGAGGTGGCATGGGCGTTGAGATGTTTGACTTCGCGGGGCGAAATTCGAGCCTGCGACAAAGCCGCCAGCATCGCCCGGCGTGCTCCATCGCCATCCTCTGGGCCGGCTGTCATGTGATAGGCGTCGGCTGCAGTGCCGTAGCCGACGAGTTCCGCAAGCGGCGTGGCACCGCGGGCCAGCGCATGATCCAGCGTTTCGATCACCAACATGCCAGCGCCTTCGCCCATGACGAAGCCGTCGCGGGCGGCATCGAAGGGGCGGGAAGCTTCCTCCGGCCTATTGCTGAAGCCGGTAGAGAGGGCGCGTGCCGCCGCAAAGCCGCCGAGGCTGACCTTGTCGATGCAAGCTTCCGCGCCGCCGCAGATCGCCACATCGGCCTCACCAGCTCGGATCAGTCGCGCCGCATCGCCGATTGCCTGGACGCTGGCGGCGCAGGCGGTGACCGGTGCGCCAAGCGGTCCCTTGTAACCGTAGCGGATGCTGACCTGGCCGGCTGCGAGATTGACGAGGAAAGAGGGGACAGTGAAGGGAGATAGTCGCCGTACGCCGCGCGCTTCTGCTGTCCGGACCGCATCAGCGATTGCCGGAAAACCACCAATGCCCGAGGCGATCACGGTGGCTGTGCGCTCAAGGTCGCGAAGATCGGTCGGCTGCCAGCCGGCTTGCTTCACTGCCTCTTCGGCCGCGGCCATCGCAAAGAGGATGAAACGGTCCATCTTCTTCTGGTCCTTCATCGGCACGTAGCGATCGGCGTCGAAACCGGCCTCGGAATCCTCTTCGAGGTTGGGCACGACACCGCCGACCTTGGCGGCGAGATCGTCGACCATCGTCCCCGGTAAGAGCCTAAGACCGGAATGACCTTCGATCAGTCGTTTCCAGGCTGCGCTGACGCCGACGCCGAGTGGTGAAACCAGGCCCATGCCTGTTACGACGATGCGATCCATGTCTTGCTCCTATTTAGCGTAATCAGGCGTCGAAGCCCAAGAACCATGCCTTCATGTGTTCTATCCGCTCATGGACGGCTTCATCAGCTGCTGGGCCGGGCACGAGAATCGTATCTTCGGGATGGAAGGCGCGGCCGGTCACGCGGTCGATGAGAAGCGGATCGCGATCTTTACCGGTCGCCGCATCGGCAAGCCGCATTGCGACGTCCTCGGGCGGCACATGCCGGTTGCCCCAGGTGAACAGCGCCATCAAGACAGGAAAGAAATCGCGCCCTTTGTCGGTCAGGACATATTCGTAGCGCGGCGGCCGCTCGTTGTAGAGGCGGCGTTCGAACAGGCCTTCATCGGTCAAATGCTTCAGCCGCCGCGTCAGGATATTCGGGGCGACGCCAAGATTTTTCTGGAATTCATCGAACCGTGTCAGGCCTTGGAGCGCGTCCCGCAGGATCAGAATGCTCCACCAGTCACCGACGCTTTCAAGTGCGCGGGCAGCGGGACATTTAAAGGTGCTGAAGCTGGTTCTCTGCATGGCAGAGGCGAATAGCATGAATAACTATCATGATGCAAGTTACTCAACGTGGGCCACGAGAACCATGCTGAGGACATCGCTTTGGTTTCCCGACGAACAGCGTCAAACGTGAACCGATCGCGAAATCGATTCAGAGAGCAGCTGTCGGGAAAGAATCATTGGTCGATTTTATAGGCCTTGGAGATTGATCCATCGCCCGAGCGATAGGTTCGGAAGCCCATAGCCTCATAGTAGGCGAGCCCCATCTTGTTGCCTTCGCCGATGGTCGCATCGATATTTTGCAAACCAAAAGTCTTGGCGGCCCGCAACGTCGCCTGAAATAGCGCATCAACCGATGCCCTGGCGGCCAGCACGAGGGTTGACATGGGTTCCGATGATCCCCCAGTCCTCAGATACCCCATACGGATTTCCCGCTACGGCGTAGCGTAGGGACTGGAACCCGAGAATCTGTCCTTGTTCGCCCTCTGCGACCGAGCATTCTATCCGATGTTCATGCTCGATGTACTGCGCCAGGACCAACGTGACATCGCCGGCAATCTTTCGCAGGCCCGCGTCGAAAATCTCATTCAGAACATTGCTCATACCCTGAGCATCAACGGATTTGGCGGGTCTGATGTCCATACTTGTCTCATCCTCGTAACCTGTGGACGGAACGATTCCAGGCCTACGTCCGCGACTCCGTTGGTGTGGACGGGGTCGCTTCCTCGTCGGGGATATCGTCGAAGGAAGAATAATTGAGGTTATAGAGTTTCGAATAGAGCTTGCCGTTGGCCATCAGCTCGTTGTGATTGCCGCTTTCAATCAGCTGGCCGTTTTGCAGCACAATGATGCGGTCCGCGTCGCGGATGGTAGCCAGCCGATGGGCGATCACCAGGCCGGTGCGGCCTTCTAGCAGCTTCACCAGTGCTTTCTGGATAAGCATCTCGGTGTAGCTGTCGATATTGGCCGTCGCCTCGTCGAGCACGAGGATCTTCGCGTCGGCGACCAGGGCGCGGGCGAAACTGACGAGCTGGCGCTGGCCGAGCGAAAGCCCGCCGCCGCGCTCGCCGAGTACGGTTTCGTAGCCGTCAGGCAGCCGTATGATGAACTCATGCGCACCAACCGCCTTAGCCGCCTCGACAATCTCCTCGCGCGTCGCTTCCGCCTTGTTGTAGCGGATGTTCTCCAGCACGGTGCCAGTGAAGAGGAAGGGCTCCTGCAACACCATGGCGATCTGCTGGCCTAGCGAATCCTGGGTGAGGGAGCGCACGTCATGACCGCCGACCAACACCTGGCCCTGCTGCACGTCGTAGAAACGATGGATCAGCGCCATGGAGCTCGACTTGCCCGAGCCGGTCGGCCCGATCAACGCGACAGTCTCGCCGGGATTGACCTTGAAGCTGACGTTTTTCAGCACCGGATGCTTCGGATCATAGCCGAAGACGACATCGCGGAATTCAACCGAGCCATCCATATCCGCCGACAGCACCTTGGCGTCGGGTGCATCCTTGATATCGATCGGCACGTCGAGCACGTCCGTCAGCCGCTGCCCGGAGGCCATGGCGCGCTGCATGACGGAATACTGCATCGTCAATGAGCGGATCGGATCGAAGAAGCGCTGGATATAGAACAGGAAGGCGACCATGACGCCGACATCGAGCCTGTTATTCAGCACCATCGAACCGCCGACGATGATGACGATGGCCATGGCCATGCCCGTCAGCGTGTCGACGATCGGCACCATGATCTGCGCATATCGTGCCGCCGTCAGGTGCGCCTTCAGATTGGTATGCGCCTTCTCGTCGAAAAGGTCGAAATTGACGCGCTGGCGATGCATGCCCTGGACGGCGCGCACGCCATGGATCGCCTCGGCTAGCGCGCCGCTGGTGATGGAATTGACTTCATGCGCGTTCATGAAGGCGACGCGCGCCTTCGGCAGCCAGAACAGCCGAACGATGAAGAGGATCGGCATGACCGAAAGCGTCAGCAGGCCAAGCCGGAAATCGAGCGACAGCATGACGACGATAATGCCGAAGAGCAGGGCGATGTCGCCGACGGAAAGTACTGATGTTTCAAGGAATTCCTGCATGGAGTTAACGTCGCCTTGCAGGCGCGACATCAGTCGGCCAACCTCGGTCTTGTCCATGAAGGAGAGCGATACGCGCTGTATATGCGCAAACATCGCCCGGCGAATATCGAACAGAACCTCTTCCGCGACTTCGCCGACATAGGTCTCCTGGACGTAGCTCGCCCCATAATTGACGAGGATCGCCCCGCTAAAGATCGCCAGGGCTAGCCAGAGCGCCGAGTAATTGACAGCGCCGGGCGCCATCGCATGGTCGATCGCATAGCGAATGACGAGCGGTATGACGATCTGCGACGCGGTAAAGAGAAGCACCGCCACGACAGCGATATAGACCTGGCGGCGATAGGGGCTGACGAAGGTCCAGATGCGGCCGACGATCTTGCTGTCGAAGACCTTGCCGAAGATTTCTTCCTCGACGCGATGCGAGCCGACCACGGCACGGGGAGGGCGACGTCCGTCCTCGCGCACATCGTTGCGCTCGGTTTCGATGGTTTCTGACATTGTCAGGCCTCCCTCTTCACGGCGACGACCCGGTCGGCGGACACCTTCACCTCATCATCAGGGCGCACCTGCAGATCGTAGAGCGCCTTGTATCGGCCGCCCGCGGCCAGCAACTGCTCATGGGTTCCACGTTCGACGATCTCGCCATCCTCGATGAACAGGATCTGGTCGGCATGCATCAGCGAGCTCAGCCGATGGGCGACCACGAGCGTCACACGATCGCGGGCAAAACGCTTCATGGCGCTGCGGATGCGCTGTTCGGTAGCAGCGTCGATGGCAGCGGTGGAATCGTCGAACACCATCACCGCCGGCTTCAGCATCAGCGTCCGCGCGATCGTCAAACGTTGACGCTGGCCGCCGGAAAGCGACACGCCGCGTTCGCCCACGACGGTGGTGTAGCCGGCCGGCAGGCCGAGAATGTAGTTGTGTAGTTGCGCGGATTCGGCAGCGCGCTCGATGCGGCCTTCCTTCGCCCAGGGATCGCCATAGGCGATGTTGTTCTCGATGCTGGTGGTGAACAGGAAGGAATCCTGCTGCACGACGGCGACGTTCTGGCGCAGCGATTGCAGCGTCGCCTTGTTGATGTCCTGACCGTCTATGGTGATGCGGCCGGAGGTCACGTCGTAGAAGCGCGGGATCAGATGCGCGATGGTGGATTTACCGCTGCCGGGCGGCCCGACGATGCCGATCGTCTCGCCTCGCCGTGCCTCGAAACTGATATTGTCGAGCACGGGACGGTCTTCCAGGCCAGGATAGACGAAGCTGACATTCTCGAAACGCAGTACGCCGTCGGTAACGACCAGCGGCTTGGCGTCCGGCGCGTCCTTGATGGCGATATCCAGATCGAGCAGGCCAAAGAGCCTTGAGCCGCAGGTCGACGCGCGAGCATAGGCATTGACCATCAGCCCGAGCTGGCGCACCGGCATCTGCAGGATGGTCATGAAAGTCAGGAACGAGGCAAGGGTGCCGACGCTGATCTCGCCGGCGATCACTTTGTTGCCGCCGACCCAAAGCACGAGGCCCATGGCGGCGAAAAACGAGAAGTTCATCGCGCTGGTGTTGATGACGCGAATACCGACGCGCTTGTGGGCGAGGGTGAGGGCGTTGTGCGACGCCTTGTCGAATTTCATCAGCTCGTGAGCCTGCGCGGCGAAGGCACGCACGACACGAATGCCGCTCAGATTTTCCTCCATGACACGGGTCAGCACCGACAGCCGTTCCTGTAGATCAAGCCAAGTAGCGCGCAGCCTGAGCTGCGTTACGGAGGAGCGCCAGGCGACGAAGGGCACAAAGCTCAAAGCCAGAAGCCCGAGCAGGAAATCGGTCGATAGCAGCATATAGGCGCCGACACCGATCAACACGGTGAGCAGCACCGTGCGGACGAGCGCCGTGGAGAAATACATACGCACGCCTTCGAGATCGAGCAGCCCAATCGTTATGAGATCGCCGGAGTGAACCTTGTCGTGGAAGCTGAAGGGAAGCTGCTGGAACTTCTCATAACAGGCGAGGCGCAGCTCGTAGCCCATGTGGTGGCCGACGGCTTCGCTGTAATAATTCTGCACCATGGTGAAGAGGCCGCGCAGAATGCTGACGACCAGCAGGAGCAGGGCGGTCGTCATCAGCGCACTTTCAGCGACGTGTCCAGCTACACCGCCGGCGAAGGCCGATTGTGTCTGATCCACAGCATGGCCAAGCAGGCGCGGGATCATCAACTGTAACGTTGCAGCTACAAAAGTGGCGCCTATGGCAAAGCTGGTTTGCCAGGGGTGGCGCAGCGTCATGTGCGTGATCCGCACGATGGTAGAGAGACCTCGACCCCAACCGGCCGCACTGACATGCGCCAACGAAGTCAAAGACTTCGCGGCGCTTCTTGATGAATCGCTGCTCACGCTCTTATCCAGGCATTTTTAGAACGAGGCGGGCCCGGAATCGGGTTCGGATCGCAAAGGAAACATTGATGGGACGAATGTCGCCGATTCCAATCGGTCGTTCAAGGGTTCACTTGGTCACAAGTGCTCCCCGAACGTTAGATTGCGTGTTCATAGACGTTCAATTTCGAAACTCGCGCAAACAGTTGACGACCTCGCGCAGGCCCTTTGTCAGGTGTTTGTCGCGACGCATGACCATGCCGAGCTGGCGCGCAAGTCGTGGCTTTAAGGACGATGTCGCCAGGTAATCGCTTCGATCGCGCTGCAGGGCCAACCCCGGAAGCAACGACCAGCCGAGACCCGCTGCTACCAGTTCCTTGACTGCCTCGACGCTGCCGAACTCCATCGCGGGCTTCAACCGGACTCCGGCTGCAGCGAACCATTCATCGATCGCGCGCCGCGTGTTGCCACCTTCGTAAAGCATGAGGGTCTTGTCGCTGAAGAATGCGGCCTCCGGCCCATCCCCAGGCATCAGGCTGCCCTTGGGAGCCACGGCGAGAAGCTCATCCTCGTAGAACGGCTCCACCTCAAGCGAGCGCCCGGCAGCAGGCAGAACGACCACCGCGAGATCCAGCGCATTTGCCTCCAGATCGCGAAGGATCTCGTCGGTATTGCCGATGCGGACAATGATCTCCAGCCCAGGCATGCGCTTCTTCACGGCGGCGATGGCGCGGGGCAGGAGGTGGATGGAGGCGGTGCCGCCGCTGCCGATCCGGACCCGTCCGATCGATCCCTCGCGGTAGGGCATCATCGCCTCCTGTGCCGCGGAACAGTTCTCCAGGATCCGACGCGCATGAAGCAGCAGCTCAGTGCCTGCCGGCGAGGGCAGCGCTCGCCGGCCCACACGCTCGATCAGCCGAACGCCAAGCCGCTGCTCGAGGAGTTTCACCTGCAAACTGACAGCCGGCTGCGTCAATCCCACCTTGTCGGCGGCGGCGGTGAAACTGCCGAGATCGATGACAGTGACGAATGCGGCGAGCTGATCGAGATTCAGCATCAGAAGAATTCCTTATGAATTGTATTAATTACATAAGCTTCCTTCGCGGCGAGCGCCAGTGCATTTTTGAGCCATGACCAAAGCAGCATGACGTTTCATCGGCTGCATAAAAGATCAGGAGCTTATGCGATGACAACCGACGTTGAAAACCCAATTGCGATAGGGCCGGGAAGGGACTGGAGTGGAGCAAGGAGCATTATGCGGGGGGCACTGACCGCGTTCGTTAGCCGTCTGGAGAAACGCGGGACACGGATAGATCTCGCGGAACTCTCCGACACTCAGCTTCTGGACATCGGTGTAACGCGCTCAGAGGCGAGGGCCGAGATCAAAAAATCATGGTTCTGGGGCTAGAACGGCGCTTCAGGCCCTATTGATCATAGGTGCTGATATCACCGAAGGCATAACCACCTTGTCTGAGCGCATTGATCAACGCCTTCAAGTTCTGGGTACCATCGAACTTGTCCTGAAACATCTCGTCGTGCATGAGCAGGATCATTTTGCCCGGCCGCACGAACTTGCCATAGGCAAACAGATGATCAATTTCCCCGACGAGGTGGTCGACGGACTGGACGGGTTTGCCGTCATTGCTGTGAACCCACTCGAAATCCCAGCCATAGAGGTAGAAGCCCGCTTCCGCGACGAGTTCATAGTCCAGCCACTCGCGTTGCCACTCCGCAACGTTGAGGGACAGATCCTCGCTGGAAACGCTGCGAAGCCGAAAGACATTGCGTCCCGGCAGCCGAGCGACGACCTTCGGCGTCAGATCAAGGACGCCATTGGCGCGTAGCATGTCGGCGACCACGGCGTCGGTATTTGAGTAGTAGTGTCGATAGTGATTGTTGGCATGGCTATAACTGTGGTTTCCCACAGTGACAAGCGGCAAGGCTTTGGCCTCGGCCAGCAATGCACGCCCTTGCGGATTACTCTCGACATGCTGTCCG
Source organism: Rhizobium sp. RCC_161_2 (assembly GCF_041355235.1). Classification (NCBI taxonomy): domain Bacteria; kingdom Pseudomonadati; phylum Pseudomonadota; class Alphaproteobacteria; order Hyphomicrobiales; family Rhizobiaceae; genus Rhizobium; species Rhizobium sp. RCC_161_2. The sequence continues at coordinate 528,192 of NZ_JBFUPL010000002.1, read as the reverse complement.
ACCATGAACATGACGGCCGGGACATTCTCCTGTTTCAGCGTGGTAAGGATGTTCTCCGTGCCGAGCAGCGGACCGTCATCGAATGTCAGATATATCGTCCGCTCCGCCGCCGACGCAGTGGAGATGCAGGCCACCAGAAAAATCCCGACCTGAAGTGACCGTTGAAATACGTTCCAAAGCAAGTGGTATCCGCCCGAAAATCTTTGCCATAAACTTGCGGGAGGTTGGCATATCAGCCTTGATAAGGAAAGCATGTGGCGCCAGGGGACCGAACGATGGCGGCGGTCTGCATAATGACTGGAGCTGGAAGCAGGTGGGTGCGTTTCATTGGCATGTCGCACCTCAAATTTGAACCCGCTCGGCAAAATACGAAAGTCACATAAGATAGATTATGGAACATATCGATCGTTGATAAGTGTTGTGTTTAGCCTCGTAATGACCTTTTAGGTGCGAGCAACGGAGAACATTCTGAGGTGGATAACGCTCACCATGGCGGCAAGTTAAGACCATATGCAATGACCGCTCGAACGAGGCAGCGCGCCCGCATTGCGCACAATCGGAAAACCATCTATACTTGAATTTCGGTTGGGGCTTTCTACTCACGATATCGACAAGGATCGCAGTCCACGACTGACAGCGATCGCTGTGGCCTTCCTGGAAGCAGGATGAATTAGCCGAGTTAGCGGCATTCTTTTCCGTGACGCAACATCCCGCAGGCCCATAGCGCGCATACCTCTGTTTCCGACGCTTCTCGTAAGACCTAGAGATCGGACGTTGTCATGCTTGGATATATCGCATTTGCAGCCGTGTTGATGATCGCGCTTGCGGCGTGGCTCTCTCGAAAACGACACATGCGCCCGCATTCGGTTGCTGAAGCTTCGGGACCTAAGATTACCATTTCACGAACCCTTGGACGCTTTCTAGAGGTGCTCAATTCGGAGAACTCGATTGACGCCCCGAATTACGTCAGGAGCCTTAGCTTGCTGAAATCGGAAAGCAAATCTGTGATCGACGAGGCGGATCGCCTTCTTGTCGAGCTTCCCGAAGACCTCTTCATGCTCCGCCATTCGATTGTCCTGTCGGTTGCGGCACTCCGTAATCCTGACGCACTCGACTTTCTAAGCAAGGTTGCCCTCAATCCCCAACCGCTTCCTCCAAAGGAACTGCCCGGTGGCGCAGGTGCGGAGTCGCCCGAACTGGAGAGAGCAATCCAAGGGACCTTGATATCCCTGGATGCTATCGACGGCATTGAAGCGCTCGCTCTGGATGGGCAGTCCGCAGCGATCGAGGCTCTCGTTCGAGCTGCCCAGGTCGAGTCTAACACGATACGGGCGGCCGCGATTACAGCCCTTGGTGCGAGAGCGGAATGGACGCAATATCACCAAAGAGCGCTGTCTGCTCTTCCCTTAGAGCTCCATCACCTCGGAAAGCTGCATCGCGCCGATGTCAGCAGGGTCACGCAAATCAGGGATCCTCGCGCGCACCTCGCGGGCAGCGAGCGCCAAAGTCCGCCTGCCCCGTCACTGCCGGAAGATCAGCGGGGTGAGTCGACAAGGCGAACTTTCGAAACTCGGGGTGCGCCCCAGATCGGCAGGAGGTAACCCATGGCAGACTGCACCTACTCGGTTCCCGACCTGATTGCGAGCGGTGACCAACTCTACGGACAACGCATCTGCAATCAGGAATTCATCGACTGGGCCTGGCATACGCACGGCTTCAACGGCGACTATTGGCAGGACGGATGGGGCTATGATGACGTCTGCAATATCCGAAAACCTCTAGCCCGTTGTCTGAGCGCCATCTGGCTGCTCAATTACTCTGCCGAAGACTACAACAACGAAGATTGGAACACAGATGCATTGCATTGGGGACCCCGTTACGTCCGCGAGCAGTTCAAATACTACGATGACTTGCGCGCGTCGTGTGGCGACGGTGACGCGAAGGCTCGCACTTCCGGTTGCCAGCAATCGCGGCAGTGGAATGAATGGCGCTGCACGAGCGGATACGACGAGACACAAAGGGAGTGCAGGTCCTGGTTCTTTCTTTTCGCATGGATTTGCCACCTTTGGGCAGAGATAAAGCGTTTCGTCTGTACGATTTGGGGATGGGTCTCGGTCGTAGGCTGCTCAATCTGGTATGGAACCTTTGGCGGTGGGCAGAATGTAACGCTCTTTCTCTCCTTCTTCTATCCACTAGACGGAACAGGCAACGCAGACGTAATCTCGCGCGCGGGAACCTTGATCCATGAAGCCCGCCATATCGGAAACCGACCACACAACGCGCAGTTTCCCGCAGGATCGATTTTTGGTGCGGGCAAGGATGGCGCGGACTCCGCCTGGGGCTACGAGGGCGCTTGGATGTACAACACCCTTTATCTGTGGTGGTTCTACGCTGCCGGAACGCGCACGAACATAGCTATGCGTCAGGCTGCAAAGCAGCGAGCTAACCTGCTTCTGACAAATGCATTCGCCACCTCGCCAGGCCTTACGGTGTCATGAGAAGCGCCAAAAATAAGTCCGTGTGTTGGCCATGTCTCCTCGGTGGAAGCGGTGTCTTGTTGCTTTTTGGCGTCTCCGTTGCATGGCTGGTCGAGTATATGCTGAAACTGACGTGATGACCCGCTATCGTCCCGAAGCGTTTAAAATCAACGCTTTCGCGATACTCACGTCCCCAACTTCACTGCCAAAACCGCACTCCTTGGAACAAAGCCCCGTATCCGAAGCACACGGGATCCCGCTTCAACCCGCCTTCACCTGTATCACCTTGGCCCCGATCTTCTCCGCCAGCACTTTTGGATCGCAGGCAAAAATACTGTCTGGCCGTCCCGCCGCGCACCAGACCTGATCGTAGCCCAGCAGGCTTTCATCGACGAAGACCGGCAGGTTGACGCGGTGGCCGATCGGGCCGACGCCGCCAATGGCGAAGCCGGTTTCGTCGCGGACGCGGTCGATGTCGGCGCGCTTCAAGCGCAGATCGTAAGTGGCTGCGATATATGCCGTATCGGCATTATGGGCGCCAGAAACGAGAAGCAGCGTCAGGCCATTGGTGTCCGCATTGACGAAGACCAGCGATTTGACGATCTGGCCGACAGCGCAGCCGGCAGCCTTTGCCGCTTCCTCGGCCGTGCGGGTCGATTGCTCCATGCGCTTGATGACGATGTCGAGGCCGAGATCGCGAGCGGCCTGCTCGACGCGCTCCAGACTTGAAAGCTTCCTGCTATCCTCGCTCATAGATCATCATCCTCTACATCGAGCTCAATACGCATCTGGTCGTAGGCCGGTTCGACATTGTCTGGCGTTTCCGCAAGTACGGTCTCGTAGTCGAGCGGTGTGTGCATATGTGTCAGGATCGCCTGCTTCGGCTGCAAGCGTTCGATCCAGGCGAGCGATTGCTCCAGCGAAAGATGGCTTGGATGCGGTCGATATTGCAAGGCGTCGATGATCAAGATGTCGAGATTTTGCACCTTCTCGACAGATTCCGCCGGGAAGTCGCTGATATCGCTGCAATAAGCAAGTTTGCCGATGCGAAAGCCAAGCGAGTGGATATCGCCATGCTGCTGCTTGTGCGGCCAGAATCTGATCGGACCGCCCGGCCCTTCGACCGTGAAGCTACTCTCCAGGCTTTCGATGATGACCGGCCTGACGATCGGCGGATAGCTGCTGCCCGGCGGCGTTTCCAGGCAATAGCCGAAGCCTTCGCGGATACGGTCCATGGTCGGCTGATCCGCATAGATCGGAATGCGTTCATGGGCATTGTGGAAGAAGCCGCGCAGATCGTCGAGGCCGTGAATATGATCGGCATGGGCATGCGTATAGAGCACGGCTTCGATCGAGCCGACGCCGGCGCGGATCATCTGTTCGCGAAAATCCGGGCCTGTGTCGATGACGACGGTGGTCACGCCGCCGTCGGGCGCGATCTGCTCGACCATGAAGGCCGAGCGCGTGCGTCGGTTTTTGGAATTCTTCGGGTCGCAAGCGCCCCAATCGCCTGTGATGCGCGGTACGCCCGGCGACGACGAACAGCCCAAGATGGTGAAGCGCCGCCGGTGTGTCACGCCGTCAGACCCTCGTCATCCGGGAGAAGCAGCGGAATGCGTTCTCGGTGGTGATCGCTGAGACGTCGTCCATGCTGACGCCGATCGTGTCGGCCAGCACCTCGGCGGTGTTGACGACATAGGACGGTTCGTTGCGCTTGCCGCGCCAGCGTTTCGGCGCGAGATACGGCGCGTCGGTCTCGATCAGCAGCCGGTCGTGCGGGATCGTCTTGGCGATGTCGCGCAGCTCTTCGGATTTCGGGAAGGTCAGAATACCGGAAAACGAGATATAGCCGCCGAGTTCGACGCCGGTACGGGCGAGGGCCGGGCCGGCGGAGAAGCAATGCAGGATGAAGGGGAAGGCCCCCTTCCCTGTTTCCTCCGTCAGGATCGCGGCCATGTCCTCGTCGGCGCTACGGCTGTGAATGACCAATGGCAGCTGCGTTTCGCGGGCCGCCGCAATATGGCGCAGGAAGCCGGTCTTCTGATCTTCAGGCTTCACCGTGTCGTAGAAATAATCGAGGCCCGCCTCGCCGATCGCGACGATCTTCTCGTGCTGGTTTGCCAGCCGCACGAGATCCTCGGTCTGGATGTCCAGTTCCTGATCGGCGCTGTTTGGATGCGTGCCGACCGAGCAGAAAACGGACGCATACCGCTCGGTGATCGCAAGCAATCCGTCGAGCTTTCGGACCTTGGTCGAGATGGTGACCATCTGCTTGACGCCGACCTCGTGGGCGCGCGCGACGATTAAGTCACGCTCTTCCGCGAAATCGGCGAAATCCAGATGGCAATGCGTATCGATCAGCATAACAAACCTTATTCGACTGTCGGCGCCACATAGCGCGGAAAGATCGGCTTCGGCGCCTCCAGAGGCGTTCCGGGGACAAGATGGCCAGCTTCGCCAAGGGCGGCGAAGTCGCGCTTATCTGAGGGAATGGCGATCAGATCCAGCAACTTGGTCGAGGAGTCCGGCATGAACGGCTGCAGCAGAATGCCGATCTGGCGCACGACATCGGCGGTGACGTAGAGCACGGTCGCCATGCGGGCCGGATCGGTCTTCTTCAGCGCCCAGGGCTCCTGGCCGGCGAAATAACGGTCGCTTTCGGAGACGACGGCGATGATCGAGGCCAGTGCACGGTGAAGCGCCTGCTTGCCCATATCTTCGCGCGTGGAGGCCAGCAGCGCATCGGCTTGTGCCAGAAGCGCCTTGTCCTCTTCCGTCAGCTCTCCGCATTCCGGGATCTTGCCATCGCAATTCTTGACGATCATCGACAGCGAGCGGCTGGCGAGATTGCCGATGCCGTTGGCGAGATCGGAATTGATGCGCGTGCCGATCGCCTCTTCGCTGTAGCTGCCGTCCTGACCGAAGGAAACTTCGCGCAGGAAGAAATAGCGCACCTGGTCGAGGCCGAAATGGTTCACCAGATTGACCGGATCGACGACGTTGCCGAGCGATTTCGACATCTTCTCGCCCTTGTTGAGCAGGAAGCCATGGGCAAAGACGCGCTTCGGCAGCGGCAACTTCGCCGACATCAGGAAAGCCGGCCAATAGACGGCGTGGAAGCGGATGATGTCCTTGCCGATGATGTGCACATCGGCCGGCCAATATTTCGCCCGCGGATTGTTCCGGTCCTCGATATAGCCGGTCGCCGTGATGTAGTTGGTCAGCGCGTCGACCCAGACATACATGACATGCGCCGGATCGTTCGGCACCTTGATGCCCCAGTCGAACGTCGTGCGCGAGATCGACAGATCCTTCAGGCCCGATTTCACGAAGGAGATTACCTCGTTGCGGCGCTCGGCTGGGCCGATGAAGTCGGGGTTTTCCTCGTAGAGCTTCAGCAGGCGATCCTGGTATTCCGAGAGCTTGAAGAAATAGCTCTCCTCCTGCACCCATTCGACCGGCGTGCCTTGTGGCCCATAGCGCACGCCGTCGGCGCGCAGTTCCGTCTCGTTTTCCTGGTAATAGGCTTCGTCGCGCACCGAATACCAGCCCGCATAGGAATCCTTGTAGATATCGCCGGCATCGGCCATCAGGTTCCAGATGTTCCGCGAGGTCTCGTGGTGGCGTTCTTCCGTCGTGCGGATATAATCGTCGTTCGACGAATTGAGCAGCTTGCCCATCGCCTGGAACTCGGCCGAATTGCGGTCGGCAAGCTCCTGCGGAGACAGGCCCTCGTTGCGCGCCGTCTGCTGCATCTTCTGGCCGTGTTCGTCCGTACCTGTCAGGAAGAAAACGTCGCGCCCGTCCAGCCGCTGGAAACGTGCCATGGCGTCGGTGGCAATCAGCTCATAGGCATGGCCGATATGCGGCTTGCCGTTGGGATAGGCGATCGCGGTGGTGATGTAGAACGGGGTCTTTTCGGTCATATCAGGCAATGGTCCGCTTTACGGTTTCATCATTGTTATTCTTGCTCATGCTCGCTTTAGCGCATGTTTGCAGGGAGCGAAACACCAAGTTTCGCGCCTGCAGCATTCCCTGGCTCCGAACGTGCTTTGCTTGACAGGGTCCCGACCCGGCTTTACCCCTGCGAAAAACCGAAGGGCAGGACAGAAATCATCGTGAATTCCATTTTCATTTTTGGCAGCCTGTTCAACGGCTCGAAAAGGCCGTGGTTTTGAGTTTTCCAGCCTGGTACCAACCCCTCTATTCCTTTTCCGGTTTCTTCGTTGGCATGCTGGTGGGCATTACCGGCGTTGGCGGCGGATCGTTGATGACGCCCTTGCTCGTGCTGCTGTTCGGCGTGCATCCGGCCACGGCCGTCGGAACCGATCTCCTCTATGCCGCGATCACCAAGACGGCTGGAACGGCCGTGCACGGCATGCATGGGCGGGTGAACTGGAGAGTGGTCGGTCTGCTCGCCTCGGGCAGTGTTCCGGCTGCTCTTGCGATGTTGTGGCTGATGGCTGGCGTCAATCGCGAGAGCCCGGAGGTTGCGCATGCAATCACCCTGTCGCTCGGCTGTCTTCTACTGCTGACGGCGCTGATGCTGCTCTGTCGTGGCCAGGTGTTGAACGCCATGCGCAAATGGCGAGGCGAGCGCGGAGTTTTGACGCCGCGCACCATTGCTCTGCTGACGCTCATCTTGGGCCTCGTACTGGGTACGCTCGTCACCATGACGTCTGTCGGCGCCGGTGCGCTCGGCGTCACCGTGCTTCTGGTGCTCTATCCGCAGCTCGATGTCCGCGAGATCGTCGGCTCCGATATTGTCCATGCCGTGCCGCTGACCCTGATCGGCGGCATGGGCTATTGGTTTATCGGCGAGATCAATTGGACGATGCTGTTTGCGCTGCTGCTTGGCTCTATCCCCGGCATCGTCGCCGGCAGCCTGCTTGCGCCACGCCTGCATGAGCGGCTGATCCGTATCGTCCTCGCTGTCACTTTGATGGTCGTCGCCGTGAAGCTGATCTTCCCTTAATAGGAAAGCCGCTGCTTGAGCTCGCCGAGGACGGTGATGATCGTCTGCTTGCGGTCGAGATTGTAAGCCTGTGAGACGGTGAGGCGCTCAGTGACCTCGGCATAGAGGCGGGCGAGCTTTTCCGCGACGGTAAGATGCCCCTCCAGCGCGGCCGCCCTCGCCCGGGCCATGATATCGTCGCCGATATGGGAAACGAAGAAGCCGAAGATCGTTTCGCTCTCCTTGGCCGACAGCGCATCGGCGAGGCGGTGCATCGCTCGGCGCGCGGCGGGGCCTTCCGCTGAAATCACCTGCTCATAGGCCGCAACGATTTCACCCCCACCATAATTCAGCACCTTCAGCGCCTCGTTGACGCTCCCCTTGGCTGCCGCCAGCAGTTCAGCGCCCTGCCCTGCTGACAAGCCAATGCCAAGATGCCCAAGCGCCTTGCTCAAGGCATCATCGCTGAGCGACGCCAGTTTCAGCGGCAGGCAGCGCGAACGGATGGTTGGCAAAAGCTTGCCCGGCGCGTGCGACAGCACCAGGAAAAGCGCCCGCTTTGGCGGCTCCTCGAGGATCTTCAGGATGGCGTTGGCGGCATTCCGATTGAGATCATCGGCGGGGTCGATGATGACGACGCGCCAGTTGCCGGTGCCGGAGGTCTGCGAAAAGAATTTGCCGGCGCGGCGTACCTCGTCGACGGTGATCGCCGATTTCACCTTGCCGGTCTTCTCGTCGACCGGGCGGGCAAGGTGCAGCAGATTGTGCGAGGCGCCACCGGAAATCTGCCGGCTGACGGCGGACGCTGGATCCGGATCGCTGATCGTCTCGGGTGCCGTGGCGGGATCCGGATGCGAGAGCACATGGTTGGCGAAGCGGAAAGCGAGCGTCGCCTTGCCGATGCCCTCCGGACCTTCGATCAGCACGGCATGGTGGCCCTTGCCGGACCGATAGGACTGCGCCAGAAAGGCCTCGGCCTCCTCATGGCCGAAAAGACGAGTGTTATCTTGCGGAGGGATTGCTCCGTCCAGAACGCCGGGCCGATCTTCGCTCATTGCGCCACTTCCGGCCTGGCGGTTTGCAGCTCGCTTGCCGGGCTCAGCCGCTTTTCGACAATCGCGGCGATCTCATCGGCAATGGCGTCCTCACCGCGTTGCGCGTCGACGACATGGCAGCGGTCCGGATCGCGTGCGGCGATATCGAGAAAGGCTTCGCGGCGTTTCTCATGGGTCTGCAATTCTTCCTTTTCGAAACGGTCTGGCGCGGCATCGGCCGACGCACGCTTGCGGGCGCGTTCCAGGCCCAGTTCGGCGGGAATGTCGAGGATCAGCGTGCAGTCCGGCACGACACCGTTGACGGCCACCCGTTGCAGGGCTTCGATGAAATCCGGTTCCAGATTGCCCGTGATTCCCTGATAGACACGGGAAGAATCCATGAAGCGGTCGCAGAGCACGATCGTGCCACGCGCAAGCGCCGGGCGGATGATCTCCTCGACATGATCGTTGCGGGCCGCGGCAAAGAGGATGGCTTCCATGCGTGTTCCGAACATCTCCGCCGCCCCCGAGAGCAGCACATGCCGCACCGCTTCGGCTCCCGGCGAACCGCCCGGCTCGCGCGTCACCAGCACATCATGGCCAAGCCCGCGCAACCACGTCGCCAGACGGCGAATCTGGGTCGATTTTCCGGCCCCTTCCCCGCCCTCGAAGCTCACGAACAGTCCGGTTGCATCAGCCAATGATCATGTCCTGCACTTGTTTTGCGTTCTTTTGCCGCTGAGCCATATGCGTTCTGTTTAACCCAAGACGCAGCCGGGTGAAACCACCAGCTCGGACATTCTATATAGGCTGTGAACAGGGATTTCGCGAGGCAGGAAGCAATCAGGTCGGTGTCGGCGTATCCCAGAGCCAGGAGAAGAGCAGCGTCTCCGTCAACTCCATGAGCGCATCGAAAGCGCGGCGGCTGAGCGTTCCCTGCGCGACCGGATCCTTCGTATAGAGCGGCAGTTCGCGCAACAGCCGTGCACCGGAAAAGACGCGAAGCGTTCCCGCTTCGTAGCCGGCGGCGACGGGTGCGGTCAGGGGCCAACGGTAGACGATGCGGGCCGAGAGGCGATCGGGGTTGTCGTTGGCCACATAGATATCGACCGGCATCTTGGCGAGCAGCCCGACTGTGGATTGTGCCCCGCCGTAGACGCTGGCATTGCCGATCACTTCGCCGTCGGCGAAGAGGCGCTGGCTTTTGAAGTTGCTGAGGCCCCATTCCAGCACGCGGCGGCTTTCCTCGGTGCGTTCCTTGTCCGTCTTCAACCCGCCGAGCGCCAGGAACAGGCGCTTGCCGTCGCGCTGGATGGAGGCGACGATCGAATAGCCTTCGCCGTCCGCAAAGCCGAGTCCGAGGCCATCGACGCCGATGTTCAGTGGCAGCAGAGGATTGCGATTGCGCTGAAAGATCTTGTTCCAGGTGAAATCCGGTTGGCTGAGATACTTATAGAAATCGGGATAATTCTGCTGCAGGTCCTGCGCCAGTGTCACCAGCTCGCGCGTGGAGATTTTGCCGCCGCCATTCGGATCGTCCGCATCCGGCAAGCCGGTGGAATTGGTGAACACAGCCCGCGGCATGCCGATCTCGCGCGCACGTGCCGTCATGCGTCTGGCGAATTCCTTTTCGCTGATCGAAATCCCCTCGGCAAGGACGATGCAGCTATCATTGGCCTGCTGCACTGCTATGCCCTGGATCAGATCGCCAACGCGCACGCGTGATTTCAGCGCGGCGAACATGGTCGAGGTGCGCGACGGCGCCCCGCCGGTGCGCCAGGCATTTTCGGAGACGGGATATTCGGTGTCGAGCGTGATCTCCCCCCGCTTCAGCGCATCGAAGATGACATCCAGCGTCATCAGCTTGGCAAGGGACGCCGGAGAAATCGGTTGATCCGCGTTCTTGGCAAGCAGGATCGTGCCGGTCGAGGCTTCCACCATGAAGGCCTGGGTGGCCTTGGTATCGAAAGTGGGAGGCGGTGCCTGTTGTGCCATCGCCGGCAGACATCCAATTCCGACAAGGAAGAAAAACGCGGCGGTAAAGCGTCTTAGCATGTCGGCTCCCCAATGCGACCACGCCCGAGCATATTAGCCAGGGGTGAAGATTCAGGCAATCACGCCGATCAATCGACTTGTGTCTGACCTTGATGCTGGCGGTGATAGGCGGAGAGGATCGATTCCTGCGTCAACCCGTCATTGCGGACCATGACCGCATCGAAAGCGAGGTTGACGTAGACCGTCTTGACCGGCGCATCCTGATAGGCGGCAACCGTGGAGGCGAGCGACGGCGTGGCGAGGCTGGCCATGCCCGGCGAAAAATCCGGACGCTCATAGGGGATGGGGCCAATCATGGGCAGGACGACAAGCGTCGGCTCGACAGGATCGACGGACGGCGCGGCGCCGCCGTTCCAGGTCATCGGCGGCGGATTGTTGTGCTTGCCGACATTGGAATTCGTCGGCGTGGAGCCGGCAAAGGCGACAGCAGAATTCGGCGAGGATCGCGGTATCGGCGCCAGCGCCGGCGTGGTCTCGAAGCTGCGCTGCTGGCGGCTCTTGCGGGCGTAGCTATCGGACTCAGGCAATTGATCGGCGGTCATCGCACCGTTCGAGGCAACCATCACGCCCGTTGCGATCTGGCCGCCGGGATTGATGCTTGGGATGCGCGATCCCTTGGGGATGTAGGAGGCCATCAGATAGGGCTCGTCATGGCCGTCCATGCGGGCGCGGCCGACATACTGCACGCGCACATCGCCGGTGCCGCTGTGCTGAAGATCGAGGAGCTGCGCCGTCTTGTTGGAAAGGTCGATGATGCGGCCGGGATGATAAGGTCCGCGATCGTTGACGCGTACAATGATCGAGGAGCCGGTCTCGACATTGGTTACGCGCGCATAGCTCGGCAGCGGAAAAGTCGGATGCGCGGCGGTCAGCGCCTGCTGGTCATAGACTTCGCCATTGGCGGTCAGGCGGCCATGGAAGGCCGAGCCATACCAGGAGGCAATACCTGTCTTGTTATAGGCATAATCTTCCTTGGGGTAATACCACTTGCCCTTGACCTGATAGGGATTGCCGACAAGGAACCGGCCGCCGCCTTTCGGAACCGGCCCGTTGGCGACGACCCGTGGGCTCGCCTTGACGCCATATTCCTTCTCGGAAAAATATTCCTTGCCGTGCTGACGCTTCGTTGCAACCTGCTGCGAGGTTCCGCAAGCGGTGACGGTGGCGCACATCAAAGAGAGAGCAAACCAACGCATACCTGTCGCGTATGTCATCGCACGATTATCGAATTTCATCTGTCCCACGCCGCTTAACAAATTACCAGGACCGAGGCATGCACTGGCATATCCCTCATGCCGATATCTGCTACGCCCCAATCACCTAACGGTACTTTAATCATGATTGCATGTTGTCGAATTTGCGTTCCGAATTGAGCGGATACGGATAATTCCGAATGTTATGGTTAATGAATTATTAAAATAAAAGCTAGCCTGTGGCCCCTGGCGCGACGCCGAACAGCGCCGCACGCCCCTCTCGCAGATCGAATGTGAGGACAAGGATCAAGATCGGAGTGGTCTAATCGATCGTTGCCGTGGGAGCCCGACGGAGTGCTTGGCCGCGAATTTCGTAAACTTCCCTGGAGCCGCGATATCGCCGGGATGGCGGGCCTTACAAGGGTTAGTTGATTGCTTTTGCTCAAACAATGATCCAAGTTTGCACCGTTAGTCTGACGTTACATACCCCCAACCCACGTCAGGCAACGGAGGAAAACATCATGCGATTTGTGAGAACCTTCACGGCTGCGGCCATCGTTGCTTTGATCGGCGCGAACGCGATGGCGCAGACAGCGACCCCGTCGACAACAACGACCGCGCCGGCCACCACCACGACCACCACGGCGCCGGCGGCCACCACGAAATCGACCGCAACCACGACCAAGCAGAAAGCCGCAAAGCCTGCTCAAACAGAGGTTTCAAAGGCCTGCTCCGCACAGGCCGATGCAAAGGGCCTGCATGGAAAGGAACGTTCCAAGTTCCGCAGCCAGTGCAAGAAAAACGGCGGCAAGGTATAAGCCAGCCTGACACCGAGGCTGCGGCGTAAACACCGCCGCAGCCCTTGCCAGCCCTGCTCTCGGCTCTGGGCTATGGACATTGTCAAGCCGAGGTCGGTCGGGTAAAGAATGCCCGCATCAACCATTTCATCGTGTGGAGCATCGGCATGGGAGCCGCCAAGTCGTCAGATAAGTAGGCCGCAACAACGCATTTCGTTGTTGCGGCGTTCTGTCGAACCTGACCCAGCCAGTTGCTGACAAGCAGACGCCGCCGGATATTTCTCATTCGAGCGGATATAATCTCATGACTACCAACCGCCCCATCTGGGGCTATACGCTGCCGGCAGCCCTTCTGCTGATGGCGCCCTTCGACATTCTCGCCTCCCTGGCGATGGATATCTATCTTCCCGTCGTTCCGGCGATGCCCGGGCTCCTCGGCACAAGTCCATTCGTGATCCAGCTCACGCTCAGCCTCTACATGATGATGCTCGGCGTCGGGCAGGTCCTGTTCGGGCCGATATCCGATCGCATCGGACGTCGCCCGATATTGCTTACCGGCGCGTTCCTTTTCGCGATCGCCTCGTTGGGCGCGGCTTCGTCATCGACCGCCATTCCCTTCGTCACGTTCCGCCTGCTAGAGGCCGTCGGCGCCTCGGCCGCGCTCGTTGCGACTTTCGCCACGGTCCGGGACGTCTATGCGGACCGCCCCGAAGGCGTTGTCATCTATGGCCTGTTCAGTTCGATCATGGCCTTCGTGCCGGCGCTGGGGCCTATTGTGGGAGCGCTGATTGCGGATCATTTCGGTTGGCGAGCCATCTTCATCGTCCTGGCGGCATTGTCGGTGCCGGCCGGACTGAATGCCGCGTTCCGATGGCGTGAGACGAGACCCGAGAGCCAGACAACGCAGCGCCGATCGGTAATGCCGATCTTTTCCAGCCTGCCGTTCTGGACCTACACCTTGGCCTTCAGCGCCGCCATGGGCACCTTCTTCGTGTTCTTCTCGACGGCGCCGCGCGTCCTCATCGATCGGGCCGGTTATTCCGAGATCCGGTTCAGCATCACCTTCGCGACCGTCGCGGTCGTCATGATCGTGGTGACCCGGTTCGCCAAGGCGTTTGTCGCGCGATGGGGCATTGCTGGAAGCGCGGCGCGTGGCATGGGCTTGCTATTATGCGGCGCTATTCTCCTCAGCCTGGGCGAAGTCCTCGGCTCGCCATCCTTCGCGAGCTTCATCGTGCCAATGTGGGTCATGGCAGCCGGCATCGTCCTGACCGCATCGGTCTCGGCGAACGGCGCGCTCGCCGGCTTCAACGACATCGCCGGATCGGCTGTCGCCTTCTATTTCTGCATCCAGAGCCTGATCGTCGGGACAGTGGGAACCCTGGCAACGACCATGCTGGGCGGAGACACCGCCTGGCCGCTGATCGGCTACGCGGCCATGATGGCGGCGCTGGTATCGGCTGGTCTCGCACTGCTCCAATTACGAGATCAATCTTCAAAGCAGTGAGGTTTGTCGGGCGGCTGCGAGGCTGCCCAATGAGAGGCCGGAGCCTTCGCGCCGGCCTCGTCATACATGCCACTTTGTTCGTGGTGAAAATTACCTATAATATTGATATTATTAAATAAAACAAGAGAACCCGACCGATGGACACCAAGATCAGTGAAGCAGCTGCGCCACCATAAGTGCCACCGTGATTGCGCCGGCGCATACCGTCAAAGCAGTCAAAATCGAAGTCGACATCAATCCGCACCTCAAAGCTCTTTGCCTCAAACCTGAACGTTGGAGGCTAACTACAGGAGCGAGTGAGGAATGTCGCGTGACAGCTGGCGTGACATGGTGAGAAGTCGCCTCGGATTGCGGCCGAGAGCCTATCATGTCTCATGTCGTCGGGAAAAAGAACGGCCACGTGATCTCGTGGCAGCAGCGTGACGTCAATCGGCCGCCCGACCCCGCCCTAAAGTTGACGGCAGTCGCGTTCTTCGGTGGTGTCTACAGGATCGGCGGTGACAATCAAGTGGGATCTCGTGGGTGAAGGTACTCAAATTGCGCGATTTGGATGCAGTATGTGAATGGGTGTAAGCCCGCTTAACTGTTCTCTCGACCTCACGAATAAGTTGTATTTCGACTCGCCGCCCGCACGCATACCACCACATAAAGGAGACAAAGGATGGAAACGGTTTTGACCGGCCGACTTCGCTCGGCCTTTTTGAAAGGATTTTGGCAGTGCGTGAGAAGATCGAAAATCTTATTGAGCAATTGATTGAACTGCTGGACCGTTTCGATGGTGATCCGGATATTGAACTCGACCCTGCCGAAGACGGAATAGCGGACTGGGACGGCCTATTGGAGCAACTTGGCAATCACGGCACGTTTGCGGAGGTAATATGAACCCGGCCATCGCTCGGAAAATAAAGCAACGCCAAACCATAATACCCGTTTTTTTCGTGAGATTGGGCGGTCAGGGGTGGAAAGGCACGGCAAGAGTGAGTCGCAAAATTGCCGAGAAATCAAGGGGTTCGGTGATGTATGGACAAGTTTGGTAAGGGCTCTGGCTGGCCGGGAACGATGAAGATGAGCATTATATCTACTCGTTAGCCCTCTAGAACCCTCCTTATTGCTAGTTTCGACGATGAGCGGACGTACTTCAATTCCCCCAGGGCGCAGTGAGGGCGTGGCGGTTGTCCTCAAGGTCAGGGAGGTCTCCCTTAAGGTAAGCTTGGGTACGTCGGAGAGGCTGCCACGAACCGTGGTGTTCGCCGGGGTTAACGCGCGTCCTGCGGACCTACCACTCGTCAAGTGTGACCAGCATTTTCTCAATCTGTTCACAGCTGTAAGACAAGGATACGTCAGTTCTCATTTCGTCCTCTCCCTCTTTTGGTCTTCGGCAGCTTGATCACCATGGCATCGTCACTATTGGCTTCATCGCCGTCGATCAGCCCGTCGTCATAGCTCTCGACTTCATCCTCTTCGATTTTGTGTGTCGGGAACGAAATATAATCCAGCAAGTCCGGGTTGAAGAATACGGTGCGATGATAGCCCTCATACGGTAACCGGATCATGTTGGGTTCGTCCTCATCGTTTCCGCTGTGGGAATAGTGGATATCAATAAGAGGTTCGATGCATTCGAAAAGGTTGCAATCGACATCGGCTATTTCGCGTCGCTTGCCGGTCGAGAACTGGACCGTCACCGTGTGAGCTAGGGCAACAATCTCATCGGTTTCCGCCGCTCTCTCGGCTTTCTCAATCGCGAGGTCCTCGGGTTTGATAACACCTTTGGCGACCAGTTCATCGAACTGCTCGTCGGTAATCATGATCTGGCGTTGGACGCGCTCGACATCGTCCTTAGCAAAATCCGATGTATAGTCGCCGCCGACAATCTCTTCATCTCGAATCGCCTCTACGATGGCCCAGTCGCGAGTGTCAGGCATCTGGATTGGCGTTGCCAGTTTGTAGTCATCATGATCCGGCCCGTAGGTGTCATAAGCTTCACTGGAAAAATAGAATTCGGAAATCGCCTTGTGCCGAATCGCCACGGTACGGTTGCCCAAGTCCTTGATAACGATGAACCGCTTGCTACTCTGCAACTCGTGATAGGCTTGCACGTGCGCTGCTTCCGAAATCGAAAGCACCAACGGCTCGCCGCCGCCGCCGAAATGCACCGCACACTCACCGTAATATTGCAGGTCCAACGGAGCTTCGTCATCGTAGAACGCTGCCTCTTTCGGCGGGTGCCGACCAAGTAATTCCAATTCGGTGGTCTTGAAGTGCTTTGCCAGCTTGGCAAGGTGGCTTTTCGGGATCTCGGTCTTGCCGGTTTCCCAGCGCTGATACGTCGGCTGCGTCACGCCCGCCGCCTTGGCGGCTTGCGTCTGGGTCTCGGCATTCATGACCCGGAAATGTTTCAGTCGATTGATCGTCATTTGAATCTCCTGGAGATCGAACTACCTATGCGCATATATACGCATAAGTAGTTCGATCTTACAAGGAAGCCTTTTCGCTTGTAGCTTGCTGACGCAATCCTCGGAATGAATTTGTCCGCGCGTATCCCTGTGCGGTACCCGACGAAACCAGGCCTAAACAAATGACTTGGCTGTTGACGTTTTTGCAGTGAGTTCGAGTCCACGACCCGCTTGTTAGCGACTTAGCCACAGTTCGACTCAGCGCACCCGATATTGCGCGCGGCACTTCTTGTCATCCCCCAGCCTGATTACTGATAGAAGCGAATGGACTAGAGCGTGGAATCGGCAGTGTGTGCTACTTGGTGATGATGCGGCCATTGGCGGCTATATCGCGCGGTAGAGGGTAATCGGCGGCCAATGGCGGAAGAGGTGGGATTCGAACCCACGGTACGGTTTCCCGCACGCCGGTTTTCAAGACCGGTTCCTTAAACCACTCGGACACTCTTCCTGTCGCCGAAGCGTTGCGCTTCAGAAAATGTGGTGGGCTGGCTTTACAGCTATTCGGGCCAGAGCGTCAACCGGTTGCGCGCCGGTGTGCGGCCCAATTCGTGACCCAATCGAAGACGCAGGGATTGGGCTAGGCGTTTCAGCGCGCGGGCGATAGTAGTTTCTAGCATCGACATCCGAAAGGACACTGCCCTCGCCCATGACGCCCAGCGACCAGCCCCTGCCCCTCGGCCCGGCGCCGCTTGCCGGCCCTGCCCTCACCGCCTTCTTTTCCCGTGACGCCGTTGTCGTTGCGTCCGATCTCATCGGCGCGCGTTTTACCGTTGCGGGCGTTGGCGGGCGTATCGTGGAGACGGAAGCTTATCGGCCGGATGATGAGGCATCTCATGCCTTTCGCGGGCCGACGGCGCGCAATGCGGCGATGTTCGGCCCGGCGGGGCATATCTACATCTATCGTTCCTATGGCATTCACTGGTGCGTGAATTTTGTCTGCACGACGGGGAGCGCTGTGCTGCTCCGGGCTATGGAGCCGGAGAGTGGCGTCGCGGAGATGATCCACAGGCGCGGCACTACCGACATAGCAGCACTTTGCAGCGGGCCGGGAAAGCTGACGCAGGCGATGGGCATCGATATCAGCTTGAACGGCAGGGCGTTGGATGCTGCGCCCTTTGAGTTCTCTCTGGCTGAACCACTGTCCGTTGTCGCGGGCAAGCGGATCGGACTCACCAAGAATGTCGATCCGCTCTGGCGCTTCGGCGCGGTCGGCTCGCGCTTCGTCAGCCGTCGCTTCCCACAAGGATAAAAAGGGCCGCCGGCGTGGTGTCCGGCGGCCATGTAACCGCGCAGTGAAACTGGAAAGACTGCGCGGCTATTCCATCGCAACGCTATGATCGACCACCGGCGGCGCGGCTGGCTTGCGCAGAAGCATGAGCAGCGGCATGGCGAAGATCGACATCAGCATCAGCAGCTTGAAATCGTCCATATAGGCGATGATCGTCGCCTGCGTGGTGATGATGCTGTCGAGCGAGGCGCGGCCGACGGCTGTTACTGGGCTCAGGCCCTGTGCCGCTGTCGCATCGAAATAGCGGTTGAACGGTGTCACGTAGGCGGCGATCGTCGAATGGTTGACCTGGGTATTCTCGGTGATCAACATCGAAACGACGGATATGCCGACGCTGGAGCCGATATTGCGCGAGAGATTGTAGAGGCCGGTCCCCTCGCCGCGCATCTGCGCCGGCAGCGTCGCAAAGGCGATCGTCGTCAGCGGCACGAAAAGGAAGCCGAGACCGGCACCCTGCACGAAACCGACCGAAATCAGCGTCCATTGCGAGACGTCGGGCGTCCAGCCGGTCATATCGTACATCGCCCAGGCGGTCAGAGCGAGGCCGATAAAGAGCAGCCAGCGCGTATCCACCTTGCCGATCAGCCGTCCCACGAGGAACATGCAGAACATGGTGCCGAGGCCGCGTGGGCCCATGACGATACCGGCGGTGACGACCGGATAGCCCATCAGCGTCTGCAGATAGGGTGTCATCAGCGCCAGCGAGGCGAGATAGGTGACGCCGACGATGAAGATGAACAGCATGCTCACCGCGAAATTCTGGTCCAGGAACAATCGTGGGTTCACGAAGGATTTCTTCGCCGTGAACGTATGCACCAGGAAGAGATAGAAGGCGCAGGCGCAAACCAGCGCCTCGATGATGATCTCTCCGGAGTAGAACCAGTCCAGCTGTTCACCACGGTCGAGGAAAATTTGGAGTGCCCCGATGCCGATCGACAGCATGCTGAAGCCGAATATGTCGAGCTTGGCGAGCGCGTCGAGCTTGGTTTCCGTCACATAGACGACGATGCCGAAGAAGGCGAGCGCGCCGATCGGCACGTTGATGTAGAACACCCAACGCCAGCTCATATTGTCCGTCAGCCAGCCGCCGATAACAGGCCCGAGGACCGGGCCGACCATGACCGAGACACCGAACAGCGCCATCGCCTTGCCGCGTTCCTCGACATTGTAGATGTCAAGCAGGATGCCCTGCGACAGCGGCACAAGCGCTGCGCCGAACAGGCCTTGCAACAGGCGGAAGCCGACGATCTGGTTCAGCGATTGCGCCAGGCCGCAGAGCACAGAGGCGACGACGAAGCCGGCAATCGCCACCAGCAGCACGCGCTTGCGCCCGAACTTGGCCGACAGGAAACCGGAGGGCGGCGTCATGATCGCGGCGGCGACGATATAGGAGGTCAGAACCCAGTTGATCTGGTCAGCGCTGGCCGAAACGTCGCCCTGGATATGCGGCAGGGCGACATTGGCGATGGTGGTGTCCAGCGCCTGCATGATGACCGCCAGGATGACGCAGGCGGTAATGGCGCCGCGATTGGCGATCGGGCCGGCGGGGGAAGCGGCGGCAGCGTTACTCATGATCCTGACCGTGGGATTGGCCCAACAGGCTGGCGATGGAGTCCGGCAGGCCACGGGCGTGGCCGGTATCGACACCGGCGACGACGCTCATGCCGACGCGCAGCGGCGGCTTGCCCTGCGTATCGTCGATGCTGATGATCATCGGGATGCGCTGCACGACCTTCACCCAGTTGCCCGTCGTGTTCTGCGCCGGCAGTAGCGAGAAGCTCGCGCCCGAGGCCGGCGCGATGCTGGAGACGGTGCCCTTCCAGGTGACGCCCGGATAGGCATCGACCGAGATGGTGACCCTCTGGCCGGTTTTGACGTAGGTCAGCTCGGTTTCCTTCGGGCTGGCGTTGATCCACATATTGGTGGTGGACACCAGCGAGAAGCCCTGTTGCGCGGCCGTCAGATAGGCGCCGACCTGCAATGAGGGAACATTGGTGGTGATGCCGTCGAAGGGTGCACGCACCACTGTATCGTCCAGCTCGCGCTGGGCGTTGTCGACAGCGGCCTCGGCCTGCAGGTAGAGCGGGTTCTGTTCGACCGGCAGGTCGGCATTGCCGCCGAGTTGGGCGAGCGTGGTTGCCGCCTGCGCCTGAGCGACGGAGACCTTCTGCTGGGCCGCATCGAGATTGTGCTTGGCCTGATCGTAAGCGGCCTTGGAGGCGACCGAGCTGTTGATCAGGTTCTGCTGGCGCTCATATTCGTTCTGGAAATAGGGAATGTCGGCCTGCGCCTGGGCGATCTCGGCGAGAGACTGCTTGTAGCTTGCCTCCAGGTTCAGGATCTGGTTGCGGGCGTTGCCGAGCTGCGCCTGCGCGCCTTCCAGCGTAATGCGGAACGAATCAGGCTTCAGGCGGAAAAGGACCTGCCCCTTCTTCACCACTTCGTTTTCATGCACGTCGACCGAAATCACCGTGCCGGAAACATCGGTCGAAACGCCGACCATATCGGCCTGGACATAGGCATTATCCGTGGACATGATCTGCCCGCCGGTGACGTAATAGTAACCGCCGACGACGATCGCGACCGGCAGCAGCGCAAAGAGGATCGGCCGCGTCGGACTGCGGCGCTTGCGCGGCTTTTCGGGAGCGGCGGCCGGAGCCGCAGCTCCTGCCGCGGCCGGCGCGGGCGCCGGATTGGAGGACGGCGCCTCCGCAACTGCGGCTTGGTTCTGTTCGCTAGCGGAATTTGCATTTGCGGGTACGCGAAGCGGAGAGGATGCGTCAGCCATGATGTGTCTCTTTGTCGCCGACCGTTGCACGGCAGGCCTGAACCAGGTTCGATTTCATAAGGGTAAGCAGTTGATAAAGGCGCTCATGTTCCTCGAAAGGGACACCTTGGAGGGCCTCCCTGCGGGTTTGGTCGCCCAGGCTGCGCATGGTGTCGAGCAATGGCCGGGCTTCATCGCGCATATAGAGCAGCCAGCTTCGGCGATCGTTCGGATGCTGGCGACGTTCGACCAGCCCGCGATCAGCCAGCTTGTCGAGAATACGAACCAGTGTAATCGGCTCGATTTCCAGTATCTCGGCAAGGCCGGCCTGATGGATGCCCTCATTGTTCGAGAGATAGGCGAGCGTCTGCCATTGCGAGCGCGTCAATCCCAAATCTTTCGCACGCTGCTCGAACCGCTTCCGAAGAAGCCGGGCAACGTCGTGGAGGAGAAAGCCGAGTGTCGGTGCTGTGTGCATGATATGAGAAGCCTGCTATTCATAAGCAACCTTATAATACCGTGACGTATAGTAAGTGAGCGCCCGATTCAATAGGTCGAAGGGCGATCATCGGCAGATGGTCAAAAATGTCGCAGGGGGTGTCACAAAGATGTCGCAGTCGCCGGAGAGGCAAGGCGGCGCGCAAGTCACGTTTCAAAATTCAAACACCAAACGTCGTCCGCGGGCGTTAAGCCCACGGATTTATCGATTCAACAGGCAAGTGAGCCGGCGGGCTAGCGGCGACTGAGCAGCCCTATCAGATAACCAATACCGGCTGCGGCCGCGACCATGAAGATCGGATCCTGACGAACCTTCTCCCGAAGCTGCTCGGTTACTTCCTGAGCCTCCTCGGTGACGACCGACTTTGCGCCCTGCCCGACCGCTGCCACGCTGTGGGAAAGTCTTGTCAAATCCTCCCGCAGCGCTGCAATCTGCGCGGCCAGGTCGTCGACGGCGGTTTCTGCGTGTGCCTGTGCTGAGGCGGATTGGGCGGAAGCGGATTTCGTCTCGGCCATCGTCGGCTCCTTTTGTTGTTACCTTGTCAGTCAACGTCAATCCTGGGTAAAGGTTCCGGAGCTTCCGTGCCTCGCCCGGTTGATTTCCTCGCTAGCTCTTCAATTCCGTTTCGGATTGCTCTAAGGAACTCCGATTGCTTCGCCCGTGGGCGAAGAGGGTATTGATGACGAGGTTTGCCTTCCGATGTTCGATGTGTTGAGAAAACTGGCCAAGACCTGGGTTGCCAAGGGCTTGCTTCTTCTTCTGGCCGCTGCCTTCAGCATATGGGGGATCGAGCGTTCGCTCATCACCGGCGGGAGTAGCAATGCCGTTGTGACCGTCGGCGATCAGAAGATCGACACCAACGAATTCCGCCTTGCCTATCGCCGCCAGATCCAGGCGATCAGCCAGCAGCTGCGCATGCAGATCACGCCGGAACAGGCGCGCGCCTTCGGTATTGCGCAGCAGACCGTCGCGCAGCTTGTGGCCGGCGCGTCGCTCGACCAGCTGGCCAGCGATATGAACCTAGGTCTGTCGCAGGATCGTCTCGCCAAGCTCATCGGCGACGATCCGGCCTTCAAGGCAACGAATGGCACCTTCGATCGCCAGAAGTTCGAGAGCCTGCTACGCAACAGCAGCATCAATCCCGACGACTATATCAAGGAGCGCAGCAAGGTTGCGGTCCGCAGTCAGATCGTCGAAGCCGTCTCCAACGGCTTCACCGCGCCGAAGACACTGGTCGATGCCGTCAAGCAATATCATGACGAAAGCCGCAGCATCGACTATCTGCTGCTGACCAACGCCAATATCGATCCGATCAAGGCCCCGGCCGAGGATGTCCTCTCGAAATGGTTCGACGGCGTTAAATCGCGATACCGCGCGCCCGAATATCGCAAATTCTCCTATGTGAAGCTCCAGGCGGAAGATATCGCTGATCCGGCAAGCGTGACCGACGATGCCGCTCGCGCCGAATTCGAAAAGCGCAAGAATAGCTTCACCACACCGGGAACGCGCACGATCGAACAACTGACCTTCGCCAACAAGGACCTCGCAAATGCGGCCTCGGATGCGCTGAAGACTGGCACCACCTTCGACCAGCTCGTCACCGATCAGGGCAAGAAGCCGGCCGACGTGCTGCTCGGCACCTTCACAAAGGATCAGGTTCCGGATCAGACGCTCGCCCAAGCCGCCTTTGCCGTCACCAAGGAAGGCGGCACGACGCCCGTCGTCGACGGTTCCTTCGGCCCGGTGATCCTGCGCGTGACCAACGTCAAGGACGAGACCGCGAAGAACTTCGACGACGTCAAGGAAGATGTCCGCAAGCAGATCGCGCTCAATGCAGCCGCCAGTGATATCACCAGCATCCATGACAAGTTCGAAGACCTGCGCGGCTCCGGCGTATCCTTGCAGGAGGCTGCTCAGCAGTTGAACCTGAAGGCGGTAACGGTCGATTCGGTCGATTCCACCGGGCTCGACCAGGCTGGCAACGAGCTCAAGGATCTGCCCGCCAAGCAGCAATTGCTCACCGAAGTCTTCAAGGCGGACCAGGGCAGCAATGCTGCGCCCCTGACGGTCGGTAACGACGGTTACGTCTGGTACGATGTCCTGGGTATCACCCCGGATCGTGATCGCCCGCTTGCCGAAGTCCGTGAAAAAGCCGTTGTCGACTGGACTGCCGAGCAGCAGAAGATCGCGCTCGCCGCCAAGGCCACTGAGCTGAAGCAGGAAGCGCAGAAGGGCAAGTCGCTTGCCGATATCGCCGCACCGCTGGGCATTGCCGTGGAGAGCAAGGCTGACGTGACGCGCACGACGGATGATCCGGTTCTTGGCCGTGCTGGCGTTGCAGCTGCCTTCTCCGGCCCGATCGACACAGCCGCCAATGCCATCGGTGCCGACGACACGACGCAGATCCTGTTGAAGGTCACCGACGTCAACAACAATCCGACGACCGATGCGCTCAGCAACCAGGATCAGCAGGCGACCCAGGTTGCCAACGCTGCCGGTGACGACATTCTCGACCAGATCGTTGCCGACCTGCAGTCCAAATACACCGTCACGGTCAACCAGAACCTCGCCGAACAGGCGATGTCTCGCTAGCCCGGTTGGGAGGATCGAAAGCCGATGGCTGAATTGAAACCTTTCCTCGCCAAGGTCGCCAATCGCGAGGAGCTGACACGGGATGAAGCCCGTCAGGCATTCGAGATCCTGATGTCGGGCGAAGCCACGCCCTCGCAGATCGGCGCTTTCCTGATGGCGCTACGCGTGCGTGGCGAGACGGTCGACGAGATCGTCGGCGCCGTCACCACCATGCGTGCCAAGATGCTGGCGGTGGAAGCGCCGGCGGATGCGATCGATATCGTCGGTACGGGTGGCGACGGCTTTGGCACCTACAATATTTCGACGCTGGCGGCGTTCATCGTTGCCGGTGCCGGTGTGCCGGTGGCAAAGCACGGCAACCGCGCTCAGAGCTCCAAGGCCGGTACGGCCGACACGCAGTCCGTATTGGGTATCAAGCTCGATATCGGTCCCGAGACGATCGCCCGCTGCATTCGCGAGGCCGGTATCGGCTTCATGTTCGCGCAACTGCATCATTCCTCGATGCGCCATGTCGGCCCTTCCCGCGTCGAACTCGGCACCCGCACCATCTTCAACCTGTTGGGACCTTTGGCAAACCCGGCTGGCGCCCGCCGGCAGCTGCTCGGCGTCTTCGCACCGCAATGGGTCGTGCCGCTCGCCGAGGTGCTGAAGGACCTGAATGCCGAAAGCGTCTGGGTCGTGCATGGCAATGGCCTCGATGAGATCACAACGACCGGCACAACCTCGGTCGCGGCGCTCGAAGGCGGAAAGATCCGTACCTTCGAATTGACGCCCGCCGATTTTGGTCTTCCGCATGCCGATCTTGCCGACCTCAAGGGTGGTGACGGCATTGCCAACGCCGCAGCGCTCCGTGCGGTGCTCAGCGGTGAAAAGAACGCCTATCGCGATATTTCTCTTGCCAACGCCGCAGCGTCCCTGGTGATTGCCGGCAAGGCAGAAACGCTTCATGATGGCATGAAGCTCGCGGCGCAGTCGCTCGACAGCGGCGCGACCGCCGCTGCGCTGGAAAAGCTGATCGCCGTCTCCAACGCTGAAGAATAGGTTCAGGACGTTATGACCGATATCCTCCGGAAGATCGAAGCCTATAAGCGTGAGGAGATTGCCGCCGCCAAGGCCAAGATCTCGCTTGCCGATCTCAAGGCAATGCAGGCCGGCCAGTCCGCGCCGCGCGGCTTCCATAAGGCCCTGCTCGCCAAGAAGAATGCCGGCGCTTTCGGCCTGATCGCCGAAATCAAGAAAGCCAGCCCCTCGAAGGGCCTGATCCGCCCCGATTTCGATCCGCCTGCCCTCGCCAAAGCCTATGAGGCCGGCGGTGCAGCCTGCCTCTCCGTCTTGACGGATAGCCCGAGCTTCCAGGGCGCGCCGGAATTTCTGACCGCCGCTCGTGCGGCCTGTTCGCTGCCGGCATTGCGCAAGGATTTCATGTTCGAGACCTATCAGGTGCATGAAGCGCGCGCCTGGGGCGGTGACTGCATTCTGCTAATTATGGCTTCGCTCTCCGATAGCGAGGCCGAGCGCCTGCAGGACGAGGCCTTTGGCCTCGGCATGGATGTGTTGATCGAAGTGCACGACGTTGAGGAGATGGAGCGGGCGCTGAAGCTGTCCTCGCCGCTGATCGGCATCAACAACCGCAATCTGCGCACCTTCGAGGTCAGCTTGACGGTTAGCGAGGCTCTCGCGCCTTTGGTTCCCGCCGACCGGCTGCTGGTCGGCGAAAGCGGCGTCTTCACCCATGCTGATTGCAAGCGGCTAGAAGCCGTTGATATCACCACGTTCCTCGTCGGCGAAAGCCTGATGCGCAAGGACGACGTGGCGGCGGCGACGCGTCTGCTGTTGACCGGCGAGCCCGGCGCAGTCGCGGCCGAGTAAGATGAGCACGGAGAAAACCGGCCTCACCCATATCGGCGCTTCCGGCGAGGCGCATATGGTCGATGTCGGCGACAAAGCCGAGACTGTCCGCATCGCCACCGCCGAAGGCCATGTGACGATGAAGCCGGAAACGCTGGCGCTGATCCGCGAAGGCAATGCCAAAAAGGGCGACGTCATCGGCACGGCGAGGCTTGCTGGTATCATGGCCGCCAAGCAGACCGCCAATCTCATCCCGCTCTGCCATCCGCTGATGCTGACCAAGGTTACGGTCGATATCACCGAGGACGCCGCCCTGCCCGGCCTGCGCATAACCGCAACCGCGAAGCTCACCGGCCGCACTGGCGTCGAGATGGAAGCGCTGACGGCGGTCTCCGTTGCCTGCCTGACCATCTACGACATGGCCAAGGCCGCCGACCGGACGATGGAAATCGGCGGCATCAGATTATTGGAGAAATCCGGCGGCAAATCCGGCGATTTCCGTCACCCGGAGGCCTGACGCATGAGCCTTTTACCCGTAGCCGATGCCCAGGCGCGTCTGCTGAACAGCGCAACGCCACCCCATCGTATTGAAAGCGTTCCGCTCGACCTGGCCGAGGGCCGCGTCCTCGCCAAGGATCTGGCAGCACGCCTGACCCAACCGCCCTTCGACGCCTCGGCGATGGATGGCTACGCGCTGCGTTTCGAAGATGCCGCCGAGCCGGGCGCGGAACTGACCGTGATCGGCGCCTCCGCCGCGGGCCATGCTTTCGAAGGTACGGTCGGCAAGGGCGAAACGGTGCGTATCTTCACCGGTGCTCCGGTTCCGGCTGGCGCCGATACGGTGCTGCTGCAGGAAGATGCCGAACGTCTGGAAGATAGCCGCATCCGCACCACCTATCCTCTGCGCAAGGGGCAGCATATCCGCCCGCGCGGCCAGGATTTTGCCGAAGGTGAAGTCGTGCTTCCGGCCGGCACGGTGATGGATTTTTCGCGGCTGACGGCGGCGGCGGCCATGAACCATTCGGCACTCGATGTTTACCGCCGCCCGCTGGTGGCGATCCTTGCGACCGGCGACGAGCTGGTGATACCCGGAGCTGAGCCCGGCCCCTCCCAGATTATCGCGTCGAACACCTTTGGGATCGCGGCGCTTGCTCGCAGCGCCGGCGCGCATGTGCTCGATCTCGGCATTGTTCCCGACGACAAGGCGGAAATTACCGCCGCGATCGGTCGGGCGCAGGTGGCGAAAGCGGATGTCATCGTCACGCTCGGCGGCGCCTCCGTCGGCGATCACGATCTGGTGCAGGCGACGCTCATCGAAGCGGGAATGCAGCTCGATTTCTGGCGGATCGCCATGCGCCCCGGCAAGCCGCTGATGGTCGGCAGTCTTGGCGAAACTCACATCCTCGGGCTGCCCGGTAATCCGGTCTCCAGCCTCGTCTGCGGCCTGTTGTTTCTGGAGCCGCTGATTCGCAAGCTCGCGTTGCTGCCGCCGATAAAAAGGGAGGCTACAGCCCTAGCCGCGATACCTCTTAAAGCCAATGATCAGCGTCAGGACTATGTCCGCGCGACGCTGACGAAAGCCGCCGACGGTTCTTGGTTGGCCGAGCCTTTTTCCAAGCAGGATTCCTCGATGATGAAGGTCTTTTCCCGCTCGGATTGCCTTATCATCCGCCCGCCGCATGCACCGGAACTTGCTGTCGGCTCCATATGCCCGGTTCTGCTGTTGCGCCCTGACCTGCTGAGCTAAACCGGACACAAAAATGCCGGGCAGTTTGATCCGCCCGGCACGACTATCATCAAGACCGTAAAGCGATTACTTGACCGGCTTCTCGTGGTGGCCGCCGAAGCCCGCGCGCATGGCCGACAGAACCTTGTTGGCGTAGTCATCATTGCCGCGCGAAGCGAAGCGGCCGTAGAGGGCGGCGCTGAGCACCGGCGTCGGGACACCTTCGTCGATCGCGGCCGAGATGGTCCAGCGGCCCTCGCCCGAATCCGAAACACGGCCGGCATATTGAGACAGGGCCGCATCGCCATGCAAAGCGTCGGCGGTGAGGTCGAGCAGCCAGGAGGTGATGACGCTGCCGCGGCGCCAGACTTCGCTGATTTCGGCGATGTCGAGGTCGTACTGGTAATATTGCGGATGGGACAGCGGCGCGGTTTCCGCGTCGGCTTCGGTGGTCTGCTTGCCGACATTGGCATGACGCAGCACGTTGAAGCCTTCGGCGTAGGCGGCCATCAGGCCGTATTCGATGCCGTTATGGACCATCTTGACGAAATGGCCGGCGCCCGACGGGCCGCAATGCAGGTAGCCCTGTTCTGCCGTGCTGGCCTTTGCAGCTTCTTCAGAGCGCATTGGCGAGGGAAGAACATCGCCAACGCCCGGTGCGAGCGTTGCGAAGATCGGCGACAGGTGCTCGACGGTATCCTTTTCGCCGCCGATCATCAGGCAATAGCCGCGCTGCAGGCCGAAGACCCCGCCACTGGTGCCGACGTCGACATAATGGATGCCCTTGGATTTCAGTTCCTCGGCGCGGCGGATATCGTCATGGTAGTAGGAGTTGCCGCCGTCGATGACGATATCGCCCTCGTCGAGCAGCGGAAGGAGCGCGGCCAGCTCCTGGTCGACGATCGCGGCCGGCAGCATCAGCCAGACGGCGCGGGGACGGGCGAGCTTCGACACGAAATCCTGGAGCGAGGTGCTGCCGGTGGCGCCGAGTTGCTCAAGCGTCGTGACGCTTTCCGGACGGGCGTCGAGAACGACGGCGGTGTGGCCGCCCTTCATCAGACGCTGCACCATGTTGCTGCCCATACGGCCAAGGCCAATCATTCCGATTTGCATGTTTCAGTCTCCTAGGAAGGATTTGTATCGGTTGAAATCTCAATAAAGATATTTAGCGGTCTTTGCCAATGAACAAATGACGGGCGAGCTATGCAGCCGCGCGGGATCAGGGCGAAACATACGGCGCTCACGCATCTGTGATATTGCTTGGCGCCAGCAAACTGCCAAGCTATCCGCATCGGCCATCTCTGGAGCCAATATGCTGGATCACGTCACAATCGGAGTGAGCGATGTCGAACGGTCGAAAGCCTTTTATGACAAGGCTTTGCTGCCCCTCGGCATAGAGCGTCTATACGCCGAAGGCGCAACCTTTGCCGGATATGGAATCCGGCCGAAGGCCTTCTTCTGGATAGGGCAGCGAAATGTACAGCAAACCAGTGTTCACGTTGCCTTTACGGCTCAGGACAGAGCGGTCGTCGACCGATTCTACGAGGCTGCCCTTGCCGCCGGCGGACAGGACAATGGGCCTCCCGGTATCCGATCGCATTATCATCCTAACTACTATGGCGCCTTCATCCTCGATCCCGATGGACACAATATCGAGGCCGTCTGTCACTCGACCGGTGGGCCGACATAACGCGCGCGCGGCCGGATGAGGTGACCACTTGTCGCTTGCTCCATGGCATGCGCCAGCCAGCCGACGGTGCGGGCAAGCGCGAAGATGATCAGCGGCGCATCCTCAGGCAAATGATAGGCCGATGTCATCGCCGTCAGCGCAAAGTCGACATTGACACGTTCTCCGACGAGGTCCTCAGCTACGCTTCGAACCTCCGCGAACAAGGGCGGCAGGATGAAACAGGCGAGCAGCGCCTTGGCGCGCGCATCGCCGTCCGGATAGAAGGGATGTCCGACCGCCGGTACCGGTCGTCCCTCCGCTAGATAGCCGCGCACCGCCTCCTCCGCCCCGATCGCGGCGGCACGGGTGACCAGCGTGCGTACGCTTTGCCACGCACCGCCATGTAGCGGCCCGGTCAGCGTCGCAAGACCGGAGAGTGCGGCAGCTGACAGCGTTGCGCCAGCGGAAGCGGTGATTCGCGCCGTAAAGGTCGAGGCGTTGAGCTCGTGATCGGCGAAAAGAACCAGACAGCGGCGGATGAGGTCGCTGGCATCCGGCCTGTTCCATGCCGTTGCCAGGCGTTCATGCAACGGCACCGTCGACGCCCCCGGTGCCAATGCTACCGCAACGGTGCCGAACACGCTTTCGGCTTCGTTCTGAAGCGCCGGCAATGAGCGTCCAAGCGAGGGTAGGTCCGTCGTAGCGCGCCCAGCCAGAGCAGAGAAGGCAGCGCTCAGGGCGGGCAATCGTTTATCGCCACCCTGCCCTTCCAGCCGCAGTGGCCGCTTCATGTCCCAGAGCAGGACTGCGATCTCCTCCAGTGTCGCATGTTCGGCAAGTTTGGCCACGTCCTGCCCGCGATAGAACAGCCGACCGTCTGACACCGTCGATAGCGCCGAAGGCAGCACCGGATCGCCCCATTGGATCGCTTCGGCCGCCACCGTCTCTGTCTTGCGCCGTCCGGCATGGCGCGCCGCCAGCCGTTTGACGTCATCGGTAAAGTAGAGGCTGCGCCGCGTATCCGCCGGATCGGGCTTTGCACGGATGCGGCCGCGGCTGACATTGGCGTACAGCGTCTGCGTTTTTGTGCCTAGCAGGGTTAGCGCCTGCTCCGCCGTCAGCCAGCTCATAAATCCTCACATTGATCAATTTCATCAAGATTGACGTCAATGCAAATAGGACTGATCTAAACGCATAGTCAAAGGAGAATGATAATGAAAAGTGGTCTTGAAGATGTCATTGCCGCCGAAACCAAGCTGTCCGATGTCGACGGCGCTGCCGGCCGGCTGATCATTCGCGGCGTGTCGCTGGACGATCTGGTGGCGACGAGCCGTTTCGAGGATGTCGCAGCCCTGCTGCTCGACGGCCTGTTTGAAGAACACGCCGATGCTGCAAGCATCAAGACGCAACTGGGTGCCGCGCGCGCGGAGTTGTTCGCGCATGTCGGCGCCGCCGATCCGGCGTTGCTGGCTCTGCCGCCGGTCGAGGCCGTGCGGGCGTTGCTCGCACGCATCGAGGACGGCGAGGATTTCGCGACCGCCATCCGCCTGATGGCGGCACCGGCTGTTTTCCTGCCCGCCGTGCTGCGCCTTCAGAACGGCGAGACGCCGATCAAGCCGGATGCCTCGCTATCGCAGGCCGCTGACATCCTGCACATGCTGACGGGCAAGCGTCCGACAGCGGAGCAGACGGCCGGTCTCGACGCCTATCTGGTGACGATCTCCGACCATGGCCTGAATGCCTCCACCTTCGCCTCCCGCGTCATCGCCTCGACTCATGCCGGCCTGACATCGTCGGTGCTGGCTGCGATCAGCGCTCTCAAGGGACCGCTGCATGGCGGCGCTCCCGGTCCGGTGCTCGACATGTTGGATGCGGTTGGCGAGCCGTCCAATGCTCGCGCTTGGCTGTCGCAGGCGCTTGATCACGGCGAAAGGCTGATGGGCTTCGGCCACCGTGTCTACCGCGTTCGCGATCCGCGTGCCGACGCGTTGAAAACAGCGCTCAAGCCGATTTTCGCAAGTGGTCAGGCCGATGCCGGCCGCATCGCCCTTGCCGAAGCGATCGAGGCTGCGGCGCTGGTACTTCTGAAGGAACGCAAGCCGGATCGTCCTTTGGACGTCAATGTCGAATACTACACTGCTCTGCTGCTTGACGCTCTCGGCTTTCCGCGCAACTCCTTCACCGGCGTCTTTGCGATCGGCCGGACGGTCGGCTGGATTGCGCATGCGCGCGAACAGATGTTGGACGGTCGCCTGATCCGCCCGCAGTCGCGTTACGTTGGCCCGTTGCCGAAGGCTGCGTAACAAATGTCACTCATGAGGCCGTGACCTGTCGCGGCCGCATCAGGCTCTTGCTGACGATACGTGACTGCGCCAGAGCCATATCGCCAGGGATCCGGCGCGGCCGCGCAAGCTTGTTTCGACCGGACCTTCGAGCCTGCCTTCGATATAGGGCAGGCTGTCATGTCCGGCGGAATGCAACAGGTCGTTGCTGATGGCGATTTCGGCGTGATGGCGGGCTGCTACTTCCATCAATCGGCTGGCAACGTTGACCGTGTCACCGGTCGCCGTGATCTGCTGGCGGCCTTCGCCGCCGAGCCTGGAGGCGACGATGGTGCCGAATGGGCGCCGATCTTGAAGCCGATGCGCGAAGCGGTCGCCTCAGGCAGCGCTGCGAGCCAGCCCCGCATCCGGTCGGCGAGACGAATGCAACAGCGCGCCGCATTGGCGGGATCGGTTCGCTTCGGCTGCGGCAGGCCGAAAAGGATCATCGCGCCGTCACCCATGAAACTGGTAATGGCGCCGCCGCTGGCTGTCACCTCCTCGTCGACAAGATTGTAGAAACCGTTCAGCAGCTCCCGCACAGCGGCCGGGCCGATCGCCTCGCTGAGGCCCGTAAAGCCGTTGATGTCGATGAAGACCACGGCAGCCTCCTGATGCACCGGCTCCGCGAGGAAGCCGGGATCGTGGGCGAGATGTTCGGCAAGACCGGGCGCCTGGATGCGCTGCAGGCGTTCGCTCTGTTCGGCAAACCGCCCGGCCTGCCTGCGGCCGAGCCAAAGCTGGGCCGCGCCGAAGAGCAGCGTCGGAGGCACCGTCGCTGCGATCGGCAGGGCGGCGCTCAGCCATATCCCATGCTTGAAGGCGCTGAGGTTGATCGCCAGCCAGGCAAGGACGACGCAGAGCGCCATGATCAGGCCGATGGTGTTGCGCCGCCAGGCAAGCAGGCTGACGATGACGAGTGGCAGGCCGACGGTGAAATAGAGGTCGATGAGGCGCACGCCGTGGTCACGGATCAGGCCATCACCGGCGACCAGATGCGTGATCGAGGTGGAGATGACTTCGACACCCGGCAGCACTGGGTCGAAGGGTGTGGGAAAGACATCACCGCCGCCGGTGACGGTGGCGCCGATGACGACGATATGGTCCCTGATCGCCTCCTCCGGCAATTGTCCATTCAACGCCGCGCTGGCGCTGATGGTGCGGATCGTGCCGCGTGGACCATAGAAGGAGAGCGGCATGAGATAGCCGGTATCGGTATGCACGGAGCGGTCGCCGATCTTGATGTGATCGGAGATGACCGTCGGGTGTTCGCCGGTCGCCGCCGAAACGACGCGCAGCGAGAAGGACGGTTCGATCCGCTCACCGCTGCGAAACAGCATGGGCACGAAACGCGGCGTTCCCGTCTTGTCGGTCTGCACATTGACGACGCCATAGCTCGCAGCCTCAGCGAACCGCTGCTGCGGCTCCAGGAATTGCAGCGCGCTGGGAACGCGGGCGAGAGGTTCCTTGCTGTTGTCAGTGACGCGCTGGCGGCTTTCGGGAAATATGCCGGCGGCGGCCAATACGACATTGGTCCGCTTGAGCGATTGCTCCAGCGCTGCATCGCCGGCTTCATCGCCCGGATCGACCAGAAGCATGTCGAGCGCGATGGCTTTCGGCCCTAACGCGGCGATCGAATCTATGATTGTGGCGAGGCTCGCGCGGGGCAGCGGGTAGCGTCCTGCGGCCCGCGAAGCATCGTCGTCAATGGCAACAATGGTGACGATATCGGGCGGCTGGCGGCTGCCGCCGACGGCATTTCTAAGGTTCGTCAGCGTCGCCTCGGCGCCGTCGATGAAGGGAATGTCGCCGCGCAGATGGGTGATGCCGAGGCCGAGCCCCCAGACGGCGGTCAAGACAAGCGCGATCAGCGTCTGGAGCGGCGGTCTGCGCATGGGCGTCAGGATCTCACTGGCCGAGGCGGCCCATCAATGCATTTATGCGTGGTTGTGCCCATGCTTTGACATGCAGTGGTGAGCGACCGTGGTCGGCATCAACGCCCTGCCATTGCCCGAGCGTAACGCCTTGCCCTGTCGAAACCTTGTTGACGGCGACGCGGCCGCGCAGCACCAGCACGGATGTCTTGCCACGCTGCGCATCGACCGCCCATCGCGTGCCACGAACGGCGGCGATCGCCTGCGGCGTCACCACTTCGAACCCGCCTTGAATGCGGCTGCTATCGACATCGACCAATGCAGCCTTGCTGTTGAGCACGATAGCATCCACCTGACCGTCGCGATTCCGGTCCGCAAGCCGGTAGCGCGCCCCGCGTTCGACGGTGATGCTAAGCCCCGGTTCGCAATTCAGGGTCTGGCGCTCGGTACTGACCGCCGGCCGCAGCGAGCAGTTCGCGACGGCTTGCGCAGAGGCCGACCCGGCGCTGATGGCGCAGAGAACGCCCGCTGCGAGCGCAACGCCGAGAATATCGCTTGTCTGGATCATGATTGTGCCCCCTCATCGCATGTAACCGGGGCCGAGGACGACGATCTCCAGTCACGGCGTTCTCGATTCCTGAAACCGATGATGCGTCAGGAGCGGTTGATCTGCAAGCGATCGTAGCCCCCAGCCTTATAGAGGACCGTCGAAACCAGCCAGCTCAACAGGAAGATACCGACGATCGCGAAGCCGAAATTGGCAAGATTGTCGTTGAGATCGCCGATGAAGCTCCAGACGCCGCCTTCAAGACCGAGCTTGTCGGAGATCAGCCCTATCGCCTCGATGCCGCCGATGAATATGGCGACGACGACCGACGCGGCGGTGATCGTCAGATTGTACCAGAGCTTGCGCACCGGCTTGACGAAGGCCCAGCCATAGGCGCCGGTCATCAGTGTGCTGTCGATGGTATCCATCAGCGACATGCCGGCGGTAAAGAGCGCCGGGAAGATGAGAATCGTCCAGAAGGACATGCCTTGTGCTGCCTGCGCCGCCGAAATGCCGAGCAGGCCGATCTCCGTCGCCGTATCAAAGCCGAGACCGAAGAGGAAGCCAATCGGATACATATGCCAGGAGCGCGTCACCACCTTGAACATCGGCCGGAAGATGCGCGCAAGAAAGCCGCCGCCGGCCAGTAGCGCGTCCAGATCCTCGTCGGCGATCTTCTCGCCCCGCCTTGCCCGGCTGAAAGCCGACCAGACGCCCTTAAGCACGAACAGGTTGGCGACACCGATGAGAAGCAGGAAGACGGCCGAGACGCTCGTCCCGATGACGCCGCCGACATCGTGAAAGGATTCGAACTGTCCCTGCATCGCAGCCGCCGTCGCGGCAATGAAGATCGAGGCGAGCACGACGATGCTGGAATGGCCGAGCGAAAAGAAGAAGCCGACGGCATAGGGCTGCTTCTTCTCCTGCATCAGCTTGCGCACCACATTGTCGATCGCGGCGATGTGATCGGCATCGAACGCATGCCGCAGGCCGAACATATAGGCGAGAAACGCGGTGCCCAGCAGCGATGGCCTGTCGGAAAAAGCGACCCATGCCCAAACCCAGGCAGCTATGTTGAATGCGATCAGCAAAATATAGGTGACGGCAATCTTGGTCTTCGACCGCTCGATCCGGTCATCAAATGGATTGAGTATCATACTTTTGTTCCCAATGTGCTTACCGGCAAAATTGCCATGGAAACGGGAACAGCGCGACAGTCAAATGACGTAGGGAGCAGATTTTTTGCGGTGCAAAAACAGAAGCCCGGTGAGAGCCGGGCTCCTTTTCGCTGACGCTCTAACCTCTCTCGAAAACAAATCCCTCGTCTGCCCAGCCTGTCACGCCGCCAATCATGACCTTGACGCGCTTGCCAAGCGTGCCGAGACGCCAGGCCGCCTTGTCGGTTCCGTTGCAATGCGGGCCGGCGCAGTAGACGACAAAGAGCGTATCATCCGGCCATTCCGCCATTCTTCTCGCCGTCATCTTGCCATGAGGCAGGTTGACTGCTCCGGGTATGTGTTGCTGTTCGAACAGCGATGGCCCACGAACGTCGAGCAGTACGAAATCGGCATTTCCTGAGGTCATGGATAGCTGGACATCCGAACAATCCGTTTCGAACGCAAGCTTTTGACCATAGTATTCTGCGATCGCACTGGGAGAAGCGGTTGGTATTTCACTGACGCGGCTGGGCATGAGAGGCTCCTGCATTGGTGTTGCTGGAGCATTTATGCCGCGAGCATCTCCCTGTTGAAATTGGCTGAAACGCCATATATCGTCAAAATCATGCCAAACACCTCCACTCCCGTTCTTCACGGTCCGCATGTCGTCGCTCTTGTCTATGACGGGCTCTGCACTTTCGAATTCGGCGTCGCTTGCGAGATATTCGGTCTGCCGCGACCTGAGATGGGAGAGGATTGGTATCGCTTCTCCGTTTGCGGCATAGAGGATGGTCCTTTGCGTGCCGCCGGTGGCCTGCGGGTCCAGGTCGATCGGGGCCTCGATATCTTGCAGGAGGCCGATCTGATCATCGCTCCCGGTTGGCGCGGAATAGCCTCTCCCGTCCCCGCACCATTGATCACCGCGCTCCAGGCTGCGAGCAATCGCGGCGCTCGCGTCATGTCGCTGTGCTCGGGCGTTGCCGTTCTTGCCGCCGCTGGATTGCTGGCGGGGCGGAAGGCGACAACACATTGGCGCTATGTCGATGCTATTGCCGCCCGCTATCCCGACGTCACCATCGATGCAGACGTGCTGTATGTCGATGAAGGTGCCGTTCTGACCGCAGCCGGTAGTGCTGCGGCGATCGATCTTTGTCTCCACGTTATCCGTAGGGACTTTGGGCCAGAAGCAGCAAACAGCGTAGCGCGCCGGCTCGTGGTGCCTCCTCATCGCGAGGGCGGTCAGGCGCAATATATCGAAACGCCGGTGTTGCGTCAGCGCGAAGGGGCCAGACTAGGTCCGCTGCTCGACTGGATGCGCCAGAGGCTGCATGAAGAGCAGCCGATCGTCGCGTTGGCAGAACGGGCCGGAATGAGCGTGCGGACCTTTCAGCGCCGATTCGAAGCGACGACCGGCATGGCACCGGGTGAATGGCTTCTGGCTGAGAGATTGAGACATGCGCGCGATCTTCTTGAAAAAGAGACGGCGAGATCGCTGGACGATGTTGCCGTCGCGAGCGGCTTTGGATCGCTCGCCACGATGCGCCATCATTTCAGGGAGAAGCTTGCGGTTAGTCCCAGTGACTACCGCAAGCGATTTTCAGCCATCAAACCAGCCGGCTCTGTTCCGTCGCCGCTTCGATGAAGCTCGAGAACAGCGGATGCGGTTCGAGCGGGCGGGACTTCAGTTCCGGATGGTACTGAACGCCGATGAACCAAGGATGGTCGGGATATTCGACCGTTTCCGGCAGGACGCCGTCCGGCGACATGCCGGAGAACACAATACCGCAATCTTCCAGCCGATCCTTGTAGTCGATGTTGACTTCGTAGCGGTGGCGATGGCGCTCGGAAATATCGGTCGAGCCGTAGATTTCGGAAATCTTCGTGCCCTTCTTCAGGGCCGCCTTATAGGCGCCGAGGCGCATCGTACCGCCGAGATCGCCGGATTTCGTGCGCTTCTGCAGCTCGTTGCCCTTCAGCCATTCCGTCATCAAACCGACAACCGGCTCATCGGTCGGGCCGAATTCGGTGGATGATGCATGTTCGACGCCGGCAAGGTTGCGAGCCGCTTCGATGACGGCCATCTGCATGCCGAAGCAGATACCGAAATACGGCACCTTGCGCTCGCGGGCAAAGCGCGCCGCGAGGATCTTGCCCTCGGAGCCGCGTTCGCCAAAGCCACCGGGCACGAGAATGCCGTGGACCTTTTCAAGATACGGCGCCGGATCTTCCTTTTCGAAGACCTCGGACTCAATCCATTCGAGGTTGACCTTGACACGGTTGGCGATCCCGCCGTGATGCAGCGCTTCGATCAGCGACTTATAGGCATCCTTCAGGCCGGTATATTTACCGACGATGGCGATGGTCACCTCGCCTTCCGGCGTGCGGATACGGTTGCAGACTTCTTCCCACTGGTCGAGGCGCGGCTTCGGTGCCGGCTCAATGCCGAACGCAGCCAACACTTCGTTGTCGAGGCCTTCCTTGTGGTAGGCCATCGGCACGTCGTAGATGTTGGCGACATCGAGCGCCTGGATAACGGCGGACTGACGGACATTGCAGAACAGCGAAAGCTTGCGACGCTCTGCCTCGGGGATTTCCCGATCGGCGCGCACCAGCAGGATGTCGGGATGAATGCCGAGTGCCTGCAACTCCTTGACGGAATGCTGCGTCGGCTTGGTCTTCAGCTCACCGGCCGCCGGGATATAAGGCATCAGCGTCAGGTGAACGTAGATCGCGGTGCCGCGCGGCAGATCGTTGCCGAGCTGGCGGATCGCTTCCATGAACGGCATCGCCTCGATGTCGCCGACCGTGCCGCCGATCTCGCAGATGACGAAATCATACTCGTCATTGCCTTCGATCACGAAGTCCTTGATCTCGTTGGTCACATGCGGAATGACCTGAACGGTGGCGCCGAGATAGTCGCCGCGGCGTTCCTTGTCGATGATGTTCTTGTAGATACGACCGGTGGTGATGTTGTCGGTCTTGGTGGCAGAGCGGCCGGTAAAGCGCTCGTAGTGGCCGAGATCGAGGTCGGTTTCCGCGCCGTCGTCGGTCACGAAGACCTCGCCGTGCTGGGTCGGGCTCATCGTGCCCGGATCCACGTTCAGATAGGGGTCGAGTTTGCGCAGGCGGACCCGATAACCACGGGCCTGCAACAACGCTCCGAGAGCCGCAGCCGCAATTCCTTTTCCGAGGGAAGAAACCACGCCGCCAGTGATGAATACATATCGCGCCATGGGAGTCACCGGATACCTTCTAACAAACGATTCTGCCAGCCCTAAAATTCGTTTCCGGAATTTTGGACACAGAACACGGAATTTCGACAAAACAAAACCGGCAGATCCGAAGACCTGCCGGAGGATGATATGCGACCGGGCTTAGTTGCCGGTCGGAACGCCGTTGCCGCTCTGGGCAGGCGTCGTCGTAGCTGGCGCCGTCTGCTGACCGGTAGCGGCCGGAGCCTGCTGGGTGGTCGTTGCCGGAGCAGGCTGCGTCGTCTGAGACTGCGGAGCAACCGCGCCGCTGTTCGGAACGCCGCTGTTGTTGGCCGGCTGCGTCTGGCTGCCTGCCGGGGCTGTGCCCTTCTGGCCGCCCAGCGAATCAAGAATGCCGTTACCCTGGCCCGACGTGCTCGGAATACGGTTCAGAATATCCGTCGGACGTCCCTCGAAGCGCGACAGCACGTTCATGCCGAGCGCCAGTGCGAAGAACAGAGCCGCCAGGATTGCCGTGGTGCGCGTCAGCGCATTGGCCGTGCCGCGCGCCGACATGAAGCCCGATCCACCGCCAATGCCCAGGCCACCGCCCTCCGAGCGCTGAATCAGCACCACGCCGATAAGGGCGACAACAATCATGAGATAGATGACAAGCAATACGGTTTGCATAGGTCCAGTCCTGCCCACGGGCGCGGGCATCAATCAAAAAGAAAAGCTCGCGGCTCTTTACATGAGGCTATCGCCTATTCCAAGCCCTTTTAAGATTGGAATTCAGGCAAGTGAGGCCTTCAGGCGAACTGCCGTTCGAATGCGCCATAGATGGCGAGGAAGTCTGTGGCTTTCAAGCTTTGGCCGCCGACGAGCAAACCGTTGACATTTGCGACCGAAAGCAGGTCCGCCGCATTCGCGCCGCTGACCGAGCCACCGTAGAGAAGACGGAACTTTTTGCCGTCCTCGCCGAAGCGTTCTCCAAG
Source organism: Rhizobium sp. RCC_161_2 (assembly GCF_041355235.1). Classification (NCBI taxonomy): domain Bacteria; kingdom Pseudomonadati; phylum Pseudomonadota; class Alphaproteobacteria; order Hyphomicrobiales; family Rhizobiaceae; genus Rhizobium; species Rhizobium sp. RCC_161_2. Next base: position 489,248 of record NZ_JBFUPL010000002.1, on the reverse strand, counting down.
TTCGCCGCGGATGAAGGCGTGGGCCTCCTCGACATCGGCGCGCGTTGGAACCTTACCCGTGCCGATTGCCCAAACGGGCTCATAGGCGATGACCGTCGTTTCCGACACGGAACCGTCCGGAACCGAACCGGCGAGTTGGCGCTTGAGCACGTCAAGTGTCTGAGCATTGTCGCGCTCTTCCGCCGTCTCGCCGATGCAGACGATCGCGATCAGATCGGCATTGAGCGCCGCTTCCGCCTTGGCGCGCACCAATGCGTCGGTTTCCGCATGGTTCCTGCGGCGCTCGGAATGGCCGACGATAACGTGGGTACCGAAGCAATCGGCAATCATTTCGGCGGAAATATCGCCCGTATGCGCGCCGCTGACCAGCTGATGGCAGTCCTGCGCGCCGATCGCCAGCGGGCTGTCATCGCAAAGCGCCGTTGCGACATAGAGGAGCGTCGCAGGCGGGCAGAGCAGTGTGTCGATCTTTTCCGACAGCGGCGCCTTCACCCCTTCCGCGATGGCCTTGATCTGGTCGAGGCTGGCACGCGTGCCGTTCATCTTCCAGTTTCCCGCCAAAAGCGGCCGTATTTGCTTCGTCATTCCTCATCTCCCCTTCATTCATGTGCTGCCGCACTAACAAAAGTGAGAGGGAAAGAAAAGTTAACGGTGGTCCTCGGATCGGCTTAAAATCGTTTAAAAATCGCTTTTGCGAAAATAAACCGAAAATTTTTCGAAAAGACCTATGAAGGCTGTGGATCAAGGATCCAGTTCAGCACTTTCCGCCAGTTGGTCATGCGAACCGGCGTGCCGTGATTGCCGGTCGCAAACAGCGTGAACCGCGTCGGGTAATGCGCCTTGTAGAGCTTTTCGAACAGCGCCTCCTGGTCGGCGGCGGCATAGACCGGATCCTTGCTGCCATGGGTGAACCAGACCGGCAGCTTCGCCTTGTAGAAAGCGCTCTTGACGAAATCGGGATCGGTGACGCCGCTTAAGATCGCCATGCCCTTCAGGCGCTTGACGCTCTCGGCATCGCGGGTGATGCCCCAGCAGACGAAGCTACCCATAGAGGCACAGGTTAGGATCACCGGCTTGCCACCCGACTTCTCGTAGGAATAGCGGATCAGGGCCGCGATGTCGGCGACGCCGTTGCTGTCGAAGCTTTTGACGCTCGGGGCATAATAGGTGCCGCCATTATTGTAGGCGAGATTCTTCAGCCGGTTGAAGTTGCCGCCGAAGGTGTAGTCGTTCGACCCCAGCCGACGGTCGCCGCCGCGGCCATGGATGAAGATCACCGTGAAAGCCTGTCCGGATGCCGGGCCGATGCGGGTGACGTCGAGCTTGCGATCGCCAAGCGGCAAGGTCTCGTCTTCCTGTGCTTTCCAGCGTACGCCGGTTTCGACATAGGCCGGCTTGACCCGCTTTTCCGGAATCTGGTCGCGGCCGTTGATGTCGCGCATCTCCTGATAGTCGATCGTCTGGAAGGCGCCATTGTCATGACTTTCGATGACCGTCTGATTGGAAAACAGCTCGTCCTTGAAGGGCTTCAGCGCTTCGGCGGCGGCACCCGAAGCGTTGGCTAGCGGCAAAAAGGCCGCAATTGCGGCTAGTATCGACAAATGAGCTGTGGACATTCGCATGCGGACACTTTCCTCGATAGGCTCACGGGCTTGCCATTCGTCGCCCGGCAACGCAAATCTTTTTTCGAATTTGTCCCGTCACCGGGGCGCCATCGCGTTAGAACGTCATTTCTGGCAGAATCAAGGTGATTCGCGGCATCGACGGCAAATGTGATGATTCTGGGGTGTGACCCCTTCAAGGATAAATCTGAACAGCTCCATGGATAACAGCAACGATCTCTTCTCCGGACTGCCGGTTTCGCCGAAGCCCGAAACGGCGGAAAAGCCGGCCCCAAAGGCTGAAAGCCCTGTGGCCGCTCCCGCCCCTGCCCCGCGCGCAGCTCCGACAACCTCCTCCGCCGAGGAATACGGTGCGAATTCGATCCGCGTCCTCGAAGGGCTCGAACCGGTGCGTATGCGCCCCGGCATGTATATCGGCGGCACCGACGAGAAGGCGCTGCATCATCTCTTCGCCGAAGTCATCGACAACTCCATGGACGAGGCCGTCGCCGGCCATGCCGATTTCATCGAAGTGCATCTCGACCAGCGCGGCTACCTGACCGTCACCGATAACGGCCGCGGTATTCCGGTCGAAAACCATCCGCAGGTGCCGGGCAAGTCGACGCTCGAGGTCATCATGACCAAGCTGCATGCCGGCGGTAAGTTCGACGGCAAGGCCTACGAGACCTCGGGTGGTCTGCACGGCGTGGGCGTCTCCGTCGTCAATGCGCTCTCCGACGATCTCGAAGTCGAGGTGGCGCGCAACCGCAAGCTCTATCGCCAGCGCTTTTCGCGCGGTGTGCCGCAGGGCGGCCTTGAAGAGCTCGGCGATGTCCATAACCGCCGTGGCACCCGCGTCCGCTTCCATCCCGATCCGCAGATTTTCGGCGACCACGCCAAGTTCGATCCGGCCCGCGTCTTCCGCATGGCTCGCTCAAAGGCCTATCTCTTCGGTGGCGTCGAGATCCGCTGGAGCTGCGATCCCGAATTGGCGCCGGCAGGCTCGGACGTTCCGGAAAAAGCCGTCTTCCATTTCCCCGGTGGCCTGAAGGACTATCTCAAGGCGACGATGGGCAATGAGTTCACCGTCACCCGCGAAATATTCGCCGGAAAGTCGGAGAAGGGAACCGGCCATGGCTCGCTCGAATGGGCGATCACCTGGTATGGCGGTGACCCGCAGGTCCACTCCTATTGCAACACCATTCCCACGCCCGAAGGCGGCACCCACGAAGCCGGCCTGCGCATCGCGCTGACCAAGGGGCTGAAGAACTACGCCGAGCTGACGCAGAACAAGCGCGCCGCCGGCATCACCACCGACGACGTAATGATCTCCGGTGTCGGCATGCTCTCCATCTTCATTCGCGAACCGGAATTCGTCGGCCAGACCAAGGACAGGCTTGCGACTGTCGAGGCGCAACGCATCGTCGAAAACGCGTTGCGCGATCCTTTCGACCACTATCTCACCGACAACCCGACCGAGGCCGAAAAGCTGCTGGAATGGGTGATCGAGCGCTCTGAGGAGCGCCTGCGCCGCCGCAAGGAAAAGGAAGTCAACCGCAAGACGGCAGTGCGCAAGCTGCGCCTGCCGGGCAAGCTTGCCGATTGTTCGCAGAACACCGCCGAAGGCGCCGAACTCTTCCTCGTCGAAGGTGATTCGGCTGGTGGCTCCGCCAAGCAGGCTCGCAACCGCATGAACCAGGCGATCCTGCCGCTGCGCGGCAAGATCCTCAACGTCGCCAGCGCCGGCCGCGAAAAGCTCTCCGCCAACCAGCAGATCGCCGATCTGGTCCAGGCGCTCGGCTGCGGAACTCGCTCGAAATATCGTGAGGAAGATCTTCGTTATCAGCGCATCGTCGTCATGACCGATGCCGACGTCGACGGTGCCCACATCGCCTCGCTGCTGATCACCTTCTTCTATCAGGAGATGCCCGAGCTGGTTCGTGGCGGCCACCTGTTCCTGGCCGTGCCGCCGCTTTACAAGATCACGCAGGGCTCGAAATCCATCTATGCCCGTGACGACGCCCATCGGCTGGAGCTGATGGAGAGTGAATTCAAGGGCAAGGGCAAGATCGAAATCAGCCGATTCAAAGGCTTGGGCGAAATGCTTCCCGCCCAACTCAAGGAAACGACGATGGACCCGTCGAAACGCACGCTGCTGCGCGTCGTGATCGACGAGGTGGATTTCGAAGGCACGCGTGACGCCGTCGACAACCTCATGGGCACCAAACCCGAGGCTCGCTTCCGCTTCATTCAGGAACGCGCGGCATTTGCGGAGAATCTGGATATCTGACAGGATGAGACGGCATCATTGCTTGGTGCCGTCTCCGGTCCGCGATTTTGGTGCATGTGTTGGAGGCTTGTCGGAGCACTGAGGCCCATTCACGAGATTGATCTTAATACCAGACAGGCAGTTAAGCGTTTTCTAGGATTGATAGCGGACCGTTATGACACGGCTGGCGCTATTGTTTATGGCAGCCGTGCCCGTGGAACGCATCGTTCCGATAGCGATGCTGATGTCGCCGTCCTCTTGAGTGGAAAGCATGAACGCTTTTTATCCACCAAACTGGCGATGGCTGATGTTGCCTTCGACGTATTGCTGGAGACGGGAATTAACATCTCGCCATTACCAATCTGGCTTGATGAGTGGGAGCATCCGGAGCGCTACTCAAATCCGAGTTTGCTTCATAATATCGCTCGGGAAGGTGTTCGGGTGTGAGTGATAAATTGACGCCCAAAGCTCTGATGGCTAAGGCAGACCAAGCGTGCAAGTCGGCGCGCGCCCTGCTTGAATTGGGTGACGCGGATGGCGCTTGTAATCGCGCCTATTATGCCATCTTTGACGCCGCACGCGCCGCGCTTCTTGCTCAGGCAATCTTGTAAAGCAGGACGTCGGTAAAACTCACCGAGGTCTTATCAATGCATTTAGTGAACATCTGATCAAGAATGGTCGGATATCCAAGGAAATGGGTCGACTGTTGAAACGGGCCGAGGAAATCCGTTTGGTTGCCGATTATACGGGCGAACTCATTGAGTTGGGCGACGCGCATGAAATAGTCGCTCAGGCGGAAATCTTCGTATCGGCTATGCGCAACGCCTTCATGCCAGACGGCGGCTGAAGTCCCAGTCATCAAGGCAAATATCGATTTCCCGATATTTTTAGGCGATGGAGCGCGATCCGTAACGAAAGCGTCATGGGCGGATGCATAGATGCGGCACGAACCCGCCAGCTCATGATCCGGATGTAACGATATCGCCATGATGAAGCCCTTCCTGACGACCGCCGCTGTTGCTCTTCTTCTCTGCGCCACTGCCCGCGCCGCCGATATCGGTGCGGTTGTCGACGTGCCCTGCCCCTTCGGCGACTGTAAAGCCGGCATCAGCCTTTCCTATCTCGGCGAATACGATATTCCGACAGGTTTCATGGAAAACGGTGTCGAGGTCGGTGGTCTCTCCGGTATCGATTTCGATCCCTCGACCGGTCACTATATCTCGATCAGCGACGACCGTTCCGAAAGGGCGCCGGCTCGCTTCTACGATCTCGACATCGCTGTCGGCGCTGATGGCCTCAAGGGCGTGATGGTGCTCGATCATGTTACGCTGAAGGACAAGAACGGCCAGCCCTTTGCATTCCGCACGGTTGATTCCGAGTCGATCCGCATCGGCAAGGACGGCATCTACTGGAGCAGCGAAGGCGACGGCAAGGCGCTGTTACCGCCATTCGTGCGCGTCGCCAATCGCGATGGCAGCTTCGTGCGTGAATTGCCCTTGCCGGAAGGCTTTGCCCCCACCGCCGACAAAAGCAATGGCATCCGCGACAACCTCGCCTTCGAGGGCCTGACGTTCCTCGCGGGAGGCGACCTCCTCGTTGGCATGGAATCCGCGCTCTATCAGGACGGGCCGATTACGACGCTGACCAACGGCGCGCTCGCTCGCCTCATCCGCTACGATGCGGCCACGGGCGAACAGAAAGCGCAATATGTCTATCCGATCTCACCGATCCCGCAGGCGCCGACCAAGCCCGGCGGCTGGAACGATTTCGGCATGTCGGAAATCCTGGCGCTGGATGACCGGCATGGGCTGTCGATCGAGCGTGGTTATGCGCAGGATATCGGCAATTCGGTGGTCATCAACATGTTCGATCTCGACGGCGCAACCGATGTTTCCGCCATCCCGTCGCTCGCAAAGACCGATCAGCGCATCGTGCCCGTACGCAAGACCCAGGTGATGGATTTGCGCGCGCTTGGCCTTGCACCCGACAATATCGAGGGCGTCACCTTCGGTAAGGCGAAGGATGGCACGGATGTGCTGATCTTCGTTGCCGACAACAATTTCAATCCGACGCAGAAGACCCAGTTCTTCGCCTTCAAGGTCGTCCGCCGGCCATCCTGAGCGGTAGCTTCTTGCCCGCATTGGTAGTCGTCTTGCCGTCATGACAACGGATTATATAGGCTTTGGGGCTGCGGCCCTTGAATCGGCCTAGATCATGGCCCATAACCGGTTGATCGAATAAAAAAGGTAAAGCAAGTCCGGTGGGTGTATTCGAACGTCAAAAGCCGAGGGAACCACGGTGGCTGGGGCCTACCGCACCTTCACGCATGGCCCTTATTCCGTCGATTTCGGCGGCGCGGTGGCTGTTAATCCTGATTGCCGCGGCCGGCATCTATTTCTTCTACGGTTTTCTGATCCCGGTACTGGCTGCTGCTGTGATCGGGTTTGCCACCTGGCCGCTCTATAGCGATCTCTTACGCCGCACCGGCGGCAACACGACGCTCGCCGCCGCCATCGCCATCGCCTTTATCGTCACCTTCCTTGTGCTGCCGATCGTGCTGTCAGCCATCTATATGGCTGGCGAGGTGCGCGAATGGTTCGGCTGGGCTGTGCACGTCAACCGCGACGGCGCTCCGCCGCCGCAGTGGATTCTGGCGCTGCCGATGGTCGGGGCTTGGCTTGGCGATCAGTGGACGCAGTATATCGGCAGCCCCGGTTCCATAGGCGAATTGGCGCAGCTCATCAGCGGTGCGCATATCGGCAATATCTACCGCGCGGTGCTTGCCGCCGGCGGCGGCGCCTTTCATGTCATCCTGACCTTGCTTTTCATGCTGATCGCCCTGTTCTTCATCTACCGCGACGGCTCGATGTTCGTGCGTCAGGTTGATCTTTTGGGCGAACGCATCCTGCCGAACCGCTGGGAGCGGATCTCCCGCGTCGTGCCGGCGACGATCAGCTCCACGGTCATGGGAATGACGCTGATCGCGATCGGCGAAGGCATCGTGCTTGGCGTTGCCTATTGGATCGCGGGAGCGCCATCGGCGATTACGCTCGGTGTTCTCACCGGCGTCATGGCGTTGGTGCCGGGCGGCGCGCCGCTCTCCATGTCGCTCGTCTCGATCTATCTGATCGCCAGCGGTTCGTTATGGGCCGGTGTGGCCCTGTTCGTCTGGGGGACGGTTGAACTCTTCATCGTCGACAAGACGTTACGGCCGAAGCTCGTTGGCGGGCCGATCAAGCTGCCCTTCCTGCCGACCTTTTTCGGCCTTGTCGGTGGCGTCAAGACGATGGGGTTCCTTGGCCTCTTCATCGGCCCGGTGCTGATGGCCATCATCGTCGCCATCTGGCGCGAATGGATTCGCGAAGCCGAATTGACCGAGGAACAGCATGCCCAGGAGCCGGAACTGCAGCTGCGCATCCGGGATGGCTCCGACGGCTGATTAGATTTCCCGCTATCGGGACAGCGTCTTTTCCATGAACAGGCTGAGCGGATCGGGCTTGTACTCGCCGAAAGGTTCGATCTCGACATAGCCCAGCTTGCGATAGAGCGCGATGGCCTCCGGTTGGTATATGCCGGTTTCCAGCCGCACCGCCGTCAGCTTCTTTTCCGCAGCCTTCTCTTCGAGCACGTCCATCAGCTTCAAGGCGACCTTGCGCCCCCGGGCTATCGGATCGACGAACAAGCGCTTGATTTCCGCCGTGCCATCACCCGCCTCGACCAGAGAGCAGCAGCCGACGATATCGCCATCCAGCCGTGCGACCCAGAAGGTCACTTCGGGTTTTTCCAACGAGTCGAGGTCGAGCAGATGGTTGCTCTCCGCCGGATAGAGCGATTCAGCATAGGCGCTCGACATATCGAGGAGACGGATAACACCGTCCTGGCGCGGCGATTCAACGGCAATGGTCAGCAAGAATTGTATCCTGAAAGCTTTGGTGACCGATCAATATCACGCTGCCGCGAGAGCCGCCAGCGCTGCAAAGCTTCGCGCCGTCTGCCGCCGTTCGGCATTGGCAAGTTTCTCCACCATATCCAGCAATTGCGTGGCCGCAGCAGGCGACCGCTCGGCGAGGCGGAATTTGCGCATCAGCCGGCTCGAGACATTGTCCAGCATGGTGCCATCAGCAGTGCGTGACGCCTCGCGCCAGATCAGGGTTGCCTCGACGAAGACAACACTGATGTCGCGCGGCAAGCCAGCAGATTCATAGAGCGCGCGGACAGCATAGACGCGTCCGGTCGACAGGATCGAACGGACCCGCCGCTCGTCGCAGCCGGAGAGATTCGTGATCACACCGGCGAAGAAATCGACCTTACCGGAGCAAAGTGCATGCATCAGGAAGGCCGGCGTCAGCCAGCCGGACTGCCGCAGATGCTCGGCCAGATCCGGAATATCGTCGTGCTGAACCGAGCCCGCAATAGAAACCGTCGCTGTCTCGCTGGCTTCGCGGGTGACATGCTGCAGCCGGCCGGCGCCGATCGTCGCCTGGATAAGGCTGGAGTCTGCCAAGGCATCGCAAACGTGGCGCATGAGCAGATGGCGGACATCCGAAGGAAGGGCGTCCCGGGCAAGAAGCAGGCCGCGAATCTCGGCGTGATCGCCAAGCCGCTCGGCAATGCGTTTGAGCGAAGCGCGCGACAATGAGGCTGCTTCGTTTTCCAGCAGGCAGAGAATCTCGGTTTCGCCACCGATCTCGGCCAGTGCCGCGGAAACCGGCCGGGGCACCTGCCCGCGCGAGGCGATCAGAACACGCGTCACATCGCTGCCGCGCAGCGTAAGGTCGACGAGATCGCCATCGGTGAAGACCGGCGAAAAGAGAATGACTTGCCCGGCGATTTCCGGCTGATCCTCAGCCAAGGCAAGAATGATGTTGCGCGGCGCATTTGCAGCACGTGCCACGGCTTCGGCCAGCGACAGGCGCACGCGCGGCGACGGATCATCGAGAATATAGATCATCGCCATTTCGGCGGCGGCACGTTCTTCGGGCGGCATTGCCGATTGCAGATAGGCGCGGCCAAGGGCATTGGCCGCCCTTGCCCTGCCCTCTGCCTTGGCGGTCTCGGCCCAGCGAAGAAATGCTTCTATGATCACGTAACGCCCCGATATCGGCGGAACGATTCCCGTCCCGCAAACTCACTGGGGACACGTTAATGGCGAAAGGTTTACGGCGCGTTTACCTTATTTATTAACCACTAATGCGCGAACGGGCGTCACGGTGTCTTCGGCCGCACCAATTCGAAGACGTCGCTACCTTCGCTGTAATCCATATAGCCCATCCGCGCGACGGGGCGGGCAAGCGCCATATCGAGCCGACCGTCGCGAATGATCGCCTCATCAATGTGGATGCCGACGACCTGGCCGAAAACCATGACGTTTTCCGTCGGCGTTCCATCGAGATCCTTCGGCCGCATGATCTCTGTCACCCGGCATTCGAGGACGGCAAAGGCTTCGCCAACATAGGGCGCATCCACCAGTCGGCCCGGCTCGGCCGTCAGGCCGGCCAGCGCGAACTCATTGGTGCCGTAGGGCACGGAAATCGATGAATGGTTCATCTTTTCCAAGAGATTGCGGCTGACCAGATTGGCGGTGAAGACACCGGTTTCCTCGACATTGCGAGCGCTGTCCTTGCGGCCCGTCGAGGAAAACATCACCAGCTTCGGTCGATCGCTGACGGCATTAAAGAAGGAGTAGGGTGACAGGTTGATGGAGCCGTCCCTGCCCTTGCTGCCGATCCAGCCGATCGGCCGCGGCGTGACGATCGCCTTGAAGGGGTCATGGGACAGGCCGTGCCGGTTGGTATCCGTCGTGTAGAACATTACGCGCCCTCGCCGCCAACCCAGGTCACTGTTTCCGTCAGTTCCGGGCGCGGCCGTTCTATCGGCGGGAAATCGGAGGAGCCGATATGGATGAAGCCGGCAACCTTTTCGCCCGGCTGGACGCCGAGGAGCGGATAGGCGCGTTCGTCATAGGCGAACCATTCGGTCAACCAGTTCGATACCCAGCCATGTGCATTGGCCGAGATCAGCAGGTTGAGGCAAAGCGCGCCCGCTGACATCAGCTGTTCCCATTCCGGGATCTTGAAATGCGGCGCCGCCTTGCTGACAACCGCGATGACGACCGGCGCGCGGGTGAAGCGCGTGCGCTCGACCTGGATCATCTCCCCGGACAGGTCCGGCTTGGATTCCAGCGCGAGCTTCAGCAACTCTTCGCCGATCTTCGCCCGCTCCTCACCGCGATAGACGATGAAACGCCATGGAGCGATCTTGCCATGATCCGGTACGCGGGAGGCTAGCCGCAGAATCTCTTCGATTTCGGCCTTGTCCGGGCCTGGCTCTGCCATCTGAAACGCGGGAATGGATCGGCGAACCGCCAGATAATCGACCAGCTTGATATCGGTTTTCATGGAATGATTGCTTTCATTTTCATGCGCGGGAGGAAGTGGGTCTTGAATTTGCCACCGCATTGGTCTTGAAGTGGCCTGTGTTTTATCGGAAGTCAATCGGTTGGGAACGCATGTCAGGTATTTCATCCGCTCACCGATTGGGCGCGGCTTTCGCCATGCTCGCAAGCCTGAGCACGGCTGCCTCGGCGCAGGATGCCTTTCAGGAGTTCAAGCAGCTCGACGGCAGCATGAAAATGCCGAAGCTCAACGCCTTCGTGGCCCCGGATGGTGAAAACTCGCCTGCGCGAACATTGCGCGACGTTTCGCTGGAAGCCAAGCTCGCACCCGACAGCGGTCCACAGCAGCAGGGCCTGTCCTGGTATGTCTTCAGCCCCTTTGCGGGCGCTGACGGCAAGCTGCCACTGGTGGCGAGCTCCAAGGGGGGCTCGGCCTCCTTCCATCTCCTGCCCGGTGATTATTTCGTCAATGTCTCCTTCGGCCGGGCGGGCGTCACCAAAAAACTGACCGTGTCCGAAAGCGGCGCATCGCAGAAGCAGACCATGGTGCTGGACGCCGGCGGCATGGTGCTGAATGCCGTCTCCGGTTCCGACGTGCGCATTCCGCCGGCCGAGCTGAGTTTCTCGATCTATGCTGGCGACGCCAAGGAAGATGGCGAGCGTGGCCTTGTCATGTCAGACGTCAAGCCAAACACGCTGGTCGGCCTTAGCGCCGGCATCTATCACGTCGTCTCTGAATATGGCGCCGTCAATGCCGTGATTCGAGCCGATATCCAGGTCGAGGCCGGCAAGGTGACAGAGGCGACGATCCAGCACAGGGCGGCCAAGATCACTTTCAAGCTGGTCTCGGATGCCGGTGGCGAGGCGATCGCCGATACAGCCTGGTCGATCCTCACCTCTGCCGGTGATATCGTCGGCGAAAGCCTCAGCGCTTTCCCGGTGATGGTGCTCGCCGAAGGCCAATATACCGCCGTCGCCCGCAACAAGGATAAGATCTACCAGCGCGACTTCACTGTCGTCGCCGGCAGAAACACCGATGTCGAAGTGCTCATGAAGGAACAGCAGCCGCAGGACGCCGACGATCAGCAGCCCGCACAGCAGATTCCCGTGCAGTCGCCGCAGGCACAACAGAACCAGGGGCCGTCGGGCCAGCCAGGTGTATCGAGCCAACAGCGGCCGTTGCCGACTTACGAGCAATTGGCGCCTTCCGCCGGCGATGATGGCGGCGATAGTATGGATTGATGGTGAGGCACCTTTGCCTCAGCCGGCTTTCTTCCGCAGCGCCCGCTTCGGCGGCGCCATGGAAAACACCGCGCCGTAGAGTTTAGACAGCAGATCCTTGCGGTCGCTGCCTTCGCTCATCGCTTCCCAGGTCATCAGCTTGCCGACATGGGCGGTGATCGTGCTGCCGGAAAGGCGGCGGAACTCTCGGATCAGCAGCGAAATGCGCAGCGTCATCGATACGCGGCTCGCGAGATGAAACAGCCGGCCGTTTTGGCCTTCGAAATAGATGGGAATGACGCTGGCGCGCGCCGCCTGGATGAGCTTTGCCGGAAAGATCTTCCACGGCAGGTCCTCGGCGCGGCCAAAACCCTTCTTGGCCGTCGCGACGCCTCCGGCCGGAAAGACGATGATCGTCGTGCCTTCCTTGAGCAGGCGAACGGCCTCGTGGCGCGTCTTCATGTTGATCGCCATCGCTTCCTTGGTTTCCTCGAAGGAAACCGGCAGCGAATAGTCGTTCATCTCAGGTACTTTCAGCAGCTCGTTGTTGATCAGCACCTTGAACGGGCGACCAAGCTGTTCTGCAAGCGCCAGCACGGCAATGCCGTCGCCGATGCCGAAGGGATGGTTGGCGACGATGACGATCGGCGCGTCGGGAACATCACGCGGCGGCCATTCGCCCTTGGCGACAAGGCGCACATCGATGAGATCGAGCATCTTGCCGAAGACACGCTCACTTTTGCCGACGATATCGCTGCGCCAGATATCGTAGAGGCGAGTATAGCGATCGCGACCGGAAAGGCCCTCTATGGAGCGGATGAACCAGCGCTTGATGCGCGTATCCCGCTCATTGGCGTAGGATAATTCTTTGAAATCCAAATCCGCGACGGGCTGCCCCGCTCCTTGTGCATCCAGGCGCATATATTACAGATCTATGTCAGTTATCTGACGGCGCACTGAAGGCGCCGTCAGACGACATCTGTCGTCTCAAGCGAGCTTGGCCCGCTTGGCTTCGCGCTTGCGCAGGATATCCGGGGGTGTGGCTTCGAGCGAGAGCGATGCAATCGCTTCGTCCAGCGACATCGCCGTCTGGGCCTGGCTGCCGAGACGGCGGATATTGACCGAGCGCTCCTCGGCTTCCTTCTTGCCGCAGACGATGATCACCGGAACCTTCGTTACCGAATGCTCGCGGATCTTGTAGTTGATCTTCTCGTTGCGGAAGTCGGTCTCGACGGTGAGCCCGGCATCGCGTAGCGCCTCCGCTACCTCTTCGCCGTAACCGTCGGCTTCCGAGGTAATGGTTGCGACAACCACCTGCAGCGGCGACACCCAAAGCGGCATATGGCCGGCAAAGTTCTCGATCAGGATACCGAGGAAGCGTTCCATCGAGCCGCAGATGGCACGATGGATCATCACCGGCTGCGTCTTTTCGGAATGCTGGTCGATATAGAAGGCGCCGAAGCGTTCCGGCAGGTTGAAATCGACCTGCGTCGTGCCACACTGCCATTCACGGCCGATGGCATCCTTCAGCGTATATTCGAACTTCGGTCCGTAGAACGCGCCTTCGCCCGGCAGAATACCGGTCTTGATGCGGCCGCCGGACTGCTCCTCGATGGTTTTAAGGACCTCCATCATCACGCCTTCAGCGCGATCCCAGAGCGCATCGTCGCCGACGCGCTTTTCAGGACGGGTCGAAAGCTTGACGACGACTTCCTCGAAACCGAAGTCTTCATAGACCGAGAGGATCAGGTCGTTGATCTTCAGGCATTCAGCCGCCATCTGCTCGTCCGTGCAGAAGATATGCGCGTCGTCCTGTGTAAAGCCGCGCACGCGCATCAGCCCGTGCAGCGCGCCCGAAGGCTCGTAGCGATGCACGTTGCCGAATTCCGCAAGACGGATGGGCAGTTCGCGGTAAGACTTCAAGCCATGCTTGAAGATCTGGATGTGGCCAGGGCAGTTCATCGGCTTCAGCGCGAAGACGCGATCGTCGTCGGTGTCATCGCCGGCAACCGTTACCTTGAACATGTTATCGCGATACCAGCCCCAGTGACCGGAGGTTTCCCAGAGCGACTTGTCGAGCACCTGCGGCGCGTTGACTTCCTGATAGTCGCCTTCCAGACGGCGGCGCATATAGGAGACCAAAGTCTGGAAGATGCGCCAACCCTTGCCATGCCAGAAGACGACGCCCGGACCCTCTTCCTGGAAATGGAACAGGTCCATTTCGCGGCCGAGACGGCGGTGGTCGCGCTTCTCGGCCTCGGCGAGGATATGCAGATAGTTGTCGAGATCGGCCTGCTCGGCAAAGGCCGTGCCATAGATGCGGGTCAGCATCGGATTGTTGCTGTCGCCGCGCCAATAAGCGCCGGCCACCTTCATTAGCTTGAAGGCCGTGCCGATCTGGCCAGTGGAGGCCATATGCGGCCCACGGCAGAGGTCGAACCAATCGCCTTGATAATAGATCTTCAGGTCCTGACCTTCGGGAATGGCGTCGACAAGCTCGACCTTGTAGCGCTCGCCCTTGTCGGCAAAGACCTGCTTCGCCTTTTCGCGGGACCAGATCTGCCTGGTGAAGGGCTTATTACGCTGGATGATCTCGCGCATCTTCTTCTCGATGACCGGCAGGTCATCGGGCGTGAAGGGCTCGTTCTTGGCGAAGTCGTAATAGAAGCCGTTTTCGATCACCGGGCCAATGGTTACCTGCGTGCCGGGCCAAAGCTCCTGCACGGCTTCCGCCATGACATGCGCCGCGTCATGCCGGATGAGCTCCAGCGCGCGGTCGTCGTTACGGGCAATGATCTCGATCTTGCCGTCGGTCACCGGCTCGGAAAGGTCGCGCACGGTGCCGTCGATCGCAATGGCGACGGCCTTCTTGGCAAGCGACTTGGAAATGGATTCAGCGACATCCCGGCCGGTTGCGCCAGCATCGTAGCTGCGCACGGAACCATCGGGAAATATCAGGGAAACGGATTGGGACATCGAAATTCTCCTTGTCCAGTCCCGCCAACGAATGCGGGTGGTTTCAACAGATGCGGTCAATCAATGTTGTTGAACGCGGTCGCCTGATAGCGATATTTCGCCGTTTAGTAAAGGAAAAGAGGCCTACGAGCCGATCATCCGGGCCACTCCGCGTACCGTATTCCAGTTGCGCAATGTGCCAACGCCGAGGTGTTTGGTGGTGAGGGAGGACAGCAGGCGCGTTTCGCTCGCTTTGCCGCCGAAATCGATCCATAGATCGCCGTCGACCACGGCCAGTCGCTCCGGGTCGCTTCTGCGCTTTTCCAATACTTCGATCACCGACGGATCGAGCGGTTTGCGCATGACGCGGACGGCCACTTCGCTGCCATCGCCATCTGCGAACGGACTGCTGGCGACAAGCTTCATCCATGTGGCAGCATCGCGGGCGATGATGTCGACGCGCTTGCCGAAAGTCTTCGCAAAGCCTGCTTCGAGTTGAGTTTCGATTGCTGCAATCGGTTGATCGCCGGCCTCGAAGACCAGATTGCCTGTCGCGACCAGTGTTTTGACGTTGGTAAAACCAAGATCCTCAGCCATCGCCCGCAGATCGCTCATGACCACGCGACGGCCTGGGCCGAGAACGATGCTATACAGCAGTGCGACATACGTCCTCATGCGCCGCTCAGGCTGCTTTTCGGCCAATGACGAAATATCGCCAGGGTGTCCACCAATGATAGCGGTTTTCTAGAGCCTCCGGCACGGGATCGAGCCCGCTGGTGCCGCCAGGTCCGCATCGTGCCACCCGAAACAGCGTCATCCAGCCACCGGCCCACAGGCCATGACGGGCGACGGATTCATAGCCATATTCCGAGCAGGTCGGAATATGGCGACAGGAATTGCCGATGAATCCGGAAAGGGTCAGTTGATAGAGGCGGACAAGGCCCATGCCAAAGAGCCGATCGGGTGTCTTGCGGAAGGGGCCGGAATAGTTGCGGGAATGCAGGGGCTTAGCATTGTCGCGAGATGCTGTCTCGCCGCGCCTCAAGCCGCTGGAGCCTGCTGCGGCGCCTCCCTCATCATCGTCTTCCTGAATGGAACAGAGATAGCACATGGCTCGCCGCCTTTATAAAACGGCTGCGGCAGTTGCATGATTTCCGCGCGCCGCCTCGATCTGCCCGATCGCATCCACCACGGCATCGAATGTCAGCATCGTCGATGCGTGGCGCGCCTTGTAATCCTTGACCGGCTTCAGATAGCGCATGTCTTCGAAGCGGCCCGATGGCCCCTCGCCATCAACCTTGAGCATCGCAAGCATATCTTCGCGTGCTTGGCGTAGCTCGGCGGACGTGGCGCCGACGACATGGCGGGCCATGACCGAAGAAGATGCCTGGCCAAGCGCACAGGCCTTGACGTCGTGCGCAAAATCGGTAACGACACCGTCGTCCATTTTCAGCCAGATCTTGACGCGGGAGCCGCACAGTCTGGAATGGGCCTGAGCGCTTGCATCGGCGTCTGAAAGGCTGCCAATGCGTTCGATATTGCCGGCGAATTCCAGGATCTTGCTGTTATAGATCTCGTCCATCATCGATTTCGCTCCGATGTACCCGTTTTGCGTTTCAAAACAAAAAACACACTGTGTCTCGTTCGGACACTTTCACAGGGACAATGCCATACTATATGTATGTCGTTCGAAGACCACAAAATTGCAATGGTCTTCTGTAAGTTTGATGGGAAACCGTGCAGGACGGCAGGCTTGTCCGCCAGCCAGAACGCCCCGGAGCCCGCCAAAGGTACACATTTCTCCATGTTGCGGGAAATACCAGTGGCGAGTCCGACAAAACAAGGTCCGCAATGCGGATCAGGAGACCACAGGTAATGGACGCCATTGTAAAGAACTTTCCGCAAGTCGTTGAATCCGATCGTGTATTGGATCGTCCGTCGCAGAAGGAAGCCGAGGACGCCGTTCGCGTCCTGCTTCGCTGGGCTGGCGATGATCCGCAGCGCGAGGGCCTGCTTGATACGCCGGAACGTGTTGCCAAGGCCTATCGCGAGCTTTTCGCCGGCTACGATATGAGCCCCGAGGATGTGCTGGGCCGCACCTTCGAAGAGGTTTCCGGCTACGACGACATGGTCCTCGTGCGCGATATTCCGTTTTTCTCGCATTGCGAACACCATATGGTGCCGATCATCGGCAAGGCGCATGTCGCCTATCTGCCGAATGGCCGCGTCCTCGGCCTGTCGAAGATCGCCCGCACCGTTGAAATCTTCGGCCGCCGCCTGCAGACGCAGGAGGCCATGACCGCCCAGATCGCCAACGCCATCGACGACTCCCTGCGCCCGCGCGGCGTCGCCGTCATGATCGAAGCCGAGCATATGTGCATGGCGATGCGCGGTGTACAGAAGCAAGGCTCGTCGACGTTGACGACGACTTTCACCGGCGCCTTCAAGGCCGATCCGGCCGAGCAGGTCCGCTTCATGACGATGGTCCGGAGCCGTTGATAGGGCTCCAGGGAAAGAGCCTGAGATGAATTTGGTATTCAACGCCCCTTCCACGGACAAATCCGAGCTTGAGGATGCGGGCGATTTTACGCCTCGTTTCGACGATCGCGGCCTGATTACCGCGATCGTAACCGATGCCCATGACGGCGCACTGTTGATGGTCGCGCATATGAATGCCGAGGCGCTGGCGCTGACGATCAAGACTAAGACAGCGCACTATTTCAGCCGTTCGCGCGGGAAGCTCTGGAAGAAGGGCGAAACCTCCGGAAACCTGCAAACGGTGACGGAGATACGCACCGATTGCGACCAGGATGCCATCTGGCTGAAAGTTGTAGTCGCAGGTCACGATGCAACGTGCCATACTGGTCGCCGTTCCTGCTTCTACCGCACGGTCGAGCTGGAGGATGGAAAGCCGGTGCTGAACGTGGTCGACGATCACCTGCATTTCGATCCCAGCGAAATCTATCAAAAATAGGCCAAGTTGCCAGTTTGCGCGCATCGGTCGTGTGATAGCGAAATATACGATTTGGAAACCAAAAAGGGACAGTATTTTAGCAAGGGGCAGGTACAAGCCTCGGAGGAAGATATGTCATGCTGAATTGGGGGTTGAATCGCCAGGGCGCCGGACAGACTGCGGCGGGTTCGGATCAAACGACATCGCGCGATATCATAGCGCCACCCATTGCTCCCGCTCCCCCGAAGAAAGTGAAGATCGCGCTGGCGCTCGGTGGCGGTGCTGCTCGCGGCTGGGCCCATATCGGCGTGCTGCGCGCGCTGGACGAAGCGGGCATCGAGGTCGGCATGGTCGCCGGCACCTCCATCGGGGCTCTGGTCGGCGGCTGCTATCTCGCCGGCAAGCTTGATGAACTGGAGGCTTTTGCCCGCTCCTTGACGATGCGCCGCATCGCGAGCCTGCTCGATCTCACCATCGGTGGCAGCGGCCTATTCGGCGGCATGCGGCTCACCAAGCGCATGCAGGAACACCTAGAAGGCCTGTCGATCGAGGATCTCGATCGCACATTCGTTGCCGTCGCCTCGGAATTGAACACCGGCCACGAGGTCTGGATCGCCAATGGTTCGCTGATCACGGCGTTGCGGGCGTCCTACGCCCTGCCCGGCATTTTCGAGCCGGTTCGCACCAATAGCCGAACGCTGGTCGACGGCGCATTGGTCAATCCCGTACCCGTTTCCGTCTGCCGCGCCTACGAACAGCCGCTGGTGGTCGCCGTCAACCTGAACTACGATCTCTATGGCCGCTCGGCCGTCGTCAAGCACAATGCCGGCCCCCCCACCAGCGAGCAACAACGTCGCGATGAGGCACCCTATACCAAGCTCGGCATGACCGGCGTGATGGTGCAGTCCTTCAACATTATCCAGGATCGGATCTCGCGTGCTCGTCTTGCCGGCGATCCGCCGGATCTGGCACTGCATCCGCGCCTCAGCGATATCGGCCTGTCGGAATTCCATCGCGCCGGCGAGGCGATCGAGCGCGGCTACGAGGAGACATTGGCGCGGCTTACCGAAATCAGGCGCATGCAGGAAGCCTACGCACGGTAGAGCATCGATGGAGACGTGAATCTCTGAAAAAAGGTAGCTTTAACCCATCTCGCTGACCAAGGGCGGGATGGGTTTTGTATATGCGTCACCAACCGGCCGCTTCTTACCCAGCGATATAGGCCTTGATCTGCTCGGCCTCGAGTTCGATCTCACGAATGCGCCATTTGACGACGTCGCCGATCGAGATGATGCCGGAGAGCTTGCCTTTGTCTTCGACGGGGACATGGCGGAAGCGGCGTTGGGTCATCACTTCCATCAATTCGTCGGTGGTGGTCTCTTCCTTGCAGCGATGCACCTTGGCCGTCATCAACGAGGCGATCGGCTGATCGAGACATTCGCTGCCGTACTTGGCCACCGCGTTGACGACATCGCGCTCGGTGAATATGCCGGAAATCTTGCCTGCCATGCCGACAACGACAATCGCGCCGATGCGGTTCTCGTTGAGCATTCTTGCGGCTTCCGCAACAGTCGTATTACCCCCGGTGGTAACGACATTGCGGCCTTTGGTATCAAGTATGGCTTTTACGGAAACTGACATTCGATTCTCCCATCTCGAAAGCACAGTGAACATGCGAGCCTCGGATTTGTTCCGAAACCACCCCAAGGTTTCGGACCGCTGCTCCCGTCATCGGCCGCGTTGGTCTCCTCCCACGCGCATCCGATAGAGACGAATGTTGCGCCTGTGGGACCAAGAAAGCAACAGCTTCATTCCGTTGATGCAGCGGGATTTTCGACGTCGACACCAGGCTGCCGGTCGAAAAGCGAAAACAGCAGGAAGCCGAAGAGGAAGCCGCCGATATGCGCATCCCAGGCAACCGGTTGCGAACTGTCGCCGACGAGCGTGATGCCGAAGGCGACCAGTGCATTGCCGGCGATCCACATCACGATATAGGCAAGGACGGTGCGGCTGCGCAGCGATGCGAGGATCGACAGCCGTGGGTTGAGATGTGCCTGCCGAATGCCGACGCGGCGACCGTCCATCGCGGGAAAGGCAAAGCGGCAGGCCGCTCCCATGAGCCCCGAAACGACACCGGATGCGCCGATCAGCAGGCTCTGGTCGCCCCAATAGATGGCGGCGTGCAGGAATGCCGAGGCGGCTGCCGAAAAAACCCAGAAGATCACGTAGCGCACCACGCCAATCCGGCGCGCAACGGGTGCTGCGAAGACCATCAGCCACAGTCCGTTGAAGACGATATGCTCGATACCGCCATGCAGAAGCGAATAGGTGACCGGCGTCCACAGCCATTCCAGCCCTTGCTGCGATAGCGGAAAGGCATAGCGCGCGGGAATGAAACTGAAGGTGAAATAAAGCCAGTTCAGCGTATCGTCCGACCACCAGGGCAGGTTCTGAACGGCAAAGACGACGGCCAGCAGCGCCAGGCTGGCGATAATAACGGGTGGCAGGTTGAAAGCCGGAACGCGCTGCGGCGGCCGCGGATCCTCTGGCTGTTGGCGCGGCGGCTCTGCATCATCCATGTCTTGCTCTGAGGTCCTGAAAAGGGACTCGAGACATACAGCAGCGATCGTCAAAAAAAAAGCCGTCCAACTCAGGTGGACGGCTTGTTCGGACGCGCCTCATCGGGATGCCGCGCAATGGCTCGCATCCCACGCCCGAAAGAGTTCGTGCTGAAGGTCACCTCGTGAAGTGATGGATCATGTCTCCCATTCAGGGTCGTGGAAGGCAAACGAAACCTTCTCTTAACCTTAACGGTCCGGCGTTGGCATGAAATACGCATGGCTAGGTGCAAGGGCGATGAACGCCCCGGTATTTGAACTGAAATGGGACACCGACGCGTCATGCGCCAGAAGACGAGCATCGAGATATTTACCTATTGGGAGCAACTGCGCGGCAGCGCGGATGCCCCTTTGCGCAATTTGATACAGCCCTCGGCGGTCCGCCACATCCTGCCGGAGCTGTTCATACTTGAGCTCTTGCCGAATGACGCACCGCGTTTCCGGCTGGCAGGGACGGCGATTTGCAGTCTCATGGGGCGCGAAATTCGCGGTGAGAGTTTTGCGGCGTTGTGGGCAGGCAGCCAGATCGACGACCCGGTGCGCATAGCGACGGGCGTGATGACGCATGTGGTCCCCGCCTTGATCAATGCGACCGGCTACAGCATCAGCGGCCGCCATATGGCCTTTGAAATGGTGCTGATGCCGATGCGTTCGTCGGGTGATGTCTGCGATCGCCTGCTCGGCTGTCTGACGCCGGTTGCCCATACGGCATGGCTTGGCAGTGAGCCCCTGGAATTCCTGGCGCTCGACCGCAGCCGCCTTCTTTACGATCGCCCTGCCCGCGCCATCGAACCGCCATCGCATCCGGAGCCTGTCGGTATGATCTCCCATCAGGATGGTGTCAGGTTTGGTGATGTGATGCGCCGGATGCTGAATCTGAAGGTGAATACGCGTCCTCACACGCAGGTTGATCCATCGTGAGACAAATTTGGCCGCCTTTTTCTGAGCCATCTCTGGGGAAAGACAACCTTACCTTAAGAAGTTTCGGCTAAAGATTGTACTAAATATAGTCGGTTGAAGAAGCCCGTTCATGCAATCATTCCAGCCAGCTCAGACGACGCGGCCAAATCAGATGGCAGGGAATGCGACCCGCAGCGATCAGCGAACCTTTCAGCGGGTACCGATCAATATGCAGGGCCGCCTGATGCTGGCCAGTTACGAAGAGTTCGAATGCCTGGTCACCGACATGTCGCCGGGCGACATGTATGTCACTTGCCTGGGACGTCCGCGCACCAATGAACGTGTCGTGGCCTATATCGACCATCTTGGCCGCGTTGAAGGCAATGTCGTAGCCGTCGACGGTCGCGGCTTCAGCATGTCGATCAACGCGACCGACCGCAAGCGCGAGAAGCTCGCGGCTCAGCTGACCTGGCTGGCCAACAAGCACGAGCTTGGTCTTCCCGAAGATCGCCGTCACGACCGCTTGACGCCGCGCTCCACCACCAGCGAATTGACCCTGGAAGACGGCACCGTCCATGTCTGCCGCATCATGGACCTGTCGCTGTCAGGTGCCGCCGTCGACGTCGAAGCCCGTCCGCCGATCGGGACGCCAGTGCGCCTCGGCAATATGCGTGGCCGCGTCGTGCGCCACTTCATGGAAGGTGTCGCGATCGAGTTCCTCTCGCTGCAATCCCGCGAGACCTTGCGCGAATTCCTCTGATCCCGTCATTCTGACGTCACGTTCTTTCTAGAGACAGAGGCGCTTCACTCTCCTCTATCCGCGTGGTCGCCGATGAAGACGCTTTATCCGGAAATCGAGCCCTATGATCAGGGCTTGCTCGATGTCGGCGACGCCAACAGCGTTCATTGGATGCAATCGGGCAACCCGAACGGTATTCCCGTCATCATCCTGCATGGCGGTCCCGGATCGGGCAGCTCCGCCGGCGCCCGCCGATTCTTCGATCCGCGGCATTATCGTATCATCCAGTTCGACCAGCGCGGCTGCGGCAGCAGCCTGCCGCACGCTTCCGAGCCGGAAGCCGACCTCTCCGCCAACACCACATGGCATCTGGTTGCCGATATCGAACGGCTAAGGCTCTTTTTCGGCATCGAGCGTTGGTTGGTCTACGGTAACTCCTGGGGATGCACCCTGGCCTTGATTTACGCGCAAACTCATACCGAGCGCGTCGCAGCCCTCATTGTCGCCGGCGTGACCATGACCCGGCAATCCGAGATCGATTGGCTCTATAAAGGCCTAGCTCGCTTCTTTCCCGAGGAATGGGAGCGTTTTCGCGCAGCCGCTCTGGAGAACGAGCGCGATGGCGATCTGGTCGCGGCCTATCATCAACTGCTCCGCAATCCCGAGCCGGCCGTCCATCTCAAGGCCGCCAAGGATTGGCACGAGTGGGAATCGGCTTCCATCCTTGTCGATCCGCGCGCAACACTTTCCAACCGTTGGGCCGATCCAAGCTATGTCATCGCAAGAGCCCGCATCATCACGCACTACTTCCGCCATCATGGCTGGCTGGAAGATGGACAGATATTGCGGAATATCGATCGCCTCGCCGGCATCCCTTCTATAATGATCCAGGGCCGGCTCGATCTCGAGGCACCCGTCGTCACCGCATGGGAACTGTCGCGGGCGTGGCCCATGGCACGGTTGGTGGTGGTTGCCAACGCGGCTCATTCGCCGGGGACATCGGAGATGGCAGCGGCCATCGTCGAAGCAGCGGACGCGTCTCGCGCCTTCGCTTGAAGGCAGTAAAAAATTCAAAAATATTTTTGGGGCGTCGTCCCAAAATGGCACAGTACGAGGAAATCCCCCGCACTCGAACGGCCTCTGCTACGTGCCGAGACAAGGCGTCGGCCCTGCTTCATTAACGCTACTGGGAAGCAAGCCGTATGGCTAATTTTAGCAAGCAGAAAGAAAGTCATTCAAAAACAAACGGATATGGGAAATCCAGTCACAGTGACAAACGCGGGCAGATTTTCGAATTCCGATGGAAATTACTTCAAATTTGATTCAAATTTTCTTCTCATTTTATGACAATTCGACGCGTGTTTGAATAAACTAAGTGCTTAATTTGACTGCGTAATTTTGCGTGGGATAAAAGCCTGCATGTCATTCTGGTCCCAATAAAACAGGGACAAACGGACATGAGCTTTCAATTCTTTCTTCGCGGTTATGCCGCAATAGCTCTCTTCACTTTCGGCTGTCTCGGCCTCGCCCACGCGACGCCTGCCAACATGACGATCACCGGCGATGCAGCACCGCCGATCGGCCACTATCAGTTCTGCAGGGAAAATCCGGCGGAATGCGCCTATGCTGGCGGTGATGCCGGTCCGGCCATCCTCACCGAAGATCGCTGGAAGACGATCCTGAAGATCAACTATACGGTCAATACGACGATCAAGCCGATGACCGACATGGATCTTTACGGCGTCGAGGAAAAATGGGCGATCCCGACCGTCGCGGGCGATTGCGAGGATTTCGCGCTCCTGAAGCGCAAGGACCTGATCGAAGCCGGCTTCTCTCCCTCCGACCTGCTGATGACCGTTGTGCTGCAGCCGAACGGCGAAGGCCATGCCGTATTGACGGTGCGCACCGACCGCGGCGACTTCGTCCTCGACAACATGCGTAACAAGGTGAAGCTCTGGTCGGAGACCGAATACACCTTCCTGAAGCGCCAGTCCGCCGACGATCCGGCCCGTTGGGTCAAGATACAGGATGGTCGCGCCGTCGCAGTCGGCAGCTTGAAGTAGGACAATTCTCCAGCTTGCGATCGCCGGCGGCCTAGCGTTGGCGGCGTGAGTAAAGGGCCCGGTCTGTCCCCAGATCTCTGTCCCGACCGGCGCCTCGGAGCCGTTCCCACTGTCCCGGGAACGGCTCCTTTCGTTTCCAGCCGCATTCCACTCGAAATCTGCCTGACGCGTCGCGAGACCGCAGCTGTCATTAAATATGCGGGACGATGCATTCTTAACCGCTCATTAACCATCAAGGCGGCAATCATTCTATATTGGGACTCATCAAGGGTCTCTTGCCGCAGCGGATACGTCGCAGACGATGATCTCTGATGCGGGTTGGAACCGAAGGCAAGAGCATGGCCCCTTCTCTGTCGTCCACCTCCATGATCGACGAACAGCCGCTGATTTCGAGCGGTCTGGTTTATCGTCTGACGACCGGGATAGCCGTGCTTGCTGCCCTGACCGTTGCAATCACCATCGGAGGCCGCTGGCTCGGCGAGAAGATTTCGCTTGCGGGCCACACCGACAGCATCAGGCCGATCACCATAATGATCGGTGAGGATGCGTTGCGCCTTGGTGCCAATACGATCCGCTTTCCAAGTGAGCGCGTGAGTGGGGCTGCTGAACGCGTCGATCTCTATCTGACATGGCCGCAGATGCAGGGCTATAGCGATGCCGACCGGCTGCGTTTTGACGATATCTCCCAGTCCTCTTCGCTGATTTTCCTCCAGATCAGCCAGAGCACCATGTCACGTGATA
This sequence comes from Rhizobium sp. RCC_161_2, assembly GCF_041355235.1. Lineage (NCBI taxonomy): Bacteria > Pseudomonadati > Pseudomonadota > Alphaproteobacteria > Hyphomicrobiales > Rhizobiaceae > Rhizobium > Rhizobium sp. RCC_161_2. The sequence goes on along the minus strand of NZ_JBFUPL010000002.1, from coordinate 464,794 downwards.
TGTCGGGCCGACTGGTGCCGATCTATTCGCATTTGATGGATGGGCAGGCCTTTGCCGGTCCGCATGGCCTGATAGCGCACCCGCTCCGCGCCGATGCCGGCTATAGCGGCGAAGTGCTTCTGACCGCGCCACGCCCCGGCGAGCCTGATTATGTCGTCCGCTGCATCCTACCCGCCTCGCCCGTCCTTGCGACCAGCGGCGATTGCCAGAGGGACGTCAAAGTCGGTAAGGACCTCAGTGTGCTCTACCGCTTTTCCGCCAATCAGCTCGGCGACTGGCAGACCATGGATGCGGCCGTCCAGGGCTTCGTCAGATCCCACCTCATCGATGCACCAAGCGCCGGCGGAATTTCCGCGAGCGACAGCTAAATTGGTGCAGAAATTTGAAACCAACTGTTCATCATAAACCGATTGGTAACGCTAAGCTCCTACGTTGGAACCCAACGGACGTTCTTGGAGGCGGCGGCCGGATAGTCGAGACCGTAAATGCAAGCAGAGAGTGAAGTAGTGTCCAGATCAAATTATTCCGCATCCTCATCACACTCCGGCAAGTTTCTGGCGAAGATGCTGTTTGGTCTCGCAGTTTCGACGGCGACGATAACGATGACCGTTGATGCGTCGTACGCAGCCGGTGGCTCGAAATATGCGGGCATCGTTATCGATGCGAATACCGGCAATGTTCTCTACAGCGAGAATGCCGACACGCTTCACTACCCCGCATCGCTGACCAAGATGATGACGGTATATCTGACCTTCGAGGCGCTCGAATCCGGTCGGATCTCTCTCGATACGCCGGTGGTCTTTTCGAAGAACGCGGCCATGCAGGCGCCGACGAAGCTTGGCATCGGCACTGGCCGGTCGGTTACCGTTCGCGAAGCGATCCTTGGCATCGTCACCAAGTCGGCCAACGATGCGGCCATGGCGCTCGGCGAGATGCTCGGCGGCTCGGAAGATAATTTTGCCCGCATGATGAACGACAAGGCGCGCATGCTCGGCATGACGCGCACGACCTATCGCAACCCGAACGGCTTGCCGAACACCGCGCAGATGACCACGGCGCGGGACCAGGCCCGCCTCGGCATCGCCCTGCGCGAGCACTTTCCGCAATATTACGGCCTCTTCTCCACGACGAGCTTTCGTCTCGGCAACAGAGTAATCCCTGGACACAACCATCTGCTCGGCTCGGTCCGCGGTGTCGATGGCATCAAGACCGGTTACACCCGCGCCGCTGGCTACAATCTCGCGACCTCCGTGAAGGTCGACGGCCGTTCGATCGTCGGCGTCGTGCTCGGTGGCGCTTCGACGCCTGCCCGCGACAACCAGATGCGCAAGCTGATCGCGACCTATCTTCCGGTCGCGTCTACCAAGCATATTTCCTCCAACGTGGTTGCCCAGACCGTGGCGGAAACGCCGAATATCCAGGCCGCAAGCGCCCGCATGGCGGCGGCTGGCAGTGTGAAAGCGAGCAAGGACGAGAGCGCGGAAGTTGAAGACTATCAACAACCGTCAAGCGCCGCCGCTTTTGCCGCAGTCGAGCCGAAGTCCGGCAATCCGCTGCTTGTGACCAAGCAGAAGCATGGCGTCGCCTCCAAGGAGGTCGCCTCCATAGCGCCGACCGCTCCGGACGAGAGCAGCGAGGATGATGTTGATACGCTGACGACCGCCTCGACCTCCAAGTCCGACACAAAGATCATCAAGCCTCAGAAGGTCGAGAAGGCGGAAAAGCCTGAAAAAATCGCCAAGGCGAGCAAGGCTGAGAAGGATATGACCGGCTGGGTCGTCCAGATCGGCGTTTCCTCCAGCAAGGACGGCGCCGACGATCTGCTCGATAGAGCCAAGAGCAAGGGCGGCAAGGCATTACGCTCGGCCAAGGCTTACGCAGTTGCCTATGACGGCGGCTATCGCGCTCGCTTCGGCGGCTTCGACGACCAGAATGCGGCGGTCAACGCCTGCAAGGCGCTCAAGAAGGCCGGCGTGAAGTGCTGGGCAAGTTTGGAATAGGAATGTGGCCGCGGTTTTCGTGTCGCATTGTCAAGAGATTGCCGGGTTTTGCGTGGCGACGCCCGGCTTTCCGGTCCCGGATATGTATCGGGCCGGCCCTGAGTTTGTAATGTGTTGCGGGGATATACGATGGCGATGAACGAGAACTTTCCAGGTTTCTCGCTCGATGGCGCGGGAAAGACCAAACCGAAGGGCTTTGCCCTTCATCCGCTGCATGAAGCAGCATTGCGGCTGGCCGATCTCGGCCTTAACCGTTCGCGTTCGCGCAGTAAGACGAAAGACCTGATCGGCATCCTGCTTTGCCACGGCGCGCGCGCCTGGCGTTATTCGCAGCCGGAAGCCAATATTCGGCTGCACATCACCTCGCCGAACGGTCAGGCACCGGTGCAGCTGCGAGTGCGCTGAGCGCCCGCTTTACAGCAATCCCAATTCGGAAAGCTCGCGTCTCAAATCCGCGGGCAACTCGGCAACGCCGCCGAGACTATCAAGGTCGCGCGGCACGTCATCCTGCGGCAAGTAACGCCAACCCTGAAAAGCCCGACGCGGCTGTCCGGCGGTTTCTACGACACTCGGATCGAGGATCAGCCGGCAGCGATGAATACCGTCGACATCGGTGAAGGTTTCGATACCGAGCAGCTTCTGCCGCGCCTGCACCTGTCCCTTGATCACCCAATAGAGCGAGCCGCCATCCAGCAGCTCCTCCATGCGCTTTGGCACCATGCGCGTCGTATGGGTCGTATGCGGTTCCAGGCCGGCGGCAATAGCGCTCATCGCCCGTTCGGAAACCCATTCGCGCAGATCCTCAAGCGAGTCCGCGCCCACGCATAATTTGATCAGATGCAAAGCCATGACGCCGTTGAAATCCTTTTGACCGGCAGCGTCAAGCTTTTCACGTCAGGCGTCCACAAACTCGATATCATTCAGCCCGAACCATGCATGATTCTGGGAGACGTCGATGAATGGAGACGGCAATTATCCTGGCGCGGAATGGGCAGTAGCGGCCGAGCCTGAGACTTTGGGATGGTCTAGCTCCGGACTTGCTGAAGCCTATGACTTCGCTACATCCATAGGCTCGTCAGCGATCATGATCGTGCAGAATGGTATCGTTGTCAGCGCTTGGGGCGGGATTGCCGATGTCACAGGCCTTGCCTCGATACGCAAGAGCTTGCTCAGTGCTTTGATCGGTACGCATGAAGCGCAGGGTACAGTCGATCTATCCATGACGCTGGCGGAGCTTGGCATCGATGATTGCGAGCCGTCACTGACATCCGAAGAAAAACAGGCAACCATTGCCGATCTCTTGACATCGAGATCGGGAATCTATCATGCCGCCGCCGACCAGAATCCGGCTTCATCGCCAGCGCGAGGGTCTCATGCTGCCGGAACGCACTGGTTCTACAACAATTGGGACTTTAATGTTCTGGGCGTCATCCTCGAGCGTCTGACCGGCGTGCCGATTGCGGAGGATTTTGCCGCACGAATTGCCGCACCTCTGGAGATGCAGGACTTTCATCCCGGGCATTTCTATTTCAAGAGCATTCCTCATTCCGAGCATCCTGCCTACAAGATCCGGATGTCCGCTCGCGACCTGGCTCGTGTCGGCGTGCTCTTTCTGAATGAAGGCCGGTGGCGGGACGTTCAAATCGTCCCGGCAGAATGGGTAGAGAGAAGCACCAAAACCTATGTGGATCTCGGACACGGTGCAGGTTACAGCTACAGCTGGTGGACAGGGCAATACAGGCTGAAGGCAGCCACGCCGTCAGCCGCCGCAGATCCGGAAACTGCGCCATTCTACTGGGCGTCCGGCATGGGCAACCAGTATCTGATGGTGCTTCCCGCCATTGGCACGGTCATTGTTCACAGGGTAGCCGACACGAATAACGGTCCAAGCGGTCCGCAAATCGAGCAGTTGCAGAAGAAGATACTGGGCAGCCGAACGGCCGCCAGTCCAATGACCAGCCCAATCACAAAATGATCGTTCGCCTCATCTAGGGGATGAGGCGATGACGCAAATATTCAGGCTCAACATTCGACGACGTTCACAGCGAGACCGCCCATCGACGTCTCCTTGTATTTCTCGCTCATGTCGTTTCCGGTCTGGCGCATGGTTTCGATACAGGCGTCGAGCGGCACGAAATGCTGGCCATCGCCCTTGAGGGCCAATGAGGCGGCAGTTACGGCCTTGACGGCGCCAAGCGCGTTGCGCTCGATGCAGGGCACCTGCACGAGGCCGGCGACCGGGTCGCAGGTCATGCCGAGATGGTGTTCCAGCGCGATTTCGGCGGCGTTCTCGATCTGCTCCGGCGAGGCACCCATGACGGCGGCAAGTCCCGCAGCCGCCATCGCGGCCGCCGAACCCACCTCGCCCTGACAGCCGACTTCGGCGCCGGAGATCGAGGCATTGTGCTTGATGATGCCGCCGACGGCTGCGGCCGTTAGCAGGTAATTGCGGATTCCATCCTGGTCCCAGTCCTCATGAAAATGCTGGTAATAGCGGATCGTCGCCGGAATGACACCAGCGGCCCCATTGGTTGGCGCGGTGACGACGCGGCCACCGGCGGCGTTCTCTTCGTTGACGGCCATGGCGTAGACGCTCAGCCAGTCGTTGGCGAGCAGCGGATTGATGCGGTTGCTGCGCCATTCCTCCTGCAGCTTGTCATGAATGGAGCGGGCGCGACGGCGCACCTTCAGGCCGCCCGGCATTATGCCATCGACCTTCAAGCCGCGGTCGATGCAGCTGCTCATCGCCGTCCAGATGCGATCCAGCCCAGCATCGAGTTCATCGCTGCTCATGCGCGTCTCTTCATTGGCACGCTTCATCTGCGCGATCGAGAGACCGGAGCGCTCGGCCATATCAAGCATCTGCTTGGCTGTGGAAAAGGGGAACGGAATGCGTTCGCCGGAAGACGCCTTCTTCTTGTCGGCCCGCATCTGTTCAAGCTCGGTATCGGTGACAACGAAGCCGCCGCCGACGGAGTAGTAGATGCGCTTGACGAGCAACCGCTCGTCCTTGTCGAAGGCGGAAAAGCTCATGCCGTTGGCATGGCCCGGCAGCGGCACCTTCTTGTCGAAGATCAGGTCGGTCTTCGGCTGAAACTGGTAGGCCGGATGCCCCGGCGGCGTGATGCGGCCGCTACGCTCGACCTCGTCGATAACGGCATCCATCCGGTCGGGGTCGACCTGGTCCGGACGTTCGCCCATCAGGCCGAGAATCACCGCCCTGCCCGTGCCGTGGCCGATGCCTGTATGGGCGAGCGAGCCATGCAGGCTCACCTTGATCGAGGCGACATGCACGTTCGAGGACGGCCGCGGCCACTCGCTCGACAGCACGAGGTCAAGAAACCGATTCGCGGCCGACATAGGTCCCATCGTGTGCGAACTGGACGGTCCGACGCCGATCTTGAAAACATCGAAAACTGAAAGAAACATGGACCTTTGGTGCCTCCTCGGCAAATCAAGCAATGACAAGGCTACGCTATCAGGGCAGCCCTGCACGGCGATCGACCGACATCGGATTTCATGCCTGCGACATAACATATAGGCTTGAGGCGGCGCAAACATAAGGCCATTGCGCCCGAACAGGCGTGCGTTACAGTCTGGAATAGAAAGACTGGGAGAATCTGCCTTCATGACGACCGTCGACTATGTCGCCCTCGCCCTCTTCATTTTTCTCTGGATTGCCCTGAACTGGATCACCAGCAGCGCCAGCTTCTTCAATCGCACCAGCCTGACGCTGGCGATGAACGAGCGCCGGCGCGAATGGATCCACAATTCGCTGCGCCGCGACCTGAAGATGATCGATACGCAAATCCTGGCTGGCCTGCAGAACGGCACCGGATTCTTTGCCTCGACATCGATCTTCGCCATCGGTAGCTGCTTCGCTCTGCTCGGCGCCACCGACAAGGTCAATGCCTTCTTCGCCGACCTGCCTTTCATCCTCAATGGCGGCCGTGCCGCCTTCGAACTCAAGGTGGCGGGGCTTGCCTGCCTGTTCGGTTATGCCTTCTTCAAATTCGGCTGGGCCTATCGCCTGTTCAACTATTGCACCATTCTCTTCGGCGCCCTGCCGATGCGTCAGGATGCCGAGCTCGATCCCGCGCGGGCAGAGCGGGCCGCAGAGCGTGTCATCCGCATGAACATCATCGCCGCGCGCAATTTCAATGCGGGTCTGCGAACCATCTTCCTGTCGATCGGTTATCTCGGCTGGTTCCTGAGCCCTTACGTCTTCATGGTCACGACGATGTTCATCATCATCGTTCTGGTCCGCCGGCAGTTTTTTTCCGACGCCCGTCTGGCCATCATGGATATCGATGTGCCATGACATCGCCGCGTTGGCGATGATTAAGCTGGTACCGACGATCTGAATTCATGCCTGGAAGGATCCGCCAAATGGCCGCTATCGCCGAGAGTATCGATGCGCCGCAGAAAACGCCCCGCATCGGCATTCTGGACACGGCCCGCGGGATCGCGCTTCTGGCGATGGCGAGCTATCATTGCACCTGGGATTTCGAGTTCTTCGGCTATCTTGAGCCGGGTACGGCGGAGACAGGCTGGCTGAAATTCTATGCTCGCGCCATTGCCAGCACCTTCCTGTTTCTCGCCGGCGTCAGCCTGGTGCTTGCCAACACGCCCGAAATCCGCTGGCAGTCCTATTTCAAGCGCCTCGGCATGATCGTAGCCGCTGCTGTGGCGATTTCCATCGTGACCTTCATCGGCATGCGCGACGAGTGGATATTCTTCGGCATTCTGCACAGCATTGCCGCTGCCAGCATCATCGGCCTGCTTTTCCTGCGCCTGCCGGCCTTCGCGACCCTTTTGATCGCCGTGCTGCTCCTGGCCGGTATTGTCGTCGACAATGTCGTCGCGCCGTTTTCGCTGCATTCCTCTTTCTTCGACGTGCCCTGGCTCTATTGGGTCGGCTTGTCCGAAAACCTGCCGCGATCGAACGACTACGTGCCGGTTTTCCCATGGCTGACGCCGTTTCTTATCGGTCTTGGCATCGCGCAGCTTGCGATTTCGCTCGGCTGGCTCCGGCCCCTGGCAAAACTTGGCCCCGGCCGCAATCTGATCGCCCGCGCTGGCCGCCACAGCCTGATTTTCTACCTCGTGCACCAGCCGCTACTCTTCGGTCTCGTCTATCTTCTGTCATTGGTAGCGCCTGCGCCGGCGCCGGATCCCACTGTCGGCTATATCAGGCAGTGCGAGGTGTCCTGCACACAATCGGGCAGCGAAGCCATGTGCCGCAGCTTCTGCAAGTGCACGCTCGATCAATTGCAAGCGCAGAACCTCTTCGCGCCCCTGAATTCCGGGGCAATTAAGGCAGATAGCGATGAACGAGTGACGCGAATCGCGCTACAGTGCACGGAACAAGCGCAATGACAGGGTTATTCGATGAATGCCTATCGTTCCAAGTCGCTGAGTTTCCCATGGCCGCCCTTATTATATAATCTCGCAGTCATAACGGCGCTGTACCTGAACCAGGATTATCCGGTGCATTTGCCCTACCCATGGGTCATTGTCTGCTGGGGTATCGGCGCTCTTTTGACGATCGTCGCGGTGACGCTGAATGTCTGGGCGGTGAAGACGCTGATCGAGAGCCGCACCACCGTACTGACGCAGCGGTGTACCGCGCATCTGGTGACCAAAGGCCCGTTTCGCTTTACCCGCAATCCTACCTATCTTGGCTATACGCTGCTGACGGCCAGTCTTGGCCTGATGATCGGCAACGTCTGGTTCGTCGCCATGGCGGCCGTCGCGGCGGCGCTGACCACGCTACTGGTGATCCGATGCGAGGAAATGCATCTGCTCTCCCGCTTCGGCTGCGAATTCGAGTTCTATTGCAGGCATACACGCAGGTGGATTTGAGGGACTTAGGTCCCCACGCCGATCTCAGCCAACCGGCCAAGGCAGGCTTCCTCGACATTGTCGAGTTCAGTCAGCGTATCCTCGATATCCTTGCGCTTCTGGCGCAGCTCGTTGCGTTTTTCATCGACGCGCTTCATCAGCAGTTTCAGCTGGCCCATCTCGCCCGGCGGTTCCTTGTAGACCTGGATGATCTCGCGGATTTCGGCGATGGTGAAGCCGATTCGCCGGCCACGCAGGATTTCCATGATTAGACGGCGGTCGGCCGTACGAAACAAGCGTGTGCGGCCCCGGCGCTCAGGGTGGATAAGGCCTTCATCCTCGTAGAAGCGCAGTGTTCGGGTCGAAACTCCGAATTCCCGCGTCAGCTCCGTTATGCTATAGTATCTATCCACCAGTCGTGCGCCCCTGTCTTGCAGTGGTCATAATATTGACTTTTACGTAATAGTCAATTTGTGCACGATGACACCCCTCCGTCATTTCAGCCTAGTGAATGGCGAACCACCACGTTGCAATGCCCAGGAATGCGAAATACCCCGTGCAATCCGTCACCGTGGTAACGAATGCCGATGAGGCGATGGCCGGGTCGGCGCCGAAGCGATGCAGAATCAGTGGTAGAAGGATACCGCCAAGGGCCGCCGCGACCAGATTGATGATCATTGCCGCGCCGACGACGATACCAAGCTGAGAATCATGGAACCAGAATGTGGCGACAGCACCCATGATGATGGCGAAAAGAATGCCGTTGATCAGACCGACGCTCGCTTCCCTGCGGATGACGCGGAAAGCATTGTAGATATCGAGGTCGCCGGTAGCGAGCGCCCGCACGGTGACGGTCATCGTCTGGGTGCCGGCATTACCGCCCATCGAGGCGACGATTGGCATCAGCACGGCCAGCGCTACCATCTTCTCGATCGCGCCGTCGAAGACATCGATGATGCTGGAAGCGAGGATTGCCGTGATCAGGTTGACCGCCAGCCAGACGAAGCGCGAACGCACGGTCGAGGTAACATTGTCCGACAGTTCTTCGTCGCCGACACCGCCGAGGCGCTTGATATCCTCGTCGGCTTCCTCGTTGATGACGTCGACCACGTCGTCAATGGTCAGCACACCGACGAGCCGTTGATTCTCGTCGACGACGGCCGCTGACAGCAAGTCGTATTGTTCGAAGAGCTGGGCAGCTTCTTCCTGGTCCATCTCGGCCGGGACAGGATGCGAGGTCTCACGCATGATGCTCTCGACCTTCGTCTGCCGCTTGGCCCTGAGGATACGGTCAAGATCGATGCCGCCGAGCAGCTTGAAGGTCGGGTCGATGACAAAAATCTGTGTGAAGGCTTCCGGCAGCCCCTCTTCGTCGCGCATGTAGTCGATCGTCTGGCCGACCGTCCAGAATGGCGGCACGGCGACGAATTCGGTCTGCATCCGGCGGCCGGCCGACCGCTCCGGATAATCGAGCGCGCGGCGCAGGCGGACCCGCTCGGTAAACGGCAGTTGCGACAGGATCTCGTCGCGGTCTTCCTGGTCAAGGTCTTCGAGAATGTAGACGGCGTCGTCCGAATCGAGCTCGCCGATGCCGGCGGCGATCTGGTCGTTCGGCATCTGGTCGACGATCTCCATACGGATCGCCTCGTCCACCTGCGTCAGCGCCGTCATGTCGAAGTCGTTGCCGAGCAATCGCACCAGCGCCAGACGCTCGTGCGGGGGCAACGATTCGAGAAGATCGCCGAGTTCGGAATCGTGCAGTCGCACGACATTCTGCTGCAGGAACGGAAGATCCCGCCGCTCGATCGCGTCGCTGACCTTGCTCAGAAAATCGGAGCGGACGACGCCGTCCTCATTATAGATGTCGGGATCGGTCTCCGCGGAGGTCTTGCGAAGGCGTTCGTCTTCGTCGGTCGTGGTCATTGTCGCCTCCCTTCCCGATTCAATTTATGGAGATCCAGGATTTCGCTCTGGAGAATGACGGTGAAAAGCTTATTGTCAACAATTGGATAGACGAGAAAGCTGACGTTTTGTGTCGGATCTGTAAGATGGTGGTATTAGCTTGGTATTGCCCCTATCCTTAGGTGGTTAAGATGTCGCCCCGTCAGCAGAGAGTGCCGTGCCAGTCCGTCCTATCATCCGCTTCCCCGATCCATTGTTGAGAAGCGCCTGTGCGCCGGTGACTGTCTTCAACGACGGTCTGCGCAGTCTGGCCAGCGATCTCCTGGACACCATGCGCGCGGCACCTGGCGTTGGCATCACTGCTGCCCATATCGGCGTTCTCCAGCGCGTCACGGTAATCGAACTCAGCCGCGAGGATGGCGTTCGTACCTATATCAATCCGGAGATCACATGGTTTTCCGAGGAGACGATGCGCCATGTGGAGGGCAGCGTGTCCATGCCGGGCTTCACCGACGAGGTTGTCAGACCGAGGGCCATCCGCTTCCGCTATCAGGATATGACCGGTGAATCCCATGAAGCCGAGGCCGAAAACTTCCTGGCGGTTTGCATCCAGCATGAGATCGATCAGCTCGACGGCCTGTTCTGGCTACAGCGACTTTCAAAGTTGAAGCGCGACCGGCTGGTGAAGAAATGGGAGAAAGCCAGGACCTGAGCCGGTCCGCACAAAAAAATACGGGCGCCACTTGGGCGCCCGCTGATTGTTCATGAAGAGGCAGATTAGCTCTTCAGCTTGGTGTTGCAGAGGCTGTAGTAGCCGCCGCCCTTCTGGATCCACTTCAGGCCATTGAGGCTGTTCTTGGCCTTGTTGGCGTTGTAGGCGTCGACGCAAGTGTGGAAGCGGCCCTTGCCGGGCGTTTCACTCGAATACTTGGTATCGACGGCGGTCGGGAAGGTCACGCCCGACGGAGCGACGGTCGTCGGCTTCGGCGGCTCCTTGGCCGGCGGCTTGGTGACATCTGGCTCGCTCGTGTCGACCTTGGCGGCGGCAGTGGTCTTTGCAAGCGCCGTTGCGGCGGGTGCGGTCGCAGCCGGTGCAGTGGTGGTTGCAGAGGCATCGGCACCGCACTGAGCGGCGCGGAAATCATTCCACTTCTGGCCGTTCAGAGTACCCGCATCCTTGGCAGCTTGGTATTTGGTGCTGCACTCTTTCATCGTTAGCGCAGAGGCCGGCGATGAGAGGGCCATCGAGCCCAAAACTGCAAAAGACGCAAAAGACATCAACAGGATGGCACGACTAGTCATTGGCAAATCCTCCGCTCTATGACGAATGTCGAAACTATTAATCATCTCGCCCTTTCGATTTGTCAATTGACGCGCCATCAGGGTTCGATGAGCGACACCATATGATGACGAACATGAACGGTAACTGTACAGAAACAGCAACCACAGCAAGTATATCACATATCGCGCAACTTAAAAGGATGTAGAAAAGGCCGACAAAGCGGAAAAACAAAAAAACCCGCCGAAGCGGGTTTCTTGTTTTGGTGCGGTCGAGAAGACTCGAACTTCCACGGGTTGCCCCACAGCGACCTCAACGCTGCGCGTCTACCAATTCCGCCACGACCGCATCGTGGTAGGCGCCGAATTGCTCCGGCGCGGCTGCATGTAGCAAAAGCATTCCGGGGGCACAAGAGATATGTGTCAGTTTTTTTGAAGAGTTTTCACAGCTGTTTGAATTACCTCGTGAAAGCCTCCATATAGGCGGTGCTTGCCGGCCCGTCAGGTTTTTGTCAGAGATGCGGCCGAGAGCACGCAAAGGACTGGCAGATGCTACGCACCGATCTCGAACACCAAATGTTTCCGCTTGCCGGCTCACCGCCCGTGCGCTGGCGCATCGCCGACTGTCCCGTGCCCTATGATGAGGCGGTGGCGACCATGGAGGCGGAAGTCGCCACCATTGCCGATGGCCACGCGCCGGAGCTCGTCTGGCTGGTCGAGCACCCTCCTTTATATACGGCAGGCACCAGCGCCAACGCGGCCGATCTCATCGAGCCCGATCGGTTTCCGGTTTTCGCCACCGGGCGCGGCGGCGAATACACCTATCACGGCCCCGGCCAGCGCGTGGCCTATGTCATGCTCGATCTGAAGCGCCGGCGTCAGGATATCCGCGCCTTCGTGGCCGCGCTGGAAGAAGTCATCATCCGCACGCTCGATTCAATGAATGTCCGCGGGGAGCGGCGCGAGGATCGCGTCGGCGTCTGGGTGCGCCGTCCGGAAAAGCCGCTGCTGCCGGATGGGACCATGACCGAAGACAAGATCGCGGCGCTCGGCATTCGCGTGCGCAAATGGGTGACGTTTCACGGCCTGTCGCTGAACGTCGATCCCGACCTTAGCCATTTCTCCGGCATCGTTCCTTGTGGAATCTCGGCCTATGGCGTCACTAGCCTCGTCGATCTCGGCCTGCCGGTCATGATGACGGATGTGGATATCCGTCTACGCGAGGCTTTCGAGCAGGTTTTCGGCGAAACAGCCAATGAGGTCTAATGCGCGACGTCCTTGCTGACGTTGCGTAGGCGAATCTGATGGTCGAGCCTTTCGATCTGGCGGGTCGTCGTCTCGATCAGCCGGCCGATGTCCTGATGGGCGGACCGCAGCCGAGACAATTCGCTCCTGACGGCTTCCAGCGCCCGTTCTTCGCTATCTTCGCGCGGCCCGTCCCCCGTGCCGGTCATCAGCCAGGCCGGTGAAACGCCGAACAGGCTGGCCATCGCGGCCAGAACCGCGGATTTCGGTTCCGAACGGTCTGATTCCCAAGCGAGCATCGTTTCCTGGTTCACCCCAAGCTGGCTTGCCAATGATTCGAGGCTGATGCCGGCGGCATCTCGGGCCATGGAGATGCGTCCACCCAGGGTATCGTCGCTTTCATCCGAAAAAACGGTCGTCTCATGTTCCGTCTTCAACATCGGTGCGATCCTCCGTTTTGGTCGCGCCGGTGAAATTCTGAGCGGCGCGCTTAAATTTTTAGCGGATTAACCAGGCAGACATAGGTCTAAGGGCGTCATCCGGCCACCCTGATGTGTCCGAATTGGGAAAGTCCGGCACTTTACGTCAAATGGTCCGATGAGCAGAAAAAGACAGGTTGTGGCCAATGTCTTGATCGAATGGCGTTCCTGTGATTGATGGCCTGTCATGTCCGCTTTCGCCACCGCTCCCGCCCATCAAAACCCTCTGCAAGGAATGGCCATCATGGCCAGCGCCATGATCGTGCTGCCGGTGATGGATGCCATCGCCAAATATATGGCGACTTTCGAGGCGATGTCGCCGGGACAGGTGACCTTCTATCGCTTCTTCTTTCAGCTCGTCTGCACGCTGCCGCTGCTTTTCGCAGCCTTCGGCTGGGGAGCGCTTTCGGCCAAGCGGCCATGGATGAACCTGTTGCGTGGCGCCTTGCACGGCGCGGCGAGCCTGCTGTTCTTTGCAGCGGTCAAGTACATGCCGCTTGCCGACGTCTTTGCCATCTATTTCGTCGAGCCCTTCATTCTGACCGCACTCTCGGCGTTGTTTCTCAGCGATAAAGTCGGCTGGCGGCGCTGGCTGGCGATTGTCGTCGGCTTCGGCGGCGCGATGATCGTCATTCAGCCGAGTTTCGAGGTTTTCGGCCTGAAGGCGCTGTTGCCGGTCGCCTGCGCCTTTCTCTTTGCTCTTTATCTCTTCATGAACCGCGCCGTTGGCGAGGCCGATTCACCTTTGACCATGCAGACCATGGCCGGGATCGGCGGAACGATCTTCATGACAGGCGCGCTGTGGATCGGCGCGTCAGCCGGTGCAACCGATTTTGTGCCGTCCCTGCCCGCCTCCTGGCTCGGTCTCGTATTGCTGCTGATTCTCGGCGCGGTGTCCGGCTATGCCCATATGCTGGTCGTCCGCGCATTCCGGCTCGCGCCGCTATCGCTGCTGGCGCCCTTTCAATATTTCGAGATCATCTCCGCCACCATTCTCGGCTATGCGCTGTTCGGCGATTTTCCCAATTTTTCCAAATGGATCGGCATTCTGATCATCGTTGGATCGGGCCTGTTCATTCTCTGGCGCGAACGGGTGCAGTCGCGCTTGGTAACGTCTACCTGACGGCTCGTATCTTCCGCATGGACCGCCGGCGCGATTTGTGGCTAAAACACTGACAGGGCATATGTATTGGGCGGAGTTTGCATGTTCAAGAAAATCCTGATCGCCAACCGCGGCGAGATCGCTTGCCGTGTGATCAAGACCGCGCGCCGGATGGGGATCCTGACTGTCGCGGTTTATTCCGACGCCGATCGCGACGCCCTGCATGTCGAGATGGCCGACGAGGCCGTGCATATCGGCGCAGCCCCTGCCGCCGAAAGCTATCTCGTTGCCGAAAAGATCATCGCCGCCTGCAAGGAAACCGGGGCCGAAGCGGTGCATCCCGGCTACGGCTTCCTCTCCGAGCGCGCCGCCTTCTGCGAAGCCCTGGAGAAAGAAGGCATCATCTTCATCGGTCCGAAGCGGAAGGCGATCAAGGCGATGGGCGACAAGATCGAGTCGAAGAAATTCGCCAATGCCGCCAAGGTTTCCACCGTGCCCGGCTATCTCGGCGTCATCGACGATGCCGATCACGCCGAGAAGATTGCGGGCGAGATCGGCTATCCCGTGATGATCAAGGCGTCAGCAGGCGGCGGCGGCAAGGGCATGCGTATCGCCTGGAGCAAGGATGAAGTGCGCGATGGTTTTGATCGCGCCCGTTCCGAGGCGAAAAGCTCCTTCGGCGACGACCGCGTCTTCATCGAGAAATTCGTGGTCGATCCCAGGCACATCGAAATCCAGGTGCTGGCCGACGGGCACGGCAACGTCGTCTATCTCGGCGAGCGTGAGTGCTCGATCCAGCGCCGGAACCAGAAGGTCGCCGAGGAAGCGCCCTCGCCGTTCCTCGATGAGGCGACACGCAAAGCCATGGGCGAACAATCCGTAGCACTTGCCAAAGCGGTCGATTACCAGAGCGCCGGTACCGTCGAGTTCATCGTCGACCGCGACCGCAATTTCTATTTCCTCGAAATGAACACCCGCCTGCAGGTCGAGCATCCCGTGACTGAACTCGTGACCGGCATCGATCTGGTCGAGCAGATGATTCGCGTTGCTGCCGGAGAGACGTTGCCTTTCAAGCAGGACGACATCAAGCTGAACGGCTGGGCGATCGAAAGCCGCCTCTATGCCGAGGATCCCTACCGCAACTTCCTGCCGTCGATCGGCCGTTTGACGCGTTATCGCCCGCCGCGCGAAGGCAAGAACGGCAAGGCGATCGTCCGCAACGATACCGGCGTCTTCGAGGGCGCTGAAATCTCGATGTATTACGACCCGATGATCGCCAAGCTCTGCACCTGGGCACCGACACGGCTTGAAGCGATCGACGCCATGGGCGAGGCGCTGGATGGTTTCGTCGTCGACGGCATCGAACACAACATGCCTTTCCTGTCGGCCCTGATGAAGCATCCGCGCTGGCGCGAAGGTCGCCTGTCGACCGGCTTCATCGCGGAGGAATATCCTGACGGTTTTGCCCCGATGACGCCGAATGGCGACGAAGGCGCACTGCTGGCGGCCATAGCCCTCTCCTGCGGTCTGGTCGATGCCAACCGACGCGAGCGCTACGCCGACAGGCTGCGGCCAGCCACGGGACCATTGCGCGAGGAATGGGTGGTCAAGCTTGGGACGGATTATATTCCGATCACACTGCTCGACGGCCTCGTCACCATCCCGTTCGAAATGGACATGCAGATCGCTGGCGACAGCCTGACGGTTGCAACTGACTGGCGTCCAGGCGATTCCGTCTGGACCGGCTCGATCGGCAAGCGCAAGGTGACAGCGCAAATCCGTGCTTTCCTCAACGGCTTGCGCATCGATTGGCAGGGGCTCTCCGTCCGGACCAGAGTCTTCACCCCGCGTCAGGCCGAACTCGATAAGCTCATGCCGGTGAAATTGCCACCGGATACCTCCAAGCTGCTGCTCTGCCCCATGCCGGGCCTCGTCGTTGCTATCGCGGTCGCCGAAGGACAGGAGGTCAAGGCTGGAGAGACACTGGCGATCGTCGAGGCGATGAAGATGGAGAACGTCTTGCGCGCCGAACGCGACCTGACCGTCGGCAAGATCAACGCCAAGCCGGGCGAAAGCCTCGCCGTCGATGCGGTGATCATGGAATTCGACTGATCAAAATACGGCATTAAGTGTCTGATTTTTAGCTTGAGCCATACTGCGCGACCATGCGAATGTCGCGCCGACCAATCATTATTTAGAAGGGAATGAAACGATGGACGTACGCGCCGCCGTTGCCGTTCAGGCAGGTAAACCGCTCGAAGTCATGACCGTGCAGCTCGAAGGCCCAAAGGCCGGCGAAGTTCTGATTGAGGTCAAGGCAACTGGCATTTGCCATACCGACGACTTCACACTGTCGGGCGCCGATCCGGAGGGCTTGTTCCCGGCCATCCTCGGCCATGAAGGCGCCGGCATTGTCGTCGACGTCGGCCCGGGCGTCACCTCGGTGAAGAAAGGCGATCACGTCATTCCGCTTTACACGCCGGAGTGCCGCGAGTGCTATTCCTGCCTGTCGCGCAAGACCAACCTCTGCACCTCGATCCGAGCCACCCAGGGCCAGGGCCTGATGCCCGATGGCACCTCGCGCTTCTCGATCGGTAAGGACAAGATCCATCACTACATGGGTTGCTCGACCTTCGCCAACTACACGGTCCTGCCGGAGATCGCGCTTGCCAAGGTCAATCCTGACGCGCCCTTCGACAAGATCTGCTACATCGGCTGCGGCGTGACCACCGGCATCGGTGCGGTCATCAACACCGCCAAGGTCGAAATAGGCTCGACCGCGATTGTCTTCGGTCTCGGCGGCATCGGTCTCAACGTGCTTCAGGGCCTGCGCCTTGCTGGTGCCGACATGATCATCGGCGTCGATATCAACAACGATCGCAAGGCCTGGGGCGAAAAGTTCGGGATGACCCACTTCGTCAATCCGAAGGATGTTGGTGACGACATCGTGCCCTACCTTGTCAACATGACGAAGCGCAACGGCGACCTGATCGGTGGCGCCGACTACACCTTCGATTGCACGGGCAACACCAAGGTCATGCGCCAGGCGCTGGAATCCTCGCATCGCGGCTGGGGCAAGTCCGTCATCATCGGCGTCGCCGGTGCTGGCCAGGAAATCTCGACCCGTCCGTTCCAACTGGTCACCGGCCGCAACTGGATGGGCACCGCCTTCGGCGGCGCGCGTGGCCGCACCGATGTGCCGAAGATCGTCGACTGGTACATGGAAGGCAAGATCCAGATCGATCCGATGATCACCCACACCATGCCGCTCGAAGACATCAACAAGGGCTTCGAGCTGATGCATTCCGGCGAAAGCATCCGCGGCGTCGTGGTCTACTGATCTCTGCCAGCAAATAGCATGCGGCGCATGAATTAACCGCCGCATGCCATTGTAAATATTGAAGTATAAAATGATCTACGTTGATGCCGATGCCTGTCCGGTCAAGCCGGAGATTTTGAAAGTTGCCGAGCGCCACGGCATCGAGGTGACGCTTGTCGCCAATTCGGGCCTCAGGCCCTCGCGCGATCCGATGGTGAAGAACGTCATCGTCTCCAGTGCTTTCGACGCCGCCGACAACTGGATAGCCGAGCATGCCGGACCCGGCGATATCGTCGTCACCGCCGATGTACCGCTTGCCGGGCGCTGTGTCGCCACCGGAGCATTGGTGACAGGGCCGACCGGCCGGATCTTCGATATCGCCAATATCGGCATGGCTACCGCCATGCGTGATCTCGGCGCGCATCTGCGCGAGACCGGCGAGAGCAAGGGCTACAACGCCGCCTTTTCGCCACGCGACCGCTCGGCTTTTCTTGAAACATTCGACCGGCTTTGCCGGCGGGCAAAAGCCCACGATCCGTCTGGAGACCAGTCTTGAACATCATTTCCCAGAACACCGCCTTCGGCGGCATGCAGGGCGTATTTTCGCATGAATCCGAGGCCTGCCAGTGCGAGATGACCTTCGCGGTTTTCGTGCCGCCACAGGCGATCAAGGAGCCGCGGCCCGTCCTCTGGTATCTCTCCGGCCTCACCTGCACCCATGCCAACGTCATGGAGAAAGGCGAATATCGCCGCATGGCGGCTGAACTCGGCCTGATTATCGTTTGCCCGGATACCAGCCCACGTGGCAACGATGTGCCGGACGAGCTGACCAACTGGCAAATGGGCAAAGGCGCCGGCTTCTATCTCGACGCCACCGAGGAGCCGTGGTCCGAGAACTACAAGATGTACACTTACATCACCGAGGAACTGCCCGCACTGGTCAGCCAGCAGTTTCGCCTGGATATGAGCAGGCAGGGCATCTTCGGCCATTCCATGGGCGGCCATGGCGCGATGACCATCGCGCTGAAGAATCCAGATCGCTTCAAGAGCTGCTCCGCCTTCGCACCGATCGTCCAGCCCTCGACCGCCGATTGGTCGGCGCCGGCCCTGGAGAAATATCTCGGAGCCGACAAGGCCGCTTGGCGGAAATATGATGCCTGTGCGCTGGTCGAGGACGGCGCCCGATTCCACGAATTCCTGATCGATCAGGGCAAGGCCGACAGTTTCCTGGAAACCGGCCTGCGGCCCTGGCTGTTCGAAGAGGCGATCAAGGACACCGGCATCGGTCTCACGCTACGCATGCACGAGCGCTACGACCACTCCTACTATTTCATCTCCAGCTTCATGGAAGATCATCTGAAGTGGCATGCCGAGCGGCTGGCATAAGACGCGTGGCATAGCAGCTATGCAATCGCCAGGTTGAAAAACCGATGTAACTGGGGCATATATCTACCCGCGCAGACGACTGCGGCGGTCGGTATTGCATTACCGACCGCAAGATACCGCGGGGACGGCCTCGCTCTCACAAAGGAGCGTAAAATGGCTTGGTTCCTGCTTTTCCTCGCAGGTCTATTTGAAATCGGTTGGGCCGTCGGCCTGAAATATACGGATGGCTTCACCCGACCGATGCCGACAATCCTCACCGTGATATCGATGGTCATCAGCATTGTATTGCTGGGTCTGGCGGTCAAGACTTTGCCGATGGGCACGGCTTATGCCGTCTGGACGGGCATCGGTACGGTCGGCACCGTCCTGCTTGGCATCTGGTTGCTGGGCGATCCCGCAACCCTCGTTCGCTTGTTCTGCATCGGCCTGATCGTTGCGGGCATTGCCGGGCTCAAGCTCGCTGCCTGAGGCCTGCGAACTCCAATCACTCTGACACGAACACGAAGAGCAATATCGTAGTTGCAAAGGGCGCGGGCGAAAAGCTGAAGAGCTTTTGCGTGCCGCGCCCGATGCAGATGGGGGTTATGATGATATGTCGGACCCGGCGATTGGCCGAGCCAGACGTTGAGATCGATTACTTCTTGCGATTGTCGATGGCCAGGAGGCCTGGACCCGCGAAGATCAGGAACAGGAAGACGAAGCAGTAAAGGATAGCTGCGTCGCCCTTATTGTTCACCGGGAAGAAGCTGCCCGGCATATGGGCCATGAAATAGGCGATAGCCATGTTGCCGCAAAGGATGAATGCAGCCGGACGGGTAAACAGACCTAAGACAATTGCCAAACCTCCGAAGGCTTCAAGAATACCCTGAACCAACATGAGCGTTTCCAGCGGACCGCCGGGTTGACCACTGGCTGGGAAGCCGAAAAGCTTTTGCGTGCCATGTTCCATGAACAACAGGCCAGTCATGATACGCAGTACAGCAAGTGCATAAGGCTGATATTGATTCAGCCGATCGGAAAGCGCCATTTTAAACTCCAGTTCTAACTCCCCCAAATGAAAGCATTAAATGGGTCGGTTGCGAACGTGAAAACACGGCTTCTAACGTCCAATCAATTTACCGTGTAAAATCCGTGACTTGTTGTCACATGCCTAAAGCGGAATATTGTCGTGCTTCTTCCATGGATTGGTCAGATCCTTGTTGCGCAGCATTCTGAGCCCTTGCGCCAGCCGGCGTCGCGTCGAGTGTGGCTTGATCACCTCGTCGATATAGCCACGCTCGGCGGCGACGAAGGGCGACAGAAAACGGTCTTCATACATCTTCGTATGCGCCGCGATCTTTTCCGGATCGGCGATATCTTTGCGGAAGATAATTTCGACCGCACCCTTGGCGCCCATGACGGCGATTTGCGCGGTCGGCCAGGCATAATTGAGATCGCCGCGCAGATGTTTCGACGCCATGACGTCATAGGCGCCGCCATAGGCCTTGCGGGTGATGACGGTGAGCTTCGGCACGGTGGCCTCGGCATAGGCGAAGAGCAGCTTGGCGCCATGCTTGATCAGCCCGCCATATTCCTGCGCTGTGCCCGGCAGGAAGCCGGGCACGTCGACGAAGGTGACGATCGGAATATTGAAGCAGTCGCAGAAGCGCACGAAACGCGCCGCCTTGCGCGAGGCGTCGCTATCGAGCACGCCGGCAAGCACCATCGGCTGATTGGCCACGAAACCGACCGTCGCCCCCTCGATACGGCCGAAGCCGCAGACAATGTTTCTGGCGAAGCTCGCCTGGATCTCGAAGAAATCCCCCTCGTCCGTCACCTTTAGAATCAGCTCCTTGATATCATAGGGCTTGTTGGCATTGGCGGGGATGATCGTGTCGAGCGACATGTCCGGGTCGGTGACCGATTGATAGCACTCGATTTCCGGGAGAGCGGCGGTATTCGACTGCGGCAGAAAATCGATGAGCCGTCGCACCTGCATCAGAGTGTCGATGTCGTTGTCGTAGGCGGCATCGGCAATCGAGGATTTCGTTGTATGCACCGAAGCGCCGCCGAGCTGCTCCGACGTCACGGTCTCGTTGGTCACCGTCTTCACCACATCCGGGCCGGTGACGAACATGTAGGACGTGTCGCGCACCATGAAGATGAAGTCGGTCATGGCGGGCGAATAGACGTCGCCGCCGGCGCAAGGACCCATGATGATGGAAATCTGCGGGATGACGCCGGAGGCAAGCACGTTGCGCTGGAACACCTCGGCATAGCCGCCGAGTGCTGCCACGCCCTCCTGGATGCGCGCGCCGCCGGCATCGTAGATACCGATGATCGGCGCACGGTTTTTCAGCGCCATATCCTGGACCTTCATGATCTTCTCGGCATGCGCCTGTGAAAGCGAGCCGCCGAAGACAGTGAAATCCTTGGCAAAAAGGAAAACGGTGCGGCCGTTGACCGTACCCCAGCCGGTGACGACGCCATCGCCGGCGATCTTGGTTTTGTCCATGCCGAAATCGGTCGAGCGGTGCTCGACGAACATGTCGAACTCCTCGAAGGAGCCTTCATCGAGAAAGATGTCGATCCGCTCGCGCGCCGTCAGCTTGCCGCGCGCATGCTGCGCATCGATACGTGCCTGTCCGCCTCCGAGCCTTGCGACCTCCCGACGACGTTCCAGTTCCTGCAGGATCTCTTTCATGATGGCCCTCTTCTACGCTTATCCGGCTTAGCATGACGCAGGAATGGTTTGAAGCCGCCCGCTCAGTTCACCAGCGGTGGCGCGTTCAGCACGAAGATCGAGCGGATACGCGCGGCAATATCCTCGGCCATCAGATCGTTGGCCGCGGTCGGATCCGGCGTGTAGTTCACGATATCGAAGGAAGCGATTGCAAGCACCGCACCGTTGTCGACTGACGCAGCGTCAACATTGATCTTTGCCGAATTGCGATCGTGGTTGAAGCTGCGTCTCTGGCGAAGATCCGTTACACGGATCGTCAGTGCTACTTTTGGCAATGGCGTTTCACGCGTCGTCACGGCAATGGCGGCGTTGACGTGATCGTTTATGGCTGACAGCAGCGTCGGTGGAACGGGCGGTACGGCCTGATCGGCAACAACAGTGGCGCTGCGCACATCATAGGCCGGCGGCGCAGGCGGCTCGGTCAGCGACCAGCTCGAGCAAGCGGCCAGCGCCAAGCATCCCACCAGCACCGATACCGCACCCGACCTCAATTGCAGCATGATTCGCGTCCCAAACTCCCAACCCCGTAAGATGCAGAGTTGGATATAACGGACTGGAAATCAACAACATTCAACTGCGAAGCGCAGAAAATGCATCCGTTGCCGCCTGAAACTCTTCGAAGCGCTGGGCGCGGCGATGATCGGCTTCCTCGTCATGACCCCATTGTTCGATTGTCCAGTCTTCATCGAGATGAGCGAGCGACCAGACCTCGGCGAGAGGTAGCCGTCCCTCGGCGAAGGCGAGCGCCAGGATTGCCGAACCCGTCAGCGTGGTGATCGTGTGTAGGCTGGCAAGCTCCAGCGGCGTGTCGTATTTGCGCAGCGTCACGGCAAAGGCCGCGATCGCCTCGCGCGGCTGTTCCTGATGCATGACGCCTTCCGCCAGGATGAAGCGAGCGCCGAGCTCATTGGCTGCCCAGTCGATCAGCGGATCCCACCGCTCCGATTGCCGCTCCACCAGACGCTCCGGCTGATCGGCGCGATAGCAGAGCAGGTCGCTGGAGGAAAAGCGCAGGATGTCCTCGAAGACCGCTTGCGGATCGGTCGCCACGCCATCGAGCGCAGTATTGACCAGGCGCGTGACCGGCATGACGGCTGGGTCGATGATCTCTACCTGCCGTGCCCATTCGGCTGCTACCAGTTTCGCCAGCGCCTCGGTCGGCACCGCGAGCGATCGGCGGGCTGGCGTCTTCACCACCTTGCCGTCCAGCTCGATCACATGGCCGTCCTCGCCCTCGCGGATGCCCACATCCTTGTAGAAGCGTTTCGGCAAAGGCTTCTTCATCTGGATCTGCGCCCGGCGGATCGGATCAGGATGGCTCAGGCCTTCGGAAAGGTCGTTCAACAGGTCGCGCATGGCGTCACCTCAGAGAATATGGCTCAACAGGTCGTTCGGATGATGGGCAATAGTGTCAGCGCCGGCGGCCAGCAGCTCTTCCACCGAGGCATAGCCCCAGGCAACGCCGATTGCGGTCGCACCCGCTGCCTTCGCCATCTGCATGTCGTAGATAGCATCGCCAATCACGATGGTATCATGCGGATCCATTCCCGTCTCGCTGCAGCACTCCGTCACCATCGCCGGATGCGGCTTCGAGGGGCAATCGTCCGCGGTGCGCGAGACGATGAAATAGGGCGTAAAGCCGTTCACCTCGAGAATATGCGTCAGGCCGCGGCGCGACTTGCCGGTGACCGCGCCCAGCAACAACCCCTCGCGGGCGGCCAGCGTCTCGATCAACGGCTTGATACCGTCGAAAAGCGGCGTCTGCATATCCGCCTCGTCGCGTACGCCGGGATAGATCGCCTTGTAATGCGCCGTCATGGCTATTGCCTCGTCATCGACATGCGGCTTGCCCTGCATGCGGGCAATCGCGATATCGAGCGTCAGACCGATGATCGACTTGGTGGAGGCAACGTCGGGCCGCTTGTGACCGAAGTCGACGAAAGTGCGAGCCATGACCTCGTGGATCAACCGCGCGCTGTCGACCAGCGTCCCGTCGCAATCGAAAAGAACGAGTTTCATTCGTCGTCCGGCTCCCCCGCCGATGCCATATCAAGGCCGAGAAGGTTCCACGTCTGCACCATATGCGGCGGCAACGGCGCGGTGACCCGCAGGCGGCCGCCATTGGGATGCGGAATATCGATATGACGGGCATGCAGATGCAGCCGGTTCTGAACGCCACCCGGGAAGTCCCAGTTGTGGTCGTCATCGAAATATTTGGGATCGCCGATGATCGGATGCCCCATATGCAGCGCGTGGACACGCAGCTGGTGCGTGCGGCCGGTATAGGGCTCCATCTCCAGCCAGGCGAGGCTCTGCGCCGCCGTTTCAAGCACGCGATAATAGGTTATGGCGTGATCGGCGCCATCTTCTCCATGCTTGGCGATACGCATGCGGTCGCCATCGGCGGTCGCTTCCTTCACCAGCCAGGTCGAAATCTTGTCCTCATGCTTGCGCGGCACGCCCTTTACCAGCGACCAATAGGTCTTTTTGGTGTCGCGTTCTCGGAAGGCCGCGGTCAGCTTCTGCGCCGCACCTCGGGTGCGGGCGACGACGAGGACGCCGGAGGTGTCGCGGTCAAGACGATGCACTAGGCGCGGCTTCTCGCCCTTCTTGCTCGTCCACGCCTCAAGCATCTTATCGAGGTGACGAGTAAGGCCGGAGCCCCCCTGCACGGCAAGGCCGGCCGGCTTGTTCAGCACGAAGACCTTCTCGTCTTCATGCAGCAGCATGCGCGCCAGAAGATCGGCATCGCTGGAATGCTTCATATCCTTGTTGCCGATCGGCCCGCTCTTCACCCCTTTTGCGTCGACGTCCAGCGGCGGTATCCGCACGATCTGTCCCGGCTGTACACGCGCATCGGTCTTGACGCGACCGCCATCGACGCGGACCTGACCAGAACGCATGAGCTTCTGCAACTGCCCAAAGCCGAGCCCAGGGAAATGCACCTTGAACCAGCGGTCGAGGCGCATGCCGGCCTCGTCAGGCTCGACCTCTATATGCTCAATCCCGGCCATTCTTCTTCTTTCAAAAGTCGCGGCGTGGTCCCGAAAGCTGTGAAACGGTTTCGGGCAACATCATGCCAAATCAGGGAACTGGGAACGATCTTGCCCCAGGGCCGGTCCATCCCGGCCTTTTGACGTGGCTTTAGAGCATTTCGAGGGAAAGTGGAAACCGGAATTGTCCACGAGTGGCAATTTTATGACGCCGTTACCCTTTGCATGGCTACCCGAACCTCAGTTTGCATTCGGCGCGACGACCGGCAAGGTGATATCGACCATCCCCGCCTTCTCGAACATCAGCATAACCGGCACGGCGCCGCCCTGCTTGAACGGCGTCTTCACCTGCTTGAACATCATATGCATGCCGCTCGGCGAAAGCGTCACGGTGGCACCGGCGGGGATGGCGATGCCTTCCTTGACTTCGCGCATCTTCATGATCGTGCCCTCCATCTTCATCTGATGCAGTTCGACCTTGCCGGCTTGCGACGATGTGACGGAGGTGAGCTTGTCGTCGCTCTTGCCGCCATTGTGGATGGTGATGTAGCCGCCGCCGACCGGCTGGCCCGGCAGCATGGCACGCACGTAGCCGCCGCTGATGTCCAGATCGCCGAGCTTGGCCGTCGCGGATCCGGTTGGCGCCTTGCCCGCATCCATGTGCATACCCTGCATACCGTTGGCGTCGTTGCTCTGCTGTGCCGTGACGGCTGTGGTCGAGAACGAAAGTGCGGTCGCCGATATCAGCAATGCTGCGGCATAGTTGCGGTTCATCATTGTCTCCTGCCCTGTTCCTCTTTTGGCTTGATGGGATAGCGTCTCGAAGCGCCGTTGCAAAGTCCCAAGCATCCGCCGGTCGCGCACTTCCGCGTGTGCTCAAACAAGGCGCGCGACAAAAATTTGTTCGAGGGCGACATTTGCCCCTTGCCATCTCTGACGACTACCAGATAATGGCACTCAACCTTGTTGGGAGAATCCGGTGCGAGCCGGTGCCGAAGGAGCAACCGCCCCGGAAACTCTCAGGCCAAAGGACCAGCAAGGGGCAGACGGAACTCTGGAGAGAAACGCGCAAGCGTTCGCCGAAGGGATAACAATCTCAGGCAAACGGACAGAGGGGGCTCATCGTAAGGCGCAGCCGCGCCGAAATTTTGAGCCCTGCGCTTTTAACCGAGCGCAAACCCCGGAGACGTCATTTGGACGAGACCGCTGCCCTGAACAAGACACCCCTTCACGCCCTGCATCTGTCGCTTGGTGCCCGCATGGTGCCGTTCGCCGGCTACGACATGCCGGTGCAATACCCCGCCGGCGTGATGAAGGAACATCTCTGGACCCGCGCATCTGCCGGCCTGTTCGACGTTTCGCATATGGGCCAGGTGACGATCCGCGCCCGCTCCGGCAAATATGAGGATGCGGCGCTGGCCCTGGAAAGCCTCGTGCCGGTCGATATTCTCGGTCTCGCGGAGGGACGTCAGCGCTACGGATTCTTCACTGACGACAATGGCGGCATCCTCGACGATCTGATGATCACCCATATGGACGACTATCTCTTCGTCGTCGTCAATGCTTCTTGCAAGGAAGCAGATCTCAAGCATCTTCAAGACCAT
This sequence comes from Rhizobium sp. RCC_161_2, assembly GCF_041355235.1. Lineage (NCBI taxonomy): Bacteria > Pseudomonadati > Pseudomonadota > Alphaproteobacteria > Hyphomicrobiales > Rhizobiaceae > Rhizobium > Rhizobium sp. RCC_161_2. The sequence goes on along the minus strand of NZ_JBFUPL010000002.1, from coordinate 438,920 downwards.
ATCGGCGATACCTGCGAAGTCACTTTACTGGATCGCGCCCTGATCGCGCTGCAAGGACCACGCGCCGTTGCCGTCCTTGCCGAGCTCTGGGCCGACCTCGCCTATATGAAATTCATGGATGTGCGCCATTGTCGCCTGCACGACGTGTCCTGCCTGGTTTCGCGTTCAGGCTATAGCGGCGAAGATGGTTTTGAAATCTCTGTGCCGGCCGATAAGGCCGAGGACATTGCCAAGCGGCTGCTCGAACATCCCGACGTCCAGCCGATCGGTCTCGGCGCCCGCGACTCGCTCCGTCTCGAAGCTGGACTTTGTCTCTACGGCAACGACATCGACCAGACGACGACGCCAGTCGAGGCAGCGCTCGAATGGGGCATGCAGAAGGCCCGAAAGACTGGTGGCGTCCGCGTCGGTGGCTTCCCTGGTAGCGCGCGCATCCTTGCCGAACTCGACAATGGCGCATCGCGCCGCCGCGTCGGCCTGAAGCCGGAAGGCAAGGCCCCGGTTCGCGGCCATGCCAAGCTCTATGCGGATGCCGAAGGCAAGACCGAAATCGGCGAGGTCACCTCGGGCGGCTTCGGCCCGAGCGTCGAAAGCCCCGTTGCCATGGGCTACGTGCCAGTCAGCTTCGCTGCACCGGGTACGCCAATCTTTGCCGAAGTGCGAGGCAAATACCTGCCCGTCACCGTAGCTGCCCTGCCTTTCATCACCCCGACCTACAAACGCTAAGACGTCATAGCCCAGAGAGGATTATCCATGCTTAAATTTACCGAAGAACATGAATGGCTGAACATCGAAGGCGACGTCGCGACCGTTGGGATCACAGCGCATGCTGCCGGACAACTCGGCGATCTCGTTTTCGTGGAACTGCCTGAGGTCGGCGCCAGCTTCTCCAAGGGCGACGATGCGGCGACCGTCGAATCCGTCAAGGCGGCTTCGGAAGTCTATTGTCCGCTTGACGGCGAGATCACCGAGATCAACGAAGCCATCACCGCGGACCCGGAGCTCGTCAATTCCGACCCGATGGGCGCTGGCTGGTTCTTCAAATTGAAGCTGAAGAATGTCGCCGATGTCGATGGTTTGCTTGATGAATCCGGTTACAAGGAGCTGATCGGATAATGAGTACACCGACCGAATTTACCTTCACCGACTATCAGCCCTACGATTTCGCCAATCGCCGCCATATCGGCCCGTCTCCCTCGGAGATGGCCGACATGCTGAAGGTGATCGGCTATGGCAGCCTCGACAAGCTGATCGACGCGACACTGCCGCCCTCCATCCGCCAGAAGGTGCCGCTCGTTTGGGGCGCGCCGATGACGGAGCGCGAGGCGCTCGACAAGCTGCGCGAGACCGCCAACAAGAACAAGGTTCTGGTCTCGCTGATCGGCCAGGGCTACTACGGCACGATCACGCCACCCGTCATCCAGCGCACCATCCTGGAAAACCCCGCCTGGTACACCGCCTATACGCCCTACCAGCCGGAAATTAGCCAGGGCCGCCTCGAGGCGCTGCTGAACTACCAGACGATGATCTGCGACCTTACAGGCCTCGATGTCGCCAATGCCTCGCTGCTCGACGAAGCAACCGCCGCCGCCGAAGGCATGGCGATGGCCGAGCGCGTGGCGAAATCCAAGGCCAAGGCCTTCTTCGTCGATGCTGATTGCCATCCGCAGACGATCGCGCTGATCAGGACCCGCGCCGAACCGTTAGGCTGGTCGGTCATCGTCGGCAATCCTTTCACCGATCTCGATCCGGTCGACGTCTTCGGCGCTATCTTCCAGTATCCGGGCACGCATGGTCACATCCATGACTTCACCGGGCTGATTGCCAGACTGCACCAAACCGGCGCCATTGCCGTCGTCGCCGCCGACCCGCTGGCGCTGACGCTACTGAAGTCGCCCGGCGAGATGGGCGCGGATATCGCCATCGGCTGCTCGCAGCGCTTCGGCGTGCCGGTCGGCTATGGTGGACCACATGCGGCCTATATGGCCGTCAAGGACTCCTATAAGCGCTCCATGCCCGGCCGTCTCGTTGGCGTGTCCATCGATGCACGCGGCAATCGCGCCTACCGCCTGTCGCTGCAGACCCGCGAACAGCATATCCGTCGCGAAAAGGCGACGTCGAACATCTGCACCGCGCAGGTCCTGCTTGCCGTCATGGCCTCGATGTATGCCGTCTTCCATGGACCACAAGGCCTGAAGGCAATCGCCCAGCAGGTGCACCAGAAGGCCGTGCTGATGGCCAAGGGCCTCGAGAAACTCGGCTACACCATCGAGCAGGAGACCTTCTTCGACACCATTACCGTCGAGGTCGGCCATATGCAGGGCCTGATCCTGCGCGCCGCCGTTGCCGAAGGTGTCAACCTGCGCAAGGTCGGCGAAACCAGGATCGGCATGAGCCTTGACGAGCGGACGCGTCCGGCAACGCTGGAAGCCGTCTGGCGCGCCTTTGGCGGTAATTTCCGCCTGGCCGACTTTGAGCCCGGCTATCGCTTGCCGAAGACCCTGCTGCGCACCAGCGAATACCTGACGCATCCGATCTTCCACATGAACCGCGCCGAAAGCGAGATGACCCGCTATATCCGCCGGCTTTCCGACCGCGATCTGGCGCTCGACCGCTCGATGATCCCGCTCGGCTCCTGCACGATGAAGCTTAATGCAACAGCTGAGATGTTGCCGATAAGCTGGCCTGAATTCTCGGATATTCATCCTTTCGTGCCGGCCGACCAAGCGCTCGGCTATCGCGAGATGATCGACGATCTGACGGAAAAGCTCTGCGCCGTCACCGGCTACGATGCCTTCTCCATGCAGCCAAATTCCGGCGCGCAGGGCGAATATGCCGGCCTGCTCACCATCCGCAACTATCATATCGCCAATGGCGAGGGTCACCGCGACATCTGCCTGATCCCGACCTCGGCGCATGGCACCAATCCGGCCTCGGCGCAGATGGCCGGCATGAAGGTGGTTGTCATCAAGGTCAGCGATGACGGCGACATCGACATGGCCGATTTCCGCGCCAAGGCCGAGCAATATGCCGCCAACCTTTCCTGCTGCATGATCACCTACCCCTCGACGCACGGCGTCTTCGAGGAGACGGTGAAGGAGATCTGCGATCTCGTGCACGAGCATGGCGGCCAAGTCTATCTCGACGGCGCCAACATGAACGCTATGGTCGGTCTTTCCCGTCCGGGCGATATCGGCTCCGATGTCAGCCATTTGAACCTGCACAAGACCTTCTGCATCCCGCATGGTGGCGGCGGTCCCGGCATGGGCCCGATCGGCGTCAAGGCGCATCTGGCGGAACACCTGCCCGGCCACCCGCAAACGGACGGACGCCCCGGCGCGGTATCGGCAGCAGCCTTCGGCTCGGCATCCATCCTGCCGATCTCCTGGAGCTATTGCCTAATGATGGGCGGCGAAGGGCTGACGCAGGCGACTAAGGTCGCGATCCTCAACGCCAACTACATCGCCGCGCGGCTGAAGGGCGCTTACGACGTGCTCTACAAGTCGAAGACCGGCCGTGTAGCGCATGAATGCATCATCGACACACGCCCGCTGGTCGACAGCGCCGGCGTCACAGTTGATGACGTCGCCAAGCGCCTGATCGATTGCGGGTTTCACGCACCGACCATGAGCTGGCCGGTCGCCGGCACGCTGATGATCGAGCCGACCGAATCGGAGACCAAGGCCGAGCTCGACCGCTTCTGCGCGGCGATGCTGGCAATCCGTGAGGAGGCCCGCGCTATCGAAGAGGGCCGGATGGACAAGGTCGACAACCCGCTGAAAAACGCGCCGCACACGGTCGAAGACCTCGTCGGCGAGTGGAACCGGCCCTATTCCCGCGAACAGGCCTGCTTCCCGCCGGGGGCCTTCCGCGTCGATAAATACTGGTCGCCCGTCAACCGCGTCGACAATGTCTACGGCGATCGGAATCTGGTGTGCTCCTGCCCGCCGGTCGAGGATTACGCTGAAGCCGCGGAGTAAGGTTTCCGAAAAAAGTGAAGCGGTTCAGCCGCTTCGCTCATACCCGACATAAATCTATCGTGAAAAATGTCTATGACTGCGCCGCGTGTCCGATCGGATGCGCGGCGCTTTTCACGGCGCGGCGAAGAACGGCGCTGGAAGCTAGATATCATGCCGGAACTGCCAGGATTTCATTTCATTGCCGGACGGGAAGACTTTCCTTCACCGCCGCTTCTTCTGCTGCATGGCAGCGGCGGAAGCGAGATGGATCTCATTCCCCTTACGGACGACATTGCACCGCAGCGGCCCTACATGTCCTTGCGCGGCGGTGTGGAATGGGAAGACGGGTTCGCCTTCTTCCGCCGCAATCCCGATCGCAGTCTCGACTATGGTGATCTCGTCGAGCAGACGCACCTGCTCTGCCGTTTTATTACGGAAGCGAGCGAACAAGGCATATTGAAACAGCCGCCGATTCTCGTTGGCTTCTCCAACGGCGCCATCATGGCCGCCTCGATCCTGCGCGCTCGACCGGATATCGTATCGGGCGCAGTTCTGATGCGCCCCTTGTCTCCGGCTCCCGAAGCAAGCTTCCCATCGATGCCTGGCCTACCAATCCTGATGACGGCGGGCGAGAACGACCAACGCCGCGAGCCGGGCGATGCGCCGCTGGTCCACCGACAATTCGAGAACTGCCACGCCGATGTCAGCATGCATATGCTGCCTACGGGACACGGCTTGCACGAAAGCGAAGCCACGCTGATTGGCGACTGGCTCATACGGAAAGGCATATAAGATGGATCAGCAAATACCTGCCGGGCAGAATACGGTCGACGGCCAAATCGCAGCCGCCTTCGAAACAGCCGATCCCTCCTCTATTGCCAAGGCGCTTGGCGAATTGGCGCGCACGCGAAACATGAGCAAGCTCGCCAAGGATGTCGGCATGAACCGCTCGGCGCTCTACCGCGCCCTCAGTGGCGAAGGAAATCCGGAATTCGCGACGATCCTGAAAGTCGTCAAGGCGCTCGGCCTCAAGCTGACACCGGTGCCGGCTGCACATTGAAAATTGGCTTCGAAGAAAATTGGCTTCGAAGTCGGGCCAACCCTACCCGTGCATCGATCAGCCGATCGCTTCTTCAAGCACGAGGAGCACCAGAAAGCCTGCGAAGAACATCGCCGTCACCCAGGGACGATCGGGTGTTTCATGTGCTTCGATCAGCAGCTCCTCGGTGACGAGATAGAGGAGCGCAATCAGGCCGAACGAGAAGAATCCAGTCAAGATGGGGCCGGGCAGCAACGCCACCGGCGTTCCGAGCAAAGCGCCTATTGGTAGCAGAAGCGTCAGCGCCGCCGTGACGGCGACGATCCTGGTGCGGGAGCGGACGCTCTCGCCAAGCTCAGTAGCCACGGTCAAGCCAAGGAACAGCACCTCGATCGTCAGGGCGATGGTCAGCAGCAAGCCGACCTTCGGGCCAGCGGCAAACCCAATGCCGAGCACAAGGCCATCGATCAGGATATCGATTCCGATAGCCGCCAGGAGGCCGACTGGCCCTTTTGCCCAATTTTCCAATTGTTTGACCAGCAACATGACGATTACGCCGATCGCGCCACCGATCACCGTCGCCAAGGGATTGCCTTGATGCATGACCTCAGGAAGGATTTCGCCGGCGGCGGCCGCAAACACGACGCCTGCGGCAAAATGCTGGATCGCGCTGACAAAATTAGGCCCGGGCCGCGTGTTCACCGCAACCACAGAGCCCATGATGGCTGCCGTTGCCGGGATCAACGTATAAACCCACGCCGAAGCCGCCATACAGTCCCTCCGTTGCTCGCTTTCTCGACTTTATCCAGCTGCGCCGGTTAGCCAACGAGGCGGCGGAGAAAACCCAGGATATCGATCAAAGCACGAAACGCCACAAGGTAAAATACGGCGAAACCCGCATCAGGCGGCAGGCGCTGCCTGACGCTGTGCCGCCAACGCGGCAAGATCAGCCGGCTTCAACTCGACGGATTCGCCGCAGCCGCAGGCCGATGTCTGGTTCGGATTGGTGAAGGTGAAGCCCGAGCGCAGCGTCGTGGTCTCGAAGCCCATCTGGGTGCCGAGAAGATAAAGCACGGCCGACGGCTCGACCCAGACCTTGGCGCCGTTATGCTCGATAAGGTCGTCCTTGGCATTCGGCTCGGTCACCAGATCGATGGTATATTCCATCCCGGCGCAGCCGCCCTTCTTTATGCCGACGCGAACGCCCTTGGCATCGGGGCCGGAATTCTCGACGATCGCCTTGACGCGCGCTGCGGCGGTCTCGGTCATGGTCATTACAGCAAAGCCCATGGGCCCATTCTCCTTCCACAACCGGGTCAAGATCCGGTGCTTCGAGTCATAATGTAAAGCGAGCGGCTTAAAGCTTCAATACCAGCCGATCGCCACCTGCGCTTCTTCCGACATGCGGTCCGCCGACCACGGTGGGTCGAAGGTCATGCTGACTTCGACGCCCGACACGCCTTCGACGGCGCCGACGGCGTTTTCGACCCAGCCTGGCATCTCGCCGGCGACAGGGCAGCCGGGCGCGGTCAGCGTCATGACGATCTTCACCATGCGGTCGTCTTCGATGTCGATCTTGTAGATCAGCCCGAGTTCGAAGATATCGGCGGGAATTTCAGGGTCATAGACTGTTTTCAGCGCGCTGATGACGTCATCGCTGAGACGAGCCAGCTCTTCCTCGGGGATGCTCGAATGCACGAGGCCTTCGCGCACGTCGATCTTCTGTTCGCTTTCGTCGAGTGACATCGCGTGCCTCCTTAGGCAAAGAATTTGCGCGCATATTCCAGCGCATCGGCCAGGGCGTCTACCTCGGCTCGGGTATTGTACATGCCGAACGATGCTCGGCATGTGGAGGTGACGCCGAAGCGTTTCAAGAGCGGCTGGGCGCAATGCGTTCCCGCCCGCACCGCAACACCCTGACGATCGATCACCATCGACACGTCATGAGCATGGATGCCGGCGAGTTCAAAGGAGAATATACCACCTTTGCCGGGCGCCGTGCCAATAACACGCAGAGAGTTGATGTCTCTGAGCCGTTCCGCCGCGTAAGCCGAAAGATCGGCTTCGTGGCGGGCGATCGCTTCGCGGCCAACGCTCTCCATGTAATCGAGCGCATAGCCGAGCCCGATCGCCTGGACGATCGGCGGCGTGCCGGCCTCGAAACGATGCGGCGGATCATTGTAGGTGACATTTTCCTCGGTGACGTCGAAGATCATCTCGCCGCCGCCCTGGAACGGCCGCATCTCGGCAAGCCTGTCCTTCTTGCCGTAGAGCACGCCGATCCCCGAGGGACCATAGAGCTTGTGACCGGTCATCACGTACCAGTCGCAATCGATATCCTGCACGTCGACGGGCATATGCACAGCGCCCTGCGAACCGTCGATCAGCACGGGAATGCCGCGCTCATGCGCGATGCGGCAGATTTCCTTGACCGGGACGACAGTGCCGAGCGCATTCGACATATGCGTGATGGCGACGAGCTTGGTGCGTTCCGTCAGGCTCTTTTCGAAATCCTCGATGTGGAATGCGCCCTCGTCATCGACCGGCACCCAGACCAGCTTGGCGCCCTGCCGTTCGCGAATGAAATGCCAGGGCACGATATTGGAGTGATGCTCCAGGATCGAGATGACGATCTCGTCGCCCTCACCGATCTTCGGCATTCCCCAGCCATAGGCAACCGTATTGATCGCCTCGGTCGAGTTCTTGGTGAAGACGATATTGTCCACCGAGGGCGCATTCAGGAAGCGGCGCACCTTTTCGCGCGCAGCTTCATAGGCCTCGGTAGCGGCATTGGAGAGGAAGTGCAGGCCACGATGCACATTGGCATATTCGCTCGAATAGGCATGCGATATGGCGTCAATCACGACCTGCGGCTTCTGTGCCGATGCGCCGTTGTCGAGATAGACCAGCGGTTTGCCGTGAACGGTCGTCGACAGTATCGGAAAATCCCGACGGATCGCTTCAACGTCATAGGCAGTGGCTGGTACGATCTTGTCCACGAGCATTGCTCCAATCAATCAGGCGTGCTTTTCGAGCCAGGCAAAGATAACGCCTTCCAGCGCCTCGACCAGTGCTTCGTCTTCCAGCTCTTCGACAATTTCGGCCACGAAAGCATTGACCAGCATGGCGCGGGCCTTGTTCCTCGGGATGCCGCGCGCCATCAGATAGTAGAGATGGTTGCTGTCGATATCGGCGACGGTAGCGCCATGGCCGCACTGCACGTCGTCGGCGAAGATTTCCAGCTCAGGCTTGACGGAGAACTCGGCGTCGTCGGACATCAGCAGCGTGTTGCAAGCCATTTTGGCGTCGGTCTTCTGCGCATCCGGAGCGACGCGGATCATGCCCTGGAAGACGCCGCGAGCGCGGTCGAACACCACGTTGCGGACGATCTCCGTCGAGCTGGTGTGCGGCACGTCATGGCCAAGCACCATCGTCACATCGGTATGCGTATCGCCACCGAGCAGATTGACGCCGCGCAGCGAGAGCTCGGCGCCCTCGCCCGAAACCTTGATATGCAGCTCCTGGCGCACCAGCTTTCCGCCGGCATTGATCACGAACAGCTTCAGCTTGGCGTCCTGACCGAGATCAATGCGGATCTGGCCGAGATGCGTATCCTCGGAACCCTGCTCCTGCAGGATGATCCAGGTCACCTCGGCACCCTTGCCGACCGTGATGTCACTGATCGAGGACACCAGCGCAGCAGCGCCCGCAACACCCTCGTGACGCTCGATCACGGTTGCCTTGGCACCGGCGCCGAACGTAACAGGCAGGCGGCTGTGAATCTGTCCGCCAGCATGGATGAACTGGATCTCCAGCGGTGCATCGAGCTCAGTGCCATCGGGAAATTCGATGACGTAGCCATCGCGCACGAAGCTGGCATTGATGCGGCCAATCGCGTCATCCCTGCCAAGTGCCTCCAGGCCGGCGGCGGCCGTGCCGTCCGTCAGGCTGTCGATATAACGGCCGACAATCAGGCCATCGACCGAGGTCTTGCCGACCGCGCGACCCTGCAGAACCGAAAGAACGGCCGAACCCTCAGCCGTCGGCGACAGCGGCTCGACGCTGCCAGTGCCGAGATCAGTCGGAACCGTGCGCAGCAGGTTCTTGAAATCGGTATAGTGCCAAGCTTCGAAGCGCCGCGTCGGCAGGCCAGCGGTCTTGAGGTCGTCCAGCAGGCGGTCGCGGATAGCGAAGACTTCTCCGTCACCCGGCAGGTCGCCCAGCTGGTTGTTGTAAGCCTCGATCAGCGCGGTTTCCGCGGCAGTCAGGCGGGTCGTCGTCTGAACGTTCATCGACGTATCCTTTCCGCCCCGATCAGGCCGCAGCCCCAATGATGTCGGCATAGCCGTTGGCTTCGAGTTCGTGCGCCAGCGTCTTGTCGCCGGACTTGATCACCTGGCCCTTGTAGAGGACGTGGACGGTGTCCGGAACGATGTAGTCCAGCAGGCGCTGATAGTGGGTAATGACGATCACGGCGCGGTCCGGCGAACGCAACGCATTGACGCCATCTGCGACGATCTTCAGTGCATCGATGTCGAGACCGGAGTCGGTTTCGTCAAGCACGCAAAGCTGCGGCTCGAGCAATGCCATCTGCAGGATCTCGGCGCGCTTCTTCTCGCCACCGGAGAAACCGACGTTCAGCGGACGCTTCAGCATCTCGGTGTTGATCTGTAGCTTACCGGCAGCTTCCTTGACGCGACGCATGAAGTCCGGCGTCGTCAACTCAGCCTCGCCGCGCGCCTTGCGCTGCTCGTTCATCGCCACCTTCAGGAACTGCATGGTGGCAACACCGGGGATTTCGACCGGATATTGGAAGGCGAGGAAAATACCCTTGGCGGCGCGCTCGGCAGCATCAAGCTCGAGAATGCTCTCGCCGTTATAGAGGATATCGCCCTCGGTCACTTCGTAGTCGTCGCGGCCGGCAAGGATATAGGAGAGCGTCGACTTGCCGGAGCCGTTCGGGCCCATGATGGCAGCAACTTCGCCGGCCTTTACCGTCAGGTTCAGACCACGAATGATCTCGGTGCCGTCTTCGGCGATGCGGGCATGCAGGTTCTTGATTTCAAGCATATTCGTTTCCTTCATCCCACCCTTGGCGATTGGTTATCGAACCAACGGTGATTGTCTCTATAGGTTTAGCGATCGTCTGCCGGCATGAAGCTCTGCGTTACAACAATCGCGCCAATGATATTGCGATTGAATTCGTCGAGTTCTTCCGCTGGCACCCAAAGCTCTTCATGTTCCCGTCCGCCAACGATCTTGCGTTCAAAACGCGATGCATAAGCGGCATTAACATCAAAACGTGTCACGTAACCGCGCTGCGATCCGACCTTGGTGTTCCAGTCTCTTGCAATCTGAGCTGCGTAACCTTCGTTCGTCACAGGATAGAAAATCGGCTGATCCGGAAGTCGTGGCGGAAAGGCTTTCCATCCGCTCTCCTCGATCAGCTTCAACTCTTCCAATCCAACTGGGCGGAAGAGTGTGACTGTCTCTACTGCGGCCATCACCCCACGCTGCCTTCCAACGAGATGCCGATCAGCTTCTGCGCTTCCACGGCGAATTCCATCGGCAGCTCCTGCAGGACTTCCTTGACGAAGCCGTTGACGATCAGCGCGATCGCAGCTTCGGTCGGGATGCCGCGCTGCAGGCAGTAGAACAGCTGATCTTCAGAGATCTTCGACGTCGTGGCTTCATGCTCGAACTGCGCCGTCGAGTTCTTCGCCTCGATGTAGGGCACCGTATGCGCGCCGCACTTGTCGCCGATCAGCAGCGAGTCGCACTGCGTGAAGTTACGCGCGTTCGACGCCTTGCGGTGAGCCGAGACCTGGCCGCGATAGGTGTTCTGCGAGACGCCGGCAGCGATGCCCTTCGACACGATGCGGCTTGACGTGTTCTTGCCGAGATGGATCATCTTGGTGCCGCTGTCGACCTGCTGATGACCGTTGGAGACGGCGATCGAATAGAACTCGCCACGGCTGTCGTCGCCGCGCAGGATGCAGGACGGATACTTCCAGGTGATTGCCGAACCGGTCTCGACCTGCGTCCAGGAGATCTTGGAACGATGGCCGCGGCAATCGCCACGCTTGGTGACGAAATTGTAGATGCCGCCCTTGCCGTTCTTGTCGCCCGGATACCAGTTCTGCACCGTCGAATACTTGATCTCAGCATCATCGAGCGCGACCAACTCGACGACAGCCGCATGCAGCTGGTTTTCGTCGCGCTGCGGCGCCGTGCAGCCTTCCAGATAGGAGACGTAGGCTCCCTCTTCGGCGATGATCAGCGTGCGCTCGAACTGGCCGGTGTTCTTCTCGTTGATGCGGAAATAGGTCGATAGCTCCATCGGGCACCGCACGCCCTTCGGCACGAAGACGAAGGAGCCGTCGGTAAACACGGCGGAATTCAGCGTCGCATAGTAATTATCGGTCGTCGGAACGACGGTGCCGAGATATTTGCGCACGAGATCGGGATGCTCGCGGACAGCTTCCGAGATCGACATGAAGATCACGCCGGCCTTCTTCAGCTCTTCCTTGAAGGTGGTGACCACGGAGACCGAATCGAACACTGCATCGACGGCGATCTTCGGCCGCTCGACGCCGGCGAGGATTTCCTGCTCGCGCAGCGGAATGCCGAGTTTCTCATAGACCTTCAACAGCTCAGGATCGACTTCGTCAAGCGAGGTCGGGCCAGGAGTGGTCTTCGGCGCGGCGTAGTAATAGATGTCGTTGAAGTCGATCTTTGGATAGTCGACTCGCGCCCAAGTGGGCTCGTCCAGCGTCAGCCAGCGGCGGTAAGCCTCCAGGCGCCATTCCAGCATCCACTCCGGTTCCTGCTTCTTGGCGGAAATAAAGCGAACAATATCCTCGGACAGGCCTTTCGGAGCCTTGTCCATTTCGATGATGGTCTCAAAACCATACTTGTACTGGTCCACGTCAATCAGACGAACCTGATCGATTGTTTCTTGGACGGCAGCCATGTCGTTCTCCAATCTCGCCGGATCCAAGGTCCGGCAGCTTGTCAACGTTTCAGCAGACTTTCGCCTACCCTCTATGTAGTCGGCCAAAAGGGACTTTTCAGCCCGCTTGGCAAGCGGAAATTTGTGTTTCCGCAAAATTGTAAGTCGTCAGGCCGCAGCGCCCGCAGGTTTGCGTCGTCCGGCAATTCTGGCGAAGGCGGCAATCGCGCGTTCGACATCCTCTTCGGTCGTCGTAAACCCGAGCGAAATACGCAGCGCTCCGAGCTTCGGATCGCAGCCCATCGCCGACAGCACATGGCTTTCGCCGACCTTGCCGGAGGAGCAGGCCGAGCCTGCCGAGATCGCCACACCTTCGAGATCAAAGGCGATCTGCCCGGTTTCGGACTTCAGCCCCGGCAGGGTGAAGAAGCTGGTATTCGGCACGCGCGCGCCGTCCTCGCCGTGAATGATGACATCAGGCGCGGCAAGTTTCATGCCCACTTCCAGCCGGTCACGGAGCTTTGCCACATCCGCATTGCGGTGATCAAGCTCGGCAATAGCCGCAGCTGCGGCGGCACCAAAGCCGATGATCCCAAGCGCGTTTTCCGTGCCGGAACGATGGCCCTTTTCTTGGCCCCCGCCATGGATCAACGGCTTCGGCATCAGCACTTCGCCGCGAGAGATCAATGCACCCGCCCCTTTCGGTCCGCCGATCTTATGCGACGAGACGATGAGGAAATCCGCGCCGATCGCATTGACATCGAGCGGAATCCGGCCAGCCGCCTGAACCGCGTCAACGACAAACAAGCCGCCGAACGCCTGCACGATCTTTGCCGCTTCAGACACGGGCTGAACAATGCCGGTCTCGTTATTGGCGAGCATGATCGCCACCATCGGCAGCCCCTCGGTCTTGTCATGCGCGGCAAGCATCGTTTCCAGCGCGGCCAGATCGACTGTCCCTTTCGGCGTCACCGGAATTTCGCTGATCTTATCCTTCGCAAAGCGCCCGCCTTCACGCACGGCCGGATGTTCGATCGCCGAGATATAGAGGCGGCCGATCGCCAGCGGCGTGCGGCCCATGCGAAATTCCGGCGTCAACACCATATTGGCGGCTTCGGTCGCGCCGCTGGTGAAAATGACATGCGCCGGGTCGGCACCCATCAGGCTTGCAACCTGCCGACGCGCGGCCTCGATCGCCGCCCGCGTTGCCCTGCCCTCGCCATGCACGGAATTAGGGTTTCCATAAAGATCCAAGGCATGCAACATAGCATCGCGCGCCGCCGGATGGAGCGGAGCGGTGGCGTTCCAGTCGAGATAAAGGCGCGTTGCAGCCATAATCTTCTTCCTGCCTGACAAAGCCTTGTTGCGCCGCCCGGTGCATTTTCCTTGAAATTTCGACCGGGCATGCCTTATGACACGTTCCACAAACCGTTGAACAAGCAACGCGTGGAAGACCGTACCAAGTTTCGAATTGTTCTAAACTGCGTTCTAGAAAAGATGAGCGCATTCGTCAAGTCAACTTGCTGCGTCCCACCTGGTTTGAACGCAGAAAAAGAAGAGCCGGAGTATCGATGCCCGAAGTTATTTTCAACGGCCCCGCAGGCCGCCTTGAAGGCCGCTATCAGCCCTCCAAGGAAAAGAGCGCCCCGATCGCGATTATCCTGCACCCCCATCCGCAGTTCGGCGGCACGATGAACAATCAGGTCGTCTACCAGCTTTTCTACATGTTCCAGAAGCGCGGCTTCACCACGCTTCGCTTCAACTTCCGCAGCATCGGCCGCAGCCAGGGTGAATTCGACCATGGCGCCGGTGAATTGTCGGATGCCGCCTCGGCGCTCGACTGGGTGCAGAGCCTGCACCCCGATTCGAAGAGCTGTTGGGTTGCCGGTTATTCCTTCGGCGCCTGGATTGGCATGCAGCTACTGATGCGCCGCCCCGAGATCGAAGGTTTCATGTCGATCGCGCCGCAGCCGAATATCTACGACTTCTCGTTCCTGGCGCCCTGCCCGTCCTCCGGCCTGATCATCAACGGCGATGCCGACAAGGTTGCCCCGGAAAAGGACGTAAACGGCCTCGTCGAGAAGCTGAAGACGCAGAAGGGCATCCTCATCACCCACAAGATCGTCCCCGGCGCCAACCATTTCTTCAATGGCCAGGTCGAGACGCTCATGGGCGAATGCGAAGACTACCTCGATCGTCGCCTTAACGGCGAACTGGTGCCGGAACCGGCGGCCAAGCGGATCAGGTAAGAGGCTCGCCTCTTACCGCGACATCCCAAAAGTTGGGCATACGAGCCCGTCGATCACCATCGGCGGGCTTTCTTGCATTCCGATTTTGCGCAGAACCCGCTGCGAGGCGACGTTTTCCGGGTGAGTGAAGGCGATGAACCGCTTGGCAATACCGCGCTTGAAGAACCACTCCGCCAAGGCGCCCGCGATTTCTGTCGCATAGCCATTACCCCAGGCCTTCCGGCTGAGTGAATAACCGAGCTCGAACTCACCACGCCCGCGCTCTTCCTGAAAGCGTGAGAAGCCCGCCCGGCCGACAAAGCGGCCGTCGTCGCGCCTGAGTATCTTGTATTTGGTCACACCGTCGCGCGCCTGCTCGCCGAACCAGCTCTTCAGCCGCTCCTCGGCCTTCTCCAGTGTCCACGGCGCGGCGCCCGAGAGATAGCGGGTCGTATCGATGGTCGAATGCAACTGCTGAATGAGCGCTGCATCGCCCTTGTGCCACATCGTCAGAACGAGACGAGGTGTTTCCAATATGATTGTGTCGCTCATCAGCCGATGTCTTTCCGATCCCGCTGAAATGTCCGGCTCGTACCTGACAGGACGAGCCGCCAGATCAGTGTTAAACGCGCGGCGACGGCTCAACAATAGCGATCGCTCATATCATCGTCGCAGCGAACGGAAGCCGCCAACGAGTAATCTCCCTGGCGGCCATCCGTCCCGATGTCACTTATGCGGTGACGTCCCTCAATGACATGCAGGCAGACCGGGCGCTCCACATTTCTTCACGGGAGGTTTCTGTGGCGGATGCGCCTGTGGTGGCCGTTTCGCCTGCTGCACGGCTCTCGGCTGCGGTTGAGGCCTTGGCTGAGCCTGAGGTTTCGCAGCCGCTTGACGTGCCATCTGGGGCGCGGGTTTGGCTTGGGCGGCAGGCCTGGGAACCGCATGGCGCGGCGGCGCGGCGGCGACGACTTTCGGCTTTGCGGGTGCCCCTGTAACAGCTGCGGGCGCTGTCGCTTTTGCTGCTTGAGCATGAGCCGCTGGCTTTGCCGCCGACACCGGATTCTGCACGCTATTGGCGGGAGGCTGTGAAGGCAGAGGCTTCTTAGCCTGAACCTGTTTGGGTGTCACCTGCGTGTTGCCGACTGGTGGCAATGGCTGGCCCTTCGTGCCGGGAAGAGCATGCGTGTTCTGCGGCTGCCCTGCGGGTACCGGACTAATCGCCGGAACCTTCGTCGCGGCGGCCGGACTTTGCTTCTGAATGATTGCGGCGTGCTTCTGCACCGAGGGCGGCAGAGCGACATGCAGCGCCGCGGCACCCGCGCCGGCGACAACTGCGGCGCCGGTCAGTTTTTGCGCCGTCGTCAGGCTCGGCGCTGCGGGGGCAGTCGTGTTGTTATTGATGACCGTGTTGTTGACGACAGTATTGTGGATATTATTGAAGATCACATTGTTTTCAGGCGGCGCTATATCACGCGGTGGGCGCACCCATTCGGGGACCGGAACGAAGACCGGCGCCGGCAGGACATAGAGATCGACCGACGGCTGCGGCGGCGCCAGCACGACGAAATCCGGAGGCGGCGGCGCGAGGAAAACCACCGGCGGCGGTGGGGCATAACCGAAATCCGCATCATCGAAATAGAGGATGGGCCGATCGACATAGACGATCTCCGGCGGCGGCGGCGGTGGCACATCATATTCGATCACCGCAAACGATGGCGGTGGTTCGAGTGCCGCCTCGAAATGTTCCAGGCGACGACGAGCGTCCCACACATGCGGGCCGCGTGGATAGCGCCTCAGATAGGACCAATAGGCTTCCGGCGTATCCGCGACCCAGGTCTCGCGCCATGTGATCGCCTCACGACGGGCGGCAATGATGGCGCGCACGCGCCTTGCCATCGGATCATCCGGATAGGCGGCGAGGAAGTCTTCATAGCCCGCCAAGGTGTCGCGGTCGAGTGCCGCAAAATAGGCGTCCCTCTCATCGAAATCGCGGATCGCCTTCGTACGCATCGTGGCGCTATTGTAGCTGGAAACCTGGACCGCGGGCGCATCGGGGCCACGGTCGAGGAACGTGAATGCTCCGCCAAACTTCGAGGCATCCCATGATATCTGCGCACCCTTGCTGAGGTCGCTGACACGCAGCCGCGTGCGGTCGAACACGTCGCTCAGCGGAAGACCGCCGACGCGCATCATCTCCGCCAAGGCATGCGCATAAGCGCCATAGGGTCCCGCCTCCGGCGGCGCCACTGTGCCGGGCGCGGCGTTGAACGCGATCAGCTGATTGGCATCGGCCTCGACAAGCGCCAAACCGCCCGCAAGCGGCTGATTGGATTGGGCGAATGGATTGGCGCGCGCAGCATCAAGGACAACAATGCTGCCTCTGTTCCTGATCGCCGCCAGCGACCTGGTGAAATCGCTAACCCTGATGGCTTCGACCGGGACATCGGTGGCGTTGGCGATCTGTGCGTCGACCGGCACGAAATAGTTGTCGCCTTGATATTGAAGCCCATAGCCGGCCAGGTAGACAAAAGCGATCGTGTCGGGGCCGGAGGCGTTTGCCTTGGCGAGAAAGTCGCGCAGCGCATCGCGCAGCCCGTCCTGGTTCAGGTCGCGCGCGCCGATCACATCAAAGCCTGCGGCCTGCAGCGTCTGCGCAATCAGACCCGCATCATTTGCGGGCGTCGGCAATGCGCCGGCTTTATAGGCCGAGTTGCCGATAACAAGCGCTATTCGCTTTTCCATGGCGTTTTGCGCTTCGGCCGGACCCGCAACAGCAAGACCAGCCAATACCAGGACCATGGCAAGCAATGCCCAGATCGCCCTTATGGACGACAGTCCCATTACCGAAAACAAAGGTGACATACCGGTTTCTTTCGTGAAACATGTGGTGCACGTAGGGTCAATGGTATGTCCAGCTTGGGATCGGATTTCGGCGAATGCTGGGCGCATTTTCGGCCCCTTCGCGGCGATCTGACGACCTCTTTCAACCGAAATACTGCGGCAGGCAAAGCCGTTCGATCGTCTTTCCGTTTTTGCTGAAACTTCCGAGGCGCCGTTCAAGCAAAGTGGTGACGCCACGCGAAATCAATGCTAAACGCGCCGCGACAGTTCAACAACAGCGATTTCGCCGTAGAGCATAGAGATGCGGCGCCCGAGAGACCAAGATCATGGCCGAGTTCAAATCCGATTTCCTGCGCACCCTGCAAGAGCGTGGCTTCATCCACCAGATTTCCGATGAAGCTGGCCTTGATGATCTTTTCGCCAAGGAAACCGTGACCGCCTATATCGGCTTCGATCCCACGGCACCGAGCTTACATGTTGGCTCGCTGATGCAGATAATGATGCTGCACTGGCTGCAGGCGACCGGCCATCGCGCCGTCTCGCTGATGGGCGGCGGCACCGGCATGGTCGGCGACCCCTCCTTCAAGGATGAAGCTCGCCAGCTGATGACCGTGGACACGATCGAAAGCAACATCGCCTCGATCAAGCGCGTCTTCTCCAGCTACCTCACCTATGGCGATGGCCCGAAGGACGCGTTGATGATCAACAACGCCGAATGGCTGCGCTCGCTCAACTACCTCGAATTCCTGCGCGACGTCGGCCGGCATTTCTCGGTCAACCGCATGCTGTCCTTCGACAGCGTCAAGACGCGCCTGGATCGCGAGCAGTCGCTGTCCTTCCTCGAATTCAACTACATGATCCTGCAGGCTTATGACTTCGTCGAGCTGGCCAAGCGCTACGATTGCCGTCTGCAGATCGGCGGTTCGGACCAGTGGGGCAACATCGTCAACGGCATAGACCTGGGTCACCGTATGGGGACAAAGCAGCTCTACGCGCTGACCTCGCCGCTGTTGACCACCTCCTCGGGTGCCAAGATGGGCAAGTCTGCCTCCGGCGCGGTCTGGCTGAATTCCGATCTGCTCTCGGCCTATGACTTCTGGCAGTACTGGCGTAACACCGAGGATGCGGACGTTTCCCGCTTCCTGAAGCTCTACACCACGCTGCCGATGGACGAGATCGCTCGCCTCTCCGCGCTTGCCGGCTCGGAACTCAACGAGGTCAAGAAGATCCTGGCAACGGAAGTCACCGCCATTCTGCACGGCCGCGAGGCGGCAGAACTTGCCGCCGAAACCGCGCGCAAGACCTTCGAGGAAGGCGGCCTTTCCGAAAACCTGCCGTCCGTCGAGGTTCCAGCCTCAGAACTCGACGCCGGCATCGGCCTGCTGTCTCTGATCGTCCGCGCCGGCCTGGCCGCATCGAACGGCGAAGCCCGCCGTCATGTCCAGGGCGGCGCCGTGCGTATCAATGACCAGCCCGTCAGCGACGAACGCAAGCTGATCGGCAGCGGCGAAATCACCGCCGATGGCGTCATCAAGCTGTCGCTCGGTAAGAAGAAGCACATCCTGGTTCGCCCGGCGGCTTGAGCGGGCGAACATCAAACACATGAAAAAGCCGGCGCATCGCGCCGGCTTTTCTCGTTCTATTTCCAAAGAAATCGGAGCTTACGACCGTCCATCGGTGAACTGCACCAGATCCCAGAGATTGCCGTAAAGATCCTTGAAAACAGCAACAATCCCGTAGTCCGCCTGCTTCGGCTCGCGCGTGAATTCGATACCTTTTTCGAGATAGACAGCATAGTCACGCCAGAAATCATCGGTCTGTAGAAACAGGAACACTCGTCCCCCGGCCTGGTCGCCGATATAATTTTCCTGATGGGGTGAGGAGGCGCGCGCAAGCAGCAGCGAGGCCGCACCATCGCCCCTTGGCTTCACGACAACCCAACGCTTGTCCTGCGCCGGCTGATAGCTGTCCTCAACCAGGACGAACCCGAGCTTGTTCACATAGAAGTCGATCGCGTCGTCATAGTCTCGAACGACGATGGCAATATGGGCAATGTTCTGATTCATCCCACTCCGGCTCCCGGCTCGTCGCTTATTTCCTCAAAATTCAAATATCTGTCGGAAAACACCCGGCGCGATGATCGACAGCGGGTTGATCTGCATGTTCGACTTCTCGATCGTGCCGGTCACTCGGAAGGTAATGCCGATCAGGCCGCGGTCGCTGCCGTTGCCGAGGATGAAGCCGACGATCGGCACTTCCGCGAACAGGCGGTTTAGGCCATAGGCGGGCATGAAGGTGCCGGTCAGGTCCATGTTGCCCTTGGCATCCTTGACCGTTCCCTGGAAGGTCGCCCCGACCTGTGTTCCCCGCACGACGCCGTTTTCCACCGACAGCGTTCCATTGCGCAGCACGAGCCGCGCGAAACCGCGGTCGAAACTCTGTGCCCGTGTGTCGATATTCTCTTTGACGGCGGCATTCAGGCTCTTGCCATTCTTGCCGCTAGGGGTCGAAACGATGGTCGAAAGCTTCTTTTCGTCGATGATGGAGAAGTTGCGGATATCCAGCGAACCATCCCACGCATCCTGCCCCGTGGAGCGCAGCGACAGATTGAGAAGCCCGCCCTTCAAGTGCTTATAGAGGTCGGCAAAACGCGCCACCGCCCCGGCGTCACCGCTGGTGATGCGAATGGTGCCGTTGCCGCTGCCCTTGCTCATCTGGCTGACGACGGCTTCGCCACTATCGGTGAGCCCGGAAAAATCCGCCGCCACGATATGTCCTCCGGAGACGGAATAGACACCCTTGAGATTGCGGATCGATTCGTCGTTGAAGCCGATGACCTTGTCGATATTGGCGCGGACCGTCGCACTGGATGAATCGTCTGCGCTGCCGCCATTTCCTCCGCTCGACGATGCTTTCAGCCGCGCGAGAACCGGTCGCAGGTCCGCTGAATCGCCGGAGATCGAAATGTCATAGGCGCCGCTCTTGCCGTGCTTGACCGAGAGTGCGAAATCGTCGAGCGCCGACAGTTTGACGCTGCTGAAATTGGCTGATGTCAGGCCGCCCTTGCTGACGACGAGATCGCCGCTGACACCAAAGCCGTCGCCCTTGAGGACGAAATTCTTCAGCGCCGTCTGACTGTCCGGTCCGGAAGCCTCGAATTGGGCTGTGGCCGGAATGCCGCTGCCCTTCGACCAGCCGATCCACGGCACCGTCAGGGCCGCCTTGCCGAGATCGATCTTGACGGCCTGGCGATCGTCATCGATGCGCGTGAGCTCCAGCTTGATCGGGCCGTCTATGATGTCGTTAAGGCCTGGTACGACGGAATTACGTTGGGCATCGGTAAGCGTAGCCGTGATCACGCGGCTGCGTTTGGCCGGCGATTTACTGTCCGTGGGCTCGACCATGTCGATCTGTGCGGGGATGCCATCGATCTGCGCCTGGGCATTCAGATGCACAGCCTGAGGATCTGCGTCGATACTACCGGTAATATTGCTGATCTTACGATTGTTCATCGGTTTCAGCAGGTCGACACTGCTAAGCTGCAGGTTCGCCTTCCAGACCGGCGGCGGCGGCTTCTGGTCGCTGAGCAGGCCAATGGTAGCATCGACCTTGGCGACGATCTTGCCGTTGAAGTTTTCTGGCTTGAATTCGGTTCTCTGCAGCACTTCCAGCGGCTTATAGGTCAACAGTTCGCCGATGGAATCGCCCGTACCGGATATTGCAAGATTGAGCTCCGCCATCAGCGGCTTGTCATAGGCAGACGGGATCGAGAAATTGCTGTCGTTCAGCGTCACTGACAGGCCAGTTGAGAAATAGGAGGTGGCGCTTGCGATACCGACATTCATCGTCGGACCCGTCAGGTCGAAATGCGCCTTGGTATCGCGCAGCGGCGGAATTTCGCCGGGCACGTCGAGCCGGGTGCCGTCGATATCGAAGGCGATATGCAACTCATCCTTTCCGAGCTGCAGCTTGCCCGTTTGCGCAGCCTCCCTCAGCCGTCCGGCGGGAATGAAAACGGAAATGACCGCATTGGTCACCGTTCCGCCGAAAAGATTGCTTTCCACCCAAGTGCGCGGCTTTGAGGCCATCCAGAATGGCCAGAGCTGCTTGATCGCAGTCGTATCAAGCTTATCGGCGCGACCGCCAAAGCTGATTTCCGGCGAGCTGTCGCCGAGCTTCATATGCAGCGAACCGAACAGCGCGCCGAGCGGTGTCGAAATGCCGATATTCTCTAATTGAAGCTCCTTGGTCGCCGCCAGGAAGCGCCCGGTCGCCTGCCCGTCGAAGCTCACCGGCTGTTCGCTCGAGATCGAGGAAGCTGCCGTACCGCCGCGGATCAGGAAATCGATGCCGAAGCCCTTGCCGGCATTGGCATCGATCCGGTCAAGATCGATCAGCGCGCCGGAGAAGGGTACGATGGTGCCGTCGAACTGTGCCTTCGACGGCGCGATCTCAAGTGTCTGGCGCGTAAAGTCATAAGCAAGGTTGATGTTGGCCTGCGTCAGGTCCTGCTTGTCGCGGTCCATGTAAAGCGTGCCGGGCTGCACATCGATGGACGCGCTGAGTTTTGGATCCGCATCCGCGCCACCACGGACAGCCGTCAAGGTCATGCCGGCGAGGCTCATGAGGCCCTGGCGCGGCGTGCCGTTCTGGTCATAGGCCATCGTCAGCGGCTTCAGGTCGACATTGGCAAGTTTCGCCGTCAGCGAAGAGCTATGACCGGCCTCCTGCTGGTCGGCGACCACATCCAGCGTCGCGAGGGAGCCGTTGACGGCAACCTCTCCGTAAAGATGCAGTGCCTTCGGCCCGCTACGTTCGAAAGTGAGATTGTCGACCACGAGCGAGATCGGCTCGCCCTCTTGACGCGCCAGCTTCACGGCAAAACCAGAAATACGCACCGAGTTCGTGCCGCCGCGCTCGACGAAGCGTTCAAGGAAATCGAGATTGTCGAAGACTGAATCCAGCGCGTGCGGTAGAGCATCGACGCGCAGCGCCGTAAGGTCGACGGGGTCGCCTTGCGGTAACAGCGCCGTATCGAGCGCGATGCCCTCTGCCGAAACGTTGGCCACTTCGACGCGGCCTTCGATAAGCGCCAGCGGATCCAGCTCCATGCTGACCGACGACATGGTCGACAGGTGTTTGCCGCTTTCCTGGTCGACCACATTGACGTCATGCGCCTCGAGCGCCAGCCGCAGGTTCGGCGTGAACCGGACGACGGTCGAGCCGACTTCCGCCTTGTAGCGCGGCCCGATCGCCTGATCGAGAGCCGACTGCGCCTTCTGCGACAGAGGCTGGTCGAAGACGCCGCTCTCGATGGTGGCGACGACCGCGCCGGCGATCAGGATGAGGAATGTGATGAAGACGAGGGTGATGCGACAGACATGCCAGACATGCGAACGATTACGGCGCACAGGCTCCGGCACATGCACGATCATGGGATCGTCGACCTGGGCGGAAGGCAAGTGGTCGAGCGAGACGAGATCCTTCTTGCGGAATATAATCTTTTCGCCTCGGATCACTCCCGTGCGTCCCTTTCGTTTTTCGCAATTTTGTTGGTGACGCTGCGTCCTATGTGGACGGCATACCGGTGCAGTATATATGGCTGATACCCAGTGTCATCTAAAATACCGGCAAAAGAAAGGTTTTCCCGTGACCAAAATCCCAGTGGTTGAATTAGCAGTCGGAGACAAAGCCCCGGACTTCGACCTTCCGCGCGATGGCGGCGGCCGCATAAGCCTCACGGATTTTGCTGGCAAACCGCTGGTGATCTTCTTTTATCCCAAGGACAATACGTCCGCCTGCACCACCGAATCGCTCGCCTTCACCGCGCTCAAAGCCGACTTCGAAAAGGCTGGTGCCTCAATCCTCGGCGTGTCGCCGGATTCGGTCAAAAGCCATGACAAGTTCGTGAAGAAGTATGATCTGTCCGTTCCCCTTGCCGCCGATGAAGAGAAGACGGCAGCCGAAGCCTATGGCGTCTGGCGAGAGAAGAGCATGTATGGCCGGACCTATATGGGCGTCGTGCGCTCGACCTTCCTGATCGGGGCAGACGGCCGAATCGCGCGTATCTGGGATAAGGTCAAGGTGGCCGGCCACGCGGAGGAAGTCTTGGCCGCTGTGAAGGAACTTTGATGACGATACCGGGATCGGTGGACATCGAGACGATCACCTCGCTGCGCGGCGGCGCCATCGCCGCCATTCGCTCTGCTGATCTCGATCGCAAGACGACGCTTGCCCAGGAGACGGCCACCCGCTGGTTCGCACGCACCCTGTCCCTGCGCTCACCGCTCGATTTGCCGCTGGCCGATCGCCCCGGCCGGCCGGATAAACCGGAACTGGTGCCCCCGAAGCACATGAAGAAGCGCTCGCTGCACACGCTCCAGGGCCGTATCGCGCTGCTGCACGCCATCGCTCATATCGAGCTCAATGCGGTCGACCTGGCGCTCGATATCGTGGCGCGCTTTGCAACGGGCCCCGTGCCCAATTCCTTTTTCGATGGCTGGATGCAGGTTGCCTTCGAGGAGGCCAAGCATTTCAAGATGGTACGCGCGCGCCTGCGCGAACTCGGCGCCGACTATGGCGACCTGCCTGCCCATGACGGCTTATGGCAGGCCGCGCACGCGACCCGCACCGATCTTACCGCCCGCCTCGCCGTCGTGCCGCTCATTCTCGAGGCCCGCGGCCTTGACGTGACGCCGGCGCTTCAGGCGAAGATGCGGGAAACCGGCGATATGGAAAGTGCCGCCGTACTCGATGTTATCTACAACGACGAGAAAGGCCATGTGGCCGTCGGCGCCAAATGGTTCCGCTTTCTCTGCGCCCGCGAAAAGCGCGATCCCGCCCGCACATTCCAGGAACTGGTGCGCTCGAATTTCCGTGGTTCGCTGAAAGCGCCGTTCAATGACATCGCCCGCGCCGAGGCCGGCTTGACGCCTTCCTTCTATCGCTCGCTTACATCCACAAGCAATGCATAACATACTAAAATACAAGAGTTTTTCAGTTTTCTAATAGTCTCACGTAAAGCAATCGTTAACCATAATTCCGTCAAGTTCCACAATGGATGCGAGCATGCATCGATTGGGAGATTCTCGGTGACAGCCAAGCCTCGGAATCAGGTTTTCGGCAAGCAGAAGCAGTGTCACACCATCATCGTGGCAAGCGGCGATACGGTGCGTCACATGACCGTTCGCCCGTGGATGGCAGCGCTTGCCGTCTGTCTCATCGGCATCTTTTCGATCGGCTATCTTCTGGCGACCTCCTATCTCGTGCTGCGCGACGATCTGATCGGCGCGACCATGGCCCGTCAGGCGCGCATGCAATATGACTATGAAGACCGCATCGCTGCGCTGCGCGCGCAGGTCGACCGGGTCACCTCGCGCCAGCTCCTCGACCAGCAGGTGGTCGAGAAAAAGGTCGACAAGCTGATAGAACAGCAGCAGGCATTGTCGTCGCGCCACGGCAAGCTCGATGCGCTGCTCGACCGCGCCGAGAATTCCGGGCTGATGGATAAGGGTGCCAATGCCGCGACCACCGGTAATCGCGCCGACAAGGGCGACCACGCGGAATTGACCGGCGGCCTGAAGGCGATCGAGACGCTGCTATCGAGCGGCAAGCCCGCCGATGCCACACCCGACAATTCCACCCTCGCCTATGTTCCCGCCCCCGAGACAGTCGCCGATCGCGCCGATCGCGTCTTCTCCAGGGTGACGCTGTCGCTGAAGCATATCGAACAGGATCAACTGGCTCGCGTGCAGCACCTGACAACCGGTGCCGCCGATACCGCCGACAGCATCCAGTCGATCATGCAGAATGTCGGCATCAAGGTTCCGACGGTAACGGCGAGCATCGCCAGCAAGGACGCCGATCCCGGCAACGATGACGAAGGCGTCGGCGGCCCCTATGTCGCGCCTGAAAATGTCGATCAGTTCGAACAGTCCATGGCCGATCTCGATACGGCCCTGACGCGTCTGGAGGCGGTGCGCGGCGCGGCCGAGAGCCTGCCATTCCGCAATCCCGCACCGGGCAAGCTGATTACCAGCCCCTTCGGCAATCGCAAGGATCCCTTCCTCGGCAAGCTGGCGCTGCACACCGGCACCGATTTCCATTTCAGCCCGGGCGAAAGGGTCAGGGCGACGGCGCCAGGCAAGGTCGTTTCCGCCGGCTGGACGGGCGGCTACGGCAATATGGTGGAGATCGACCACGGCGATGGCATCTCGACGCGCTACGGCCATATGGAAGAATTGCTGGTCAAGGCCGGCGATACGGTAAAGACGGGCGACGCCGTCGGTCTGGCCGGCAGCACGGGACGCTCGACGGGAACCCATCTGCACTATGAAGTCCGGGAAAATGGCCATCCGATCGACCCGATGTATTTCATCAATGCCGGCATGAAGCTGGCAAGTTATATCAATGGGATCGGGACAATTTCGGCGCGAGAATTGTGACAAACGAGCAACAAAGATGGCGCTAATCTAAAAATTGCGTTATGAATGGGCTTCAAGCTTTTCGAAGCGCCCGCTTTCCTTGACTTCGCGGGTATTTGGTTCTATGTCGCGCAGCATTGCGGCACGCTAGAACGTGTCGACTCATGAGTGTTCGACCGAACCGGAACGGAAATAGTTTTCCCTTTGACAACATTTGCTGACCTTGGCTTGAGCCAAAAAGTCCTATCCGCAGTAACAGACGCGGGCTACACCACGCCGACTCCGATCCAGGCCGGCGCCATTCCCTTTGCGCTGCAGCGCCGCGACATCTGCGGCATCGCCCAGACGGGCACCGGCAAGACCGCCTCCTTCGTTCTGCCGATGCTGACCCTGCTTGAAAAGGGCCGCGCCCGCGCTCGTATGCCGCGCACGCTGATCCTCGAACCGACGCGCGAACTCGCTGCGCAGGTCGCCGAGAACTTCGAGAAGTACGGCAAGAATCACCGGCTGAACATCGCCCTGCTGATCGGCGGCGTGTCCTTCGAAGAACAAGACCGCAAGCTTGAGCGCGGCGCCGATGTGCTGATCTGCACGCCCGGCCGCCTGCTCGACCATTTTGAGCGTGGCAAGCTGCTGATGAGCGCCGTCGAGATCTTCGTCATCGACGAAGCCGACCGCATGCTCGACATGGGCTTCATCCCGGATATCGAGCGCATCGCCAAGCTCATTCCCTTTACCCGCCAGACCCTGTTCTTCTCGGCCACCATGCCGGCAGAAATCCAGAAGCTGGCAGACCGCTTCCTGCAGAACCCGGAACGTGTCGAAGTCTCGGCGCCGGCCTCGACGGCCAAGACCGTTACACAGCGCTTCGTCGCCTCGCATGGCAAGGATTACGAGAAGCGTGCAGCTCTGCGCGATCTCATCCGCGCCCAGACTGACCTGAAGAACGCCATCATCTTCTGCAATCGCAAGGTAGATGTGGCCGACCTCTTCCGTTCGCTCCAGCGCCACGGCTTCTCGGTCGGCGCATTGCATGGCGACATGGACCAGCGCTCGCGCACGACGATGTTGCAGAATTTCCGTGACGGCCAGATCCAGCTTCTCGTGGCTTCCGACGTCGCGGCACGCGGTCTCGACCTTCCCGATGTCGGCCATGTGTTTAATTTCGATGTTCCGATCCATTCGGAAGATTATGTCCACCGGATCGGCCGCACCGGCCGTGCCGGCCGCTCAGGTGCTGCTTTCACTCTCGTGACTAAGCGCGACACCAAGCATATCGACGCGATCGAAAAGCTGATCGGCGAAGATGTCCAGTGGCTGAACGGCGATCTGTCGGCGCTGCCGCCGGCCGAAGAAGGCGGGGACGACAATCGTTCTTCTCGCCGCCGCGAGCCGAAAGGCAAAAGCCGCGAGCGTGATCGCAGCCCCAGAGGCCGGAGTGCCTCGAGTCATAAATCTGATATCGACGTCGAAGATACTGTCGTCGTTGAAGTGATCGAAGCAGCACCAGCAAAGGCCGAGAGCGTGAGAAACGAGCGCAAGTCTGAGAACAATAACAAGTCCCATAACGGTTCTCGTAACAACAATCGGCCTTTCCCCGCTGCCAATGACGACAATCGTGAACGCCGCAACCGTTACCGCGACCACGATGACGGCCCGACTCCGGTCGGCTTCGGCGACGATATCCCCGCTTTCATGCTGATCGTAGCCAACGCCAAGGGCTAACAGGGTCGCGCGGCATGGGGAAACCCGGCATCGATTTCCCAGGATTAGGAGCCGGTCTCGCAATTTTGCGGGATCGGAAATTACTGCTCTATAAGCGCCTCAAGGCGCCGGAAGCCGGATTCTGGAGCATCGTCGGCGGCAAGGTCGACCATATGGAGCCGGCCGCCGAAGCCGCCACCCGTGAGGCCGAAGAGGAAAGCGGCCTCTCCATCGGCCAGATCGACTATCTCTGCACGACCGAAGTCCTCAATGAGGCTGACCAACAGCACTGGATCTCGCTGATCTACGTCACCAAGGATTTTTCCGGCGAAGCAAGTCTTGTTGAGCCGGATAAGCTCTCCGATTTCGGCTGGTTTGGCCGCAACGAGCTGCCGCAGCCGCTGTCGGCTTTTGCAGAGGCGACGATCGCTCATCTGAGCAAGGACGATTTTTAGCCAAAACTATTTATCCGCCCGCACGGCCGCCTCGTAGGCGAGCCTCACCCAGCGCGCCATGATATCCGGATCGTCGAAAGCATCGTCTGGGATCGACCAATAGGGCATCTTGACGGGCTTGCCTTTCTTGCCCTCATAGGCCCAGCGCCTGGCGCCCGCCGCCTCGAATTCCGGAGCGCTGATCTCGTCGGCCTTCAGCAGCATCTCGCTGTCCAGTTCGATGGCAAGGATGCGGCCCATATGATAGATGCCCTTGCCGCCGAACATGCGCTTGATCGTCACCGGACCGAGCGCCTGGAACATCTCTTCGATTTCGATATTATCCATTCCCTACCCCTTCAAAATCCCGCCGGCGGCAAGCACGGCTTCGGGCGTATCGACATCGAGATGGGCGGCATCGCCGATATCCACATCGATGACGGCGAGTCCTGATGTCTCGACGATATGCCGGGCGCCGACATCACCGTCCAGCCGCATCACGGCATCGTAGACTGCTCGCGGCAGGATGACCGGATTGCCGCGCTTGCCGCGCGACACGGCCCTCACGATCGCTTGACCGTTCGCCTGGCGGAAAGCCGCAATCAACACCTTCAGGTCGTCACTCGTGACACCCGGCATGTCGGCCAGCATGACCAGCACGCCATCGGCCCGTTGCGCCGTCGTCGCGCCGATGCCCGCTACCAGCGAGCCTGCCATGCCGGAGGCATAATCCGGATTGTGGACCTGCTCAACCGCCAGCCCGGTAAGCGCCTCTTCGATCTCCCCGCGACGATGACCGGTGATGACCACAACGGAGGCGGCTCCGCTTGACAACGCCGTCACGGCGGAGCGGCGAACCAGCGGCATGCCATCGAACTCAGCCAATAGCTTGTGTGGTCCACCCTCGCCCATGCGGCTCGCCTTGCCGGCGGCAAGCAGAACGACGGCAACAGAAATCTGTACTTCCGGCTTTACGGGGATATCGCGCGGCCGTGGTCGCGATTGTATTTCCATCAGAAGACCACCCACGCCCATGCCGCTGATCTCCTGCGGCGTCGGCTGTTCGCCAGCGAGAATGCGGTCCAGCACCCAGTCGAAACCATTTTCCTTCGGGCTGCGCGCGCAGCCGGGAGCGCCGACGACATAGACGTCGCCGACCTTGCCGAGCACCAGCAGATTGCCGGGATCGACCGGCATGCCGACCTGAATGACGTCGCCGCCTGCCAGCCGGATCGCTTCCGGAATGACGTCGCCGGCGTCGATGACGGCCGACGCGCCGAAGACGATGATCAGCTTTGCCGATCGATCCAATGCCCGCAGCGCCGCACCAATCGCTTGCGCGACGGCAGGCGCACGATGCGCCACGCGCTCTTCCCGCGCGAGCGTACTGCCGGCGAGCTGCAGCCGTTGCGACAGGATGCGCGCCGTCTTGTCCATGACGGAGGCCTTCAGTGACGGCAGTTCGGTGGCGATCAGCGATATCGCATGCGGCAGGAACGGCTTGACCTCGAACGCCGTCATCCGCCGCAGGATTTCGACACCGGCGGCAACCTTCGTGCCGGAGACCGCGAGCGGTATGATCTTGAAGGTCGCCACCATATCGCCGCGGCGCACCGGGACGTGATCGGCAAGACAGGCCAGCGTAATCGCCGGGTCGACGCTGTTCAGCCGGTCGACGGCGGCGCGGTTTGCAACGAACAGGCCGTCGACCGCGCTATGAACATTGACGCGCCCCGTGGCCGCCTCGGAAAAGGTTAGATGATCCGGCACGATTGCCCGCGCAAGCCGCTCCGCAGCCTCGTCCTCCATCAAGTCGCCCGGTTCGATCCGCGCGGCAATGACGCGATCGATCCCCGCGACAGCGAGCCGATCGATATCCGCCGGCTCAAGCACATGCCCTTTGGCAAAGCTGCCATCCGGCAAGCGAACGGAATGCGCCAGGACCGCGCCAACCGCCTCCCTCGTCGGTAAATCACCGAAAATCATTGTTTGTCACCCTTTGGAGACAAGACGTTGCGGCCGCGTAGCGCTCCGATAATCTCGGCCAAAACAGAAACGGCGATTTCGGCCGGGCTCGACGCACCAATGGGAAGGCCGATGGGCGCGTGAATCCGCGCAAGATCGCCTTCCTTTAGCCCATCCCGCGTCAGTCGCTCCAGTCTGCCCGCATGCGTCTTGCGGCTGCCGAGCGCGCCGACGTAAAAACAGCCAACCTTCAATGCTTCGGCGATCGGAAAATCGTCGATCTTCGGATCATGGGTGACCGCGACCAGCGCCGTATAGGCATCGAGCGGCCGCTCCTTCAGCGCATCCACGGGCCAGTCGGCAACGAGATCGACGCCCTCGAAGCGCTCGGGCGTCGCAAAGGCGGTACGCGGGTCGATGATGCGGATGTCGAAGCCGGCAAGCCCGGCCATCTGTGCTAAGACCTGGCTGATATGCACGGCGCCGATGACAACAATATGGGGTGGCGGCAGGTGAACATTGAGAAAGAGGTTGCGTCCGTCAATGTCCACCGCCGAGGATTTTCCCGAGCGGAAGGCGGACGCGACCGCATCAGCAAGAGGCCCATCAACCGTATCCCCCTCGACAATCAGTCGGTCCGGACCACCGGACAGATCGGTAACCAGGATCACCGCCCGCCGCGCGCGTCGCAATGCGTTCAGTCTCGCCAGTATCTGACGGTCCATCAATGAAGCCTTTCGACATAGACACGGATACGGCCGCCGCAGGACAGGCCAACCCGCCAGGCGGTTTCATCCGCGACGCCGAAATCCAGCATGCGCGCCTTGCCGCTTTCGATCACGTCCAGCGCTTCGGTGATGACTGCACCTTCGACGCAGCCGCCGGAAACCGAGCCATGAAAATTGCCCTCGCCGTCGATGACGAGATGGCTGCCGGTCGGGCGCGGTGCGGAGCCCCAGGTGTCAACGACGGTCGCCAACGCCACGCTGCGGCCGGCGGACGCCCATTCCTCCGCGATCACAAGCGGATCCAGGCTTTCGGATATGTTTGTCATGTTTGCCTCACAGCTTGGCGAGAAAACGGCGTGGATCGTAAGCACCGGCACGACCGGCGCTGAGGGCCGATACGAGATCGGCCAGAGATAATAGATTGTGGACCGGACGGAATTCGTCAACATGCGGCAGCATGGTTCGCACACCACGGGCACGAGGTTCGAAGCCTTCGAAGCGCAGCAGCGGGTTGAGCCAGATCAACCGCCGGCAAGAGCGATGCAGGCGATCCATCTCGGTTTCAAGAAGCTTGACATCGTCCCGCTCCAATCCATCAGTGATGAGGAGCACGATAGCGCCCTGCCCGAGCACGCGGCGCGCCCACAGCCGATTGAACTCCTTCAGCGTCTCGCCAATGCGCGTGCCGCCCGACCAGTCGCGCACGGCAGCGGCGCATTCGTCCAGCGCCTCGTCAGGATCCTTGTGGCGCATAGCCCGTGTGACATTGGTGAGCCGCGTGCCGAAGAGGAAAGTATGTACACGTCGCCGCCTTTCGGTGAGCACATGCAGGAAATGCAGGAAGATGCGGGTATATTGGCTCATCGAGCCGGAGATGTCCGCGAGAACCACCAGCGGTGGCTGCATCTCCCTGTGTCTACGATAGCGCGGCAGGATCAGGGAGCCGCCGGTGCGCAGCGCCGAGCGCATCGTGGCGCGGGGATCGATCCGAACCGGCGCATGAGCCGACACAAAACGGCGGGTCCGCACGTGATCGAGCGGCAGTTCCAGCCTCGCAAGTTCCTTCTTCGCAACGGCGATCTCCACAGCCGACATCTGCGCGAAATCCATGCGGCGCAGCACTTCGCTGCCGGATGTGGTGAAGCGGGCATCGATCTCGATATCCGGCGTCTCGCGCTGAGGCCGGCGGTCATTGCGATCGCCGAGCAAGGCATCACCAGCGCGGGTTTCGCCCGGCTTCGGCTTTTCCTTCTCGCGATTATCGAGTGCGATCGGCGACATCATCGCGATCATCTTCTGCACGAGATCGCGCGAACGCCAGAACAGCCGGAAAGCTTCGTCGAAGACCGCAAGATCCTCATGCCGCTTGACGAAGGTGGAACAGAGCGCCGCATGAAATTCGTCGCGCGAGCCGATACCGATCGCCTCCACGGCTTCGATAGCATCGGCAATGGCAGCTGGACCGATCTTCAGTCCCGCTTTGCGGAGCGCGCGGGCAAAGAAGACGATATTGTCGGCAAGGCGCCCGTCACCGGGCGGTGACGGCGGAGCGGCGATGCCATCCTGTACTTGCGGCTCCATCGTCTTATCCCGTCGCGAGCAGTTCGGATTTCACCTCATCCAGCACCCGCTTGCCCTCGCCGCCCTGAATGCGAGCGATGTCGTCCTGATACTTCAGCAGGGTGCCGAGCGTATCGGAAATCGTCTCCGGATCGAGCGCCAGCCTGTCGAGTTCGGTCAGAGCCGTCGCCCAATCGATGGTTTCGGCGACACCGGGAGTCTTGAAGAGGTCGAGCGCCCGCAGCTTCTGCACATAGGCAACGATCTGACGCGAGAGCGCCTCGTTGCAGCCGGGCACCTTGCGGCGGATGATCTCCAGTTCTTGCGCGGCCTCGGGATAATCGACCCAATGATAGAGACAGCGCCGCTTCAGTGCGTCATGCACCTCGCGGGTACGGTTGGTGGTGATGATGACGATCGGCGGCTCGGCGGCCTTGATGGTGCCAAGCTCCGGCACGGTCACCTGGAAATCGGAGAGCACTTCCAGCAGGAAGGCTTCGAACGCCTCGTCGGTGCGGTCAAGCTCATCGATCAGGAAGACCGGCGCGCGGCCTCCGACACTCGACAAGGCCTGCAACACGGGCCGGCGGATCAGATAGCGCTCGGAGAAGATATCAGCCTCGATACGGTCGCGATCGGTAAGACCCGATGCTTCGGCAAGACGGATTTCCAGCATCTGCGCCGGGTAGTTCCATTCATAGACGGCGGAGGAAACGTCGAGACCTTCATAGCACTGCAAGCGGATCAGCGGCCGGTCGAGCGCCTTCGACAGCACCTTGGCGATCTCGGTCTTGCCGACACCGGCCTCGCCTTCGAGAAACAGCGGCCTTTTCATCTTCAGCGCCAGAAACAGCACCGTGCCAAGCGCGCGCCCAGCGAGATAGTCGTGAGCGCCGAGCAAGGCGATCGTCTCGTCGATCGAGCCAGGCAATGAAGGTGCAGCTTTATCGGACATGGTTTCTCCCTTCGGGGAGTTTATAGCGTGTGATAGTCGCGGTTCATATAGATGAGCGCCGGCTTGATTTCACTGAACCGCACCGCCATGACCTCGCCAAAAATGATGTTGTGCGTTGACGCTTCCTTGATCTCAATGACGCGGCAGTCGAAGGCGGCCAGCGCGTCCGCAAGCACCGGTGCGCCAGTCACCAGCGTCTCGAAGGTACCGGCCGTAAAGCGCTCGTCGTTGTTGAGGCCGGTCTTGCCGGAAAAGGCATCCGCAAGCCCCTGATGATGCGCGCCGAGCGCATTCAGCGCGAAGACGCCGCTCTTGAAGAAGATCTCGTTCTTCACATTGCTGTTGTTGAGGCAAATCAGGACCGTGGCCGGATTGTCCGACACCGAGCAGGCAGCCGTGATGGTCACCCCGCGCCGCTCGCTGCCGAGTGCCGTGGTCACCAGTTGCACATGCCCCGCATAGCGGCTCATGGCATCGCGATAGAGCGCTGGCCCCATACTCTGCCTGTCTAGCACGATCGTTTCCCTCATTTCTGTCATTTCACACATTCCGTTCAATATGGCGGGCGAATGCTAGCTTTTCTACAATAGGATTATTGAAAACCGAGTGATTTTGTTGCTTTTTCTTTGACGACCACTGTCATGTGGATAAAAGGGCAGAAGATTTGCCCGGGATAACCATTCGATGAATGTTCTGCGTCGCACACCGCTTCTGATGATGCTGCTCCTGGCAGCCGGCAGCAGCCATGCCGCGAGCATCAATATCGGCATCGTCGCTCCGCAGGAAGGCAACTTCGCAACCCTCGGTGCGGAGATCACCGCCGGCGCCAATTTCGAAGTGCAGGCACAACAGAATTCCGCCACTGTCGTCGATGAGCCCTGCACGGAGGATGGCGGCCAGGCCGTCGCCGAGGCGCTGATCTCCGCCAAGGTTCAAGTTGCCGTCGGCTTCCTTTGCAGCGAGACGCTGGAAAGCGCGCTGCCACGGCTGAAGGATGCCGGCATTCCCGTCATCACCGTCTCGGCGCGCTCCCATATCCTGATGGAAGATGCGCTGAAGAACGGCTGGCCGCTGTTTCGCCTTGCACCGGTGGACACTGCCGAGGCGGCAATGGCCACAGACACCATCCTAAAAAACTGGGCGGCCGAGCCGTTAGCCCTGATCGACGATGGCACGATTCACGGTCGCGAACTGGTGGGCGCAATACGCACTGCACTTGAGGGAAAGGGCTTAAAGCCTGTCTTCACCGATACCTTTCGCCCTGGCCAGGACCAGCAGATCGCCCTTGTCCGCCGGCTGAAAAAAGCCGGCGCCACGCGGGTCTTCATCGGCGGCGACCGCAGCGACGTGGCAATCATCGCTCGAGATGCCCAAAGCGAGAGCATCCCATTGAAATTGATGGGCGGCGACGCGATGCGTGCCGCCAACCAGCCGGTGCCTTTGGCCGACGGTGTGCAGGCCATCGCCTTGCCCGATTACGCCAGCCTGCCCGCTGCCCAGGCGGCGATGCAGACGATGCGCGCCAGCGGCATTGAACCGGACGGCTACATCCTGCCGGCTGCAGCGGCAGCGTTGATTGCAAATCAGGCGGCCGAAAGTGCCAAGGCGGAAAATAAGCCGCTTGCCGACAAACTCATCGGCACGGCCTTCCAGACCCCGATCGGCCCGATCACCTTCGGCAGCAACCACGAATTGACGGACAATCCTTATCGCTTGCTGGAATGGCGCGGCAACGCCTTTGTGCCTCTGACGGCGGCGTCGAACTGACAGGGTCGGTGCAAGTCTAGCGGATTAGGTTGTCCGCTAGCCGAACCGGTGGTAAGCCAAGCGCGAAAAAATCAGACGGAGTTCAGCTATCCCATGCCCCTGCCGATCCGCATTGCCCCTTCCATTCTCGCAGCCGATTTCGCCAAGCTCGGGCAGGAAGTCAAAGATGTGACAGAAGCTGGGGCGGACTGGATCCATCTCGATGTCATGGATGGGCATTTCGTGCCAAACATCTCCTTCGGCGCCGATGTCATCAAGTCGCTGCGCTCTTATACGACTGCCACATTCGACTGCCACCTGATGATCTCGCCCCCCGATCCCTATCTCGAAGCCTTCGCCAAGGCCGGCTGCGACCGGATTACGGTTCATGCCGAAGCGGGCGTGCATCTGCATCGCTCGCTCCAGACGATCCGCAATCTCGGCAAGAAGGTCGGCGTCACGCTCAATCCGGCAACGCCGCTGTCGATCCTGGAAAACGTCCTCGACGATATCGACCTGATCCTGATCATGTCGGTCAATCCAGGCTTCGGCGGCCAGAAATTCATTCCGGCCATGGCCGACAAGATCCGTAACGCCAAGTCACTTATCGGCGGCCGCCCGATCGAACTTGAAGTCGATGGCGGCGTCACCGTCGAGACCGCGCCGCTCATCACCGCTGCCGGCGCCAATGTGCTCGTGGCCGGTTCGGCCATCTTCAAGGGCGGCTCCGTCGAGGCCTACAAGCAGACGGTTTCCGATCTCAGGGCTGCCGCAGAACGAGGCCGCGTTGGATCAAATTAATCCGGCCAGCACTGTCGTTGCGAGCGGGCGGCTCAAGGCAGCCGTCCCTTCCTATCGACAGCTACTGATCGGGGCGCCCTGTTGGGGCGCAGCAATGGCGGGTTCTGTGCTGGCGGCGCTTTATCTGCGCAACGGCCTTCTGACGAGCCACCTGCCTGCGTTGATCGCCGTCTATTTCTTTGGCGGCGCGCTCGCATGGCCCTTCATGGTGGCGCTGGCGCGGTTACTCGCTCGCGGTCGAACGCTCGAAGCCCGTTTCGCGGCGTTCTTCCTTATGCTGTCGCTCGGCACCGTCGCCATGACCGCCTTTCTCTTCGCCATGGACTACCGCTGGTTCTATTCGCGCTGGCATGCGCCTTTCGGCACGCTCGTCTGGGCATTTCAATTCGCTTTCACCAGCGCCAGCGCCGTCTATCAGTTCGCGATCCTCGGCCTTGGCCTGTTTCTGCCCTTCGGTCTCCTCTGTTTGCTGGCCGCGAGCCTCTATCTCGCCAGGCATATGCGTTGAACCGAACGAAAGATTGCGCCAAGAAACATTGAGATTGCCGCCCGTCTTTGTTATGGGGGCGCCAAGCATTCGTTTCCAGTATCCCAAGAAAGTTGTGAGCCCATGATCCCGCGCTACTCCCGACCGGAAATGGTCGCCATCTGGTCGCCCGAAACCAAGTTCCGTATCTGGTTCGAGATCGAGGCCCATGCTTGCGACGCTTTGGCCCAACTCGGCGTCATTCCGAAGTCCGCGGCCGAAACGATCTGGGAAAAAGGCGGTAAGGCGACCTTCGACGTCGCCCGCATCGATGAGATTGAAGCCGTCACCAAGCATGACGTCATCGCCTTCCTGACGCATCTGGCCGAAATCGTCGGTCCCAATGCCCGCTTCGTGCACCAGGGCATGACCTCCTCCGACGTTCTCGACACCTGCTTCAACATTCAGCTCGTGCGCGCCACCGATATCCTGCTTGCCGATATCGACAAGCTGCTGGAAGCGCTGAAGCGCCGCGCCTTCGAGCACAAGGACACCGTCACCATCGGCCGCTCGCACGGCATCCACGCCGAGCCGATCACCTTCGGCGTCAAAATGGCGCTTGCCTATGCCGAATTCGAGCGCTGCAAGCAGCGCCTGATCGCCGCGCGCGAGGAAGTCGCTACCTGTGCCATTTCCGGCGCCGTCGGCACCTTCGCCAATATCGATCCGCGCGTCGAAGAGCATGTCGCCGCCGCCCTCGGCCTGAAGCCGGAGCCGGTATCGACGCAGGTCATCCCGCGCGACCGTCACGCGATGTACTTCGCAACGCTCGGCGTCGTCGCCTCCTCGATCGAGCGCCTGTCCGTCGAAATCCGCCATTTGCAGCGCACTGAAGTGCTGGAAGCCGAGGAATATTTCTCCCCCGGCCAGAAGGGCTCGTCGGCCATGCCGCACAAGCGCAATCCGGTGCTGACCGAAAACCTGACCGGCCTTGCCCGTATGGTTCGTTCCTATGCCCTCCCGGCGATGGAAAACGTCGCTCTCTGGCATGAGCGCGATATTTCGCACTCTTCCGTCGAGCGCATGATCGGCCCGGACGCGACCGTCACACTCGACTTCGCACTGTCGCGGCTCACCACCGTCATCGACAAGCTTCTGGTCTATCCGGAAAATATGATGAACAATCTGAACAAGTTCCGCGGGCTTGTTCATTCGCAGCGCGTGCTGCTGGCGCTGACCCAGGCCGGCGTTTCCCGCGAGGATTCCTATCGCCTCGTGCAGCGCAACGCCATGAAGGTCTGGGAACAGGGCAAGGACTTCCTCGAGGAGCTGCTCGCCGATCAGGAAGTGCGCGCGGCTTTGTCGGAAGAGGATATCCGCGAAAAGTTCGACCTCGGCTATCACACCAAGCACGTCGACACGATCTTCAAGCGCGTCTTCGGCTGAGGTCGAACCGACCTATTGATCCGATTTTGAAGAGGCGGCGCTGACGATGCGCCGCCTCTTCCGTTTCGGGCGGGATTTCGCAGAGGTCTCATTTTCTGGTACGTCATTTTTTGCCCCGCCGCCGGTACCCTTGGCAGCTTTTTCCACCAGCCGGTCCAGATGCTTCAGATCCTCCTCGTCGAGGTTCTCAATCCCGACAAAGCGGTTTTCCGCGGCACTGGTCAGAATGAGTTCATTGAGCTTGGCTTGAATAGCGCGCGTATCGCGCGTCTGGGCGTTCTGCAGCAGGAAGACCATCAGGAACGTGATGATGGTCGTGCCTGTGTTGATGACGAGCTGCCAGGTTTCGGAATAGTTGAAGATCGGCCCCGTCAGACCCCAGACGACGACCGAGAGCAGCGCCATGATGAAAATAACCGGTTTCCCCGCCCATTCCGAAACTGTGGCGGCGAAATGCGCGAAAATATGCTTGAGCCTTGCCATGCATCGAGTCCTCAGCCTCTCCCTGCGTATCTCCGAATTCGGGAGACACATGCTGGGTGACGCGGATCAACGCCGCAAGGTCACTGAGGTTCCACTCGCCCCAGTTACCTAGTGCGCCTCGGCCGGCACGACCAGCTTGCGATAGAGATGCCAGGTGGCATGGCCGAGGATAGGCATGACCACGGCTAGGCCCGCAAAGATCGGGATCGTACCGATCACAAGAAGTGCGGCCACGATCAGGCCCCAGATCGCGACCGGCACCGGATTGAGCAACGTCGCGCGCAGGCTCGCATCGACCGCCGCCACGGCACCGACATCGCGGTCAAGCAATAGCGGGAAGGTGACGATGGTGGTCGCCAAAACCACAAGGGCAAAGACGAATCCGACGAGATTGCCCCAGAACATCATCGCCATGCCCTGCGGCGTCGACAGCACGTTGGACAGGAACGACGACAACGTCACCGGCACCGAGTCACCGAAAAAGGCCATGTAGATGTTCTGTGCCACCACCAGCCAGACGATGAAGAAGGCAAAGAGCATGAGACCGACCACG
The DNA here is from genome assembly GCF_041355235.1 of Rhizobium sp. RCC_161_2. Taxonomy (NCBI): domain Bacteria; kingdom Pseudomonadati; phylum Pseudomonadota; class Alphaproteobacteria; order Hyphomicrobiales; family Rhizobiaceae; genus Rhizobium; species Rhizobium sp. RCC_161_2. Next base: position 400,634 of record NZ_JBFUPL010000002.1, on the reverse strand, counting down.
ATGATCGACGGCAAGGCCGGCGAAAAGCGCACATCGAAAGCATGCCGCCAGGAGGTATCCATCCCTCTTTCCCGTCGCATGCTGATCTCGTAGAGACCGATCGCCGCCAGCGGTCCAACCAGCGCGAAGCCGGACATCAACGGAAAGAGCAGCGGCAGCAGGTTGGCGCCAGAACTCCACAGTGTCAGCGCAATACCCGCGATCGGATACATGAGACACAGGAAAACATAGTGTGACGGTTTCTCTCTGAAATCGTCCAGTCCCAGTTTCAGGGCGTCAACAAGATCGGCAACGCCGATCTTGCGGATGGCCGGACGCGTAAAGGTGTGGTCCGCGCCAGCCATGACGTGAAATGCCGCCATAGTATTGCTCCTCCTCATCAGCCTATGTGTTCAGCTGGCGGCACGAAAATATCGGGGCAAAAGAGGCGCCGACATCATCAATCGCTACCGGCAAGCGTCATCCTAACAAATTTTGCCGCAATTGTCGCCTTTTCCCTTGACAGTCAGGTCTTCCTTTTCCACATCGGCGCATCATGAAAGTCTCCGACGCAGATATTCTCATCGTTCCCGGTTACACCAATTCCGGCCCGGACCACTGGCAGACGCGCTGGGAGCAGAAGCTCTCGACCGCGCGGCGCATTGAACAGGCGGAATGGTCAAAGCCCGTGCGCGACGACTGGGTTGCCCGCATCGCCGAAGAGGTGAACGCCGCGACCAAGCCGGTGGTGCTGGTGGCGCACTCGCTTGGCGTCCCATCGGTAATCCACGCGATCCCGCTGTTTCGCAAAAAGGTGGCCGGCGCCTTCTTCGTCACGCCGCCCGATGTCGCCAATCCGAAGATCAAGCCGAAGCATCTGATGACCTTCGGTCCCTACCCGCTCGATCCCCTGCCTTTTCCCTCGCTCATCATCGCCAGCCGCAACGATCCATTCAGCAGCTACGAGCAGACCGAAGAGCTGGCCCACAGCTGGGGCTCGCTGCTGATCGACGCCGGCGAGGCAGGCCATATCAATGCCGATTCCGGCCACGGTCCCTGGCCGGAAGGCACGATGGTCTTCGCCAAGTTTCTGAGCAACCTTAAGCCGTAGTCGCGGCCAAGTATGGTATAATGGTTTGCTTGGGGTGGATCACTAGCCTGTGCAGTACTTGCGGGCTTCATTCCATCGTCAAATAAAAGCCTGTAGAACATGAGACGACAGGATCCCGATTCTCGCATTGGTACCCACCAAAGCCGGAATTCCGAGGAAGGAGGCGCTGGCGGATTGTGAATTTGCTTCTTATCCGTTATGGGGACGCCAACAGACAGATCCAATTGCGCTTCCTCCAGAGCGCCAACGACAGAGAACAACACCAATGAACCGTCGCCGCCGTATTTACGAGGGCAAGGCCAAGATCCTTTACGAGGGACCTGAGCCGGGCACACTGATCCAATTCTTCAAGGACGATGCCACCGCCTTCAACAAGAAAAAACACGAAGTCATCGATGGCAAGGGTGTTCTGAACAATCGCATCTGCGAATATATTTTCAGCCATCTGAACAAGATCGGTATTCCCACGCACTTCATCCGCCGCCTCAACATGCGCGAGCAGCTGATCAAGGAAGTGGAGATGATCCCGCTCGAGATCGTCGTGCGCAATGTCGCCGCCGGCTCGCTCGCCAAGCGCCTCGGCATCGAGGAAGGCGTGGTGCTGCCGCGCTCGATCATCGAGTTCTACTACAAGTCCGACGCGCTCGAAGACCCGATGGTTTCTGAAGAGCACATCACCGCTTTCGGCTGGGCGAACCCCGCCGAACTCGATGACATCATGGCGCTCGCCATCCGCGTCAACGACTTCATGACCGGCCTCTTCCTCGGCGTCGGCATCCAGCTCGTCGATTTCAAGATCGAATGCGGACGCCTGTTCGAGGGCGACATGATGCGTATCATCCTCGCCGACGAAATCTCGCCGGACAGCTGCCGTCTCTGGGACATCGAAACCCATGAGAAGATGGACAAGGACCGTTTCCGTCGCGACATGGGCGGGCTGGTGGAAGCCTATTCCGAAGTTGCCCGCCGTCTCGGCATCATCAATGAAAACGAACCCGTGCGCGGCACGGGGCCGGTACTCGTCAAGTAAAGCGCAGGAAGGACAATCGTGATCAAGGCTCGTGTAACCGTCACGCTGAAGAACGGCGTTCTCGACCCACAGGGCAAGGCCATTGAAGGCGCACTCGGCGCGCTCGGCTTCGAAGGCGTCGGCCAGGTGCGCCAGGGCAAGGTCTTCGACCTAGAGCTCAACGGTGCAGACAAGGCAAAGGCAGAATCCGAGCTGAAAGCCATGTGCGAAAAGCTCCTCGCCAACACGGTGATCGAGAACTTCAGCATTTCGATCGACTGAGATCATCGATGGCATCCGCGAGCCTCCAGACCGAAATCTCCAAGTTCATGAGCTACGTGCTGCGGCACGCACCGCATGAAGTTGGATTGACATTGGATCCGGAGGGATGGGTGCCGTTCGAAGATTTGAAGAAGGCTGTTTTCACTCGTTTTGATGTTACCGACGCCGATCTCCTCGAAGTGATCGAGACCAACCCGAAGAAGCGCTTTACCCTGATGGGCGATCGTATTCGGGCGGCGCAGGGTCACAGCGTCAACGTCGATCTGGCGCTGGCCCCGGCGACGCCACCGTCGCAGCTCTTTCATGGAACCACGATGGAGAGCTGGACAGTAATTCAGAACGCGGGACTGAAGAAGATGCAACGGCACCACGTTCATCTGTCGGCGGATACGGAAACGGCCAAGATCGTCGCTGCCCGACGCAAGGGTGTCCATATCATCCTCGAAGTCGAAGCGGCGCGCATGCATTCCGAAGGTCATTCTTTCTTTGTCACGGACAATGGGGTATGGCTCACCGATCACGTTCCAAGCCAATATCTTTCGCCTATCTCGGGAGCAGAATCATGAAATCAGCAGTCGTTCAACTTCCCGGTCTCAATCGCGACCGTGACATGATCGCGGCGCTGACCAAGATTTCCGGACAGGCGCCCGTCACGATCTGGCAGACGGAAACCGAGATTCCAGATGTCGACCTGATCGTCATTCCCGGCGGCTTCTCCTATGGCGATTACCTGCGTTGCGGCGCGATTGCAGCCCGCATGCCGGTCATGCAGGCGATCAAGGACAAGGCAGACAAGGGCGTCAAGGTTCTCGGCGTCTGCAATGGCTTCCAGATTCTGGTTGAAGCCGGCATGCTGCCGGGCGCGCTGATGCGCAATGCCTCGCTGAAGTTCGTCTGCCGCGAGGTCAAGCTCGAGGTCACTAACGCCGAAACGGACTTTACCCGCGCCTATGCGAAGGGCCAGGTGATCCGCAGCCCGGTCGCCCATCATGACGGCAATTATTTTGCCGACAGCGAAACGCTGGCGGCGATCGAAGGTAATGGCCAGGTGGTCTTCCGCTATGCTGAAGGCACCAACCCGAACGGCTCGATCAACGACATCGCCGGCGTCATCAACGCCAAGGGCAATGTGCTTGGCATGATGCCGCATCCGGAAAACCTGATCGAGGCAGCTCATGGCGGCTCCGACGGTCGCGGCCTCTTCGCCTCCGCCCTCGACGTGATCGCCGCCTGAGGCGATCATCCACACGAACAGTGGAACTTTCGAACCGGCTGGCGCTTTGTGCCGTGAGGGTGTCGGAACGTTCCTTTCACATCATCGGCTGGAGCAGCCCAAACCCATCCATTGGAAGAGAGATTGATGCGCCCTCGCCTCGCTACCGGATTTTATTCCGCCGCCGCTCTTGCGGCTCTCGGCCTGCTCGTCACATCCTGCGGCACGCGTGCACCGACCGCTATCACGGTTGATCGCACTGCGCTGACGACGATGGAACGCGTCATGATGAGCGCCAATGCCTGCTGGTTCAAATCGGCCGATCCGGCCTTCGCCGGCTATCAGCTCGCGCCTGAACTCAACTCCTTCACCGGCCGCCCGCGCATTCTCGTGGTCGACAAGAAGCACCCGACCGGCCGCCCGTCCCTCGTCGTCCAGGCGGAAGGCAATCCGGCGCAGCTGCAGGCTTTCGGCCCAATGATGGGTGGCGCTTCCGGCGGCCGCATCACCGGCGACGTCAACCGTTGGGCCGCGGGCTCGAAGGGCTGCCAGTAAGCGAGTTGGCCGTAGCGACTCGTTGTCAACGAGTAAGCCACCGCTCGGGTTCAAGCGGACAGACTTTCAATGCTTCCCAATCCACTCTTCGAATGCCTTGGGTTCGACATTGCCGCCACAAAGAACGGTTGCCACGGTCTTGCCAGCAAAACGCTGCGGATTCTCAAGAATGGCGGCGACGCCAAGTGCGGCGGCGGGCTCCACGATAAGTCCCGAATGCAGGTATAGAAGTCGCATTCCCTGTTCGATGCTCTCCTCGCTGACCAAAAGGGCGTCATCGGTGACGGCCAATAAATCATCGAGGACTTCCGGGATTACATAGCGCCCGGCCACTCCATCGGCGATGGTGTTCGGGGCGCCAGCGTCCACAATCTGCCTGGCCTTGAAGGAAAGAGTCATAGCCGGCGCATTTTGGGGCTGGACCGTGATTATCTCCACACTTGGCCGCCGGCACTTCAGGGCGTAGCCGATGCCGGTCGCCATTGCCCCGGCACCGAGAGAAACGAAAACAGCGTCCAGCGCTTGAGGAAATTCCGAAAGCTCGAGCCCGATTGTCGCGGCACCTTCACAAGTGTCGAGATTTTTACTGTCCTCCACGAGGAATGCGCCCGTCTCTTCGGCATGATCCGAGGCCGCCCGGAGCGCGGCTTCGATCTCCCCTTCGACCAACACCACATTTGCTCCAAGTAACCGCATCTTCTCCACCTTGAAGGCATTGGCCGTGGCGGACGCCGTCACCGTGACATCAAAGTTTCTCAGCCGACCGCCATAGGCGAGTGCCTGGCCCAGATTGCCCGCGCTGGCGCAGACGACCGACTTCGTATCACCTTGCGACTGTAGCCGTGCCAAAACCATCTCTGTGCCACGGCCCTTGAAGCAGCGCACAGGATTCATCGTTTCCACTTTGAGAACGACCCGGCAGCCCAGAGCCCGGCTCAGACTGTCACAGATATATTGCGGTGTATGCAGAAAGACCTTGTGTATGGTCGTGGCAGCGGTTTCGATTCGATCGATATCCAAGCGCATATGAGCCCCTTTGCGTTTCTCAGTAAGGCCCAGGCGGTCGGCATATGTGGCTGCGTTCCACGATGGTTTTCCATCACAATCCGCCAGTCGCGCAGCTGCGACAAGCTCGTGCACTGGCCAGACAATGTCAAGGATGTGAAAGGCCCCGAACAAGACGGGCGCGCGCTGGCTTGATACGCAGCCCTACTCGCTCAATCCCAGAAAAACGACTTGCTGACTTCAGTCTTCGCCTCACTGCGCGTAAGCCCGATATCGCACAATTGGTCATCCGTCAGATCTCGCAACGTCCACCGGCTTTCGCGCTTCTCGATCCAAAGTGCAAAGGGCGCCCAAAAACGGTGTGCCAGGCGCGACATAAGCTTCGCCGGCTTGAAAGCAACAAGCGGCATCCTGACGGGTGCGGTGCCTTTGGAAAGGCAGATTGTATCAATTGTATCCATTTTATGCTCGCATGATTATGACAATAAGGGCGTACCAAGCCAAACGATACAATTGACTCTTAGTATTGACTCTATTTTCGAAGCAATTTAAGAAATTGTCATCATGACAAATTGGCTACCTGACATTTCCAGCGGGATCGGACCGGTTTACATCCGCGTCGCCGACGCCATCGAAAACGCGATCACCCACGGTGTTTTACCACCGGGGACCAAACTGCCGCCGCAGCGCAATCTCGCCTATGATATCGGCGTGACGATCGGCACGGTCAGCCGGGCCTATGCGCTCGTGCACGAACGCGGCCTCGTCGCCGGCGAAGTCGGGCGTGGCACCTATGTGCTCGACCGGATCAACAGCAGGCAGATCGAGCCGGTGGATCCGATCACGCAGGCGCTCTCCGGCACCCGTGGCCTAGAGACTCCGGACGGCAAGATCCGCTTCGATACGACGGCAGCACCCGATATCGGCCAGGGTCAGATCATTGGCCAGCTTTTCGCCGACATCAGCCGCGATCATCAGGCGGAAATTTCCTCCTATTCGCGGAGTTTCCCGACGAACTGGTTCCGTGCCGGTCAGGTCTGGCTTGCCCGCAACGGTTGGCAACCGGCGATCGAGACTGTCGTGCCGACGCTCGGCGCCCATGCCGCCGCCATCGCGGTCATTTCGGCAGTCACCTCCCCTGGCGACAAGATCGTCTTCGAGAACCTGACCTACACGCAGGTCAGCCGCGCCACCCGTCTTCTCGGTCGCCGCTCCATATTGGTGGAGTCCGACGAGCACGGCATCATTCCCGACGATTTCGAGCGGCTTTGCCAGCAGCAGCATCCACGCCTGGCCTTTCTGATGCCCACGGCCCACAATCCGACGTTGACGACCATGCCGGAAGCGCGCCGCCGCGCGATTGCCGCCATCGCCCGGCGTCACAGCGTCTGGCTGATCGAGGACGACCTCTATGGTGGCATGACTGAGGATCCGAACCCGTTGATGGCAAGCATAGCGCCGGAGCGCACCTTTCTGGTCAGCGGCCTGTCGAAATCCGTCACCGCGGGTGTACGCGGCGGCTGGGTCGCTTGCCCGCCGCATTTCGCCCAGCGCATCAAGGTCACCCACAAGATGACGACCGGCGGGCTGCCTTTCATCCTGGCGGAAACCTGCGCCCGACTGGTGCTCGATGGCCATGCGCTGGCGCTGCGCCGTAAGGCGGTCGAGGAAATCCGCGCCCGGGAGCAATTGGCACGCGACGCTCTATCCGGCTTCGAATTCACCTCACATCAGCATGTGCCATTCCTGTGGCTGAAATTGCCTGAGCCCTGGCTTTCCGGCACATTCAAGAACGCCGCGATTGCTGAGGGCGTGCTGATCGACGACGAGGATGAGTTCAAGGCGGGCCGTTCGGATAAGGTCTATCACCGCGTTCGCGTCGCTTTTTCCTCTCCGCAGCGCCGCGACGATGTCGCAGCCGGTTTCATGACGTTACGTCGCCTTCTGGAAAACGGCTCGGCGGGCTACGACAGCCACATATGACGGTATTGTTGCGGTTTTGCTTCGTTGTCGAGAAAACAAGCTTTACTTAGTAACTGACGCTTTACCTCGGGTTCGGGGGTGCTACGATCCCTCAATAAGACGCGATTCGCTCGCCATTTTGGGGGGAGTGCATGCTTACTGTATCCATTTTGGGCCGCCCTTTTGGGAAGATTGGCCTAGCGGCTATGTTTGTTGCGGCTGGTTTTATTTTCATTGCCAATGAATCCGCCGCGGCCGCCGACAGCAAGATATTCGATGAACTGCGCTTCGGTGCAAGCGGGTCTATTCAGAGCGGATACGACCACGAGAACGGCGTTTTCCCAGATGTCCAGGTGCTGTTCAATCCGTTCGGGTACAATCCGACCGCGGGCTGGAAGGACCAACTGACCCATCCGCGCATTCATCTCGGAACCTCTGTCGGCACAGCGGGTTCGGCGACGCAATTCTATGGTGGCCTTTCCTGGACGCTCACGCATAGCAACGGCATTTTCACGGAGGCCGGCTTCGGCGGTACGATCCACACCGGCAACCTCGATGATTGGACCGAGCACGGCCCCATGCTCGGCTGCCGTCTGCTCTTCCATGAATATGCCGGCATCGGATACAATTTCGACAGCCATTGGAATATGATGGCGCAGATTGCTCATTCGTCGCATGCTAATATTTGCGATGGCCCCAATGGCGGCATGACCCGCGTCGGCGTTTTGGTCGGGTACAAGTTCTGATCGCGGCCAAGCGGCTGCAAATGATCACGATCGTGATTTACCTATTGTGAATCGCGGTCATTTTCCTGTCGCGCGACAGGTTCACATGCGCTAAAGAGACCCCCGATCCCCTGACCGGCCTTCAAACCCTTTACAGGCAAGGACCTTCGAGCGCCCATGACCCTTTCGAATACGATCCAGATCACCCCGGAACTGATTGCCGCCCACGGCCTGAAGCCGGACGAATATCAGCGCATTCTGGATCTGATCGGCCGCGAGCCCTCCTTTACCGAGCTCGGCATCTTCTCGGCCATGTGGAACGAGCACTGCTCTTACAAATCCTCGAAGAAGTGGCTGCGCACTTTGCCGACCAAGGGACCGCGCGTCATCCAGGGTCCTGGCGAGAATGCCGGGGTGGTCGACATCGATGACGGCGATTGCGTTGTCTTCAAGATGGAGAGCCACAACCATCCGTCCTACATCGAGCCCTATCAGGGGGCTGCGACCGGTGTCGGCGGCATCCTGCGCGACGTCTTCACCATGGGCGCGCGCCCGATCGCGGCGATGAACGCCCTGCGCTTCGGCGAGCCGGATCATCCGAAGACCCGCCACCTCGTTTCCGGCGTCGTCGCCGGCGTCGGCGGTTACGGCAATTCCTTCGGCGTACCGACCGTGGGCGGCGAAGTCGAGTTCGACGCGCGCTATAATGGCAATATTCTCGTCAACGCCTTTGCAGCCGGCCTTGCGAAATCCAACGCCATCTTCCTGTCGGAAGCCAAGGGCGTCGGCCTGCCGGTCGTCTACCTCGGCGCCAAGACCGGTCGTGACGGTGTCGGCGGCGCGACCATGGCATCGGCGGAATTCGACGAATCGATCGAAGAAAAGCGCCCGACTGTTCAAGTCGGCGATCCCTTCACCGAAAAGTGCCTGCTGGAAGCCTGCCTTGAGCTGATGCAGACCGGCGCCGTCATTGCCATCCAGGACATGGGTGCTGCCGGCCTTACCTGCTCGGCTGTCGAAATGGGCGCCAAGGGCGACCTCGGTATCGAGCTCGATCTCGACAAGGTGCCGGTGCGCGAAGAGCAGATGACGGCCTATGAAATGATGCTGTCGGAAAGCCAGGAGCGCATGCTCATGGTGTTGAAGCCGGAAAAGGAAGCGGTCGCCAAGGCGATCTTCGTCAAGTGGGGCCTGGATTTCGCCATCGTCGGCAAGACCACCGACGACCTGCGCTTCCGCGTCATCCATCAGGGCGAGGAAGTCGCCGATCTGCCGATCAAGGATCTCGGCGACCAGGCTCCCGAATATGATCGCCCCTGGCGCGAAGCCGACAAGCGCGGCGCCCTGCCCGCCAATCTCGTCGCAGCACCCGAAGATTACGGCCAGACACTGCTGTCGCTGGTCGGCTCGGCCAACCAGTCCAGCCGTCGCTGGGTTTACGAACAATATGACACGCTGATCCAGGGCAACTCGCTGCAGCTTCCGGGCGGCGACGCCGGCGTCGTTCGCGTCGAAGGTCATCCGACCAAGGCGCTTGCCTTCTCCTCCGACGTGACGCCGCGCTATGTCGAAGCCGATCCGTTCGAAGGCGGCAAGCAGGCCGTCGCCGAATGCTGGCGCAATATCACCGCGACGGGCGCCGAGCCGCTGGCCGCGACCGACAATCTGAATTTCGGCAATCCGGAAAAGCCCGAGATCATGGGGCAGCTCGTCGGCGCCATCAAAGGCATCGGCGAAGCCTGCCGCGCGCTCGATTTCCCGATCGTCTCGGGCAATGTCTCGCTCTATAACGAAACCAACGGCGTCGGGATCCTGCCGACCCCGACGATCGCCGGTGTTGGCTTGCTTCCGGACTGGCAAGCGATGGCCCGTATCGGCTCGGCCTCCGAAGGCGATCGCATCATTATGATCGGTGTCGACGGCAGCCATCTCGGCTCTTCCATCTATCTGCGCGACATCCTCGGCTCGACGGATGGCCCGGCCCCGGAAGTCGATCTCTTCGCGGAACGCCGCAACGGCGATTTCGTCCGCTCCGCCATTCGCAACGGCCAGGTTACCGCCTGCCACGACATTTCATCGGGCGGTCTCGGGCTGGCGCTCGCCGAAATGGCCATGGCCTCGGGCAAGGGCCTGAACATCGATCTTGGCGAGTGCAAGGGCCTGTCTCATGCCCTGCTCTTCGGTGAGGATCAGGCGCGCTATGTCATTGCCGTGCCCACCGATGTTGCCGATTTCGTCTGCATCAACGCCGAAAGCGCCGGTGTGCCTTTCCGTCGTCTCGGCACGGTCGAAGGTGACGCGCTTGCCATTGACGGTCTGCTTTCCGTTTCCGTTCAGCAGTTGCGTCTGGCGCATGAATCGTGGTTTCCTGCCTTCATGGATGGCAGCGCGCTCGCTGCTGCCGAATAGAATGAGGTAAATCACTAATGCCAATGAATCCCGGCGATATCGAAGACATGATCAAGGCCGGCATTCCCGGTGCCAAGGTGACGATTCGCGACCTGGCCGGGGATGGCGATCATTATGCCGCCGAAGTCGTGGCCGAAGCCTTCCGTGGCAAGAGCCGCGTGCAGCAGCACCAGATGGTCTATGACGCATTGAAGGGCAATATGGGCGGCGTCCTGCACGCCCTAGCGCTGCAGACCTCAGCGCCCGACTGAGGAAATCCGGACGCTGTCACTGCCGGGGCCGAAAGCCAGCTCCGGCATATCTGTCTGCGTGAATGCAGCAAAACTGGATGCCGGCAGCGGGCCGGCCGTCAGAAGCGTGAAATCGAAGGGAGCCCGGACGTCCGGTCCGAGCACATATTGCCGGTGTACGCGCAGGAAATCGCGCTTGATCTTGGCATAATGCTTCGACGACAGCATTTTCTTGAAGCGAATGAACTGGATCGTGGCCTGCGGCGCGTCAGCATGTCCGCAGACCGCGGCGACTTTGGCTTTGTAGAAATGGATCGCATCCGTCAGACAGTGGACATCGAGCCAGAAGATTTCCTGACAGCGGGCCAATAGGCCTACTCGCGAACGCAGCGTCACCGCCGGCCGCATCAATGCACATTGCAGGATGGCGCTGCCGAGCGTCGTGAACACAATGCGTTTGCCCTGAAATAGCGCCGGCTCCCGCTCGAGCAGCAGCCCGATCACATGGGCGGCAACGCTCGACCCCATGCTGTGCGAGGAAATGACATATTCATCGGCCGGCTCATCGAGCGCCTGGCGCGCGCTAATCGCGCAGGCTTCGATCCATTGCTCAGCACCAATTCCGTTCAACCCCGCCATGGCGACAGCCATCTCCCAGTCGGCGAAGAGATGCAGCGTGTGCAGCCGTTCTGCCTGAGGCAGGAAGACGTAGATGAAGAAGGCCACCGCCAGCGCGATGCTGCCGATATGGCTCCAAGATGGAAGCCCGAGGAAAAATGGGGAAAACGCGATCAAGAGGCTGAGGAGCAGCCCGACCAGCATCAACAGGAACGGAAAAATGAAGAACAGGCCGAAGCGCCAGGCGTGACGGAAATATCCCTTCATGCCGCCGGACGCCGCCACTCTCCCGGCGGCGAGATAGCCCTGCCCCAGCCGCGTGAAAAATGGCCTGCCATTCAGCTTTGCGACCAGATCGTTGTGATCGAGGATATGAACGCGGCTAAGGGTCTGCCAATCGGCGCCCTTGGCATTCACATCGAAATAAGGCGCCCTGCCGAAGTTCTGCAACGAATCGACGGCGACCGAAAAATCCCATGCGGCGGCACTTTGCGTCGCCGAACGCTCATAACGCGCCCGATGCAAGGACGCATCCAGTGGCTCGAAGCCAGGGAAGTGAAGGACCACCCTCTTGTCAACGTTACGCATAATGTACTTGGTTCCCCGGCGCACTGATGTGCATCGCATCGATCTCAGAGACCGCCAACACCATGACCTGCCGGCTTTTTCATGGCAAACCATCGCGAAAACTGACGAAGAGGTTCCCACGGCATGGTTAAGGAAGCCTCTACGTCAGCACTCCCGGCCAGAATAGGGCGAGTAATCGGCGCAGGGATCGGCCGGCGGCGCGGTCATGATTCTATGCAAGGCCGTCGGAGGCTGGGGCTGAACCTGCGGTGCCGCAGTTGTGGTTGTCGCGCGATAACCAAAGGCAATGCTGAGCATCAGTACAATGGCGCTGACCGTGACGGCGCTGTTCAGTATCGACGCTTTTGGGGTTCGAACATGTTCATAATATTCCCGCTCGCCTTCGCTCGTCTCGCTGGAACCGTAAAAATCGCGTTCCTCGCCGACCTGGCCGTCAGAATAGTGATGATGGCTCATGATACCCGCTCCCGAAAAATGCAATGCTCGCAAAGGGACAGGTACCCATCATGCCGCCTACCGGCGTGCGTCAAAAATTCTCCCGCCACCGACTCTAAAAAACCTAGTAGCGTAATATTAAGCGTCCCTTGCTTCTTTTTATATGTGTTGTTCGGTTTCCCAGTTGAAGACGCGATTTCAAAACGCACTGTTCAAAAAAAGGTGATAATTCCAACACGGCGCCATCATTCGGGACCAATGTTGCGCGAAAGCCCATTCATGCGATGAAAAACATTCGGACACATTATTGCGGCTGGAAATCGAACGTTCTCCTTGCTATTTAAGGAAAAGATTTGGAACTGCGGACCTTGACCCCGCATGTGAAAGGACACGGATATGAGCGGCATCAACGAATTCATCGAAAATGAAGTGAAGACCAACGATGTCGTTCTCTTCATGAAGGGCACCCCGCAGTTCCCGCAATGTGGTTTCTCGGGCCAGGTGGTCCAAATCCTCGACTACATCGGCGTGGACTATAAGAGTGTCAACGTTCTGGCTGACGCGGAAATTCGCCAGGGTATCAAGGACTATTCCAGTTGGCCCACGATTCCCCAGCTCTACGTGAAGGGCGAGTTCATCGGCGGCTGTGACATCGTGCGCGAAATGTTCCAGGCGGGCGAGCTGCAGCAGCATTTTCAGGAACACGGCATCAGCGTCCGCGGCGCCGCCTGACCGGTCACCGGGCACTCTCGTCCGGTTTCCATAGTCCAACTCGATTGATAAGGCGCTGTCGCTCGACAGCGCCTTGATATGTTTATGGGAATAAAACCGTGACGAACCCATCCCCAGCCATGTCCCATTGGCAATTGCCCATGGGCAAACGCGAGTTCATCGCGCTCGCGGCTTTTCTGATGGCGATCAACTCGCTGGCGATCGACATCATGCTCCCCGCCCTTCAGCAGATCGGCTCCTCCCTCGGCGTCGAAAACGAGAACCACCGTCAATATGTGGTGACCGCCTATCTGATCGGTTTCGGTTCGGCGCAGCTTTTCTATGGCCCCTTGTCGGATCGCTTCGGCCGCCGCCTGCCGCTGTTGATCGGCCTCATCGTCTTCATCGTCTCCGCTTTCGGCATCGCGCTCATCCCGTCCTTTGCCGGCCTGCTTGCCCTGCGCTTCATCCAGGGCCTGGGCTCGGCGGCAACGCGCGTCATCACCATTTCCATTGTCCGCGACATCTTCGGCGGCCGGCAGATGGCCGAGGTCATGTCGCTGATCATGATGGTCTTCATGATCGTTCCGGTCATTGCGCCAGGAAGCGGCCAGATCATCATGCTGGTGAGCACCTGGCACATGATCTTCGTCTTCATCGCCACCATGGCGACCCTGGTCGGCATATGGATGTATTTCCGCCTGCCGGAGACGCTGAAGCCCGAGAATGTCCGGCCCCTGACCGTAAAGTCCGTCGCTGCTGGCTTCCGCATGGTTCTCACGAACCGTGTCGCGCTGTGCTACACGCTCGCCAGCACCTTCCTGTTCGGCGCGCTGTTCGGCTTCATCAATTCGGCACAGCAGATCTACAGCGGCATTTATGGGCTGGGCGTCTACACACCCGTCGCCTTTGGCGGCGTGGCGGTGTTCATGGCCCTGTCGTCCTTCATCAATTCGCAGCTCGTCGGCCGCTTCGGCATGCGGCGGCTGTCGCATGGGGCACTCTTCGGTTTCTGCTTCGTCACCTTCATCTGGTTGTTGGTGCAGCTTTACGGCCCCGCGCCGATGCCCTTCCCGCTGTTCATGGTCTTCTTCGCGCTGGCGATGTTCCAGTTCGGCCTGATCGGCTCGAACTTCAATTCGCTCGCGATGGAGCCGCTCGGCCATGTCGCAGGCACCGCCTCCTCCGTACTCGGCTTCATGAGCACGGTCGGCGGAGCATCGATAGGTGCTGGCATCGGCCAATATTTCAACGGCACGGCAACGCCGATGGTCGTCGGCTACTTCACCGTCTCGCTGATCGGCATCGTCTTCGTGCTGATTGCCGAGAAGGGGCGCCTCTTCCAGCCACACAATGCGCCACCGCCGGCCGATCAATCCCTCGCTCTTCATTGACAGGCATTTTTACATGACACCGCCCCAAGCAAAATCAGCGGAACCAACCGGCTCCGCGCGTATCGGCCTCGGCATCGTCGAATTCGTCATCATCATCGCGCTGATGACGGCGAGCATTTCGCTCGGCATCGACAGCATGCTGCCGGCCTTGCCGAATATCGGCCAGTCGCTGGCAGTTGCCAATCCCAACGACACGCAGATGGTCATTGCCGTCTATTTTCTCGGCTTCGGCATCTGCCAGCTGTTCTTCGGCAGCCTGGCCGACGCCTATGGCCGGCGCAATATCCTGCTTGGCGGCCTCGCTTTCTATACGGTCGCGCTGTTTGCCGCCGCCTGGAGCGGTAGCCTGACCATGCTTCTGGTGCTGCGCTTCACCCAGGGCGTCGGCGCCGCAGCCGTGCGGATCACCACGCTGGCGATCGTGCGCGATTGCTTCGGCGGCCGCGAAATGGCGCAGGTCATGTCCTACGTCACCATCGTTTTCATGATCATGCCGATGGTCGCGCCTGCTGTCGGTCAGCTGATAGTCGCCTATTCGAACTGGCAATGGATCTTTATCGCGCTCGGCATCACCAGCGCCGTTCTCCTTCTTATCGCATTCTTCCGGATGAAGGAGACGCTGCCGGACGATGAGCGTCTGCCGCTCTCCGTCGGCTCTGTTATTTCCGGCTTCAAGACGGTGCTGACCAACCGCATCACCTGCGGCTACATGATCGGCCTGACGCTCTATACCGCCGTTATCTGCGCCTATATCGTCTCGGTGCAACAGGTGTTCGGCGAGGTCTATGGCCTCGGCGAGTGGTTCCCGATCGCCTTCGCCGTGACGGCGGCGGGCACAGCGGTTGCGCAATTCGCCAATGGCTATTTCGTTCGCAGCTTCGGCATGCGGCGCATCTCCCATGTCGCGATGATCATCTTCACACTGCTTGGAGCCTTCGGCTATGTCATCGGAATGGCCGGCATGCCGAGCTTCGTGTTCACCTATGTGCTGATCTCGGTAATGCTAATGATGTTTGCGGTCATCACCACCAATATCATGGCCATCAGCCTCGAGCCGATGGGACACCTGGCGGGAACCGCGGCCTCCATTACCAGCTCGGTCTCCACCACCGGCGGCGTGCTTCTTGGCGGCATTGTCGGCCAAATGTTCAACGGCACGCCGCAGCCGCTGATCGCCGGCTTTACCATTTTCGGTGCGCTATCGATCCTTGCAACCCTATGGGCGGAAAAAGGCAAACTCTTCACTCATCCCGGCGACAGCCCGAAGCTGGAGCCCGGCATGGGTCACGTCTGATCAGAGATCTCCGGTGCGGCGACCAATCAAATGTCGCCGCGCGGGCGCCCGAGCCAGCGCCGACCGGCGAAAATGGCCAGGCCCAGCAGCGGCCATATTGCCCAGGGCGTTCCATGCCAGGACAGAAGGTTGATGCCGATAAGACCAGCACCGATCACGGCAAAAGTGGCAAGCTGAGGATCTATCTGCCTGTTCGTCCGTGCCCATCGAAGGCCGGCCGCAAATGCGAGACCAAGCAAGGGCCATCTCGCCCAGAAATCACCGTGCCAGGTGAATGCGTTAACCACCAGCACGACAAGGGCGGCCAGCGCCAGCGAACCATAAATCTGGGTAAATCCAGCGGCAGGTCCGGCGTTCGCTTCCGTTGAAGCCCGAACCTCTTCGCGAATACTGCGACGCTCCGGCGGGGCACCGGCCGCCTGTGGGACGCCGATCCGCACCGCATAGCTCGCCACGCCGCCGTCGATGTTCTTGACCTCCAGCTGGCCAAGAAAATCGAAGCCGACAGCCACCTTATTACGAACCTGGTCATAAACCGTGTTTGAAATCACGATGCCGCCAGCCGCCGCGCAGGCCTGAAGGCGCGCGGCAATGTTGACGCCATCACCATAAAGATCGTTGCCTTCGGCGATCACATCGCCAAGGTTAAGGCCGATGCGAAATTGCATCTGCGTATCCGGATCGCTTTTCGCATTGTAGCCGGCGAGTTCATTCTGGACATCAACCGCCGCGCGCAACGCTTCGACGACACTGGGAAATTCGGCAAATACGCCATCGCCCCAGGTATTGATGACACGACCACCATGCGCTTCGATGAGGCGCGCCATCGCCTCGCGATATCGTTTGAGCGTTGCGAGCGTGCCTTCCTCGTCGTTTCGCATCATGCGGGAATAATCCTGCACGTCGGCACAGAAGATGGTAGTCAGCTTGCGGCTCGTCTCGGACATCGGCCTCATCCCAGCGGCAAACTCCGCCAGAGGACGGTTGCCTGTCGCGGGTGAAGATAACGCCGAGCCCACGACTTTCCAAGTGGCACCATCTCAGACGGTGAAGACCTCTTGCCGCAGCAAATCCCATGACGACTTGTCCACCGCGACCAACAACCCACCGTCGAGATGATGCGGGAGATAGGGAGAACCATCGAAGCGCCTGACATAGGCACCCGCTTCCTCGGAGATCAGCGCGCCGGCCAGGTGATCCCAGGGCATGAGCTTATTGTACATGAGATAATGGACATGCCCGCCGGCAAAGGTGCGGTATTCATGGGCCGCACAGCGATAGTTGGTGATAAAACGCACCTTGGCGAGATTGCCCAGGATTTCGGCACGTTTGCCCTGCGGCAGATAGCCGGTGGAGGCCATGCCGACCATCTCCTCCAAGGCAACAGGCTTTGCCACGGAGAGCCGCTGCGCCTCGCCATCTGGCCGGCGCAACCACGCGCCACTGCCCTTTTCGGTCAGCACCCAATCATCGCCCATCGGGTCGAAGATGATGCCCGCCACGGTCTCGCCTTTCGAAACCACCGACGCCATGACGCCGAATGCGGGAATACCGGCGGCGAAATTGAACGTTCCGTCGACCGGATCGACGATGATGGCCAGATCCGCGCCCTGCAGCTTGTCAAGAAGCGCCGGATCGGCAGCAACCGATTCCTCGCCGATAAACAGTGCCTCGGGCCATAGCCGCTCCACCTCGGCCTTGATCATCCGCTCGGCCTGTTCATCCGCTTCCGTCACCAGATCGGTCGCCTCGCTCTTGGCGCGGACGTCATTGCTGCCAAGCCTACGGAAGCGCGGCAGGATTTCTGCCTTTGCCGCTTGGCGCAGCAGATCGGCAAGGGTCGTCACGTCAACGGATGATGTCATCATACAAGTCCTCTCCTGTCAGGCGCCGACAATCTCGCGGCGGATGATCCGCCAGCTTTCCTCATCCGGAGCCGAAATAATGCCACCCGTCGTCTCGCCGGGCCGATAGGGCGTGCCGTCAAATTTCGCCGTGAAGCCACCGGCTTCCTGGTGCGCGAGCACGCCTGCCAGATGATCCCAGGGCATCAGTTTCGAATGGCCGATGAAATGGATCCTGCCGGAGGCAACCATCCAATATTCGTAGGCCGAGCAGTTCAACGCAAACCCCATGCGTATCTTCGCCATATTGGCGCTGATGCGGGACCGGTCCGGCTCGTCCATATGGCCCCAGGAGATCAATCCGGTCATCTCGCTTAACGGAACAGCGGGGGCAACAGCAAGCCTGCGCGCCTGCCCGTTGCGTCGCCGCAAATAGGTGCCGGCACCTTTCACAGTGGTAACGGTATCGCCGAGCACGGAATCATGGATGATCCCGGCGATCGTCTCGCCTTTGGCGACGACGGCAAGGATCGTTCCGAAGACCGGCAGGCCGGACGCGAAATTGAAGGTGCCGTCGACAGGATCGATGACAAAGGCAAGGTCCGCATGCGCCAGCGCCGGCACGACGGATCTATCCGCCTCGTAGGTTTCCTCGCCGACCACGAGCGCACCGGGAAAGCGTGCTTTCAGTGCCGCCGTGATGCGCTTCTCCGTCAACAGATCGGCTTCCGTTACCAGATCGACGGCGGAGGTTTTTTCGGAAATATCGCCTGCTCCAAGATTGCGGAAGCGCGGCAGAATTTCAAGCGCCGCAGCCTCGGCCACGGTCGCCATCAGATAGTCGAAGTCTGGATCGGAGAGGGTCATCGATGATCTCTGCAGAAAGAGGATGGCTCCCCTTATGCCCGATTCGATGACAGCCTTGTGGCAAAACCAATTAAATCGAGTGCAGGCGACGACTTAGGGCTTTTGCGCCATCAGCGCCGCGAAATCGAAAAGCTTGGGATCGAGCAGATGCGATGGGTTCACATGCGCCAGAGCCCGCAGCATCGTATCCTTGCGGCCCGGCATGCGGCGTTCGATATCACTAAGCATGTCTTTCATTGCATTGCGCTGCAGGCCGTCCTGCGAGCCACAGAGATCGCAGGGAATGATCGGAAACTGCATGGCGGCGGCGAACTTGGCGAGATCGTCCTCGGCGGCGTAGGCGAGCGGGCGCAGCACCATCAGGTCGCCCTCGTCATTGAGGAGCTTCGCCGGCATCGAGGCCAATCGGCCGCCGTGGAAGAAATTCATGAAGAAGGTCTCGAGAATATCCTCGCGATGATGGCCGAGCACCAGCGCGTCGCAGCCCTCTTCGCGGGCGATACGATAGAGGTTGCCGCGGCGCAAGCGCGAACAGAGCGAGCAATAGGTCGCACCCGCCGGCACCTTTTCCTTCACGATGGAATAGGTGTCGCGATATTCAATGCGGTGTTCGACACCGATCTTCATCAGATATTCGGGCAGGACATGCTTGGGGAAATTCGGCTGGCCCTGATCGAGATTGCAGGCGATCAGCTCCACCGGCAGCAGGCCGCGCCATTTGAGATCGAGCAGAATCGACAGCAACCCATACGAATCCTTGCCGCCGGATACGCCAACCAACCAGCGCTTCTGGCCCGTTAGCATCTGGAAATCGTCGAGCGCCTGGCGCACCTGGCGCAGCAGGCGCTTGCGCAGCTTGTTGAAGGAGACCGAACGCGGTGCGTCGGCGAACAGCGGATGGGTGGCATTGCCGCCTTCTTCCGCCTCGATATCGAGCTCATCCGCCACTGTCGTTGCGATATTCATCTTATCATCCCTCAGGCCTTGGCACGCTGATAGCAGAAAGCGTGGTCAAAGACACGGCATCAATCGCCGAAGACCGACCAGCCGGTCCGCGCGGCAAGCATTTCCAGCGCCACCGCGCCGAGCTGCGAATTGCCGACCTTGTTCAGTCCCGGAGACCAGACCGCGATGGAGCCAATACCCGGCGCCACCGCCAGAATGCCGCCGCCAACGCCGCTCTTGCCGGGCAAGCCGACGTGATAGGCGAAATCCCCGGAACCGTCATAGTGGCCGCAGGTCAGCATCAGCGCATTGATACGCCGCGCCCGCTTCGGCGAAACGACGGAATGGCCGGTGATCGGATTGGTGCCGCGCGCAGCGAGATAAAGCCCAGCCTTGGCGAGCTGCTGGCAGCTCATCGACACGGCACATTGATGGAAATAGACGCCGAGCACATGTTCGACGGGATGGTCGATATTGCCATAGGCGCGCATGAAATTGGCGAGCGCGAAATTACGGAATCCGGTCTGCGTCTCCGAGCGTGCCACCTTGTCGTCGATGGTGATCGACTCGTCATCGGCAACATAGCGCACAAAGCGCAAAAGCTCGCCGATCGCCTCGCGTGGCGCGTGGCCCGACAATACGACGTCGCTGACGGCGATCGCGCCGGCGTTGACGAAGGGATTGCGCGGAATCCCCTCTTCGCGCTCAAGCTGGACGATGGAGTTGAACGCGGTGCCGGAGGGCTCGCGGCCAACCCTGTTCCAAAGGCTCTCGCCCACCTTGCCGAGCGCCAGCGTCAGCATGAAGACCTTGGAAATGCTCTGGATGGAAAAGGGCACATCGGCATGGCCGACACTGTGGATATTGCCATCCACCGTCGCGATCGCCATGCCAAACTGGTTCGGGTCGACCTTGGCAAGTTCGGGAATATAGTCCGCGACCTTGCCCTCGCCGAGACGCGGCGAAAGCTCAGCATGGATGCTGTCAAGAACTGCCTGCAAATCCGCCATGATGATCTCCAGAAAGAAAAAAGCCGCCCAGAAGGAGCGGCTTTTCCATTCGTAAGAAAGATATCCGCTGATTAACGCGAATAGAATTCGACGACTAGCTGCGGTTCCATGACGACTGCGTACGGTACGTCAGCGAGGGTCGGAACGCGAGCGAAGGTCGCAACCATCTTGTTGTGGTCAACTTCGATGTAGTCCGGAACGTCACGCTCGGCGAGCGAAACCGATTCCAGAACGATCACGAGCTGCTTGGACTTTTCGCGAACTTCGATAACGTCGCCAGCCTTGCAGCGGTAGGAACCGATGTTGACGCGAACGCCGTTAACCGTGACGTGGCCATGGTTGACGAACTGACGGGCAGCGAAAACGGTCGGAACGAACTTGGCGCGGTATACGATCGCGTCCAGGCGCGATTCAAGCAGGCCGATCAGGTTTTCCGAAGTGTCGCCCTTGCGGCGGTTGGCTTCGTCGAAGGTGGCGCGGAACTGCTTCTCGCGCAGATCGCCGTAGTAGCCCTTCAGCTTCTGCTTGGCGCGCAGCTGCACACCGAAGTCCGAAAGCTTGCCCTTGCGGCGCTGGCCATGCTGGCCCGGGCCGTATTCGCGACGGTTAACCGGGGACTTCGGACGACCCCAGATATTTTCGCCCATACGGCGGTCAATTTTATACTTGGACGATTCGCGCTTGCTCATCGCATTTCCTTTCAAAGTGTTTTAGCGGCTTGTTGCCAAACCGCGAAGGAAACACGCCCTCCTCTGAACTCCGTTTTCGAGCTCTGACAGGTTCCTCACGTTAGCGAACGGAGGAGCCACGGGACATGTCAGTGAAACACCGGACATTTCTGCCCGGCGTTGGGGCGGTCTGTAAGGGGTCGTCATGAAATTGTCAACAGCGGGAAGCCTGGTTTTAGGCCGTGCTACCTGTCAGACACCCACTCCTCCGGCACATTCGGCAGCGACGGCATCAAATCAGGCTCGGATGTCGCCTTTCGAAACTGTACGCCAGCCTCATTTAACGCCGATATCCGAACGGGCATGCCGCCGGGATTGACCGCGAGCAGCCCGACAATATCTGCTGGCGCAGACCGAATATAACTCTCCGCTTCATCAAGCGCTTCGACCAGCTTTTCCCGGACGACATTGGCCGTGAAATCCATCGGGAGACCTCTCACGGAATCATACCCATCAGTCGAAACCGATAGCCCTCTCCGTCGAATTTCATCAATTATTCTGATGGGAGAGTAATGCGGTGGCTTCCCCGATGCAGCCATAATAACCGCACCAAGAGGAGACATTCTTTCGTCGATCATCACCAAGTCAACAAAATCTCTCGGCTTAGTTCTTGTCGACGCCGCCAGGACTTTATTGACAGCCAGGTCCGCCGGATGAAGCCTCGCTCCCCATTCCTCATCGCGAATAAGCGGAAAGAAACGGGTTCGCGATTCGCTCATCCATTGGATGAGCGTATTCTCATGCGCCTTGGAAACCTGAGCTTCAACGCAACCGTATACATTCACCTCAATATAAATGCGGAAGCCGTCGCCCTTGAGTGTTTCTATATCCCGGTCCGCAGTTGGACCGATTTCCTCGTCGGTGTCCTGAAAAATATCAATATCGTCAGAGAGGCGGGGCCAGTTCATGTTCAAGACAAGGCCACCGGCGACATAGCTCGTTTCCGAGCGGTTCTTCGCGATGGAAGCCATAATCTCTTTTTGTAGATTCGTGAGCGCCATCAGCTATTGTCCGATCTCACTCAAGATACGTCGCCCCATAGCAAAAGCACGCGCATCGCCGCGCTCCATCAATGCGTCAGCCACCACTTTCGATTTTTGCGCGAGCTCCGGAAGTCGATCTAAGTCGATATTGTCCAATAGGCGAATGCCATAGCGGGCAAGAGCTTCATCAAGATTCTGCTGAAGGCGCTCTTTCCTTTGCCGGTGTTCAGCACGCATCTCGCTGGCTTGCGATAGGATATCATTGCGACGCGCAGCCGGGACCAGAACCTCCACCCTCACAAGGTCGGACGCCCCTCCACTTTCCCTATATCGCTGAATTCTGTCGCGCACGGCCATTGGATCATCTCCGATTAGAGATGAATATAAGCGTATCCCGGATACGGGTCAACAATCACCATTAGTGGCAGCTATTCAGCGGCCGCCTGCTCGCCACCATCGACATCGGGCGCATTGGCATCACCCGGCGCGGTCTGGCTGCCGATATCCGGGAAGGCAACGATGCGTTTCCCTGAGAAATCAGTGTGAACGACGACGCTGCCCTGCTCTTCGAAATAGCTGAGCAATCGCCGGGCGCGACGGGCTGAGTGAGTGCCATAGGCCCGCGCGATGCGCGCGTCTGAGGGGCATGGCTCGCCGCAGATGGCCGCCTTGGCGAGCATCAGGAACACACCTTGCAGATCGTCTGTAACGCCAGAGGAGAGCGACATGGCCGTGCCCCAGGCCTCGGTCGCCATGGTCGCCTCGTCGGCGCCGGAGCGCACGATCGCCACACGACGGCGGAATTCCGACAGGGCCATTGGTACACCCGGCACACGGCGCATGCGCAGACGCACGAGGAACTCCTGATAGAGCACTGAATCCGTTCGGAAACCCGAGGCGGGATCGTCGAGAATTTCAGAAAGCACAGCACCGACACGCGCCTCGCGATCTTCCGTCGACAGTTCCGGCTGGCTCGCCCTCGGTTCGGCAGGTGCCGCGCCGGCGGCAGGTGTGGAACGGGAGAGCTCGGCCAGAATATCCGTCGTCGGGCGTGGCGCGGGCGTGGTGCGGCGAACGACCGGTCTTGAGAATTCCTCCGGGTCCGGCGTGAAGATCAGATCCTCAACATCCTGCGGCGCATCCGGCAGCGGCATCAGCTTCGGGCTGGACGAGCGCGCCGAGGTTTCGACATTACCAATAGTGATCGGCAGCGGCCGGCGTGAGAGAGCCGGGCCGAGTGCTACGAAATTGCCGCGCTTCAAGTCGCGGAACATCTCCGCCTGCCGGCGATCCATGCCGAGCAGGTCGGCGGCACGCGCCATGTCGATATCGAGAAAAGTGCGGCCCATCAGGAAGTTCGAGGCTTCGGCAGCTACGTTCTTGGCAAGCTTCGCCAGACGCTGCGTGGCGATGACGCCAGCAAGACCGCGCTTACGGCCGCGACACATCAGATTGGTCATGGCGCCGAGCGACATCTTGCGCGCATCTTCAGAGACATCGCCACCGACCGACGGCGCGAACATCTGCGCTTCGTCGACGACGACCAGCACCGGATACCAATATTCGCGCTCGGCATCGAACATGCCGTTGAGGAAGGCGGCGGCGGCACGCATCTGCTGCTCGATATCCAGCCCTTCCAACGTCAGGACGCAGGAAACGCGATGCTGACGGATACGGTTGGCGATACCGGCGAGCTCGGCCTCGGTGCGCTCGCCATCGACTACCACATGGCCGAACTTGTCGGCCAGCGTGACGAAATCGCCCTCGGGATCAATGATGACCTGCTGCACCCACTGCGCGGACTGCTCCAGCAGGCGGCGCAACAGATGCGACTTTCCGGAGCCGGAATTGCCCTGCACGAGGAGACGGGTTGCCAGCAGTTCCTCGATATCGAGTTGGGCGCTGGTCCCGCCGGACGCCGTTCCCATGTCGATGCCGACCTGCAATGCAATACCCCTTTGACAAGACTCAGATGTGGAAGCGCCCATCTTTCAGAAACGGGGCGCTTCCGTCTATCAAAGATTTCTGCGGCTTTCGCGAACGGATTTCAGAAACCCACAGGGGAATGCAATCCGGTCGCCCCTCTACCGGAAACGCAGGTTGGCGCGTGATAGCTGATCGACCGTCGTGCAGCCCATGAGCTTCATGCCGCGTTCGATCTCGGTACGCAGCATGCCGAGCGCCCGCTCGACACCCGGCTGACCCGCAGCCGCGAGCGGATAGAGATAGAAACGTCCGACACCAACCGCCTTGGCGCCAAGCGAAAGCGCCTTCAGCACATGCGTCCCGCGCTGAATGCCGCCATCCATCATAACGTCGATCCGATCGCCGACCGCATCGACGATTTCGGCCAGCTGATCGAAAGCCGAGCGCGAGCCGTCCAGTTGCCGCCCGCCATGGTTCGAAAGCACGATACCCGTGCATCCGATTTCAACGGCGCGCTTGGCATCCTCCACGGACATCACACCCTTGAGGCAGAATTGCCCGCCCCAATGTCCCACCATTTCGGAAACATCATCCCAATTCATCGACGGATCGAGCATTTCGGTAAAATATTTGCCGATCGACATCGCCCCACCGCTCATGTCCACATGCTCCTCGAGCTGCGGCAGACGGAATTTCTCATGCGTGACATAGTTCAAGCCCCATGCCGGCTTCATGGCGAATTGCGCCAGGCCAGCCAGATTGAGCTTGAAGGGAATGGAGAAACCGGTGCGCAGGTCACGCTCGCGGTTTCCGCCGGTGATGCTGTCGACAGTCAACATCATCACATTAACGCCGGCATCCTTGGCTCGCTGCATCATGGCGCGGTTTAGGCCGCGATCCTTATGAAAGTAGAACTGATAGACCTGCGGCCCCTGATGCTTCTTGCGCACTTCTTCGAGGCTGACCGTACCAAGCGAGGAAACGCCGAACATGGTGCCCATGGAAGACGCCGCGGCAGCAACCGCGTTCTCGCCTTGATGATGGAAGAGCCGCTGCAGGGCCGTCGGCGAGCAGTAAAATGGCGTTGCCAGCTTCTGCCCCATCACCGTGACGGACATATCCACGCTGCTGACGCCGCGCAGGACATTGGGCACCAGATCGCAACTTTCGAAGCTAGCCGTATTCCGGCGAAGCGTCACTTCGTCGTCGGCAGCGCCATCGATGTAGTTGAAAATCGGACCTGGAAGACGGCTTTTCGCCAAGGCGCGGAAATCATGGAAATTATAGCAGTCAGTGAGGCGCATGGTTTGCCTCGACGGTGAAACCGCAATGCTTTTCAAAAGGCATCAAATATCGTCCTCCCCAATACCGCCCTCACATTGCTCTATAAGCGATGCAATCGCGCTTCCCACTTGTAAAGCACGTCGGGCTCCTTCTCCTCATTGCCCGCCCCGTCCGACTCGTCAACAACCAAGAAGCCGTGTTTCTCGTAAAAACGGCGCGCTGCGACATTTCGCTGAAATGTCCAGAGCGAAAGCGACGGATAGGCCGCTTTCGCGACCTCCAGCAATCTGGTGCCGATACCGCGACCCTGCGCCTCGGGCAGGACGTAGAGCTGATCGATCCAATCCTCGAGAAAGGCGATGACGCCGACGAGGCGACCACCCTCTTCCGCGCCCCATATCTGGCAGTCCTTGAAGACGACCGCACTCCAGAAGCCGACATCCTCTTCCGACGTATGAAGCCCCGACAGCGTTGGAAGCCGGTCGTCGAAGGCGGCTCGATGGACCCCAGCCGCAGCCGGCATGTCGATGAGATCGAGTTTCCGCAATGAAATCGTGCCAGCCATATCGTTATGCCCTCAACCCAAAGCCCTGCATCAGCCGTCGTGTCGGAAAATCCGGCGTGCCGGAGGTAAAGACGGCGAAATCGTAAGTGTCGGGATGAACGGCATCGGCCACCTGCGGCACCAGGCTGCGGGCGCGGCGCGCGATCGCCTCGGCAGGATCGAGCCAATCGACCGGCCAGGGCGCAAGCCTGCGGAAGATATTGGCCATGAAGGGATAATGCGTGCAGGCAAGCACGACGATATCGGTCTTGCGGCCATCCATCTCGACAAAGCACTGGCCGACTTCGGAAAGCACAGCATCATCGGAAACGGTGCCGCCGCGAATATAGGCTTCCGCTATACGTGCCAGATTTTCCGAGCCGACGAGCCGGACATGGCATTGCGTCGCGAAGGACTGGATGAGATCGCGCGTATAGGCGCGCTTGACGGTGCCCGGCGTCGCCAGGACCGAGACCAGACCGGATCGTGTCCGCTCCGCCGCCGGCTTGATGGCCGGCACCGTGCCGACGAAGGTCATTTGCGGGAAAGCGGCGCGCAAATCAGCACCGACAAGCGTGAAGGCGGTATTGCAGGCGATGATGCAGATTTCCGGATCGTAATCCGCCAAGAGCTTGGCGAAGAGACCAACAATGCGCTCGCGCAGCGCCTGCTCTTCCCAGTCGCCATAGGGGAAGCCGGCATCGTCGGCGACATAGATGAAACCGCGCTCCGGCATCAACACCCTCGCCTCGCGCAGCACCGTCAGGCCACCAATGCCCGAATCGAACATCAGGACCGGTTTCAGCTCATTCGCCGTTGCTGTCATCGTTTGTGGGTTCCTTCGGTGCAGCGGAGGATCTGGGATGCGAGCCGCTACCGCGCGGAGATTTTCGCGTGAAGCGGTCGAGGGACGAGATCACGCCGCGCAAGACGCTGATTTCCTGTTCGGTAAACGCCCGGCGCGAGAGGACTGCGCGCAGATTGTCGATCATTTTGGGCTTTTTCCCGGCAGGATGGAAATAGTTGCGCGCATCCAACGCCTCTTCTAGCTGATCGAACAGACCGAAGAGCTGCTCCTTGGTCGAGGGCCGCTGCTCCATCGCCTGGAACGGCACGGCGGCGACATCTTCCATGCCGGTCTTCATCCATTCATAGGACATCAGCAGCACGGCCTGGGCGATATTCAGCGAGGCGAAGGCGGGATTGACGGGAAAGGTCACGATCTCGTCGGCCAGCGCCACCTCTTCGTTGGTCAGGCCCCAGCGCTCACGACCAAAAAGGATGCCGGTACCCTCGCCTGCCTTGAATCTTGCACGAAGCGTCTCGGCAGCAACCACCGGCGAGCGCACCGGCTTGAAGCCGTCACGCTCGCGCGCCGTCGTCGCATAGACGAAATTAAGGTCGGCGACCGCCTGCTCCAGCGTGTCGTAGACCTTGGTCGCCTCGATGATGTGATCGGCCTTGGAGGCGGTCGCCTGCGCCCGTTCGTTCGGCCAGCCGTCGCGCGGATTGACGAGGCGAAGCTCGGCGAGGCCGAAATTCGCCATGGCGCGCGCCACCATACCGATATTCTCACCCATCTGCGGCTCGACCAGAATGACGGCCGGTCCTTCGGCCAGAAGTTGACGCTCGCTATTCGTGCCTGCCATGACGCCTTTCCCCATGCGCGGACCATACCGCGCAAATCACGGTCGAAATAACGAGACAGCCGGCAATCGGCAAGACTTTTGAGCGTCCCGTTCACCGCCCTTCGTCAATTGTCGTTTAACGATAGCTTACATATAGTCCACAACCATACATACGGGGCGAAAGGATTAATGCATGAGAATAATTTCGCGAAGGCTGGCCGCTGGCGTCGTCATTGCACCGTTGCCTTCAATAGTCATCGCGACGTTCTTCTTCAGAAAGGGGCTGGAAGATCATATCTCGCTCTGGGACGTCTTTCTGCCCTTGGCGGCGATTGGCTACGCGATTGCGTTGATCTTGGGCCTCCCCATCCATCTTGCCCTCGTTCTGAGAGGATGGACAAAAATCGGCCATTACGCCGTCGCGGGCGCAATTTTAGGGCCGGCTATGCTCTTTTTTTCTGACATTATTGGGGCTTTTATTACAGGCCGTCTCATCGGGGTTGAAGTCGACGAAAACACACTTCAGGTTCTGGGTCTGATGGTGACGTTCATCGGACCTGCTGCCATCATATTCTGGCTCATCGTCCGCCCTGATAAGAAGAGCTCCAATACGATCTGACTATTTCTGATCCGGTTGTTTCTGCTGCTGGTCCGCCGACTGCTGCTGCTTGACGATATCCTGCATGACGGATTTCAGCGAATTAGACTGACCGCCCTCGTCGACCGTGATGATGTCGTCGATGACCGGCTTGCCTGCCTCCTGAATGACCTCGAAACGCACCGTGGTCACCGCCTGACTGTTGGCGTCAGAGCCCTGGCAAGCTAACGACTTGAAGGTCGCGACCACCTCCGTCGTATCACCATTGGGGGCCTGCGCGGCGATATTCATATCCTGTAACGGACATGCATCCTGACCGCCGACAATGACATCGTAATCGAAGGGCGAAATGCCATCCTCGTCGGCTGCGGGAAACTGTGCCGCCGCTTTGTATTTCGCAATGAAATCCTTGCTGTAGCGCTCGTCCAGCTTGCTCTCCTCGAAAATATCCTGCCAGTCGCTGTCGCCGCCCGCCCAGTTGGAAACGGTAGCGTCCATCACTGCCTTGACCGGCGTCGTCACATCGGCCACCGAGGCCGGGCCTGCGCTGAGCGAGAGAGGAAGAAAAACAGCGAGAAGCGCGGCAGCGGCAATTTTCTGCATGAGTAAGAATCCATAACGATCAGCGAAGCATGCGCGCGACATTAGCCGCATCCGTCGCTTTGGCAATGGTTCGTCCTACAAAAGCAAACGGCGCGATGAGCAGGATGTGATGAGCAAAAACGCCGCTTTAGCGCCTCTTTGGCTTTGCGTTCGGAACTTGCGATGCTATAGCGCTCGAGACTTCATATCACTCACGGGGACATCCGCTCCCATCAGCTTAGACGAGGCAGAAGCATGAAGAAGATCAAGGTCGCTAACCCCGTTGCCGATCTCGATGGCGACGAGATGACTCGCATCATCTGGCAGTTTATCAAAGACAAACTGATCCATCCTTACCTCGATATCGATATCGACTATTACGACCTCTCGGTCGAAAACCGCGATGCGACCAACGACCAGGTCACCGTCGATGCCGCCAACGCCATCAAGAAGCACGGCGTCGGCATCAAGTGCGCGACGATTACGCCCGATGAAGATCGCGTCAAGGAATTCAACCTCAAGCAAATGTGGAAGAGCCCGAACGGCACGATCCGCAATATCCTCGGCGGCGTCATCTTCCGCGAGCCGATCATCTGCAAGAACGTACCGCGCCTGGTTCCGGGCTGGACCAAGCCGATTGTCGTCGGCCGTCACGCCTTCGGCGACCAGTACCGCGCCACTGATTTCAAATTCCCCGGCAAGGGCAAGCTGACCATCAAGTTCGTCGGCGAAGACGGCGCGGTCATCGAGAAGGAAGTATTCGACGCTCCTGGCGCCGGCGTGGCCATGGCCATGTACAACCTCGACGAATCGATCCGCGAATTCGCGCGCGCCTCGATGATGTATGGCCTGATGCGCAAGTGGCCGGTCTACCTCTCGACCAAGAACACCATCCTCAAGGCCTATGACGGCCGCTTCAAGGATATCTTCGAAGAGATCTACCAGAGCGAATTCAAGGCGAAGTTCGACGAAGTCGGCATCACCTATGAACACCGCCTGATCGACGACATGGTCGCTTCCGCGCTGAAGTGGTCCGGTGGCTACGTCTGGGCCTGCAAGAACTATGACGGCGACGTCCAGTCCGACACGGTTGCCCAGGGCTTCGGCTCGCTCGGCCTGATGACCTCGGTTCTCTTGACGCCGGATGGCAAGACGGTTGAAGCCGAAGCTGCTCACGGCACGGTTACCCGCCACTACCGTCAGCACCAGAAGGGCCAGGAAACCTCGACGAACTCGATTGCCTCGATCTTCGCCTGGACCCGCGGCCTCGCTCATCGCGCTAAGCTCGACGACAACGCCGAACTCGCCCGGTTCGCTTCCACGCTGGAAAAGGTCTGCGTCGACACGGTCGAAGCCGGCTACATGACCAAGGATCTGGCACTGCTGATCGGCCCCGACCAGCCGTGGCTCTCCACCACCGCCTTCCTCGACAAGATCGACGAGAACCTGCAGAAGGCCATGGCTGCCTAAGCCTCGGCAACAGCAAAGCTTACGAAAACCCGGCCTCAGCGCCGGGTTTTCTTTTGCCGGAAAATCTTGCCGCCGCACGTGCCGGATGGCAAGAATGGCAGAACAAAAGGGAGGAACGCATGACCGAGGAACTCGTTTTCTACACCAACCCGATGTCGCGCGGGCGCATTGCCCGCTGGATGCTGGAGGAGATCGGTGTGCCCTATCGCACCGAATATCTCGATTTCGGCACGACGATGAAAGCGACCGACTATCTCACGGTCAATCCCATGGGCAAGGTGCCGGCGATCAAGCATGGTGAGACCGTCGTCACGGAATGCGCGGCCATCTGCGCCTATCTGGCCGAGACCTTCCCTGAGGCCGGCCTGGCGCCGACGGCAGCCGAGCGCGGCCGCTATTTCCGCTGGATGTTCTTCGCCGCCGGGCCGATGGAGATGGCGGTCACCAATCGCGCCCTTGGCTTCGAAATTCCGAATGAACGCCTGCGCATGGCCGGCTGCGGCAGTCTGGATAATGTCTTCGACACGCTGGAACAGGCCGTAACCGCTTCACCCTATATCGCAGGCGACCGCTTCACGGCCGCCGACGTCTATGTCGGCTCGCATGTCGGCTGGGGCCTCAATTTCGGCACGATCGAAACGCGGCCGGCCTATATCGATTACTGGAGCCGCGTCAGCAACCGCGATGCCTATCGCCGTGGCAACGAGCTTGATAACGCAGCGATGCCGAAACAGGCAAATGGCTGAAAAGACAAAGCTCTACAGCCATTCTCTCGATCAAGACTTCGTGCCGCTATTGCAGCGGCATGTAGATCTCGGTCAATAACTCCGTCGGCTGCACGTCACGAGGATTGTTGAGGTATTCCTCGAACATCAACGCATCGCGCAGCTGCCGGCCGGAGGCGGGCAGCCATTCGGCGTAGAGCCACTGATAGGCCTTGTACATATCGGCATAGGGGCCTTTGTGCCGCAGCACGGCATATTCACCGCCAGCGATCGTTCGTCGCTCTAGCGGCGCGCTGGCGGCGATCTCATCGCCGGCATTGACACAGGCATAGGAGCGCAATTTCTCCGCCGGGACGACATCTGGGTCGTCAAGATAGACGCCGATCATCCGCATATCGGGCCTGGCAAGACCACGGGCATGGAGCGTGCCGAACAGGGTTTCGAAAGCCTGGCCGATCTGCATGTAGGGGCCGGCATGAGAAACGCCGATCAGCGAGAGCGGGGAAATGGTGCGAAGCGTGACGTCGAACATAAGCCTGATCCTTCCTTGGGTGCTGGGTTCGAAGATCGTGTGACTTCCCTCATTCCGATATCGCGCCGGCGGCATGCCGTAGACGGATTTGAAGATGCGGTTGAACGATTGGAGGTTGGGATAGCCCGACCGCTTTGCAATGTCGCTGACGACAAGATCGGTGTTGACGAGATCGCCGGCGGCGCGGTGCAGCCGCAACCGCTTGACGGTGGCAGCCGCCGTCTCGCCATAGATCGCCCGATAGATCCTGTGCCAATGATAGCTGGACATGCAGGCGATCGCGGCAAGTCTCTCCATATCGAGCTCTTCGTCCAGATGCTCGTGAATATAGGCAGAGACCCGCCGCAGACGGGTTTCATAAAGCGCCCATGCCGTTTCGCCGTTCATGTCAGCCCCCTTGCAAATCGATCGGCCCCACGGAACCATATCTCGATTTGACAAATCCTGCTGAGTTTCGAGCAAAACAAAACGGCGGGGTTATTCGCCCCGCCGTTTATCAATAGTGAAATTAAATCCGCATCTTAGCCAGCGAGTGCCACAGCAACCGCTTCAACAGCCTCATCCGCCTTTGCACCATCCGGTCCACCGGCCTGGGCCATGTCGGGACGGCCGCCGCCACCCTTGCCGCCAAGGGCGGCAGAGGCGATGCGGACGAGATCGACAGCGCTGAAGCGGCCGATCAGATCGTCGGTGACGGCGACAACGGCGCTAGCCTTGCCGTCTTCGGAAACGCCGATCAGCGCGACGACGCCGGAGCCGAGGCTGGTCTTGCCATCATCGGCAAGCCCCTTCAGGTCCTTCGGATCGACACCGGAAATGGCCTTGCCGAGGAACTTGACGCCGCCGATTTCGCGAACTGCATCGGCCGAGCCGCCTTGGCCACCGCCCATGGCGAGCTTGCGCTTGGCGTCCGCCAGTTCACGCTCGAGCTTACGACGCTCGTCCATCAGCGCTTCGACGCGCGAAACGACATCGATCGGCTGCACCTTCAGCGCGGTGGCCAGCGCCTTCACGCGGTCGTCCTGCTCGGCCAGATAATCGCGAGCGGATTCGCCGGTGACTGCCTCGATACGGCGCACGCCGGCGCCGACAGCGCTGTCGCCGAGAATACGGATAAGGCCGATCTGGCCGGTAGCGCCAACATGCGTGCCGCCGCAAAGCTCGACGGAATAGGGCTTGCCGGTCTTGCCGCCGCGCACGCCCTGCCCCATCGACACGACACGCACTTCATCGCCATACTTCTCGCCGAACAGCGCCATCGCGCCTTCGGCAATGGCATCGTCGACGCTCATCAGGCGGGTCGTGACCGTCGAGTTCTGCAGCACGATCTCATTGGCCATGTCCTCGACGACCTTCAGCTCCTCGGCCGACATCGGCTTTGGATGCGAAACGTCGAAGCGCAGGCGCTCGGGCGCGACCAGTGAGCCCTTCTGCGCCACATGAGTGCCCAGCACTTCGCGCAGCGCTTCATGCAGCAGGTGAGTTGCCGAATGGTTGGCGCGCAGGCGCGAGCGCCTGTTGTGGTCGACTGTCAGGACAACAGCGTCGCCGGCCTTGATCGTGCCGTCCGAAACCGTGGCGATATGCACGAACAACCCCTCGCCCTTCTTCTGCGTATCGCTGACCGCAAGCTTGCCGGTATCGCTGGAAATCACGCCGGTATCGCCCATCTGACCGCCGGATTCGCCATAGAACGGCGTCTGGTTGACGATGATCTGCACTTTGTCGCCGGCGGACGCGCTGTCGACGGCAACGCCGTCCTTGACGATCGCCTGGATCACGCCCTCAGCGACTTCCGTGTCGTAGCCGAGGAACTCGGTGGCGCCGTGCTTTTCCTTGAGCTCGAACCAGATGGTTTCGGTCGCCTTGTCGCCCGAGCCGGTCCAATGCGAACGTGCCTCGGCCTTCTGCCGTTCCATCGCATCGGTGAAGCTGGAGATATCGACGCCGATGCCGCGGGCGCGCAATGCGTCCTGCGTCAGGTCCAGCGGGAAGCCATAGGTGTCGTAGAGCTTGAAGGCGGTTTCGCCGTCGAGGCTGTCGCCTTTGTGCAGCTCCGAAGTGGCATCGTTCAGCAATGACAGGCCGCGTTCCAGCGTCTTGCGGAAACGGGTCTCTTCGAGCTTCAGCGTCTCGGAGGTCAGCGCCTCGGCGCGCACCAGCTCCGGATAGGCACGGCCCATCTGCTGCACCAGCGCCGGCAGCAGCCTCCACATCAACGGTTCCTTGGCGCCCAGCAACTGCGCATGGCGCATGGCGCGGCGCATGATGCGGCGAAGCACGTAACCGCGACCTTCGTTCGACGGCAGCACGCCGTCGGCGATCAGGAAGGCGGAGGAGCGCAGATGGTCGGCGATGACGCGATGGCTGGCGCGATGCTCGCCCTCGGCCTTGACGCCGGTTGCCTCTTCCGACGCTTCGATCAGCGCGCGGAAGAGATCAATGTCGTAATTGTCATGCTTGCCCTGCAGCACTGCGGCGACGCGCTCGAGACCCATGCCGGTGTCGATCGACGGACGCGGCAGGTCGACCCGCTCCTGCTTGGTGATCTGCTCGAACTGCATGAAAACGAGATTCCATATCTCGATGAAGCGGTCGCCATCCTCTTCCGGCGAGCCGGGAGGCCCGCCCCAGATATGGTCGCCATGGTCGTAGAAGATTTCCGAGCACGGCCCGCACGGGCCGGTATCGCCCATCGCCCAGAAATTGTCGCTGGTCGGGATGCGGATGATCTTGTCGTCCGAGAGACCGGCGATCTTCTTCCAGAGGTTAAAGGCGTCGTCGTCAGTGTGGTAGACCGTCACCAGCAGGCGCTTGGCGTCGAGGCCGAATTCCTTGGTGATCAGGTTCCAGGCGAGCTCGATGGCCCGCTCCTTGAAATAATCGCCAAAGGAGAAATTGCCGAGCATTTCGAAGAAGGTGTGGTGACGGGCGGTATAGCCGACATTATCGAGGTCGTTATGCTTGCCGCCGGCGCGCACGCATTTCTGCGCGGTCGACGCCGTCGTATAGGGACGCTGCTCCAGGCCGGTGAAGACATTCTTGAACTGCACCATGCCGGCATTGGTGAACATCAATGTCGGATCGTTGCGCGGCACGAGCGGGCTCGACGGCACGATCTCGTGACCGTTCTTCTTAAAATAGTCGAGGAAGGTCGACCGGATTTCATTCACACCGCTCATGTTTGGCCCTTCAGTATGCCTTCGGCAAGTCCTATCAAAGTCAGTGGCTTTTATCGTTCGCTCCCGGCCCTGTCCAGCCGCACAAACAAAACCGGCCGCACATCCCTTGGACAATACGGCCGGTTTTGAATTTTAGTCCTATATCAAAGCCTGGAACGGCTCTGGAAACCGCTATTCGGCGGCAGCCTCACCGTCATCGGCATCAGGCCCGCCATTCTGCAGGAAGCGGTCGGCGATCAGGCCGGCATTCTGGCGCAGCGACAGTTCGATCTCGCGGGCGAGATCCGGATTGTCCCGTAGGAAGAGCTTCGCGTTTTCGCGGCCCTGGCCGAGGCGCTGGCTGTTATAGGAGAACCAGGCGCCGGACTTTTCGACGATGCCGGCCTTGACGCCGAGATCAACCAGTTCGCCGGTCTTGGAAACGCCTTCGCCATACATGATGTCGAATTCCACCTGCTTGAAGGGCGGTGCCATCTTGTTCTTGACGACCTTGACGCGGGTCTGGTTGCCAACCACCTCTTCGCGCTCCTTGACGGCGCCGATGCGGCGGATATCGAGGCGAACCGAGGCGTAGAACTTCAGCGCATTACCGCCGGTCGTCGTTTCCGGCGAACCGAACATGACGCCGATCTTCATGCGAATCTGGTTGATGAAGATCACCATGGTGTTCGACTTCGAGATCGAAGCAGTAAGCTTGCGCAGCGCCTGGCTCATCAAACGGGCTTGCAGGCCCGGCAGGCTGTCGCCCATCTCGCCTTCGATTTCGGCGCGTGGCGTCAGCGCGGCAACGGAGTCGACGACGAGAACGTCGATGGCGCCGGAGCGCACCAGCGTGTCGGTGATTTCAAGCGCCTGTTCGCCGGTGTCGGGCTGCGAAATCAAAAGGTTCTGCAGGTCGACGCCAAGCTTGCGGGCATAGACCGGATCGAGCGCGTGTTCGGCGTCAACGAAGGCGCAAATGCCGCCCTTCTTCTGTGCTTCAGCAATCGTCTGCAGTGCCAGTGTCGTTTTACCGGAGCTTTCCGGCCCGTAGATCTCGACAATACGCCCCTTCGGCAAGCCGCCAATGCCGAGCGCGATATCGAGGCTCAGGGAGCCAGTGGAAACTGTTTCGATTTCGACCACGTTCTCGTTGGAGCCGAGTTTCATGATCGAGCCCTTGCCGAACGACCGCTCAATTTGAGAGAGTGCCGCTTCAAGTGCCTTGCTTTTATCCACCGATTTGTCCTCTACAAGCCGCAAAGAATTCTGAGACATTCGATCCACCTTTAGGTTATTGAAGCCGCTCAAGCAATGTCGCCGCTAATGAGAATTTTGTACTCTATTTGTTCTCATTTCACAAGGCCACAACAAACGATTGAAAGAAAAAGGTAAAATGAATTCCGTTCTACATTTGTTTTCTTCTTTCATCCCAAGCACTTACGTACCCTCGCCGGCCAATTCCGGCATGTTATCAACCGCTTCGATTCGCCTTTTTGGCCGCTAAGGAGATCGATATGGCGAAGAAGATTCTCGTTTTGGGCGGCGCTCACATCGACCGGCGCGGCCGCATTTTCGGCGATACGGCACCCGGCGCCAGCAACCCGGGCGCCTGGTTCGAGGAACCGGGCGGCGGCGGCTTCAACGCGGCGCGCAATCTGGCCCGCCTCGGCTTCGATGTACGGCTGATCTCGCCACGCGGCGGCGATCCCTCAGGCGAGATGGTGGCGGAAGCCGCAAACCACGCCGGCATCGACGACAAGCCCTTCGTCTTCCTTGACCGCAAGACGCCGAGCTACACCGCAATCCTCGAGCGTGACGGCAATCTAGTGATCGCGCTCGCCGACATGGAGCTCTACAAGCTGTTCGTGCCGCGCCGGCTGGCGATCCGCGCCATTCGCGATGCTTTCGAGACCACCGACCTGATCCTCTGCGACGCCAACCTGCCGGCTGACACGCTGAGCTCGATTGCCGCGCGGGCAGCCACTCACGGAAAGCCGCTGGCCGCGATCGCGATCTCGCCGGCCAAGGTTGTCCGCCTGAAGCCCTGCCTTGCCGGCATCGACCATCTTTTCCTCAACGAGGCGGAGGCCGCGGCACTGACGGAAAGCCGTCCCGACGATCCGCGTGATTGGGTTGCCGGACTGCGCGCACTCGGCCTCAAAAGCGGTGTGATTACCCGTGGCAAGCGCGAATTGATCGCCTTCTCCGGCGACACCACTGTCAGCCTTCAGCCGCCTGTCGTTGATAATGTCGCCGATGTCACCGGCGCGGGAGATTCGCTGGCTGCCGGGATTCTCTCCGCTCTGCTTGCCGGCCACGATCTCGCCGAGGCCGTCCGGCACGGCACGGCGGTGGCCGCGATTACCGTGCAATCCCCTTTCGCCACGGCGGAAAATTTGTCGCCCGCGCTTCTGAAGGCGATGTTGGCTCTTGTTCCACAAGCCGTAATTCTGTCATGAAGCGCATTGATCTCGCATTTCCTGTTTCAGCCGATTGGACTAGACCATGACCAAGCCCATCTCCCCCCTGCTGCCGATCTCCTATTCGAAGGAGGTTGCCGCCGCCAAGCTGCGTGGCGCGCCGCTGGTAGCACTGGAATCGACCATCATCACCCATGGCATGCCCTATCCCGGCAATATCGAAATGGCGCAGAGCGTCGAGGCAATCATCCGCCAGGAAGGCGCCGTGCCGGCAACCATCGCCGTCATTCATGGCGTCCTGCATATCGGCCTGGAGCCTGAAGAGCTGGAAGCGCTCGCCAAGACCGAAGGCGCGATGAAGGTATCGCGCGCCGATCTCGCTTTCGCGATTGCAGAACGCCGCACCGGTGCGACAACCGTTGCCGCGACGATGATCGCCGCCGCCCGCGCCGGCATCAAGGTGTTCGCGACTGGCGGCATCGGCGGCGTCCATCGCGGCGCTGAGGAAAGCTTCGACATCTCCGCAGACCTCGAAGAGCTTGCCCGCACCGGCGTCATCGTCGTCTGCGCTGGCGCCAAGGCGATCCTCGACATTCCGAAGACGCTGGAAGTGCTGGAAACCCGCGGCGTCCCTGTCGTCACCTACGACAGCGCCGAATTCCCGGCTTTCTGGTCGCGTGCCTCCGGCCTGCCGAGCCCACTGACGCTGAATAGCCCGGCGGCGATCGCCAATTTCCAGGTCACCCGCGACCAACTCGGCATCGACGGCGGCATGCTGATCGCCAATCCGGTGCCGGAAGCCGCCGAGATCCCGCGCGAGGAGATGGAGATCTATATCGAACGCGCGCTCGACAGCGCCGAACGCGACGAAATCGTCGGCAAGGCGGTCACTCCCTACCTGCTCAGCACCATCTTCGACCTTACCGATGGCCGCAGCCTGAAGACCAATATCGCGCTGGTCGAAAACAATGCCCGTCTCGCCGCCGAAATCGCGGTTGCCCTGGCGGAATAACGAGAACTGCACGACGGTTGTCGGACACAGCGTCGCTCATCAGGTCAATATGAATAGACCGAGAGCGGCGCGCAGTTCGGCAACTGTCGCCTCGGTGCGCTCCCTCGCCTTCAGCGTACCCTGCCGCAGCAAATCCAGGACATAGGCCGGATCGCCGGCATAGCGGGCGCGCCTTTCACGGATGGGCGCGAGCAGCGCTTGCAGCACATCCTCGAGATGCCGCTTCACCGTCATGTCACCAAGACCGCCCCTTCGATAGCGCGCCTTCATCTCGTCGACAAAATCCCGATCCTCGGCAAACGCGTCGAGATAGGTGAAAACGACGTTGCCTTCGACCTTGCCCGGATCGGCTGCGTGCAGATGATCAGGATCGGTGTACATTCGCCGAACCGCCTCGCGAATAT
The DNA here is from genome assembly GCF_041355235.1 of Rhizobium sp. RCC_161_2. Lineage (NCBI taxonomy): Bacteria > Pseudomonadati > Pseudomonadota > Alphaproteobacteria > Hyphomicrobiales > Rhizobiaceae > Rhizobium > Rhizobium sp. RCC_161_2. The sequence goes on along the minus strand of NZ_JBFUPL010000002.1, from coordinate 362,448 downwards.
CGTCCGGTGAGGCAGAGAGCGGGATGGCGTTGCCCTGCGATTTGCTCATCTTCGCCTTGCCATCGACACCCGGCAGACGACCGATCGCCGGGATCATCGCCTCGGCTTCCGGCAAAAGCTCGCGACCAATCTGCCGGTTGAGACGACGCACGATCTCGTTGGTCTGCTCGATCAACGGCGCCTGGTCTTCGCCAACGGGAACGATCGTCGCCTTGAAGCCGGTAATGTCGGCCGCCTGGGACACAGGATAGCAAAGAAACCCCGCCGGAATATCGCGCTCGAAGCCACGAAGCTGGATTTCCGTCTTGATCGTCGGATTGCGTTCAAGCCGCCCGACAGTCACGAAATTCAGGTATAGAAGCGTCAATTCGGCGAGCGCCGGCAAGGCAGACTGCAGGCAGATCGTGGTCTCCGCCGGATCGATCCCCACGGCGAGATAATCGAACGCGACTTCCAGGACGTTGCGGCGAACCCTATCCGGATCATCGGCATTATCGGTTAGGGCCTGCGTGTCTGCGAGAAGCAGGTATTGCCGATGACTATGCTGAAGGGCCACACGGTTCCGCAGAGAACCAGCATAGTGGCCGAGATGCAGAGGGCCGGTGGGTCGATCACCAGTCAGGATGACGGGACGACTGTCAATTGGTGAGTACATTTTGATGCTCCGTAAAGGAGCCGCCGCGATCGGGAAGAAACTTGGAAAATTGACCATACCTGCCGGATCACGGCGGCAAGGGTCGATTTCAAGAAATGACGACTGCCGCTCCTACAAGGAGCGCCACCACGTCCGCAGATTGGGATTTGCGAGGTCGTTCATGCCCGCTAGATGCCACGGATCGGATCAAAATAGCAATGAGAGTAAAACAATGTTTCTACAGCAGCCTCTGCTGGAGCCGATCCCTTGCGAACAAGACCATCGCCAAAACGCAGATTGCCAGCTCGATCAGAGACGTCCAGTGAAAGACAAAGTTGAGGTACCATGGCTGATAAAGCGCCGGTACCTGAACGAGGTTGAAACCTTGGTCGCTGAAAGGAAATAGCCAGCGGATATCGGCAGTCACCGAATCCAGAGCGAGATGCAGCAATATGCTGAGCAGGCCCATCAAGACGAAGATCAACCACCCACGCTTGCGAAACATGACGAGCCTTAAAGCCAAAACACCGGCGATCGCGAGCCAGAAGACCGGCGTGTGCGTTATATAATCGTGGTGTTCATGTCTTCGTTGGTCAACGAGGTAGAAGTAAGCAAGATCCGCGTCCGGAAGAACCGAGCACACCAAAGCCACGCCGACCAGCGACCTTTTGTAGACGGCATCTCGCTGAATCACGAGTTTTGAAAGGATGTAGCCTGCGGGAAGATGAGCGACGAACATCTCTTAGTTGCTGCCATCTCATTGTGACTAGCTTTTGTTCGCAATTCGCCATCTTTCAGCGAGACACAGAAAAATTCTCACTAGTGATCCAGCGTCTCCCTGACGACCACCGCAAGCTGCTTCAGTGAGAACGGTTTCGGCAGGAAGCCGAATTTGGCGTCGGCCGGCAGATTGCGGGCAAAGGCGTCCTCGGCATAGCCAGAGACGAAGATGAACTTCATATCCGGATATTTCTTGCGCAGCTCTCCAAGCAGAGTCGGCCCATCCATTTCCGGCATAACGACGTCGGACACGACGACATCCACCTGGCCGTCGAGTTCTTCCATGATCTCGAGCGCCTCGACGCCGGAGCCGGCCTCGTAAACGGTGTAGCCACGCGTCTCAAGCATGCGCTTGCCGCCACGACGGACCGCCTCTTCGTCCTCGACCAGGAGCACGACGGCCGACTTGCCGGTGAGATCCGCAGGTTCCTCCGGCGGAACGACGGCGGCGACGCTCTGGTCCATCGCCGAGATATCGCGGCTCTCGGGCGTCTGGCCTTCCGTCAGGGCCGGCATTTCGACGATATGGCGCGGCAGGAAGATGCGGAAGGTCGTGCCCTTGCCAACTTCCGATTCCGGATGGATATAGCCACCGGACTGCTTGATGATGCCATAGACCATGGCAAGGCCGAGACCCGTGCCCTTGCCCACTTCCTTCGTCGTGAAGAAGGGCTCGAAGATCTTGTCCATGATCTCAGGCGCAATACCCGTGCCGGTGTCGTTGACCTCCACCAGCACCATCTCCTCATGTGGCAGATAGGCATAGTTGAAAGCAGCGACATCCGAGGCCGGCAGATTGCGGGTGCGCAGCGTCAGCGTCCCGCCGCCCGGCATCGCGTCGCGGGCGTTGACGCAGAGATTGATCAGCACCTGCTCGAACTGCGACAGGTCGGTCTTCACCGGCCAGAGATCGCGGCCGTAATCAACATCGAGCTTGACATGCGTGCCCGACAGCAGCCGTTCCACCAGCATGCGAAGGTCGCCGATCACGTCGGTCAGATTGAGGATCGTCGGCCGCATCGTCTGCTTGCGCGAGAAGGCAAGCAATTGCCGCACCAGCACGGCGGCACGGTTGGCATTGCGCTTGATCTCCATCAGATCCGCGAAGCTGGCGTCGGAGGGCCGGGCCTGCAGCAGCAGATGGTCGGAAGACAGCAGAATGGCCGTCAGTACGTTGTTGAAATCATGCGCGATGCCGCCGGCAAGCGTGCCGACCGCATTCATCTTCTGCGTCTGCGCCATCTGCGTTTCCAGCGCCTTCTGCTCGGTCACTTCGACGGCATAGACGATGGCTGCCTCTTCCGGCGCCTCGTCGGTCTGGTCGATGACGGCGTTGACGTAGAAGCGGAAATGCCGGGTATCGTCCTTCGGATTGCGGGAATCGATCGGCGGGATATCGCCTTGCCGGTCTTTGGCGGCGGCCAGCGCATCCTTGAGCCGTGGGCGATCGCTTTCATTGACAACCGTCTCAAGCGCCGCACCGCGCTCGATATCGTCGCGCGACACGAGATCGGAGAAGAGCTTCAGGAATGGCGCGTTCGTGCGCAGGATGCGCCCGGCGCCATCGACTGAAGCAATCGCCATTGGCGTATTGTTGAAGAAGCGGCTGAAACGCATCGCCGCAACGGAAGCGGACTGAGCGTTGTCGCCGCCATTCTGCCGGGTCAGAACGATGGTCCGGCTTTCGCCGGGCGCGCCGTCGCGCATCGAGGTGACACTATGGACGATCTGCACCGGCAGGCTCTGGCCGTTGGCGCGGCGCAGGTCGAGATCCAGCGTCACCGTCTTTTTCAACCCCGGCTCGGCCTGCACCGACTGGATCAGCGTCAGGCCCTCGCCGGCGACGAGATCGCCGACGCTCATCGAGCCCGGCACGAATTTGGTGAGATCGAAGCCCAGCCATTCGGCGAGCGTCGCATTCAGATAGAATATCTCGCCCTTGCGGCCGGCAGAGAAGAAGCCCGCAGGCGCGTGATCGAGATAATCGATGGCGTTCTGCAATTCCTTGAAGAAGCGTTCCTGGTCGTCACGCTCCGAGGTGATGTCGGTAATCTGCCAGATGTGTAGCGCCTTGCCACGTCCAGGCTCGGGCGGCAGCACGCGCGCTTTCAAGCGATACCAATGGCCGTCATTGCCACTGCCTTCCGCAGCGCCGAGCGGCTTCAGCAACCGGAACTCCTCGGACCCCTCCTTGCCGTCGCGCAAGCCATTGGCCAGGCGATAGAGCGCCTCATTGGATTCGCGATTGCGCGACAGCAGCGTTTCCAGCGATTGAACCTCGGTCGCCTTGGCCGCACCAGTCAGCCGTCCATAGGCAGAATTGGCATAGACGATACGGCCTTTTTCGTCCGTGATCAGGGTGCCGTCTGGATGGCTGTTGAGGAACGAGCGTGCCAGATTGTCGGACTGCGTCTGCGGCATGACCTCGACGAAGCCGATGATCGACGACACGAGAAAGAAGATGCCGACCATGGCAAGAATGCCGAGCCCGCCGAGTACGGCCTCATTGTCGAGCTGATCCTTGAAGACCACAAAAGCAGCCGCCGCGGCCACTAATACTAGGGCCAGCAGGATGATGCGCAGCACGGTGCCCGAACGAACCCCGCGGTCCACCAGCGGTACGCTATACTCGTCGGACGGACGCTGCTTCGTCATGGACCCCTCGTCTCCGTCCTCTTCCTTGTCACGTCGTACACTTGACGGATCGCCGGAATCGGACCTTCGAATCATCTTTAGCAATTTGCCGCCTCAGCAAAAAGCTTTGCGGAGGCAGAAAGGCTTGTATTCACAAGGAAGAGCGCTGGACAGCGAACGATCTTATCTTGCCTCGAAGGTGAACCTGTCCATATGATTGCCTCATATCAGAACAAAGAGGAAGGCGCGCGGCCGGTCGTACTACCACGGCAAGGCCGCGACATCGGGGTTAATTACGGAGTATCTCGACATGTGGGACGATATCGCCGGGGCCTATGGCAGCCGATTCCTTCTAGCAGCCGGTGGGGTTGGCATTGCCCTTCTCCTGTTGATCGGCATTCTTTGGATCCTGCGGAGCCGAGCGCCGTCGCCTTTCGTGCGGGGTGGAAAGAACCGCCAGCCGCGCCTGCAGGTGCTGGACGCCGCCGCCGTCGATGCCCGCCGACGCCTCGTGCTGGTCCGCCGCGACGGTGTCGAGCACCTCATCATGATCGGCGGCCCGACCGATATCGTCATCGAATCCGGTATTTCCGATCCAAGCAAAGCGGCGGCACAGACGCCGATCCCGATCGAGCTGCCGACGCCCCCTGAACGTCGTTTGGAGCCGGCACCGGAGCTTCCGCGCCTTGATCGCCAGCCGAAGGAGTCTGCGGAGGCAAAGATCGAGGCCTATTTGGACTCCGAACCGACCGCCGCCATCGAACCGGCAATCGAGCGCCCGCAGCCCGTTGCGGCACAGCCGCCGCGCGCGCAGCAATCCGCAACGGCCGTGTTGAGCGAAGCTGAGGCTGCCGAGATACTGGACGCGGCACGCCATGTCGTTCTGCCGCAGGAACCGCCGCGCGCCACTCCCGCCGCCCCGGCAGTTGCAGCGCCGCAGCAGATCCGTGAGCCCGGCAGCGATTTCCAGCGCGTGCTGGAGGCCGAAATGGCAAACAACCTCACCGCCGAGCGGATCATCCCGAACGCGCCGCAGCAGCGGCAGATCCAACAACAACCCGCGGCGGCCCCGGCACAACGCCGTGACCCCGAGCTCGCGCCGATCACCGGCTCGGACGCCGCGCTTCAAAAAGAAGTCGCGCGCATTTTCGGCGAAATGAGCGTCAACCGCGATAAGTAATCAGGATACGGCTTTAGCTGGCTTCACAAAGATACGAAAAAGGCACGACGGGGATTTCCGTCGTGCCTTTATTTTTTGCAGTCCGATTTTAGCCGGACAGTGATTATTCGTCTTTATAAACTTTTTCGCGGCGCTCGTGGCGCTCCTGTGCTTCGATCGACAGGGTAGCGATCGGTCGAGCATCCAGGCGCTTCAGGCCGATCGGCTCACCGGTTTCTTCACAGTAACCGTAGGTGCCTTCATCGATGCGTTGCATAGCGGCATCGATTTTCGAGATCAGCTTACGCTGACGATCCCGAGCCCGGAGTTCGATGGCTCTGTCGGTTTCCGAAGAAGCCCGGTCGGCCAGATCTGGGTGGTTTGCGCTTTCTTCGGCCAAATGCTCGAGCGTTTCGCGCGCTTCTCTTAGGATATCATTCTTCCAGGCTACTAGCTTTGCTCGAAAGTAGGCCCGCTGACGCGAATTCATGAACTCCTCGTTTTCCGAGGGCACATACTCGCTAAGATCGATCTTCTCACTCAACGCGATTCTCCTGAAGAACATCTCATATGGCGCGCTGTATATCCCAACCGATAGTATCGGTTCAAGCCAAATAGATGCTGTAAACCGATTTTTAATTTTGTCATAAAATTCGGCTAACAGTCTATTTTTTCATCATATTCTTGCAATATCGAAATTGTGCTGTTGCCGTAACCTTGGCGTGAGGGGTCGCTAAGTCCCCGTATCACCAATAGTTCCGCAGTTGACGGCGCATGGGATGAAACGATACGTCAAAGGATAAATTCAGCATGGGAATTTTGCCATGACCAGCATCTCACCGCCACCTTCCAGGATTTACCTCTTACGTCACGCCAAGGCTCAGCACGCCGCCCCCGGCCAGCGGGATTTCGACCGACCGCTGAGCGACGATGGCTATGCCGACGCCGAGATCGTTGCCGACAAGGCCGCCGACAAGGATTATAAGCCGGATCTCGTCATCTCCTCGACAGCGCTCCGCTGTCGCCAGACCGCCGACGCCGTCCGCCGCGCCATGACCCCGCCTCCCGAATTCCGTTTCGTCGACGCGCTCTACAATGCGACGCTGGACGTCTATCTGGAAATCATCTCCTCGCAGGTGACCGAGGAATCGGTGATGCTGGTCGGGCACAACCCGATCATCGAGCAGACACTCGAAGCCCTGATCGGCCATGACGCGCTGGTCGCCGCCCTGCCCGCCGGCTTTCCGACCGCCGGTCTCGCCGTAATCGACGCCACATCCTCCGGCTGGATCCTGACGGAATTCATCACCGAATAGGACCAGTTGGAAAATATCAGGCCAGGCGATGATTTAGCGAGTTTTGATCTATAAAGCCTGATCATCTTTTCGGCGCTTGCATTGCTTCCTATATTGACGACGACGCTGTCATTCAGGGATCCCGCCTTGCCGCCAAGCCTGACCTCCTTCACGGACGACGCCCGCATCGCCTTCGACAACCTCGTCGACCGCACAACGGGCCTCGTCAATCCGACGATTCGGCTTGGCGTCACCGGCCTCTCGCGCTCCGGCAAGACCGTTTTCATTTCCTCCCTGGTGCACAATCTTCTGAATGGCGGCCGCCTGCCGCTGTTCGAGCCGGTACAATCCGGCCGCGTCTCCGCCGTTCGCCCTGAACCGCAGCCGGACGACGCCGTGCCGCGCTTCCAGTATGAGGACCACATTCGTGCGCTGGTGAAGGAGCGTATCTGGCCTGATTCGACGCGAGCGATCTCGGAGCTGCGCATCACGCTGGATTACCAGAGCGCCAGCGGCTGGAACCGGCTGTTCTCGCCCGGCCGCCTTTCCATCGACATCGTCGACTATCCCGGCGAATGGCTGCTCGATCTGCCGCTGCTCGCCAAGGATTTCCGCACTTTCAGCGAGGAAACGCTGGCGCTGGCGCAGACTGGCGTGCGTGCCGAACTCTCTCAAAAATGGCTGGCGCTGACGCAAGTAACCGACATTGCCGCACCGGCGAACGAGATGACGGCGCGAGACCTCGCGACTGCCTTTGCCGACTATCTCAAGGCGTGTAAATCCGATGAACGCTCGCTATCGACCTTGCCGCCCGGCCGCTTCCTGCTTCCCGGCGACCTCGACGGCTCGCCGGCGCTCACTTTCGCTCCGTTGATTCCCGCAAACGAAACCATTGCGCAGAAGGGATCGCTCTGGGCCATGATGGAGCGGCGCTACGAGGCTTATAAATCCGTCGTGGTCAAACCCTTCTTCCGCGAACATTTCGCCCGGCTGGACCGGCAGATCGTGCTTGTCGACGCGTTGCAGGCGATCAATCGTGGCCCTGAAGCCGTGCAGGATCTCGAGCGCGCGTTGACCGATGTGCTTGCCTGTTTCCGTCCCGGCACCAATTCCTTGCTATCGTCCCTGCTCGGCCGTCGCATCGACCGCGTGCTGGTCGCCGCGACCAAGGCCGATCACCTCCATCACGAAAGCCATGACCGGCTTGAAGCTTTGACCCGCCGCCTTGTCGAGCGCGCCATCGACCGCATCGGCATGGCCGGCGCCGGCATCGACGTCATGGCGATCGCTTCGGTGCGCGCCACCCGCGAGGCAACGGTGAAACGCGACGGCCATACCCTGCCCGTTATCGTCGGCACCCCCATGGATGCGGAAACCATCGGCGGCGAACGCTTCGACGGCAATCGCAAGACGGCGGTCTTTCCCGGCGACCTGCCGGAAAATCCGCAATGGCTGTTCGATGCGCTTGACCCCGGCGCGACAAATGTCCATCTGCCCGAGGTGAACGTGGTCCGGTTTCGTCCGCCGGAGCTGGACGAAACCGGCGGCGGTATCAAACTCTCCGTGCCGCATATCCGCCTCGACCGCGCCATGCAGTTCCTGTTCGGAGACCGCCTCGCATGACGAAGCCGACAGAAGACGACCCAAAGGGTCTTGCCCGCCGTCCCGCCGCCTTTTCGCTGGAGCCGGAGGCGCCAAAGGATGGTGCACATACCAAAACGGCACCTGAGACGCCGCGCCGCAAGCCGCAGAGCTTCGACACCGAAATCGTTCTGACGCCGGATGAGGAGGATCCGTTCCTCAATCCTGCCCTCTCCGCATCCGAAACCGAGGCGGCCATTGCCGCGCCGCGCCGCCGCAGATTCTCCTTCGGCAAGGTCGCCCTTAGCGCCTTCGGCATTCTCGTGTCGCTCGCCTTCGGCCTGTGGACCGACGAATTGATTCGCAACCTGTTCAGCCGCGCCGACTGGCTCGGCTATACGGCACTGACCGTGCTCGCCGTCGGCATCCTCGCAGTTCTTGCCATCGTTGTCCGCGAAACGGCCGGCATGATGCGGCTTGCGGCAGTACAGACGATCAAGGCGGAGGCTGACGCCGCTGTCATCGAGACGCGCCCAGCGCGCGCGAAAGCGCTGGTCCAGCGTCTCTGCACCCTCCTGGAAGCCAATCCGGCAACTGCGAAAGGTCGCGCCACGCTGAAAGCTGCCGAAGACGATATCATCGACGCGCCGCACCTTATCGACCTTGCCGAACGCGAGCTGCTCGGCCCACTCGATCGCAGCGCCCGCGCGCTCATTCTGGGCGCGTCGAAACGCGTCTCCGTCGTCACCGCCGTCAGCCCGCGCGCGCTCGTCGATATCCTCTACGTCCTCTACGAATCAGCCAAGCTTGTCCGCGCCATGGCGGAGCTTTACGGCGGCAGGCCCGGCGGGCTCGGCATGCTCAAGCTGATGCGCGACGTGCTCGCCCACCTCGCCGTAACCGGCTCCATCGCCGTTGGCGACAGCATCGTGCAGCAGTTGATCGGCCATGGCCTTGCCTCGAAACTCTCCGCCCGGCTGGGCGAAGGCGTCGTCAATGGCATGATGACGGCACGCATCGGCATTGCCGCCATGGATCTTTGCCGGCCCCTATCCTTCAAGGCATTGAAACGGCCAGGCATCGGCGATTTCGTCGGAGACCTAGCCCCGAACATCACCGGCCGCTGAATGCTGTAAACACCTGCGAAAGCGGCTTTCTCCTCCATAAGAAACCAAGCATTAACCATTCTAAGGCAAAAGTGGACACCAGTTTCAGGTTCCTCTTCGTTAGGGAATGTCCATGTTTTCGCGCCAGTTTCTTCTTGTAAGCGGCTTTGCCGCCGCGGCCCTTTCCTTAGGTGCCTGGGTACATTCAGCCGATGCGGGATCCCGTGATAAGGCCTTCTTCCAGTCCGTCGCCGGCTCCTGGCGCGGCCCGGGCGAGATCGTCGCCGGCAAATACAAGGGTACGAAGTTCACCTGCAATCTGACCGGTCAGGCGCTCGATGGCAGCTCGGCCGGCGTGAAGCTCGACGGCACCTGCCGCGTCGGCGTCTTCCAGCAGCCGATGTCCGCCGAAATCACCCAGAACGGCGCCAGCTACAGTGGGAAGTTCCTGGACGGAGCGGCGGGCAAAGGCCTCGATGTCACCTCGGGCACCGTCAGCGATGGCACAGTGGTCCTCGGCCTCAATCGCCAGAAGCTGAACGGCGCCATGATCGCACGCGTCACCGACAAGAAGTCGATGAATGTCACGATCTCGGTCAAGGTCGGCGAACAGATGGTACCGGTGATCGGCGTCACGCTGCAACGCGCCGATGTCGATCAGATGGCCGTGGGATCGATTGAGTAGAACCCTGGCCCATCGCTATTTCTGGAAAAGCCGGCATTGATATGCCGGCTTTTACGTTTCCGCGTCAGGCGGAACGCCACCAATCGCGGTTTTCATCCGCGATCTCGATCCCCTGCACATCCACCGCGCCCAGCCAATCCTTCACCGTTCGCCCCTTGACCACGAGATCAGCGGCAAAATCCGCAAGCGGCATCAGCACGAATCCCCGCTCGGTCATCCGCGGATGCGGGATCGTCAGCAGCGGTTCTATCTGCTCAATGTCGCCATAGGTCAGGACATCGATGTCGATGGTACGCGGCCCCCAGCGCTCGAGGCGCACCCGCTTCATCTCGCGTTCGATATCCAGGCAGACATCGAGCAATGCTTCCGGCGACAGTGTCGTATCGACGGCGGCACAGGAATTATAGAAGAACGATTGATCGGTCTTGCCCCATGGCGGCGTACGATAGACCCGCGAAACCGCGGCAACACGGCAGTCGGCGCGCGCGTCCAGTGTCCGCAAGGCGAGCGCCATGGCCCGCACCGGATTATCGAGGTTACCGCCAAGGCCGAGAGTAGCGCGCGAAAAGCCGGCTTCAGGCAAAGTGTTCAACGCTCACCTGCACATAATCAAGAACGCCCGGAACCGGCGCGTTGGGCTTGCGTACCGTAATCTTCGCCCGACGAATATTCGGAAACCGCCGACACAATTCCTTGGCGACGTCGAGCGCCAGCGCCTCGATCAGATAGCGGCGGCGACCGGTAACGATTTCCTCGATGACGCTGAAGGCAATGCCGTAATTGACGGTATCGCCGATCGAATCCCGATCCAGCGCATCGCCGCCATCGACATCGAGTTCGGCATCGACGAAGAAGCGCTGGCCGAGGAATTCCTCTTCGTCATGCACGCCATGGCGGGCAAAGAAGGCACAGTTCTGAAGGGTGATGGTGTAGATCATATCGCTTATGGCGTCCTGCCGCCTAATTTCGCCCGTGTCCTAAGGATAGCATCCGCGACCGCCAGTGCATCCCTGTTAATTGCGACATTGTGTACCCGAAAAATTGCGGCGCCCTGCAAACGCAATATGGCGCTGGTCGCCGCCGTTCCCACATCTCTGTCCTGCGCCTCCCGCCCGGTGACAGCGCCGACGAAACGCTTGCGCGAAGTGCCGGCCAACAGGGGCAGTTCGAAGCGCAGCAGCGCGGTAAAGCGCGCCATCAGCTCCAGATTCTCCTCAGTATCCTTGGCGAAGCCGAAGCCGGGATCGAGCACGATGTTCTGTCTGTCCACGCCAGCCGCGGCGGCGATATCGAGCGATCGGCTCAAAAACAGCACCTGGTCGTCGATGACATCGGTGAGCTTCTGCCGGTCGCGGCCGGTGTGCATGATGCAGAGCCCCGCGCCCGTCTGCGCCGCCAACGCGGCGATCTCCGGCTCACGCTGCAGACCGAAGACGTCGTTGACAATATGGGCGCCTGCGCCGATCGCCAGCCGTGCCGTATCGGCGCGATAGGTGTCGATGGAGATCAGCGCATCCGTCTTGCCACGCAGCGCCTCAATGACCGGCAGTACCCGCCCCTGCTCTTCCGTGGCACTGACGGCGTCCGCGTTCGGCTTCGTCGACTCTCCACCGATATCGATGATATCAGCTCCCTCCTCGACGCAGGCAAGTGCATGGGCGACCGCCGCATCGACAGCCTCATAGTGGCCGCCGTCGGAAAAGGAATCCGGCGTTACATTGACGATCGCCATGATGACGCCGTGCTCGCCAAGGTCGAGCCTGCGCCCGTGCGCGACATGCCAGCTATGGCTGCGAAGCTCCGTCACGAACCATCCATCCCATTGAAAATGAAAAAACCTCGCGCCCGATATTGCGCTCGCAGTGGCTATGCCGCAAGCTTGATCGAAGTTCAACTGGTAGCAGCATGAATGCCGTTTGCATCCCGCCACATCCGCGTTCCGCTCATCCTGTTGCTTCTGTGCGGCATTTCCGGTGTGGCGAAAGCGGAGGTGATTGCCCGCAAATCCGTCTCTTATTTCGACATTAAGGGCAACAGTGCCGATACGCTCGATGCAGCGTTGAATGCGCGCGGGCCAGTTGCCATGGGCTCCAGCAGCCATCATCCCGGCGCTACGAAAATCCGCTTCGGCGGCAATGCCACCTATGAGCAAAGAGACGGACGTTGTCATATCGCCGGCGTCAAGGTCACGGTCGACACCGAAATCATCCTGCCGCGCTGGCGCGATCGCCGGCATGCAAGCCGGCAACTGTCCATGATCTGGGATACGCTCTCGGCGGATATCCGGCGCCACGAGGACCGGCATGTCGACATCGCGCGCCAGCATGCGCGCCGAATGGAACAAGGCATACTCGCTCTGCCCCCGGCCAAGAATTGCGATACGCTTCAGGACAAGGCAAACGACGTCACCGCTCGGGAAACCGAACTCCATGACAAGGATCAGGCCCGCTTCGACCGAATCGAGGCACTGAATTTCCAGAACCGCATGCAGCGGCTGTTGACTTATCGCAGCCAGCGGCGTGGCGAATAAGGGTTGCCACGGCGGTTTTCCACCAAAATCACGCTTTGATCACAGCCAACTGTGTGAAAACTGTCACTATTACCTGTGAATCGTTCACCAGTTTCGTTCTTTGAACTTTACGAGAATCTGAAATAGGTTTTTCCTGTCAATTACAGCGCTGATCCGATTCTGGTGGATCGAAATGCGAAAAAGAGAAAAGCTTTTCGCGAAGACCTGTCAGAATTTTGCTCTTGATGAATATACCAGGTGTTCTCCTGGCGCGTCCTGAAACCGCAGGTGTTTCCTCCCTTGCCTGTTGGTGATGCGCCCGCCTTGCCTCGCTCGCTGCGACAAGCTGAGCGAGGCATCTTTTTGCCAACAGCATGAAAAGATTGCCTGCCTATCAGGCCTGACGTTCGGGAACATGCACGACGAGACCGTCGAGCGCCTGCGTCAGCTTGATCTGACAGGAGAGCCGCGAGCTCGGACGGACGTCGAAGGCGAAATCCAGCATGTCCTCTTCCATCGGCTGCGGACCACCGACCTTCTCTACCCAGTCATCATCGACATAGACATGACAGGTGGCACAGGCACAGGCGCCGCCGCATTCGGCGTCGATGCCGGGAACGGAGTTGCGAACGGCGTTCTCCATCACGGTGGAGCCTTCGTCGGCATTGAGGTCGAAACGCGTGCCGTCGAAAGCAACGATGGTCAGTTTGGTCATGTCAATGAATTCCGGTATTCGTGAGTGAAGGATGATCCGGAATTTTTCTTCCACCAATTCCCGGAGGCAGTCAACATTTGCGCCGCCGAAACGGCTGAAACCGTTTGGCGGCGCAATGACAAGAATCTGTGATTTTCAGCCGTCTCAGTTCAACGCGACAGCTTGAGAATGAAATTCTCCGCCTCGATGACGCTGGTCGTTACCGTCGCCATGCAGGAGGCGTCGCCGGCATCGCTTTCGAGCGCACTGGCGGCATCGGCCACTTTGAATGCGCCGACAGCACTAGCAGCCCCCTTCAACCGGTGCGATGCAGCCCGGACGCGCTTGCTGTCGCCGCTGCTGATTTCCTGCAGACAGGACCGGGCCTGCCGGGCAAACATCTGGAGCACTTCCACTTCCAGTGCCTTGTCGCCCATCGTCTGCTTCGCCAGGTGAACCAGATCGATTGCCCGTTCCCGCGACGGCGCCGCGCCGCGCGAATTATCCGGCGCCTCGAACGCGATATTCAATGCTGCCATGTGCCAACTCTCCCGTACTTTATATCTATGACTTCTTTGGGAACTGCCGCAAGCTTGCGGCCCGGTGATGGCCATCAAGTTAAATTTTGGCACATTCAGGGCGCAAATCTCGCGACATGGTTAATGCGCGTTAAACATGGCTAAATTCTTAGACTTTCACCGGCTTCCGCGGTTAAAAAATGTTAACAACAGCTTAATGTCGTGATGAGCCGGCGGTGGAATTAATTGTCACGCTTGGGGGAATGTGTCACTACGATACTCTTAAATTGGGTTTCTGGCACATGCCTTTGCCCAACGAGTGGATAGTGGTAATGTTTTCATACCTTCCGTTTGATAAAGCGGGTATCCACCCTGAAATGTAATGGGAAATCCATCTCGACAGCAGTCGAAGACGGGTGACCTCGCGGGAGGCAGGGTTCGTCTTTTCCGGACGTGGCGGATTTTCCGGAAAAGACACGGCAGGCCCGATTGAGTTGTAACGAGGCGTAACCGTATGGCGAACAAAAAGTACATCGAGTCGATCGAGGACAAAGCCTTTCAAGCATTGGACGAAGCTTTACAGATCGATTTCAGTGAGGATAGCTTGGAGTCTCGCGGCGGTTCAACGCCAGATGCCCCGGAGGCAATAGTGTCTGAGCCATCGAATCCGCCTACAAAACAACCCAATGACGATGCAGCCCGCAAGGCATCCGCAGCGCGCAGCACCCCCCCTGCCGCAGCAGCGGCTCGACCGGCTGAAGCGCCGAGGAGCCCGGTCTTTGCTCCGGCCAATGACGCCAACCGCGCCAGCCCGGCAAGCATCCTGAAAGCTCTCGATGGCGGCTCCCAAAGCAACGCCGTCCGCAACGCCACGATCGTCTCGCTGTTCTGGATCATCGGCGGCGCCGGCCTCGCCTTTCTGCTTTACGGCGATCAGATCCGTAATATCCGCACATTTGCCGATGTCGCCGCCCTTCCCGGCCTCATCGCGTGCATGATCGGCATCATCGTTCCCGTCCTTCTCTTCTATGCCTTTGGCATGATGATTTCGCGCGCCCATGACATGCGCAACGCCGCCCGCTCCATGGCTGAGGTGGCATTGCGTCTTGTCGAGCCCGAAACCGTCGCCTCTGAGCGCATCATGACCGTCGGCCAGGCCGTGCGCCGCGAAGTTTCGGCCATGAACGAAGGCATCGAGCGGACGATCGCCCGCGCCACCGAACTCGAGACGCTGGTTCACACCGAAGTCAACGCGCTCGAGCGCAGCTATGCCGATAACGAGCTGCGCGTACGCGGCCTCGTGCATGAACTCGGCTCGGAACGCGACGCGATCGTCAACCATGCTGAGCGCATTCGTTCGTCCATCGTCGGCGTGCATGAGCAGATCCGCGAAGACCTGTCGCTGGCGACCGAGGAAATTGCCGTGCGCCTGTCGACCTCCGGCGAGGCTTTCGCCTCGATGATCGACACGCGCGCCGCCACGCTGATGGAGACATCCGATGCCGCCGTGGAAGCGCTCGGCACTTTGCTGTCCGCCAAGACCGACAGCCTGCTGCAGAACCTCAATGCGTCCGGCTTCGCGCTGAGCCAGGAATTCGACTCCCGCCTTGAATCTTTGTCGTCGACCCTTGCCGAACGCGGCAAGGAGCTGGTGGGCCAATTCGAGACGCGCGCATCGACGCTCGACGCCAATACCGAAAAGCTGAACACCGCGCTCAACGAGCGTGCGCGTCAGCTCAACGAAACGCTGGTCGCCCGCACCCGCGAAATCAGCGAGAGCCTGACCGGTAGCGAGCGCTCGATCACCGGCACGCTCGACGCCGTCCTCTCCAAGCTGAACAGCAGCCTCGACGAAAAGGGCGCGAGCTTCCGCCAGAGCCTGCAGTCGACGGCCGACGATACCATCATGGATATCGATCTTCGCTCCGGCTTCTTCGAGGAGCGCTTCCAGTCGACCGTTGCGCATCTTTCGACTACCTTCGACGAACGCGTCTCCGAATTTACCTCCGCCTTCGACAAACGCGCCGGCTCGCTGGACAGCAAGCTGTCTGAGAGCCTGACACGGATCAACGAGACGCTGAGCGGCGGCTCGGATGCCATTGACGGCATTCTGACATCCAGCATCGAGCGCCTCGGTTCTTCGCTGACTGATCAGTCCTTTGCCTTGGCGACGACGTTTGCCACTAGCCAGGAACTGCTGGAAAGTGCGATCGGCGACAAGGCCGGTGAAATCGCGACCGCTCTCCAGGGAGCGACGACGCATATTTCCTCGGCCCTGACCTCCGGCACCAGCGAGATGAACTCCAGCCTCGCCGCGCATGCAGGCGCCTTCACCTCCGCCGTTGAGGGCGTGACGCGCGATGTCTCGACTGCTCTCCAGAGCGGTACGGAAGAACTCACCTCGGCCTTTGCCGGCCGCTCCGCCGAACTGAGCGACACACTCGCAGCCCATTCCGGCGAGTTCACCAAGTCCCTGCAGACGGCCACATCGGATATCTCCTCCGCGCTGAACAAGGGCACGAGCGAGCTGACCAATACCTTCCTCGGCCGCGCCAACGAGATCAACAACACGCTCTCTGCTCGCACCGGCGAAATCACCCAGGCGCTGGGTTCCGCGCATGAGCATATCGATGCTGTCATGGCCGAGCGCAGCAGCGCGCTATTCGGCGCCCTCTCCGATCATCAGACGCGCTTCGAGCAGACTTTGGCCGACCGTTCGGCAGGCATCATCAATGCGGTTAGCGGTACGCATGAAAACCTGACATCGGCTCTCGATGAGCGCACGTCAAAGCTGACGAGTTCGCTGGCCGAAAGCCAGGTTCGTCTCGAAAACACCCTCGCGAGCCGTGCCGACACCTTTGCCAATACCGTCGCCGACACTCACAGCAAGCTCGCGGACACGCTGGACGACAAGGCCATGGCGCTTGCCATCGCACTCTCCGACGGCCAATCGCGTATCGAAGACACGCTGAACAACCGCACCGAGATTCTGACCGGCACATTGGCCGATACGCACGCCAAGATCGCCGACACGCTCGACGACAAGGCAATGTCACTTGCCATCGCGCTGTCTGAAGGGCAGTCGCGCATCGAAGACACCCTGCACAGCCGCACCGAGAGCCTGACCAGCACGCTGGCCGACACGCATAGCAAGATTGCCGACACTCTGGACGACCGGGCCATGGCGCTTGCCATTGCGCTTTCGGAGAGCCAGGCACGGCTGGACGACACCGTCGCCGGCCACGCCGAAGCGGTCGCTAATACCTTGGACGGCAAGACCAAGGCGCTCGCCGACGCATTGACCCAGGGCCAGTCGCGCCTTGAGGAAACGCTGGCTCATCGCGCCGAAGCGATCACCAACGCCTTCTCAGGCAACCACAACGCCGTTGCCGACACATTGGATCAGAAAGCCGTCGCCCTGGCCGCCTCGCTGGCCGATACGCAGGCGCGCTTGGAGAATTCGCTTTCCAGCCGGATGGATGCGCTCGCCAACACGGTCGCCGGCACCCATGACAAGATCGTCGGCAGCCTCGACGACAAGACGCTGGCGCTCGCAATCGCCCTGTCCGACAACCAGGCCCGGATCGAGGAAACGCTGGCAAACAGCGCAGACGCGATCGCCCAGTCGATCAACTATGGCCATGCCGCGCTCACCGACACACTCGACGACAAGAGCATGGCATTCGCCATCTCGCTCGCTGAAAACCAGAGCCGCTTCGAAAGCACACTCGAAGCTCGTGCCAATGCCCTGCTTGACAGCGTTGCGGGCGCGGAATCTCGCGTCGCCGGTGCCTTTGGTGACAAGGCTGACGCCATTCGCGCCGCCTACACCGAAAATCAGGAACGCCTCGACCGTTCGCTCACCGCCCATACCGATGCGCTTTCCGGCCTGCTCGGCAGCAGCAGCGACCGCATCGAAAGCGTCGTTGGTGGTTCGGCGGAACGGGTTGAAAAGGCGCTTGGCGCCGGCCTGTCGCAGATGGACGAGAACCTTGCTTCCGCCTATGAACGCATGCGTTCCACTTTGGACGATCGCAGCAACGCCATCAGCGTGACGCTCCGCGACGCCCATGCCCAGATCGACAATACCCTTATGGAACAGGCGACTGCGATCGGAACGTCGATCGCCACAAGCGCCAGCATGCTGGAAATGTCGCTTGAGGATCGCGAGGCTTCGCTGCGCCAGACCATCGACGCCAGCGCAAAGACACTCGAAGAGCGTCTGCACAGCGGTGCTGGCGATATTGCCGGCCGTATTCAGCAGGCGGCAGGCGATATACAGCGTTCGGCCGAGACCTTCTCGACCAACCTCAACCAGTCGATCGACGGTATGACCAGCCGTTTCGCCGAGACCGGCTCGCGCGTCGAGGCCAGCCTGTCCACCCTCGAAAATCGTATCCATGAAGGCGTCGGCGGCGTTGCCGCCCAGGTAGATGCCGCCGGCAACCGTCTGTCCGACACGCTGGCAAGCGGCGCTGCGCGCATCGACAGCAGCGGCGGCGATGCAGCGACCCGCCTCACCTCAGCACTCGACGAGCGTCTGGCAACCTTGGCCGAAGCACTCGACAGCCGTACGACCCATCTGAACCAGGCGCTCGAAAGCGGCAGTGCCCGCATCGAAGAGCGCCTGTCGACCATGGACCGGGCGCTCAATGTCGGTCTGGAAGCCGTCAACCGCACCATCGAAGGCAAGGCCACCAACCTCGCCACGACGCTGCGCACCGCCGTCGCCGATGCCGCCCAGGGCATGGACAGCGAAGCGACACGTACGGCCGATCTGCTTGCCCGTACCGGCCAGCAATTTGCCGACGACCTCGGCAACCACAGCGACGCCTTTACCCGCGTCATGAGCGAGCGTTCGGAAGAAATCGTCGGCCGCGTCTCCGAAACGCATAATCGACTGGCAAGCCAGGCTGCCGCCGTCGCCCAGACCTTCTCGGAAGCCGGCAACGCGATCGTCAACAAGGTCGCCGAAGCCGAGACCCTGGTCAGCAACCAGGTCAGCGCCATCTCGCAGGCCCTGTCTTCCGCCGAACAGTCGCTGGAAGCCCGTGGCTCTGCCATCCGCAACACGCTTGCCGGCGGCAGCGAACAGATCGCCTCCACCATGGCGCAGGTCGAGCGCGCGCTCGACGAGCGCAGCAACGCAATCCGCTCCAACCTGAAAGAGCGCGCCAACGAGATCAATGCGACGCTGGCCGATGTCGACAAGGCTCTGGAAGCCCGCGGCACATCGATCCGCACTTCACTTGACGAGCGCACCCGCGAGCTCAATTCCATGCTCGCCGGCCGCTCCACCGAACTGTCGCGTCTGATCGATGAAAAGGCACGCCCGATCGTCGACCGCTACGCCGCAACCGGCCAGGAAGCAGCAGCGCTGATCTCGCAGGCTGCCCAGGAAAGCACCGACCGCCTGCGTGCGGAAAATGCAGCGCTGATCGACGCCATCGCATCGCGCACCAACGATACGCTCGCCGCGATTTCGGCTCGCACAGAACATACCGCCCATACCGTCAGCTCGCTGGAGAACAACCTGCTTGCCAGCGTCAACGGCATTATCGAACGGCTGGCGGACAACAACTCGACCATCGTCGGCATGCTGAACAACGCGGCGCAGGAATTCGCCGCTGTCGACGGCCGCCTCAGCGCAACCTCGGCCCAGTTTGCCGATTCCGCATCGAAGGCCGGCGAGATGGTCTCCGCTTCGACCCGTCTCCTCGAAGGCAAGGTCGACAAGCTTTCGGACATCTCCGGCAAGACGCTGGCGCAGGTCGGCGGCATCATCGGTCGCTTCGACGAGCATTCCAAGGTGCTGACGCAGGCATCCCAGCTTCTGGGTGCAGCGCAGTCGAACCTCGTGTCGACGCTGGAAGAGCGCGAAACCGCGCTGCAGAACCTGTCCATCGGCCTGGTGCAGCGTTCGGAAGAGATCGAGAACACCATGCGCGCCCTCGGCAGCATGGTGGAAACTGCCTTCGATCGCGCCGAGCAGCGCTCCAACCAGGTCACCGGCAATCTGCGCCAGGGCGTGCAGTCCTCCTTCGCCGACATCGGCCGCGTTCTTTCCGAAGCGGAAAAGCGCGCCGAAGAGGCGGCAGAGGCTATGCGCGGCACGCTGCAGAAGGCCGGCGAGGAGGCCAACCAGTCCATCGAGAGCACCTTCGCCAATGCCGAGCGCCGCTCGGGCGATCTGACGAACCGTCTTCGCGGTGGCCTTTCGGCTTCGATTGCCGATGTCGAACAGATGCTCTCCGAAGCCGGCAAGTCCTCGGACGGTGCCGCTCAGCAGCTCCGCGAAACGCTGCGTGTTGCCGTCGACGACGCTGTCGGCCGCTTCTCCGGCGCAACCGATGAAATCCGCCGTTCGGCGGGCGACATTCGCCGGGAGCTCGACCTCACCCGCAGCGAACTGAAGCGCGGTGCCTTCGACCTGCCGGAAGAAGCCAAGGAAAGTGCGGCCGCCATGCGCCGCGCCGTGGCCGAACAGATCAAGGCCCTGCAGGACATTTCGCAGATCGTCGGCCGCTCGACGCAACACCTCGAAATCTCCGAGCCGACGGTCCGTGCTCTCGCAGACGTGCAGCCAGCCCAACGTCCACGCCCGGCAGCACCTGCTCCAACCGCTGCTGCTCCCACTCCCCGGCCCCAGCAACCCGTTCCACAGGCACCGGTCGCCCAGCAGGCTGTTCAGCAGCCTGCCCCGCAACAGCCGGCTCCGCAGCCGCAGCAGCCCTCGATCGAGGCTCTGGGCCTGCGCGGCACCATCGTGGAACGTCCGGCTGCCCCGCAGCCGCGTCCGACGGAAGCCCCGGTTCCCGCCCGCCAGGAAACGGCCGGCGGCGGCTGGATCAGTGATCTTCTTCGCGGCGCATCGCGCGATGAACATGCCGACCTGCAGCCCGCGCGTCAGGCGACGCCTCGCACGCCGACGGAATCGACCCCTGCAGCGCGCAATCCGCGCCATGTGGTGGAATCGCTGAACTCGCTCTCCGTCGACATCGCCCGCGCCATCGACCATGACGCCTCGGTCGACCTGTGGCGCCGCTATCAGCGCGGCGAGCGGGATGTTTTCACCCGTCGTCTCTACACGCTGAAGGGCCAGCAGACCTTTGACGAGATCAAGCGCAAGTACGACCGCGAGCCGGAATTCCGCACCGCCGTCGATCGCTACATCGCCGATTTCGAAAAGCTTTTGGCAGACGTCGCCCGCACCGACCGCGATCGCACTGTCACCCAGTCCTACCTGACCTCCGACACCGGCAAGGTCTACACCATGCTGGCCCACGCGGCGGGCCGCCTGAACTGATTGGTCAAAACGATAAGCGAAACAGAAAATCCCCGGTCATTGCGCCGGGGATTTTTGATTCAGATCGGGATGCTCGTTTACGATTCAGAAAATTAATTCAAAATATCAATTCTTTGGCGGCTCGAATTCATGCGCAAGCACTCCCATCATAATGTCATCGTGCCAATGCCCGTCAACGAAAGCTGTTTCCCGCTCACGGCCCTCAAGAACGAAACCGCATTTCTCGTAAGCCCTGATGGCCCGATGGTTATAGGCAAGAACGCGGACACTGATGCGATGTAGTTGAAGCACTCCGAAGGCATAGCCCAATATAAGCTTGATAGCCGCGCTGCCGAACCCGCGACCGAGAAATGCCTTGTCGTAGATCCCGATAGCCATTGAGGCGCGTCGATCTCTAAGATCGACACGATCAAGGCGGATTTCGCCTATCAACCTTCCCTCAGCTTCGATTATCCAGGCATGCGGATTCTGATCGAAGTTCTGAACCCATTTCTCGGCAGCAGCCCTCGTAAGCGGGCTTACATCGTCTCGACTGAGGCCAAACATCACGGCAATATCGACATTCGCTCCCAGCGCAAACCGCGCGTCGATATCGCCTTCGTGAGGCTGACGAAGTCTGACATCGATTCCCTCAAGGTCAGGCGTTGTGCTGCTCATCGGCAAATACCCTCAAAGACCTATGGGAGAGCAAGCACCGCCTCCGCAAAAGCGCCCGGCGCCTCCTGCGGTAGATTATGCCCTACGCCAGCTATGATCCGGCGCTGATAATGTGCGGAGAAGTGCGCGACATCGCGGTCGGCCGCTTGCGGTGGATCGACGCCGTCATCGGCTCCCTGCAGCACGATTGTCGGCACCGTGATATCGGGCTGTTTCGCCAGGCGCGCCTCGATCTCCGCGAAAGCCGGGTCGCCAGCAATGCCGCCAAATCTGTGACGGTAGGAGTGAATGACGACATCGACGAAATCGCGATTGTCGAAGGCGACGGCGCTGCGATCAAAGGTCTCGTCGTCAAACGCCCATGTCGGAGACCATAGCCGCCAGATGAAGCGACAGAACTCGCGGCGATTTGCGGTAAGCCCAGCCCTGCCGCGCTCCGAATGGAAGTAATATTGATACCAGTAGCGAGCCTCTTCCTCAGGAGAAACGGGCAGTCCTGCTTTGGCGATATTCTGGATATTGTAGCCGGTTCCGCAGCTTACCAGACCACGAACACGCTCCGGCCAGAGCGCGGCGACAATGCAAGCCGCCCTGCCGCCCCAATCATAGCCGCCGAGAATGGCGCTCTCAATCGAGAGTGCATCCATCAAGGCCAGCAAATCGGCCCCGAGCGCCGCCTGTTCGCCGGAACGCGGCGTCTCCGCCGAGAGGAAGCGTGTCAGACCGTAGCCTCGAAGAGACGGGACGATGCAACGCAGCCCCTTGCCCGCCAGTTGTCGTGCAACCTCATCATAGGCATGCACGTCGTAGGGAAAGCCATGGAGCAGCAAGACCGCAGAGCCGTCCTCCGGGCCGATCTCCTCATAGGCGACGTCGAGTACGCCGGCAGCGATCTTTTTCATTGCCACTCCTTTCATTGGGAATGGCCCGATCAAGACGACACTCTTCACCGTCAGACCATTGAAAACAAAGAAACCACCTGCGGCGGTCTGCTGCAAGTGGCTTTCGGCTTCGGCCTAATGCCGGCGCTGCATGGAGCAAAGGACGGCCCGACGGACCATCCTCCTGCACTTCCGATATCAGTCCGCGCTCAGCGTGCGTTGACCACCTTGGAGATCAAACCGCTGGTCATGCCGACGAGCAGGAAGTTATTCTTGATGCGAACCCAGTGATAGCCGCGCGGTGGAGCAGACAGACGGTGACGGCGATAATCGATGGTCGCGGCACGATGGCGGTCGGATGCCGACAGGCGACGCCCCGTAACCCAGCCACCCTTGCGAACAACGACCTTCTTCTTGACCACGTCTTTCTTGAGGACAACAACCTGCTTGTTCGCCTGTGCTGCATTAGCCTCGGTGGCCATTGCCAGCGGCGTTGTCAGAACCGAGGCGGCGATAAGGATGGAAAGGATTTTTCTCATTGGGACGTTTCCTCGATTCACGATCTGCAAAGGAAGCTTCTATCCCGCAAGAGATGAAGCGAAGCTGACGGTTCCATTACATTTTTGTAATAAAAATTAGATGCTTGCCGGGATTTACTGATAAAATGAGTGCGACAACTCATCAATAGTTCGCATCTGAAAGAAATACCGCCTTCCCTTGCAGATAAGGGCGTACCGATAATCGGTCAATGATCGGGAAAATCAAAGCTCGTCGTAATTGAACCAATCGAAATCGGCGGTCTTTGCCCGGCCCGACGTGTCGAAGGCAAACATGCCGACGAAGGCGCCGGTGAAGGAGCCATGCTCGCCGCGCCCACCCTCATCGGAGATGACGCCGGCGTCGAGCACAGGGCCGATCGCCTGCCATGCTCCCATGCCTTCCGCCTGCCAGAAGAACTGCAGGTCGTTGTCGTAGACTTCCATGGCAAGCTGGATGCGCCCATCGGGAACGGCAACACCGCCATCGATCGGAAAGGTCAATCGGCCGTTCGGATAGTCGCCCGCGCAGGTCATGATGGTGACGCAGCGACCGAGTTTCTCATGCAGGGTGACGGCGATCGCATGCAGCTTGAAGCGATTGTAGTAATGCGTGAGGCCTGCGACCTGCTGATAGGTGTCCGGCTGGAACTCGACGACGGTTTCCGCGCGGAAGCTATGATGCTCCTGCCGGCGAGCGACCAGCGCCTGCTCAAACCAGGAACCGATGCTTTCCCGCGCAAACAGGCGCAGATGACCTGATCGATCCGTCAGATTGAAAATGCGCTCCGGCTGCGGCGTGCGCAGCCATTGGAAATCCGCCGGCAACTTGCCGCCGTCGAAATTATAGCCACTGCGGCGCGGCTTCTCGATAGGCTCAGCGCCGTTCAGGCCGGGCACCTCGATATCGGGAACGGTGGTGCCGTTTTCCAGATAGAGCCAGCCATCTTCCTTCCAGACGCATTTCTGCAGGCTGGTCTCGCGGCCGAGCGTGCAGCGGCGGTGGGGCGGCAGCGGGCGGCCGGAGAGATGCGTATGGTAGAACTGCCCATCCGGGGTCTCGACATATTGGCCATGCCCTGCCCGCTGCAAGGCCGCGTCCGGACGATCCTTTGAGGTGATCAAATGCTTGTTCGGATGCAGTTCGTAGGGGCCATCGATATTGCGCGAACGCGCCATGGTGACAGCGTGATCGTAGCCCGTACCGCCCTCGGCGGTCGTCAGATAATACCAGCCGTTGCGCTTGAAGAGGTGCGGGCCTTCGACCAGGCCGAGTTCGGTGCCGGCAAAAATATTCTTGATCGGGCCTTTCAGCGATTTCGTCGCCGCATCCCATTCCTGCAGCAGAATGCCGTCAAAGGCCGGCGTCTTCGGCGAGCCACCATAGCTTTCCGTGCGCTGGTTCCATTGCATGTTGACGAACCATTTGCGCCCGTCCTCGTCATGGAAGAGCGATGGATCGAAGCCAGATGAATTGACATAGGACGGCTCGGACCATTCGCCTTCGATCGTCGGCGAGGTCACGATGTAGTTATGGGCATCCTTGAAATTGCCGTCGTAGCGCTTGACGTCGGTGTAGACCAGCCAGAACTGGCCATCGGCATAGGAGAGACATGGCGCCCAGATGCCGCAGCTATCTGGCTCGCCACGCATGTCGAGCTGTGAGGCCCGCTCCAGCGGCCGGCGCACCAGCGTCCAGTTCACCAGATCGCGCGAATAGTGGATCTGCACGCCCGGATACCATTCGAAGGTCGACGTCGCGATATAGTAATCCTCGCCGACGCAGCAGATGGACGGGTCGGGGTTGAAGCCCGGCAGGATCGGGTTGCGGATCATGGGACATCTCCTCCAGAGAACACACCACTATGCGCCGTTCGGACGGCAATAGGAAATCAAGACAAAGAAAAACGCCCGGAACCAGGTCCCGGGCGTTTTTGATTGATCAATCGCGTTCGGCCGACTTGGCCCAGAGATTGATGTCCGCCTCGCGGGCGTAGACATCGATCTCCTTCAGCTCTTCCGCGGTGAATTCGAGATTGTCGAGCGCCTTGACGCAATCGACGATCTGCGACGAACGGCTCGCGCCGATCAGAGCCGAGGTAATACGACCGCCACGCAGAACCCAGGCGATTGCCATCTGCGCTAGCGTCTGGCCGCGCTTTTCGGCAATCTCGTTGAGCTTCTGGATATTCTCGATGATCGACGGACGAATGAAGTCGCGCTTCAGGAAATGGTTCTGGGCGGCGCGGCTGTCGCTGGGGATGCCACCGAGATATTTCGTCGTCAGCATGCCCTGGGCAAGCGGCGAGAAGACGATCGAGCCGATGCCCAGATCTTCCAGCGTATCGACCAGACCGTCATCCTCGACCCAGCGGTTGAGCATGGAATAGCTCGGCTGGTGGATCAGGCAAGGCGTGCCAAGATCCTTCAGGATCGCAGCGGCTTCGCGCGTGCGCTGCGAGTTATAGGACGAGATGCCGACATAGAGCGCCCTGCCCGAACGGACGATATGGTCGAGCGCCGCGCAGGTTTCTTCGAGCGGCGTATCCGGGTCGAAGCGATGGGAATAAAAGATGTCGACATAGTCGAGCCCCATGCGCTTCAGGCTCTGGTCGCAGGACGCGATCAGATACTTGCGGCTGCCCCATTCGCCATAGGGACCCGGCCACATGTCGTATCCGGCCTTCGACGAGATGATGAGCTCGTCGCGCAGCCCGGCGAAGTCGGTCCGCAGGATCTCGCCGAAAGCGGTTTCTGCGCTGCCGGGAGGCGGACCGTAATTGTTGGCCAGGTCGAAATGGGTGATGCCGAGATCGAACGCGGTGCGGCACATGTCGACCTTGCGGTCATGCGGCGTGTCGCCACCGAAATTGTGCCAAAGCCCCAGCGAAACCGCCGGCAGCTTCAGGCCGGAACGGCCCGTTCTGTTGTATTTCATTTTCGCATAGCGGTCAGATGCCGGTTGCCAAGACATGATGCCAATTCCTTTGAGATGAAAAACGCGCGGGTTATCCACCCGCGCGCAAACTAGCTTTTCCTGCGCCTACTTCAAGAGCGCCTGAGCTTCTTCGATGCCAAGAGCGGCCGGCTGCGTGCAGGTCGTGGTCAGGTCGATGAAGCGGTTTTCCGCACCCGACTTCAGGATCGAGGTCATGACATCGACGCCGTGCAGCGTGCGGTCGAGCGAGCAACGCGCGTCGCGCCCGTCGATCAACGATGCCGCAAGGTCGGCGAGACCGGCCGTGCGGTAGTTGGCACGCGCGCCGCTCGGGCTTTCCTGGTTGGCGATGCCGAAAGGATGTGCCCAGTCGGCAAGCGGCTTGATCTCCTTGTCACGGCCGCTGGCCTCGACCACGCCGCCAAAGAAGTTCGGATCCGGCACGTAGAGCGAACCATCGGTGCCGTAGAGCTCCATATTGGCATGACGATGCGACCAGACATCCCAGCTCGCCGTCACCGTCACTGTGGCGCCGCTGACGAATTCCAGCAGCGCCTGGATCGTCGTCGGTGTCTTCACCGGGATGGTCTCGCCGTTGCGTGGCTGGCTGGTGATGGTGCGGGTTTCCGACGCCATCGAGGTCATCGCGCCGACACGCTTCACCGGACCGATGAGGTTGATGAGGTTGGCGATGTAATAAGGACCAAGATCGAGGATCGGACCGCCGCCCGGAAGGAAGAAGAAATCCGGGTTCGGATGCCACATCTCCATGCCCGGGCTCATGACGTGGCAAGTGCCCGACGTCACGCGGCCGATGCCGCCGTCGTCGATGAACTTGCGGGCGAGCTGGTGTGCACCACCGAGGAAGGTATCGGGAGCGCAGCCGACGGCAAGCCCCTTTTCCTTGGCGATGCGACGCAGTTCCTCACCCTGCTCCAGGGTCAGCACCAGAGGCTTTTCGGAATAGACGTGCTTTCCGGCCTCCAGAATGCGCTTGGAGATCGGGAAATGCGCGTCCGGGATCGTCAGGTTGACGATGACGTCCAGCTCGTCATTGGCGAGCAGTTCGTCCACAGTCTGCGCCTTGACCTGATATTCCTCTGCGCGCAGGCGCGCCGCATCCATGTTGATATCAGCGCAGGCGAGCACTTTCAGGCCCTTGAAGAGCGGAGAGAGCTTGAAGTAGGTCGTTGAGATATTGCCGCATCCGAGGATGCCGACGCCAAGTTCCTTAGCCATGGGATAGTGCCTCAGTAGGTCTTGAAGGATGCGATGGAGCGCGTGATCAGACGATCGATATCGCTCGGATTGTCATGTTCGATGACGTAGTGCTTGGCCCTGGTGCCGGCGAGCACCTTCAGCAGCTTCTGCCACGGAACGGTGCCATAGCCGAGGTCGGCCCAGCCGTCTTCGTCCTTGTTTTCACCGGCCGCCGCAATGTCCTTGACGTGAACCGACGTGATGCGCGAGCCAAGCTTCTCGATCCAGGCGAAGGGATCGCCGCCACCGCGAATGACCCAGGCGATATCGGCTTCCCAGGAAATGTCAGGAGCACCTTCGAAGATCTGTTCGATCGGCAACGAGCCGTCAGCCTGCTTGACGAATTCGAAGTCGTGGTTATGCCAGCCGAATTCGAAACCGGCGTCCTTGTAGGGCTTGCTCATCTCCTGCAGGCGCTTGCCGAAAGCGAACCAGCCGGCTGCATCGGTCGGGCGCTGATCGGCGGCCAGATGCGGTGCATAGATCGAATCCATGCCGAGCGTCTTGGCGATCGTCAGCGACTTCTGCACCTGACCGTCGAGGAAGTCCGGGCTGAAATGACCGCTCGCCATTACCAGGCCGTTCTTGTCCAGCTCCGCACGCAGGCTCTTCAGGCCGGCCTCGTCGAGATCGGCATAGATACCTCCGAAGCCTTCAACTTCCGCATAACCGGCCTTGCCGAGCTTTACGAACACGTCGGAATAGGGCTGGAAGTTGCGGGCGCTATAAATCTGAAATCCAAGTTTCGTCATCGTCATGCTCTCCAATGGCCTAACGGCCTTCTGTCATGGGCCAGCGGCCCTGAAATACCGCCGAATGGCGGCTGGATATCCTCAATCCACCGATTGGCTGGACTGGAGGTCGTAAATGCGGAAGTCAGGAACAACGCCGGCAAGCGGCTTTGTCGGCGTAAAGACGACACGGCGGCTTTCGCCGGCGGCAAGGTCGAAGGCATTGTCGGAATAACGCCCCTCGGTCTCGCTCTCGATCATAACGAACAGCGCCAGTCCCCGCGCGGTGACGGTCAGCTCAACCGTGCCATTTTCCTCGATCTCTTTCCTTTGGACCGTCAGGCCCGCAGGCTGAAGCTCCAGCCCCTTGTAGGTGCCGTGGACATAATGCCCCTCGCCGCCCATACCGTTCGATGCGGTGAAGTGCCACGCCAGAAGGCAATCGGCCGGCACCTGCGAGGCATCGATGGACAATGCAGTAGCAGCCGCATCCGGCGTGCAGACCGCATGGGCCGTCGTCAGCGATACACGTTCGCCATCGAGCTTGAGCAGCGACACAGCGATATCGACGGTGACATCGACATTGGTGTCATTGACCAGTGACAAGCGGATCGTCTTGTTATCCTCGGACGGGATGGCAGCGACCGAGACCGGCTGGAAGAAGCGGCGCACCAGATAGTGCATTACCTTCCAGCGCCCGCCATAATCGAGGCTCGACCACGAGGCCACCGGCCAGGTGTCGTTGAGCTGCCAATAGATGGTGCCCATGCAATGCGGCTTCAGCGACCGCCAATATTCCACCGCCGTCTTAATGGCGAGGCCCTGCTGCACTTGGCTCAGATAGACGAAGTTCGGGAAATCCTTGGGGAAACGGAAATAGCGGAACATCGTGCCGGCGATACGTTCATTGCCGCCGGCATTCTTCTGGTGCAGTTCCATCACCGGAGACGCGATGTTCATGTCCTTGGCGTCGGCATAGGTCTTGATGACCGGCAGCGACGTGTAGGACTGGAAGCCGAATTCCGAGCAGAAGCGCGGACGCACGGAGCGATAATTGTCGAAGGACTTGTTCTCGTGCCAGACCGACCAGTAATGCATGTCGCCGGATCCGTCTGCATGCCAGGCGTCGCCGAAGTTGAGATAGCCGGACGCCGGGCTCGACGGCCACCAGATCGCATCGGGCGCTGCCTTCTTCATCGCCTGCTCGATCGTCCGATTGAGGCGATCGTAGGAGACGAGATAGCGGTCGCGGTCGTTGCGGGATTCCTCGAACCAGGTAAGCGCACCCACCAGTTCGTTGTCACCGCACCAGAGCGCGATCGACGGATGCGTCGCCAGCCGCCGGACCTGATAGCTAACTTCGTCCGCGACATTCTCAAGGAAGTCGCCGGTCGAGGGATAGAGATTGCAGGCGAACATGAAGTCCTGCCAGACCATCAGGCCGAGCCGGTCGCAGATGTCGTAGAACCAGTCATGCTCGTAGAAACCACCACCCCAGACGCGGATGATGTTCATGTTGGCGGCCGCCGCCGACTTCAACAGATCCTCGGTCAAAGCCGGGCTGGAGCGCGAAAACAGCGCATCCGCCGGGATCCAGTTGGCGCCGCGCGCAAAGATCTCGCGGCCGTTGACCTTCAGCGCAAAACGACTGCCCGCCTCGTCCTCATCGGTAATGAGCTCGACGGTGCGCAGGCCGATCTGGCGGGTTACGGTTTCCGAATTGGTCTCAACCGACAGTGTATAGAGCGCCTGTTCGCCACTGCCGGCCGGCCACCAGAGCTTCGGCTTGTCGATATGGAAGACATGGGTGATCGAGGTCTCGCCGGCATTGACGCCGATATCGAGCCGCAACCGCTCATCCTCAAGCGCGAAATAGACTTGGGCGACGCCGGTGCCTTTCGCAAACAGCGATGCCGTCACCTTGAGATCGACCGAACCGTCCGCATTGTGGAACTGCTGCGTGACGACATTTTCGATGCGGACAGTCTCAAGCTTCTTCAACGCGATGGTGCCATAGAGGCCAAGCGGCGCGACCGCAATGTTCCAATCCCAGCCGAAATGGCATTGCGGCTTGCGCAGCATGTTGCCATTCGGGATCGGCGAATTGGCCGTGCTGTAAGGAATATAGAACGGCTGCTTCGCCTGCAGTTCGGCGCCCGCCTTGACGCTGGAATGCAGCACGATGCGGATCGTATTCTCACCGGCCTTCACGGCCTTGGAAACGTCGGGACGGTAGCGCTGGAAGCTGTTGTTGCCCTCAAGCACGAGCACGTCGTTGACGTAGACGCTCGCCACCGTGTCGAGATAGTCGATATCCAGATACCAGTCGCCGTTGGCATCATCGAGATTGAAGCTGCGTGTGATCTGCCAGTCCTGATTGGCAACCCACTGCACCACCTCTTCATTCCGGCCGAAATAGGGATCGGGAGTGAGGCTCGCCGCATGAAGCGCGGTATGGACGTCACCGGGGATCGGCATGGAGAGGGAATGATCGCTGTCGGGGGACGTCAGACTCCACGAACCAGCCAGATCGAGATTGAAACCATCATTGAATGCGGACGACATCGGACTTCCTCGGACTGCTATGGACGGGGACGGCCAAGCCGCCCCCGTTTTATGACTAGATTCTGAGTTCTGTTTGCGCGTCGAAGAGCGAGGCGACCGTCATGTCGAAGCCGAGCTTGACACGCGATCCCGGGCTGAAGCGCCGTGCGCCGTTGATGCGTACCGACATGGTGTGGCCGGCATGATTGAGCCAGAGCAGGTTGTCGGCGCCCATCGGCTCTTCGATGTCAACAGTCGCATCATGCGTTTCCGCACCCGGCCCCAGATCCTCATTGACCTTGATATGCTCCGGCCGGACCCCGAGGACGACCTTGCGGCCCGCAACCAGCGGCTCTGCGGCCCTATAGCCCTCAAGCGAGAAGATCACGTCATTGGTGGCGAAGGCGACCTTGCCGTCGCGATTGACCAATTCGCCATGCAGGAAATTCATCGACGGAGAGCCGATGAAGCCGGCGACGAACAGGTTGCGCGGCTCATTGTAGATGGTTGTCGGATCATCAAGCTGCATGATGATGCCGTTCTTCATGATGGCAATGCGGTCGGCGAGCGTCAGGGCTTCGATCTGGTCATGAGTGACGTAGATCATGGTGTTCTTCAGCGACTGGTGCAGCCGCTTGATTTCGACGCGTAGCTCCGAGCGCAGCTTGGCGTCGAGGTTCGACAGCGGCTCGTCGAAGAGGAACACGTCGACATCGCGCACTAGGGCACGGCCGATCGCCACGCGCTGACGCTGACCGCCCGAAAGCTCGGCCGGCTTGCGCTTGAGCAGCGGCTGGATCTGCAGAATTTCGGCGGCGCGGGCGATGCGCTTGTCGATCTCGGCCTGAGGCACCTTGGCGACTTGCAATCCAAACGACAGGTTCTTTTCGACCGTCATCTGCGGATAGAGCGCGTAGGACTGGAACACCATGCCGATGCCGCGGTCCTTCGGCTCTTCCCAGGTAACGTTCTTGCCCTTGATGAAGATCTGCCCTTCGGTGATATCGAGCAGACCGGCGATGCAATTGAGCAAGGTCGACTTGCCGCAGCCGGACGAGCCGAGCAATACGAGGAATTCGCCGTCCTGGATCTCGAGATTGAGGTTCTTCAGGACGCTGACCGCGCCGAAATCGAGCGACAGTTCCTTGATTGAAACGCTGCTATTCATAAATCAACCCTTCACTGCGCCGGCGGCGATGCCACGGACGAAAAGCCGTCCGGAGACGAAATAGACGACCAGCGGAACAAGACCCGTCAGGATCGTTGCCGCCATGTTGACGTTGTATTCCTTCACGCCCTGGACAGAATTGACGATATTGTTGAGCTGCACGGTCATCGGATAATATTCCGGCCGGGTGAAGACGACGCCGAACAGGAAGTCGTTCCAGATACCGGTGATCTGCAGGATCATGGCGACGACGAAGATCGGCAGCGACATGGGCAGCATGATGCGCAGGAAAATCTGCCAGAAACCCGCACCATCGATGCGCGCAGCCTTGAAAAGCTCCACCGGCAGCGATGCGAAGTAATTGCGGAACAGAAGCGTCAGGATCGGCATGCCGAAGATGCTGTGCACCAGGATAAGTCCGCTAAGCGTGCCGTAAATACCGATTTCGCGTAGCACGATGACGATCGGGTAGATCATCACCTGATAGGGAATGAACGCGCCGACGACGAGAATCGAGAAGAACAGATCCGCTCCCTTGAAGCGCCAGTTGGCAAGCGCATAGCCATTGACCGAAGCGATCGCGATCGAGAGGATCGTGGACGGCACGGTAATGCGCACCGAATTCCAGAAGCCACGGGAAAGACCGTCGCAATTCAGGCCGGTGCAGGCCGTCGCCCAGGCTTTCACCCATGGTTCGAAGGTGATTTCGAGCGGCGGCGAGAAGATATTGCCAAGCCGGATTTCCGGCATTCCCTTCAGCGAGGTGACAATCATCACATAGAGCGGCAGCAGGTAGTAGACCGCAGCAACGAAGAGCGTGCCGTAAAGCATGATATTGCGGCCGGAAATCACCGGGCGCGGTTTGCGGCCGTTCGGTCCCGAGAAGGTCTTGCCGCTCGCGGCCTCACTGCCATTCGTATTCTTGAGAGTAACAGGATCAGCCACGCTTGCGCCCTCCGCCGAATTCCAGGTAGGCCCAGGGGATGATGATGATGGCAACGGTCACCAACATCATGGTGGAGGCAGCAAAACCCTGACCAAGGTTCTGCGCCTGGAACATGTAGTCGTAGACATATTTCGCCGGGACTTCCGACGAGATGCCGGGTCCGCCGCTGGTTTGCGCGACGACGAGGTCGTAGACCTTGACGATACCGCTGGCGATAATGACGAGCGTCGTAATGAAGACTGGGCGCATCATCGGAATGACGATGAACAGATAGGTCCTCCACATGGGGATCCCATCCACGCGCGCGGCTTTCCAGATGTCTTCATCGATGCCGCGCAGGCCGGCAAGCATCAGGCACATGACAAGACCCGTTCCCTGCCAGAGCGCGGCGATCAGCACGCCGTAAATGACGATGCTCGGCGTATAGAGCGGATCGAAGGTGAAACTCGCCCATCCGAGTGAACGCACCACGGACTGGATGCCGAATTCGGGATTGAGCAGCCACTGCCAAACCAGACCGGTGACGATGAAAGAGAGGGCGAAGGGATAGAGGAAAATCGTGCGAAAAGTGTTTTCGAACCGGATCTTCTGGTCCATCAACGCCGCCAGCACGAAGCCGATGACGAGACTGAAGATCATGGACAGCACGCCATAAATCGCAAGATTCTCGATGGACATGATCCACCGCGGCGCCGCCCACAGGCGATGGTACTGATCCAGCCCGACAAAGCTGAGGCGAGGCAGCAGCTTTGAACTGGTGAAAGAATAAACCACTGTCCAGATTGAGCCGCCCAGGAAGATGACGACAGCCGTCAGGATCATGGGAATGGATGCAATCTTCGAGTTCAGATTGCGCAGATATTGATTTGGCCGGCCGGCTTTCGCTTGACCCGTCATTGTAGTTCCTTCTGCATCGCGACTGCTTCGACGATCAGAACCGGATCTTGATCGCGGTTCCTGCGCTTCCCCTCACCCACTGTAACCGTCACATACATGCGGATCCGCCGGCCATGAGGGGTGCTGTGGCAGACCAGGTCACACAAGATGTCCTGGCCGTGATACCGACCTGCAACGCGAGGCCG
The DNA here is from genome assembly GCF_041355235.1 of Rhizobium sp. RCC_161_2. Taxonomy (NCBI): domain Bacteria; kingdom Pseudomonadati; phylum Pseudomonadota; class Alphaproteobacteria; order Hyphomicrobiales; family Rhizobiaceae; genus Rhizobium; species Rhizobium sp. RCC_161_2. The sequence goes on along the minus strand of NZ_JBFUPL010000002.1, from coordinate 328,804 downwards.
GTATCACTACAGCGAGAAGATAGCGGTCAATCAGCTGCGGCGATGATGTCGACGAAGCGCTTCTGCGCCGCTTCCGGCGTCATCGCGGGATTTGCGAAGAACTCGGAGAACAAGTCCTCCTTCTGCTTCTGTGTATCGGCAGAAAGAAGCTGGTCCGTGCCCTCGATCACGTTGCCCTTCTTCAGGATCTCGAGGCCTTTTTTCATGCAGTCGTTCGCGGCCGTGAGATCCACGTCACCACGAACGGGAAGCGAGCCCTTTTTCAGGTTAAAGGCGACCTGCGTCTTCGGATCGAGCAGCGTCTTGGCCAGCACTTCCTGAGCCTTGGATTTGGCATCGTCCTTCAGCAGCGGGAAGTAAAATGCGTCGCCGCCTGTCGAGATGACTTCATTGACGCCGAGACCCGGAAGGCAGGTATAGTCCGTGCCAGCCTTCTGGCCCGCCAGCGCGAACTCGCCCTGCGCCCAGTCGCCCATGATCTGACCGCCGGCCTTACCGGTGATCACCAGGTTCGTGGCCTGGTTCCAATCCTGAACGTTGGAGCCCTTGGACAGTTTGCGGGCATCGTCGGCAGCCTTGAAGACCTTGGCGATTTCCGGTCCGGCAGCGACTTCCTTATCCTTGTCGCCGAATACTTTCTGGAAGGTATCCTTGCCGGCGATGGCGACCATCAACACGTCGAAGGCACCCGCGGCCTGCCATGGCTGACCACCCAAGGCGAGCGGCACGATGCCGGCCTTCTGCAGCGCCGGACCAGCGGCAACGAACTCATCCCAGTTCTTCGGAACCTCGACGCCGGCCTTCTTGAAGGCTGCGTTCGAGAGCCAAAGCCATTGCCAGGAATGGATATTGACCGGCGCGCAATAGATCTTGCCGTCGATGGTGCAGGAATCGAGCAGGCTGGACGGGCGAATGACATCCTTCCAGTGCTCCTTCGTGGCGACGTCGGTCAGGTCGCGCATGAGACCCGCCTGCACAAGCTCTTCGGCCTGACGGCCGTGGTTGAACTGAGTGGCGCCCATCGGATCGCCGCCGGTAATGCGGCTGACCATGATCGGACGCGCAGTACCACCGGAGCCGGCAATCGCGCCATCGACCCAATGATTGCCGGTGGCATCAAACGCCTTTGCCAGTTCGGCCACCGCAGCGGCTTCGCCGCCGGACGTCCACCAATGGGTTACCTCCAGATCGGTCGCGTTGGCCGCTCCCAGTGGCAACACGACCGACGCAGCAAGCGCAGTCGCCATCAAACGAATATTCATGAGTTTTCCTCCCTCACTGAAACGTTGCCGGAAAAACGTAGTCTAATCATTTTCAACGCGCAACCGCCTGTCCGCGAAATTTTACCGAAAGCCCGACTATACGATTTCAAATTACAGTTATGCTTGCAAAAAATGCGATGTGCCTGAGGATTCATCAGGCGCCTGCATCAATCGGATCTTCCATTAATTTATTGATTTTTTTCGATTAAAATTGCTGCATTGCCCCATAAATCTCGCATATCGCTTCGCAGCTGCAAAATTTTTCATCCAAGACTGTGGATTCAACCCCTGGATATCTTATTTGACATCAAGGCAGAAAAAGCGCTCGACTTTTCTACTGTATCGTTACAGATTTCCGCAATGAGGGAGGAGCGGCCGTATCACGCATGTGCTTGCGGCGCTGCCACGGGCGATATAAGCGCATGGTCGCGGGAGAAGCGGCCGGGAGGCAGGCTTGGACGAGATGGATAATAAGAAAACTTCAGGCGGTGGTATTCAGCCCTCGCCCGAGCGGCCTACGCTGAAGACGATTGCCTTCATGACCGGCCTTGGGATCACGACTGTTTCGCGCGCCCTGAAGGATGCTCCGGATATCGGCGCTGAAACCAAGGAGCGTGTGCGTATGGTGGCCCGTCAACTGGGCTACCAGCCAAATCGCGCCGGCGTGCGCCTGAGAACCGGCAAGACCAATGTTATCGCGCTGGTACTGAGCATCGACGAAGAGATCATGGGCTTCACCAGCCACATGGTCTTCGGCATCTCCGAGGTTCTGGCCGGCACGCAATATCATCTCGTCATCACCCCGCATTCGCACAGCAAGGACCCGCTGGTGCCGGTGCGCTATATCCTCGATACCGGATCGGCGGACGGCGTTATCATATCGCGCACCGAGCCGGACGATCCGCGCGTGGAACTCATGCATCAGCGCGGCATGCCCTTTGCGACTCATGGGCGCACGAACATGGGAATCTCCCATCCTTTCCACGACTTCGACAACGAAGCTTTCGCGCGCGAAGCGGTGCGCGCGCTGGTCGCCAAGGGACGTCGCCGCATCGCGCTGCTGCAGCCGCCGGGCAAGCTCAATTATTATCTGCACACCCAGATCGGCTTTCAGACGGGCTTGCGCGAGTATCAGGCTCAGGAGGTTCCGCTGAGGGCCAGCACCGATACGACGCTCGCCGAGATCAAGGATACGGTCGAGGCGTTGATGCGCTCCCCGCATGCGCCCGACGGCATCGTCTGCTCCAGCAGCGCCGGCGCCATCGCCGTCAATGCCGGCATCGAGGCGGCGGGCTTCCATCTTGGCCACGACATCGACATGGTCGCCAAACAATCGACCGACGTGCTAAGCTGGATCCGTCCAGAAATCATCGCGATCCACGAGGACTTCCGCCATGCCGGCCGCGAACTGGGCAAGGCCGTGATCGCCCGTATCGACGGCATCGAGCCGGAACTGCTGCAAAGCATCAGCTCCCCGATCTGGCCGAAGGGCTGACGGGCACGAAAAAACCCGCCGGACACTTATCCGGCGGGCTCTTTTATCTTCAAAATCAGCCGAAAATATCAGCCGTTGGCGCCACTGCCCCAGGGGCCATGATGGATATCCTTGCCGTCGACGCGATCGAAGCCGTGTGCGCCGAAGAAGTCGCGCTGCGCCTGGATCAGGTTGGCGGTGCCGCGCGCTTGGCGATAGGCGTCGAAATAGGTCAGAGCGGAGGCCAGAGCCGGAACCGGCAGGCCGGAGGCCGTGGCGGCCGAGACGATGCGGCGCAGGGACGGGATCGATTCCTTGACCATTTCAGCGAAGGCCGGGGTAACGATCAGGTTGGCGGCATCCGGTGTCTTGGTGAAGGCGCTGGTGATCTCATCCAGGAACTGCGAGCGGATGATGCAGCCCGCCCGCCAGATCTTGGCGATAACCGGCATCGGCAGCGACCAGTTGAACTCCTTGGAGGCTTCGGCCATGACGGCAAAGCCCTGCGCATAGGCACCGATCTTGGCGGCAAACAATGCCAATTCCAAATCCTTCAGCAGGTCCGGACCAAAGGCAATCGGGAACTTGTAGTCCGGTGTGCCGAAGATCTTCTCGGCGGCTTCGCGCTGGCTCTTGATGGCCGACAGGCTGCGGGCGGCGACGGCCGCTTCGATGGCGGTGGCCGGAATGCCCATGTTCTGCGCTTCGATCGCCGACCATTTGCCGGTGCCCTTCTGGCCGGCCTTGTCGAGGATGACGTCCGGCATGGCACTGCCCGTCGCCGGATCCTTGGCGGCCAGAACCTGCTCGGTGATCTCGATCAGGTAGGAGTTGAGGCGACCCTTGTTCCAGTCACCGAAGATACCGCTGATTTCAGCCGCGCTCTTGCCGAGACCGTCGCGCAGGATGCCATAGATTTCGGCGATCATCTGCATGTCGGCATATTCGATGCCGTTGTGGATCGTCTTGACGAAATGACCGGCGCCGTCATTGCCGAGCCAGGCAACGCAGGGATCGTTGTTGTATGTGGCAGCAATCGAGGTCAGCACCTTCTCGACACGCTTGTAGGACTCTTCGGTGCCGCCGACCATGATCGACGGGCCATGGCGCGCACCTTCCTCGCCACCGGAGACACCCATGCCGATAAAGGTCAGGCCGGTATCCTTCAGGCGGTCGAAACGGGCGATGGTGTCGCGGAAATTGGCGTTGCCGGCATCGATCATGATGTCGCCCTTGTCCAGATACGGCTGCAGCGCCGCCATCTGCTGGTCGACCGGCTCGCCAGCCTTGATCATGATGATGATCGGCCGCGGCGGACGGATCGATTCGACGAACTCTTCGATCGTCTTGCAGGGAATGATCTTGTCCTTCAGCGCGCCCGCATTCGCATAGAATTCATCCGTCACTTGCGGTGTACGGTTGAACACCGCGATCTTATTACCCTTTTCGGCAATGTTGAGCGCCAGGTTCGATCCCATCACAGCGAGACCGATCAGTCCGATTTCTGCCTTTTCCACGACAATCCTCCAATAATTCTCTGGCTGCGCCTCACATCCCATCGCATGCGCAGAGGACGCAGTGATATTTTGAATATGACGCCTAAGCCTTCCCCGAAACCGATACCGCCTTTCGGGAGTTATGCGTTGGGCGTGTTGTTGCACTCCGGGCGCAAAACGGCAAGCCTTCGCCAGCCTCGAATCGGCCCCATTGCAGAACCGGGCAAGAATGCTGCAGGATTCTTCAAAAGGCCGGCTTGCGACAGGCCTTCGGCCCTTGACCCGGTAGTCCACTGAAGATCGATATAGAGGAGGAAGCGTCCATGTCGACCATGCCAGCCAAGATCGTTCATGTCTCCATCGACCGCCCATGGCTGGAGGTCTACGGCTTTGCCGGCCGCCCGGAAAACATGCCGCTCTGGGCCTCCGGCCTGACGTCCGGATTGGAGCAGGACGGCGAGGAATGGGTCACCAAAGGTATCCTCGGCTCAGCCCGCATCCGCTTTACACTCCGCAACGACTTCGGCGTCATCGACCATACGGTGATCCTCGAATCCGGCTTGCAGGTCTATAACGCACTCAGGGTCGTGCCAAATGGCGACGGCTGCGAAGTTATATTCACGCTGCTGAGACTGCCTGGGATGACGGATGAGCAATTCGCAGCCGACACAGCACATGTGCTGAAGGATCTCAACACATTGAAGGCGCTGATGGAGCGATAGCCGATAAGCATGTAAGGATGCTGACCTTATTGAGCCAGCTTCTTTGTCATGCGGACACAGGACATGTGTTGCCCGGAGCCGAGGACATGCTCCCCTCGGGATTCTGTTTGATAGCCCATCGCTTCGTAAAAGGGGTGGGCGGTCAAGGATGAATCCAGCCGAAGGATGACAATACCCTCCTGCTTTGCGATGCGTTCAAGTTCGGCAATCAGTGCCCTGCCGACACCCCTACCCGCTGCCCTGGGTGACACATAGCACGCTCTCAGTTCCTCATTCGCCAGGACGATCGCAGCAAATCCGACGACCTCGCCGTTGATCTCTGCAACAAAGCGAATTTCGTTTTCCGCGTTCTCATGGAAGCGGGCTATGGCCCCGGCGCTAACAGGCATCGACGCCCATTGCTCGATGATCTCGGGAGCATAGTCCTTCGCAGCCGTCACGCGTACGGCCGCGTGGTGCACCTCCAAGGCAGCCAGAGCATCGTCAGGCGTGATCGGTCTGACCAAAATAGGCATTTTTGACGTCCGTTAAACGGATAGGCAAACCTCAGAGCGAGCGCAGTGTCCAGTCGACGATCTGGGCGGTGACGCCGGCAAAGGCCGTATCGAGACCTTTCACGAAATCCGGGTTGCTGCCGCCGGTGACCGGAACGACCTTGCGGAAGACGCTTTGCGACTTGATCGTGCCCGTGCGGTCGTTGAGGATCTTCACCGAGATTTCGACAGCGGCGGACTTCTGGCCGCCGGCAGCATCGATCTCGAAGGAGCGGATGTCGGTGACGATCTGATAGTCGATCGCAAGCCCCTGCCCCGGCACGCCGACGCCGCCAAGCTTGCCGGTGTTCTCGAAGGCTTCGACCAGCTTCGACTGCACCATCCGGCTCAGCTTGTCGCTCCACTGCGCCTTGCCGAGATATTGGATTTCAGAGGGAGAGACGCGAATGACGATCAGGTTACTGTCGAGCGCCTGCAACGCCGTGGGCGGCGGAATGAGGATCTGCTTGCCCTTCATCAACGGACCGCTCGCCTTGACCGAGGCCGAGAGGTCATAGGTATCGTTGGATGCCTTGGAACCGCAGCCGCTGAGCAGGGCCGCGAGCAAGGGCAGAACGATCGCTGCCTTCCGGTACACCTGATAACGCTCACTCGAAACGCAACCGACCATATTCCGCATATCCCTCACAACCCCAAAACCGCTATTCATCAACGCCGTGCCCGGCCATCATATTGCTTGACCGTATCGCCACCGAACAGCAGGCGCTGCGGATTGCGATCAAAGTTAGTGATCGTGTTGTTGAGATTGTCAACCGTGCCCCGCATGTCATTGATGAGGGTCTGGACGTTGCTCAGACCGCTGCCTGAGAACTTCTGCAGATTATCGGCGATCGGCCCGATCCGCGCATTGAGATTATCAGCCACCTTCTTGAAGGATTCGAGCGTGTCCTTGGCTTCGGCAAACAGCGACTGCGTGCTGTCGGAGCCGAGCAGCGAGTCCACCTTGCTGAGAACGCCGTCGACCTTGCCGGAAGCGGAGTTCAGCTTTTCTGAAATCGACCGGGCATTGGCAATCGTCTGATCGATGTCCTGCTGACGGGCAGCAACCGAATTCGCGACATCCCGGATGGATGTGACCGCCGTGCGGGCGTCCTTTGTCACCTGGCTAATGTCGTCGACCGACCCCTTGAGCTTGGCAGGATCGATCTGCGCCACGAGGGCGTCGACGCGGTCCAGCGTTTGCTGCGCCTTCTGGCCGAAGGTGTTGTAGGTCTCGGCGGTCTGCTTGAAGCTGGCGATGGTTGCCTTCAGGTCGGTCGTCGCATCCGCCACATTGGCGGTGATCTTGTCGGCATTGTTCACGACATCGTTGATCTTGTTGGCATCGACCGCGCGCACCAGTTTCTCGGCCGCCTCCAACGTCGAGTCGATGCGCGTCGACACGGTCTTGAAGGTATCGGAAAGCTGTCCCATGCTGGCGAGGAACTTGTCTATATTGTCGGAATTGTCCGCCAGTGCCTTGGAGAAAGTCTGCGCGTTGCGCACCGTATCGGTCAGCGGCGCGCGGGAATCGGAGACGAACCCCTGGATATCGCCGATCGTGTCGTTGGCACGGTTCAGGATCTTGTCAGCGGTGTTGAGCAGGTTCGTGACGCTCGATTGATCGGCAAGCAGCACGGCGCGCTTGCCGGTATCGACCGAGCGCTTGAGAATGTTTTCGTCACCGTTACGGCCACCGGAAAGCTCGATATAGGCCGCACCCGTCAGACCCTGGATCTCCAGAATCGCCTTGGTGGACGTATAGACCGGCGCGTCGGCGCGCACTTCGGTAAAGGCCAGCGAATAGTTCGGATCGTCGGCATCGATCGAAAGACCCTGCACGGAGCCGACCTGAATGCCGTTGAAGCGGACAGGCGAACCGACACTCAGGCCGTTTGCCGAGCCCGGGATGCGAACGACCAGTTCGACCATCGGTCCGCCCCGGCCATATTCCGCCATCCAGTAGACGAAGCCGAAGGCCGCCGCTATGACCAGCAATGTGAAGAACCCGACAATCGTATAGTTGGCTTTGGTTTCCATTGTTCCAATTACTTCTCGCGGCTGTGGGCGCCAGCGCCGTTGTCGTCTTTGCGGTCTCCAACCCTTTCCGTCGGCACGATCGAACGCGCGCGTTTACCACGGAAGTAGGATTGCACCCAGGGGTCGTCGCAGGCGAGCATGTCCTCAACCGTTCCTTCCACCAATACGCGTTTCTGCCCAAGAACGGCAATACGATCGCAGACGGAAAAAAGGCTGTCGAGGTCGTGAGTCACCATATAGACGGTCAAACCGAGCGTGTCTCGCAGCTTGGCGATCAACTCGTCGAATTCCGCGGCACCGATCGGGTCGAGGCCGGAGGTCGGCTCGTCCAGGAAAACAAGATCGGGGTCGAGCGCCAGGGCTCTCGCCAGGGCCGCGCGTTTGATCATGCCGCCGGAAAGCTCTGAGGGGTATTTGTCGGCCGCATCGGCGGCAAGGCCGACCATGCGGATCTTCAGATGCGCCAGCTCGTCCATCAGGCTCGTCGGCAGATCGAGATATTCCCGCATCGGCACCTGAATGTTTTCCTTGACCGTCAGCGAGGAAAACAGTGCGCCCTGCTGGAAAAGCACGCCAAGGCGCATGTCGAGCCTGTTGCGCTCCGGCTCGGAAAGCTTGTCGTAATCCTCGCCGAGGATCTCGATCTTGCCCGAACGGCGCGGCAGCAGCCGCAGCACGGTGCGCAACAGCACCGACTTGCCCGCACCGGAAGCGCCGACGAAGCCCAGGATTTCGCCTCGATAGATATCGAGGTTCAATTTATCGAGCACCACTTTCGATCCGAAAGCGACGGTGACATCCCGTGCCGACAACACGATGTCCCTGCCACGATCATCTTTTTCCAAGGGTATTTCCGAGTGAAGCGCGCTCATCGTTGACATTCCTCAGAAATCGATCGCGGCATAGAATATGGCAAACAGCCCATCCATCAGGATCACCACGAAAATCGATTTCACCACCGATGCGGTCACATGCTGGCCGAGCGATTCGGCGCTGCCACCGACCTTCAATCCTTCGACTGCCGCAACGATACCGATGACCAGCGCCATGAACGGCGCCTTGATCATCCCCGAGATGACAGTGGAAAGGCTGATCGCCTCATGGAGGCGCGCAATGAAGGTAGCGAAGGTAATGCCGGAATAGGCCCAGGTCACCGTTGCCGCACCGAAGAGCGAGGCGAAGTTGGCAAGGATCGTCAGCAACGGCAGCGCCACGGTCAATGCAACCAACCGCGGGAAGATCAGCACGCCGATCGGGTTCAGGCCCATCACCTTCAGTGCATCGACCTCTTCCCGCATCTTCATCGAGCCGATTTCGGCGGTGATCGCACTGCCCGAACGACCGGCGATCATGATGGCGGTCAAAAGCACACCGATCTCGCGCAATTGCAGGATGCCGACGAGATCGACGACGAAGACCTCGGCACCGAAATAGCGCAGCTGGAATGCTCCCTGCTGGGCGATGATCGCGCCGATCAGATAGGACATCAACAGGATGATCGGGACGGCGCGTACGCCCATATGGTCGATCTGGTTGACGATCGAGGCCGGCGAGACGCCGCTGCCGCGCCCGAACTTGAGCTGCGCGCCGCGCACCGCCGAGCCGAGGATATACATGGCCGCGACGAGATTGCCCCAGATGTCGTAGACGGTTTCGCCGATCGGCGCGAAAATGCGCTCCGCCCGGGACTTTTTCGGCCTGGGTTCCGGCTTTTCGTCATCCGGGTCCTCGGTAAAGGCCGTCAGCAGCTCGTCAATATGCGGATTGGAGCCTTCGATGCTGACAGTGGCGCCATGCGCTTCCTGGCTCTCCTTCAGACGGCGGATCAGCAGCGCTCCGGCCGTATCGACATCGGAGAGATCGGCAAGATCAATCACCACCTGGCCGCCAGTGCTCCGCGCCGTCAGCTGATCGATGCGCCGCAGCACGCCGTGAACGTTGGCACTGCGCCAATTGCCTTCCAGCCGATAGCGATGCCCGCTGCCATCGGGCTCGTCGTCGATCCTCGGTGCGTCGGGTTTCTGTTCGGCTGCTTTCAAACTCATACGTCTTTCAAGTCTTGCGGCATACTCGCCGACTCGGGAATCCCCGCGCGACGCTAATCGTTAATACACCGAGTTCATAGGCGATTTCTATGGCGCACAGACAACAGAAATATGCCATAGCATTTTGATATCCAAATGAATTCGTTTTGAGGCACCTTACGATGCCTCGCTCGCTCTTCCGCCGATTGCGGAGCTGCGCGGCTGAGTGTTGCGGGCGACGATCAGCATGGCGAGGCCAAAAGCAGCGACGCCAGACATGACGTAGTAGCTCGAAAGGCCAAGCCAAGCGTAAAGATAGCCGGATGCCAGCGTCATCAGCCCGAGAAACATGCCGTTATAGAAGAAATAAGCACCCTGAGCCGATGCCTCCTGCGTTTCCTGCACCGAAGCGACGATGCGGCGCTGGATGCCGGTATGCACGCAGGCAAAGGTGCAGGCATGGAAACACTGCAGCACGAAATAGCCGACAAAGCCGAAATTGATCGGGAACAGTATCCAGCGGACGACGCACACGGCCGAGCCGAAAAAAATCAGTGTCCAGGCGCTGAACCGGCGGCCCAACATCCTCGACATGAAAAACACCATCACCTCGGCGGCAACCCCGACGCACCAGAGGACGGCAACCTGCGTGCCTGAGAAACCAAGATCGCGCCAGTAGATCGACGCGAATGTATACATCATGGCATGGCTCGACTGCTGCACCGATACACCAATCATGGTGATCAGCAATTGCGGCGACCGGAGCGAGCTGCCGGTTGGCGCCTGCAAATCGATCGGTTGATGATGGCGCCGTCGCGTCGGCCCGATGCGCGGACAAAAGAAGGCCATCAGCGTTGTCAGGACGAAGCCCGCGACCATGGCGGGAAGCACCGTCGTGTCGCCCCATTTGCCGATCATCTGACCGCCGATAAGGGTCGAGATGATGAAAGCGATCGATCCCCAGACGCGCATCGAGCCGTAATCGAAACCCCAGCGCCGTACGCCGGAAACGGCGATCGATTCAACGATGGGAACGTAAGGCGCGTATGTCGCGCCCTGGATGCCGTAGACCAGAAGCACCGGCCAAAAATCGCTGGTCCAGTAAAGCGCGATCGCCGTCAACAGCGACAGCGCGCCCGACCAGAACAAAACCGTGGCACGTTCCTGCACGCGGTCGGCAAGCATGCCGACAATAGGCACGACGAGAACCCGCACCACCATCGGCACGGCAAGGATTAGGCCGATCTCACGATCGCTGAAACTCAACCCGGCCAGCCAGACGGGAAAAAACGGCAAGGCAATTCCGTTGACGATCAACGGCGCGCAATAGGACAAGGCGGTGCGCAACCGAAAATACGGCGGCGCGCCCTCGCCCTGCAGAGATTTTGTCGCGGGAATCATGACAGACCTGAAGGGAACTGATGTGTTCCTAGCACCCTATCGTGATTACGACTATGGCGGGAAATGGACTAGCTGTAACGTTTCAGCCTAAAATGACCAAAGCAGTGGGATCTCAGTGATCAATAATTGTGACGGAGCGTTATTAGGCCCGTGAGGCGGCGAAATATTACGCCGCCTGCGCTCCAAGCGCTTCCGGCAATTCATCAGCAGCAACGCCAACCGGTAGGGTCTCGGCAATCGAGTGCCAGGTGATCAGCTCGAACGTGCCGTCATCATGCTCGGCGATTGCCGTGCAGCTTTCGACCCAGTCGCCGGTGTTGATGTAGCGGATGCCATCGAAGTCCTCGATGACGGCATGGTGGATGTGGCCGCAGATGACGCCGTCGGCGTCGCTACGCTTGGCCTCTTCCACGACGACGCGCTGGAACTCGCCGATGAAGTTGACGGCGTGCTTGACCTGAAGCTTCGCCCAGGCTGAGAAGGACCAGTAGGGCATATTCAGGCGGCGCCGAACCGCGGCAAGGCCGATATTGATCAGGATCGCCATGTCATAGGCCCAGTCGCCGAGATAGGCGAGCAGACGGGCGTTGCGGACGACGACGTCGAACTCATCGCCATGCAGGACAAGATATTTCTTGCCGTCGGCTGTCTCGTGGATCGCGCGCTGGGCCACCTCGATGCCGCCGAAATGCATGCCGGGAAAATCGCGCAGGAACTCGTCGTGATTGCCGGGGATATAGACGATGCGCGAGCCCTTGCGCGCCTTGCGCAACAGCTTCTGCACGACGTCATTGCAATCCTGCGGCCAGTACCAGTTGCGCTTCAGACGCCAGCCATCCACGATATCGCCGACAAGGTAAATGGTGTCGGCGTCATGAAGACGGAGAAAATCGAGGAGGAAGTCCGCCTTGGCCGCTTTCGAGCCGAGGTGAACGTCAGAAATGAACAGCGTTCGAAATCGCCGAGTGTCCATGTTTTCATTCACGAACTTTTGTCCGCGCCCTATCCTACGTTACCTATTCCAAAATCAGACTCGTGTTTCAGGATGATGACAAATGCTGTGCGGAGCGCTCATGGCAGGAAATCAGCTGTGTTTTGCAGCTATGGCGAGATCTGGCCGGTCGGTTGTAAAACTGGCGACCCCGAGACGGAACATCGCCCGCGCCGCCTCGCTCGTATGCGCCGCCCAGCCGTGGACCGTCACGCCGTTTCTCCCGAACAGCTCCATCACATCGGCGTCGATCGTCTCTGCCCGCAAGGCGATGTCACGGACACCAAACCGGCCAATTGCGGCAAGGATGCCCTCCCAACCAAGCTGCGCAACCGTCTGCGGCAAGCATAGGAAGACGAGGCCGAGGAGTTCGCCGACATTCAGGCCACGCTCGTCGAGCGCCGTGCCGAAGGCTTCAAGACGTGAAAGCGAGAAGCTGGTCACCATGGTTCGCCCCAGCACGCCACTCGCCAGCAGCTCGTCCGCGATGCGGCCCTCCATGCCGTCATAGGCTTTGCCATCCAGCTTCGTCTTGATCTCCAGCCGAAGGTCGATCGCGGAAGGCCCGAAAATATCGATGGTTTCGGCAAGGGTGGGAATGGTCTCGCCGCCGCTGCCGATGACGATATGGCGCATCAGCTCGTCATAACTGAAATCGGCGATCGCACCTTTGCCATCCGTCATGCGGTCGATCAGCGCATCGTGATGGACGACGAGCCGGTTGTCTCGCGTCTGGTGCACATCGAATTCCACGAGATCGACAGCAAGCTTGGCGGTATTCGAAAAGGCGAGCCGAGTGTTTTCCGGCCACAGATGCGTGCCGCCGCGATGAGAGGCGATGAGGGTCATGAGGGTCATGAGGGATCTCACTGTTTTCCACCCTCCTAGCCTCCCGCCATGAACCTCGTATGACGCGGCCGCCCGCCGTCTGCCCTTTGCAAAGTCACAGTTTCCGCAAAGGAAAATTATGCCTTTGCCGCGACAAAAAACCCTTCAGCAGCGTCAAATCCATACTGTGCACTCCGAACGATTGATGTATGGAGGGGGCTTGAGGCGCAGGCGCGCAAGCAGGAATGGAGAAGCGGGATGGATACGAACGACACATCGAAGGCAGCCAAGAACATGGCGAGTGGCAATCTCGACGAACAGGCTCTCTTCTTTCATCGCTATCCCCGCCCCGGCAAGCTGGAAATCCAGGCGACCAAGCCGCTTGGCAACCAGCGCGACCTGGCGCTTGCCTATTCTCCCGGCGTCGCCGCACCGTGCCTTGCCATCCGCGACAATCCGGAAACGGCCTTCGACTATACCTCGCGTGGCAATCTCGTCGCAGTCATCTCCAACGGCACGGCCGTCCTCGGCCTTGGTAATATCGGCCCACTGGCCTCCAAACCGGTGATGGAAGGCAAGGCGGTCCTCTTCAAGAAATTCGCCGGCATCGATGTCTTTGACATCGAAATCGAGGCCCCGACCGTAGATGAGATGGTCGCTACGATTTCGGCACTCGAACCGACCTTCGGCGGCATCAATCTTGAGGACATCAAGGCGCCGGAATGTTTCGACGTCGAGCGCCGCCTGCGCGAGAAGATGGAAATCCCGGTCTTCCACGACGACCAGCACGGCACCGCGATCATTGTCGCTGCCGCCATTCTCAACGGGCTGGAACTGGCCGGCAAGAAGATTGAGGACGTCAAGATCGTCGCCTCCGGCGCGGGTGCTGCGGCACTTGCATGCCTCAACCTTCTGGTCATTCTCGGTGCCAAGCGCGAAAATATCTGGGTCCACGACATCGAGGGCCTCGTCTATGAAGACCGCAACGTGCTGATGGACGAATGGAAATCAGTCTATGCCCAGAAAAGCGACAAGCGCGAGCTTGCCGAGTCGATCGGCGGCGCCGATGTCTTCCTTGGCCTGTCCGCCGCCGGCGTATTGAAGCCCGAGCTCCTGGAACAGATGGCGGAAAAGCCGCTGATCATGGCGCTGGCCAATCCGACGCCGGAAATCATGCCGGACCTCGCCCGCGCCGCCCGGCCGGATGCGATGATCTGCACCGGCCGTTCCGACTTCCCGAACCAGGTCAACAACGTCCTCTGCTTCCCCTATATCTTCCGCGGCGCTCTCGATTGCGGCGCCAAGACGATCAACGAGGAAATGAAGATGGCCGCTGTGCGCGCCATCGCGTCGCTTGCCCGCGAGGAGCCTTCGGATGTGGCCGCTCGCGCCTATACCGGCGAAACGCCGGTCTTCGGGCCGGACTACCTGATCCCCTCGCCCTTCGATCCGCGCCTGATCCTGCGCATCGCGCCGGCTGTCGCAAGAGCCGCCGCCGAAAGCGGCGTGGCGCTGCGTCCGATCACCGATTTTGACGCCTATATGGACGAGCTCAACCGCTTCGTCTTCCGCTCCGGCTTCGTGATGAAGCCGATCTTTGCAGCCGCGAAGATCGCCGAGCGCAAGCGTGTGGTCTTCTCCGAAGGCGAAGACGAGCGTGTTCTGCGTGCCGCCCAGGTCCTTCTTGAAGAAGGCACCGCCGTGCCGATCCTGATCGGCCGTCCCAACGTCATCGAGACACGTCTGAAGCGCTACGGCTTGAAGATCCGGCCGCATACCGATTTCGCCGTCATCAACCCGAATGATGATCCGCGCTTCCGCGAATATGTCGAACTCTATTTCTCGCTCGTCGGCCGCAGCGGTGTCATTCCGGAAGCAGCCAGAACCATCGTTCGCACCAACACCACTGTCATCGGCGCCCTGGCGCTGAAGCGCGGCGATGCCGACGCACTGATCTGCGGTCTCGAAGGCCGTTACGAGCGCCATCTGCGCATCGTCCGCCAGATCATTGGCAAACGCTCTGACGTCCGCGACTTCTCGGCGCTCAGCCTGCTGATTTCCCAGCGCGGCGCGACCTTCTACACCGACACCTACGTCACCTTTAACCCGAATGCCGAGGAGATCGCCCAATCGGCGGTGCTGGCGGCAGAGGAAATCAAGCGCTTCGGCATCGCACCGCGCGTCGCCCTCGTCTCGCATTCGAACTTCGGATCGCGGGAATCGGAAAGCGCCACCAAGATGCGCGATGCGCTAGCGCTTGTACGCGAAGCGGCGCCCGAGCTGGAA
Organism: Rhizobium sp. RCC_161_2; assembly: GCF_041355235.1. NCBI lineage: Bacteria > Pseudomonadati > Pseudomonadota > Alphaproteobacteria > Hyphomicrobiales > Rhizobiaceae > Rhizobium > Rhizobium sp. RCC_161_2. Next base: position 313,747 of record NZ_JBFUPL010000002.1, on the reverse strand, counting down.
GTCGATGGCGAAATGCACGGCGACAGCGCCATCTCCGAGAGCCTGCGCCGCCACGTCATGCCGGACAGCACGCTTTCCGGCGAGGCGAACCTGCTGGTCTTCCCCAATCTGGATGCCGCCAACATCACGCTCGGCGTGGTCAAGACCATGACCGACGGCCTGCATGTCGGCCCGATCCTGCTCGGCACCGCGCTTCCCGCCCACATCCTGTCGCCCTCCGTCACCTCGCGTGGAGTCGTCAACATGGCGGCTCTGGCCGTGGTCGAGGCATCACAGCCGAATTGAGCGAACGCTCACTTCGAACGGCCGCCCCCAAGGGCGGTCGTCACGACGCAGATAACGAGTCATTAGCCGACTAAATTATCATAATCGGCAGCTATATTTTCGCCAGCAGTTCTCCGTTTTATCGGCTCGCGCTGCCGAAAAGATACGAGCCAAGTTCGATCCTTGGCTCGACTACAAAAAATCTTTCACAATCAGCATGTTTTGATGGATACGTTGTTAAGCTACACGGTATATTCTCCGTGGAGATCGAACCGCTTTTCGAAGAGCACAACGTGAACCGCGGCCAAAAACTCTTTACCTCTCTTGTCTTGTCCCTGCTGGCGGCAACGCCGGCCCTTGCCCAGGTGAATGCCATCTGCGACGAATTGCGCGGCCGATATGCCAACACGACCGAGATCATCGGCGCCAACGCTGAGACACGGGATCTTTCGCGCGCCATCGTCCAGCAGAACATGGCGATACGGCGCCTGAAGAGCGACATGCGCAATCAAGGCTGCACATCCGACAGCAGCCTGACGATCCTCGGCGCCGACAATGAGGCCGCCTGCGATGACATGCATGACGCGATGGAGCGGATGCGGGATGATCTTGCCTCGCTGATGGATGAGCGTGAGGTCAGCGTAACCCGCATCGATGATGCGGGTGTGCAGAGACGGCAACTATTGGACGACATGCAACGGAATGGGTGCAGCACTCCCCTGTCGGCCACGCCGGATACCGTGATCGACACAAGGATAACGCCGAAGGCTTACGCGCCCGAACAGCAATCGCTGGCTCGGCCCGAAAGCTCGATCACGACGATCGAGACGGAAAAGCCCAAGACCGACAGCGCCGCCTTGCCGCAGCAGAAGACGGCTGCGATGCCAACTCCTGAAATCACTCCAGTTCAGCCGAAGCAACTGCAACCGGACCGGCCCTACGATCCCGCGACCAACAAGGTGCGCCAGGTCGGCCCGCAATTCCTTGCGACCGACCAGGGCACGCTTGACCTCAGGCATCCGAAAGCGGCGGGACCGCAGCCGACGCAATAGGCGTCCTCAACAGCGATATGATTGCCTCGTCACCTGTCTCTCTTGCGAGATCGCGATAGGACCGACCGGATGCATCTCTCACGAAACGATCAGCGCCACGGTCCAACAGCAAACGGACCGCTTCAATGCGACGATTGAGAATGGCAAAGCCAAGCGGCGTCATCCAGTCTCGATCCGGACTTGCCTCCCCACGCGGGCGAAAATCACCGAAACGGGTGTTGATCAATTCAGGGTGGACTTCCAGATGCGCGGCCAGTTGCCCGATCTGAGCATAAGCAGCGGCCGCGAAGATATCGAGCGGCTGTGTCTTCAGGAACTCCACCATCTCTGCTCTGTCATTATATTCGGCCCAGCCGATCGGCGGTGCGTAATGGTAGGGATCGCGAATGCTGGTATCCGCACCATGCTCGATCAGCAGCTTTGCCATCTCGATATGGCCGTGCAAAGCAGCTTCATGCAGCGGCGTGCGGCTGGTCATGGCGTTGACGTCAAGGTCCAACGCCAGCATAAGGCGAACAGCCCGCAAATCATTATCGCCGGCAGCCTCATGCAACATGGCGGGGTGAGCCCCGCGCATCGCTTCGGGAATGTCGAGGTCACCCGCTACTCTTCTCTTGATATGATCGACAAGTATCGCCGGATCGGTCGTCGCATCTCGGGGCGTCTGCCGAATGAGAATATGGACCCAATCCTCTTGCTTTAGACGGACGGCTATAGCTCCCTGCTGAACGAGATACAGAACTAGATCCTTGTCATTACCCAACCGCGCCCATTCGTAAGGTGTTCTGCCATTCACGGGCCGATTAACATCAGCCCCATGCTCTACCAACAGCTTGATGCGCTCCCCGATGCGCTTCTCGCAAGCCCAGGTCAGTTGATAGTCGAACACGGTCTGCGAATTCATGACCAGCTTGCCGTCCTCGCGCACCAGCCAATTGTTCTTGTCTTCGGCCGAAAGGCCATATTCCAGCAGCAGCTTCAGGCAAGTGTCATCCGGCTCGAACATCCGGTTATAAAGCGCCTGGCTGTCGTTCGCCGTTGCACCGGCATCAAGCAACAGGCGCGCGAAAGCCTCGCATTCCGAATGTTGCGGCTGCCGGATCTTGCCCGCTTCGCCCTCGCCGAAGACACCGGTCAGCGCCGTGAAGCGATACTGACCGCCATCAAGGAAGAAGGCGTTGGCATCGGCACCTCGCCTGACAAGCTCCCTGGCCGCCGGCAGGCTGGAATGGCCGGGCAAACGGGCATAAGCGGCGGACATCAGCGGAGACCAATCGAAAGGCCCGCCCTTGCGCTCAAGAAGCTGCGGTTGTCGATCGAGCCAGCGGCTCACGCCGGCGGCATCTCCAAGCACGGCAGCGACATGGATATTTTCCTCAGCAATCTCGGGATGCGCTTCCAGCAACCTCAGTGCCTCGGCAAACCGCGCCGGATCGGCCGGAATATGGGGAAAATACGAAACCGTCGCCAACGATAGGAACTCATTGGCAAGCTGATCTGTCGACGTTATCTGTCGATCACCGCTCTCCAGATGTGTCTTGAGTTTCGCCCAGCTCGAGAAGCCACGTTCGCGGGCAAGGACAAGCTGGATGTCCTGAAGCCCGACATCCGTGATATCGGCAAAATAGGGTGCAACACGTCTAAGTGCCGACTGATCGCCGGAATGAATGGCTTTCAGAAAAGCCTTGGCCTGTCTTTTCAGGGAATCGAGAGTGGCGTTACCCGCCAGAGAGCGCGTGGTCACAAAGACCTCCTTTCATTCACGTCTGGTATCCGCGCCCACAGACTGAAAAGAGGTGTGGCAGTCTTACGTTCTATGCATCAGGTGGGCCTTGCCCTTCCCGCGGATCGGATGCGCCCTGAGAACGTCCAAAGATTTATAACGGAGCGTGCGCCCTGTCCAGAGAGGTCACGCCGGCTCGTAGCGGACATAGGCGAATTCATCGCCATCGGGCGACCAGTTCGGCACATTGATACTTCCCTGCCCGCCGAAGAGTTCGAAGAGCGTCACGAGATTGCCGCCATCCATGTCCATCAATCGCATGCGAACATTCAGATCGCGCGGATGATCGAAGACATCGGGATCGTAGGAAATCAGCACGACCTTGTCGTTCCCGGGCGATGGATGGGCGAACCAGTTGCCGTAATTGTCGTTTGTCACCTGCTGGAGACCAGTGCCGTCGGGATGGATGCGCCAGATCTGCATCAGGCCGGTGCGGCTCGAATTGAAGTAGATCCATCGCCCGTCGGCGGAATAGTCCGGCCCGTCGTTGCGGCCCTCGCCATGCGTTAGCCGCGTTTCCTCGCCGCCGTCGACCGAGATCGTGTAGATGTCGAAGACGTCGTTGCGGATACCGCAATAGGAGAAGTGCTTCCCGTCGGGCGACCAGCCATGCCAGTAGGACGGCAGATTGGTGGTCACCTGCCGTGGTGTCCCGCCTTCGGCCGGTAGGACGTAGATGCAGGACTTGCCATGCTGGGTCTTGTCGGAAATGGCGATCAGCGAGCCATCCGGCGAAATGCCGTGATCGTTGTTGCAGAGCGTCGCAAAATCGGTATCGACCTGAACGGGCTCGGCTTTGCCGTCGAGGGCAATCCGGTAAAGCAGTCCATCGGCGTTCAGCAGCAGATAGCGCCCATCCGGCGCGAAATTCGGCGCCTCGATCAATGTGTCCGTCTGCCAGACGATCCGGTTCTCACCGGTGCGAATATTGTAGATCTCGACCGAACTGCGCATTGCTTCTCCACTCGCCGGATGGCGTTACGATCAACGATCGCGGAACCGGTTGGTGATCGGATAGCGCCGGTCGCGGCCGAAATTCTTCGTGGTGATCCTCACGCCCGGCGCCGACTGCCGGCGCTTGTATTCAGCGAGATAAAGCAGATGTTCGATCCGGTGAACTGTCGCAATATCGTGCCCGCGCGCGACGATCTCCTCCACCGCCATCTCCTTCTCCACCAGGCATTCGAGGATATCGTCGAGCACCGGATAGGGCGGCAGCGAATCCTGGTCTGTCTGGTTCGGCCGGAGTTCGGCCGACGGCGCCTTGTCGATAATGTTGTAAGGGATCACCTCGCCCGATGGGCCGAGCGCGCCGGGCGGCACATGCAGGTTGCGCCAGCGCGATAGCGCATAGACCTGCATCTTGTAGAGGTCCTTGATCGGGTTGAAGCCGCCGTTCATATCGCCATAAAGCGTGGCATAGCCGACCGACATTTCCGACTTGTTGCCGGTGGTGACCACCATCGAGCCGAACTTGTTGGAGATCGCCATCAGGATAGTGCCACGAGCACGGCTTTGCAGGTTTTCCTCGGTGATGCCGCTCTCGGTGCCTTCGAACAGATCGGCCAGCGCGGCGTTGAAGCCCGTCACCGGTTCCTCGATCGGCACGATGTCGTAGCGGCAGCCGAGCGCCTTGGCACAATCGGCGGCATCCTTCAGCGAATCCTCCGACGTATAGCGGTAAGGCAGCATCACGGTACGCACCCGCTCCTCGCCGAGCGCATCGACGGCGATCGCAGCGCAGATGGCCGAATCGATACCGCCCGACAGGCCGAGCACGACCGATTTGAAGCCATTCTTGTTCACATAGTCGCGGAAGCCCAGCAGGCAGGCGCGATAATCAGCCTCCTCGCCTTCCGGGATATGGGCCATGGGACCTTCGCTGCAATGCCAGCCGTCGCCGTTCTTTTTCCAGGTCGTCACCGCGAGCGCGGTCTCGAACTGGCTCATCTGGAAAGCCAGTGTTCTGTCGGCGTTGAAAGCAAAGCTCGCGCCGTCGAAAACATACTCGTCCTGGCCACCGACCTGAGCTGCAAAGACGAGCGGCAAGCCCGACTCGATCACCTGGCGGAGCACGACCTGATAACGAACATCGACCTTGCCGCGATAGTAAGGTGAGCCGTTTGGAACCAAAAGAATTTCCGCGCCGCTTTCGGCCAGCGTTTCGCAGATGCCGAGATCGTTCCAAATCTCTTCGCAAATCGGGATACCAATCCGCACGCCTCGAAAATTAACCGGTCCGGCGATAGTCCCCTCATCAAAGACGCGCTTTTCGTCGAACTCGCCATAGTTTGGCAGATCGACCTTGTCCCTGACGAAGATAACTTTGCCGCCGTCAATCACAGCAACAGAATTGTAACGCCCCGTCTCATCCTGTCGCGGAAAGCCGATGATGACACCCGGTCCGCCATCGGCGGTATCAGCGGCAAGACTGTCCACGGCCTTCTGACACGCGCGGATGAAGGCCGGCTTCAGCACCAGATCCTCCGGCGGATAGCCGGAGATGAACAGCTCCGTGAACAGGACAAGCTGTGCGCCCTCGCGCGCCGCCTCGGCCCGGGCTTCACGCGCCTTTGCAAGGTTGCGGGAGACATCGCCGACCGTCGGATTGAGCTGCGCGACAGCGATGCGGATCGTCTGGGTGATGGGGCTTTGTTCTGTCATGCCATATATTTAACGACGGCGTCCCCGTTCCGCAACAGCCTTTGGCTGTCTTCGCGTGCGAAAGAGGGCGGCACTCGCACAAGCGGTATTTTGCCACCGGAAAAGTACTAAGCAAGCCTTGCGGTTCATCCGGTATTCATGACAAAGGAGTGACACTTCTGTGAAACATTTATAACATACGGAGAGATCGGTGGTCGCCCCGGTATCCAGTTCCGCATTGGCAGGCAAGCCCGCCATTCTGCAAAAGCTTGGCACGGCGAGACAGCAATCGGCGGCTCTCCGCCAGCTTCTCAGCCTTCTACTGACCTTCCTGTCTTCGCTGCTGATCGTCATCGCGGTCGAGTGGGTCGCGCGCGGCGAACTGACGGATATCCCGGCCTATTTTCTTTCAGCCAATCAGCCCGCCTTCACCACCGTCGGCATCGTCATGCTGCTGATGCTCGTGCTCGATGCTCTGTTCGGCCGCGCCCATCAGTCGATATTGGTGGTCGCACCTCTAGTCCTCATCCCGGCCTTCCTCTCCAACCAGAAGCAGCACTATCTCTCCGATCCGCTGTATCCCTCGGATTTCCTGTTTGCGCGCCAGATCATGGAGCTCATGCCGGTGATGGTGCGCGAACGGCCATGGACCGCCATCGCGCTCGCTTTCGGCATCATTGCCCTGGTCGCCGCCCTCGCACTTCTCTGGCGCTATGCCTGGCGGCATGCCGCGACGCTTTCGCGCCATGCCAGGGTCGCGCGGCTCTCCATCTGTATGCCCCTTGCGGCCCTCTTCGTCTCACAGATGGACGCGACCCAATATTCATTCATTCGCGAGAAATTGCGTATCATCCCCATCGTCTGGGATCAGAAGGAAAATTACAGCTACAACGGCTTCATCATCGCCTTCTCGCTGAACCTGCCGATGGCAGACGTCAAAGTGCCGGCGGGTTATGGGCCGGATGCGATGGACGCGATACCGGCCCGCAATTACGGTTATCTCTCAGCTCCGCGCCAGAAGCCTGACGTCATCATGCTGATGAGCGAATCCTTCTGGGATCCGACCCGGCTTTCCAAACTGACCTTCACACCGGACCCGATGCCGACCATTCGCGCGGCGCAATCCGGGCATGTCTTCTCGCCGGAGTTCGGCGGCATGACCGCGAATGTCGAGTTCGAGGCCCTGACCGGCTTCTCCAACGCCTTCCTGCCCTATGGCAGCATTCCCTACCAGCAATATGTCCGCAAACCGATGCCGTCGCTCGCCACCTTCTTCCGTGGCCAAGGTTATGCAGCGCGCGCGCTTCATCCTTTCAGCGGCTGGTTCTGGAATCGTAACGAAGTCTACACGGCCTTCGGCTTTGAGGAGTTCCACACGGAAGACACCATGCCGCCCATGGAAAAGCGCGGCATTTTCGCCTCGGACGACTCGCTGATGAAAGAGATCATGCACGAGGGCGACGAAATGGATCGGCCGTTCTTCTTTTTCGCCGTCACCCTGCAGGGCCATGGTCCCTATGAACCGAACCGCTATGCGCAGAACACCGTCGACATCAAGGGAGACCTGACGGACGCCGACCGCGATACGCTCGCGACCTATGCGCAGGGCGTGCGCGAATCCGATCAAAGCCTGAAAATGCTGATGGACTGGGCCGCCAAGCGCGACCGCGAAACGATCATCGTTCTCTGGGGCGATCATCTGCCGCCGCTCGGCAGCGTCTATCCGAACACCGGCTACATGCCCGAACAGGTGGCATCCAGAAAGGCGCCGCTCGACGTCATGAAGCGGGAGCACGAAACGCCGCTGGTCATCTGGTCAAGCAGGAAGGGGGTGCGCAAGGATGTCGGCACGATCAGCCCGTCGCAGCTGCCCTATCACATCCTCAAGACCGCCGGCTACGAACACCCGTTCTACACCGGTTTTCTCGGCCGGGTGCAGAAGAAGTACAACATCGTCGATCGCTATCAGCTCGCGACGCGCGACAACCAGACCTTTCCGGACTGGTCTCGCAACGAGCAGGATCTCGATCCCATAATGCGCGACTACCGCTATTTGCAGCATGACATGATGTTCGGACGAGAATACGGGCTCGACCGCTTCTTCCCGTCGCACGCCTGGCTGGTCAACCAGGGCAGCTAGGCTGCGACCCTTTTCACGTTGCATTTCCATCGGCCAGTCGAATACTTGGCACTCAAAGGCGATCGAGTCCTTGGAGTGTTCCCATGTATAATCTGCCCAATTTCGTTCATCAGCATTTCGACAAGACGGCCGAGGAGTTGGGCGAGGTCGAAAAGCGCGTGCTCAAGAAGGCACATGAGCGCAAGATCGTTTCCACCGACATCAATGCTGCCTTCTCCGCCAAAGCCTCTTATGGCGAACGCCTCGCGGACGGCATCGCCCGCGTCGGCGGCTCCTGGTCCTTCATCATCTGCTTCCTGCTGTTCCTGGTCTTCTGGTGCATCGTCAACACCATCGTCCTCCTCACCCGCGCCTTCGATCCCTACCCCTTCATCTTCCTCAACCTCGTCCTCTCCATGATCGCCGCCATCCAGGCCCCGATCATCATGATGTCACAGAACCGCCAGACCGAGCGTGACCGCTTCGAGGCCGCCAAGGACTACGAAGTCAATCTCAAGGCCGAACTCGAAGTCCTGTCGTTGCACCAAAAGATAGACCTGCAGGTACTGACAGAACTCGTGGCGGTGCGGGAAGAAGTCGCGAAACTGAGCAAGCTCGTGGCAGAGAAGAATGGGAGCTGATCAGCCTGACGGCCCCGCCGTCAACAACCCTGGCCGCCCTTGCCGATATTGTGGCAACCCATCGCCGATCTCGTAGAAATCGCCCTTGTCGGCGCAATAAATATGGTAGCTCAGCTTTAGATCACTCGGTTGATCGAACAGCCCGGCCATGATCGAGATATTGTCGGAGCTGTCCGCCGACCAGAACAGCGCCGAACCGCAGACGCGGCAGAAGCCCCGGCGCGCGAAGGAGCTGGCGCGATACCAGGTGATCGCCTCCTCGCCTTCGATGGTGATGTTATCGCGAGGCACGTCAGTTGCTGCATAGTAGAGCCCGGTCTGCTTGCGGCATTGCGAGCAATGGCAGGCAACAACCTCCCGTAATGCGCCCTGTGTCTTGAAACGTACGGCTCCGCAAAGGCAGGCGCCGGTGTGTTCGTCATTCATGCTGATCCCCTTCGTTTCCCCGCAATCTTGACGAGGACACCACCAGCGTCAAACGCAAAGAAATGAAACAATCTTCAGCCGGATTGATTGCAGATGCACCAAAACAAACGGGCCGGTTTTGAGCCGGCCCGTGCATAAGGAATGATGTGGTAGCGCTCGATCAGCCGCGCGCAGCCAGGCGCTTCTCGTCGCGCCCGCCCTTCATGCGCTCAGCCAGCAGGAAGGCCAGCTCCAGGGCCTGATCGGCATTGAGACGCGGATCGCAATGCGTATGGTAGCGATCCTGCAGATCGTCGGCGCCGACGGCACGGGCGCCGCCCGTGCATTCGGTCACATCCTTGCCGGTCATCTCAATATGGATACCACCCGGATGCGTGCCCTCGGCGCGGTGGATCTGGAAGAAGCTTTCGACTTCCGACAGGATACGCTCGAACGGCCGGGTCTTGTAGTTGTTAAGCGTGATCGTGTTGCCGTGCATCGGATCGCAGGACCAGACGACCTTGCGGCCTTCGCGCTCGACGGCGCGAATGAGACGCGGGAGGTTGTCGGCGACCTTATCATGGCCGAAACGGCAGATCAGCGTCAGGCGGCCGGCCTCGTTCGTCGGGTTGAGGATGTCGATCAGGTTGAGCAGATCGTCCGCCTGCAGCGAAGGACCGCACTTCAAACCGATCGGGTTCTTGATCCCACGGAAATACTCGATATGTGCATGGTCGGCCTGGCGCGTGCGGTCGCCGATCCAGAGCATGTGGCCCGAGGTCGCATACCAGTCGCCTGAGGTGGAATCGACACGCGTGAAGGCCTCTTCGTAGCCGAGCAGCAGCGCTTCATGGCTGGTGAAGAAATCGGTCTCGCGCAGGCTCGGATTATTTTCCGAGGAGATGCCGATCGCCTTCATGAAATCCATGGTCTCGCTGATGCGGTCGGCGAGCTTGCGGTAGCGCTCGCCCTGCGGGCTGTCCTTGACGAAGCCGAGCATCCACTGGTGCACGTTTTCGAGGTTGGCATAACCGCCCATCGCAAAGGCGCGCAGAAGATTGAGGGTCGCCGCCGACTGGCGGTAAGCCATCAGCTGACGTTCCGGATTGGGGATGCGCGCTTCTTCGTTGAATTCGATGCCGTTGACGATATCGCCGCGATAGCTCGGCAGCGACACGCCGCCCTGGGTTTCGATGCCCGAGGAACGCGGCTTGGCGAACTGACCGGCGATACGGCCGACCTTAACGACCGGCAGCTGCGCACCAAACGTAAGGACGACGGCCATCTGCAGGAAGGCGCGGAAGAAGTCGCGGATCGTGTCGGCGCCATGCTCGGCAAAGCTCTCGGCGCAGTCGCCGCCCTGCAGCAGGAAGCCATTGCCTTCGGCAACATTGGCAAGATGCGCTTTCAGACGGCGAGCCTCACCGGCAAAAACGAGCGGCGGATAGCTAGCAAGCTGCGCTTCCGTTGCCGCCAGCGCCGCCTGGTCCGGATATTCCGGCACCTGCTGGATCGGTTTTTGCCGCCAAGTGCTCGGTGTCCAATTCTGTGCCATCTCACTCACCTGTTTTCGCGCCTGGTCTCTTCGCCAAGTGCCCGTCGCCGTAAATTGTGCGCGCTTATAAACCTTTGCCGGCCACTTGCAAAGGCGAACCAACTATTCGGCAGGTCTTTTGTGCGCCGGGGAATTACTATCCCTATTGCTTACACGCGCTCGCCGTTGCGGATGCGGTAGCTTGGGGAATACATCGTCACCAATTCTTCGGCCGCCGTCGGATGAACGGCCATGGTGCGATCGAAATCCTCCTTTGTGCAGCCGGCCTTCAGGGGAATGCCAAGCAGCTGCGCCATCTCACCGGCATCGTGGCCGAGAATATGCGCGCCGATCACCTTGCGGTCGGCGGCATTGACAATCAGCTTCATGATCATCTTCTCGCTGCGGCCAGACAATGTTGCCTTCATCGGTCGGAACTGGGCACGATAGACCTCGAGTTCCGGATAACGCCTGGCGGCCTCCTCCTCGCTCAGGCCCACCGTGCCGATCTCCGGCTGAGAGAAGACAGCCGTCGCGATCAGCTCGTGGTCCGGGCGGGTCGGATTGTTCTTGTAGACGGTCTCGATGAAACACATGGCCTCATGAATCGCCACCGGCGTCAGCTGTACCCGATCGGTGACATCTCCCAGCGCATAGATGTTCGGCACAGACGTCCGCGAATATTCGTCGACGACGATGGCACCGTGTTCGTTGATTGCCACGCCAGCGGCTTCGAGCCCGAGGCTCTTCGTATTCGGCGTGCGGCCGAGCGCCAGCATCACCGTGTCCACGGTCAATGCCTTGTCATTCTTCGTCCGGACGCTGAGACCCTCTTGCGTCTTCGTCACACTCTCGATGATGTCGTGGCAGAGGATACGGATGCCCTTGGCCTCCATTGCCTCATGCAGGCCCTTGCGTAGGTCCTGGTCAAAGCGCGACAGGATCTCGGCGCCACGATAGATCAGCGTCGTCTCAACACCGAGCCCGTGGAAGATATTGGCGAACTCCACGGCGATATAGCCGCCGCCGGCGATCAGGATCGATTTCGGCAACTCTTCCAGATGAAAAGCCTCGTTGGAAGAAATGCAGAATTCATGGCCTGGCAAGGCCGCATGCAGGTTCGGCGTTCCGCCTGTGGCGACGACAATCGTTTCCGCGGTAACGGTCTTACCGGTCTTCAGGAGACGGATCGTATGGGCATCGACCAGCTCGGCGCGCGTATCGAAGATCTCGGCCTTGGCGTTGTCGAGCCCCTTGCGATAAAGCCCCTCAAGCCGCTCGATTTCCTTGTCCTTCGCCTCGATCAGCTTCTTCCAGTCGAAGGTGCTTTCGCCGACAGTCCAGCCGAAGCCGGCTGCATCCTCGAAATGCTCGCTAAATTGCGAGGCATAGACGAAGAGCTTCTTCGGCACGCAGCCGCGGATAACGCATGTGCCGCCGTAACGATATTCCTCGGCGATGCCGACCTTCTTGCCGAGCGACGCGGCGACGCGCGCACTGCGCACGCCTCCCGAACCGCCACCAATGACGAAAAGATCGAAATCAAAGGAAGACATCGGATACTCCTGCGGAAATAAGAGCGGCGCGCGAAACGCTCATAGGTGTTGGCACTGATATAGGATCTCGACATGCTAAAAGAAAAGCCCGGAACGATATCCGGGCTCTTAAATTCAAAGAACTAGAGTTGCGCGACCCCAAGAATTCGGATGGGATCGCGACAAAAGATCAAGCTTATTTCTTGGTTGCCGGTGCCGGCGCAGGTGCCGGCTGGGCGCCGTTGGCATCGTCGGTCGATACAGGAGCGATCGGCGCCTTTACCACCTTCTGCAGGGCGTCGCTGCTCTGGTTGGCGAGATCGCGCGAAATGCCCTGGCCCCAGATGTCGGCCGCCTTGTAAAGTTCGCGCAAAGCAACCGGATTGTCCTGCAGGAATTTCTTGCCGGTTGGCGAGGTGAAGAAGGTGGCGATAGAGTTGAGCTCTTCGGTCGTAAATGCCTTTGAGTAGGTTACGGCAGCTTCACGCTCCAGGTCAGCGCGACGCGGTGCAAGGGCAAGTGCGGTTGCGTCGACGGACGAATTGATGGCGTCGCCGAAATTCGGGTTAGCCTGGATCATCGTGCTCTTCAACTGCTCGGCGAGATTCGGCAGGATGTTGTCGAACTGGTTCGTGACGCCGAGCGCGTTGATCGCGGCACGAGCGGCCTTGATCTGCTCTTCCGACACTTCCTGCGCGCTGACGGAGCCGAGCGCGATACCAGAAAGAACGATGGTTGCAGCGGCAAAACGGCCAAGACCCGCAATTTTGATCATGAGTTCAGTGCTCCTATGTATTGTTCGCCTGCAACGTGCGTGCGCCGGCGGGACCGGCAATGATCGCAAGTGTCGCCATGTTGATAAAGAGCCCGTGTTCGACAACACCGGGAATCGAATTCAGCGCAATCGACAGCGCCTCTGCATCAGGAATACGGCCAAAAGATGCGTCGATGATGAAATGCCCGCCATCGGTCGTGAAGTTGCCGTCTTCCGACTGACGCAGGTTGAGCGCGCCGGAAAGGCCAAGGCGAGCGGCCGTCTTCTCGATCTGGATACGCGTGGAAACAAGACCGAACGGATTGACCTCGATCGGCAGCGCAAACGCGCCAAGCGTCTGAACAACCTTGCTTTCGTCGGCAATGACAATCATTCGCTGCGACGAGGCCGCGACGATCTTTTCGCGCAGCAGCGCACCGCCGCCGCCCTTGATTAGCCGCAGCGCAGCGTCCAATTCGTCGGCGCCGTCGATGGTGAGATCGAGTTCGGGTCGTTCATCGAGCGACTTCAGCGGTACGCCAAGCTCGACACAGAGCCGCGCCGTCCGCTCAGAGGTCGGAACACCCTCGATCACGAGGCCGTCCGCAACCTTCTCAGCGAGCACCCGAACAAATTCCTCAGCCGTGGTGCCTGTTCCGATTCCGAGTCGCATACCGCTCTCGACATAGGCCAGAGCCGCCCGTGCAGCCTCGATCTTCATTTGGCGGGCGTCCATGCGCCACCTGCTCCCGATAGTTACGTTGGGTGCTGTTTACACGGCTCTCCGGGCAAACGAAAGCCAAAATAACGGCCTCACATAGAAATCCCGGACCATATTCGAGAGGCTTGCGGCGCCATTAGTTGCAATTGCCGGCCCGATCTTCTAACTCCGAAAGACTGGCTTTTCTCTTCTGTTCCAAAGGCTGATTCCTGGTGAAATCTCCCCTTGTCGTATTCGATCTCGACGGCACCCTGCTCGACACCCATGCCGATCTCGTCGCCAGCCTCAATCATACGATTGCAGCGCTCAATCTCGCACCCGTCAGCTACGACGACCTGACACATCTTGTCGGCAATGGTGCACAGGTGATGATCGAACGCGCCTGCAAGCTGCGGGATTACACGCTCGCTCCGGAAGAGCTGCCCGCGCTCCTTCAGCGCTTCATCACACACTATAGCGAGACGATGCCGGGGCTGACCGAACCTTATCCCGGCCTGCTGGCCGCCATGGATGCATTGAAGGGCCAGGGCTACAAGCTGGCGGTCTGCACCAACAAGATGGAATCCCTCGCCCGCACGCTGCTCGAGAGGCTCAATCTCACCCATTATTTCGAAGCCATCACCGGAGGGGACACCTTCCCCGTTCGCAAGCCGAATGCCGATCATCTGATCGGTACCGTGGAGCGCGCCGGCGGCGACATCAGCCGCACCGTCATGATCGGCGACAGCGTCAACGATATCCTCGTTGCCCGCAATGCCGGCGTCCCGTCGATCGCCGTACCCTTCGGCTATTCCGACGTCAGCGTGGAAACCCTCAGCCCAAGCCGCATCATCAGCCATTATGACGAGCTTACACCGGCGTTGGTCCAGGGGTTGCTTCCAGCTTAGGGCAGCGTCCGGCCAAATGCCGGGAGGCTCGCTTTACTTTATGCCCGAAGTTGTAATGGATCTTGCGCCATTCGCGCTCCTGCGCCACAACAGCATTACACAACCTTCACTTAACGGGATGAGGATCAGGCGGGAGTAACGTCACCCGCTTGCCATCCGCGCCGAAATGAGGGTGCGAATTGCGGTTTAAAGGCGGAGCGCGCGCTTGCTGATAGCAGACCCTGAAGACCGCAACAGCGGAAGACTGCCTCCACGAAAAGGGCGGTTTGCGCCGATAGTCCGTACGCTAGCAATTTGCACCGTCCTCTGCTCGGGAATTGCATTCTACATCTACGGCGACCGCATTATTGGCCGTGTCGAGGAAGCGATCGCGGCAAAGCCGGACCCGGCATTGCTTGCCGTCTACCAGAAATTCGAAATCGACCCACTGCCGAATATTGTTGCGGGCCGCACGCCCATGGTCTCCTATCTGGACATGCTGCGTCGCGAGCCGTGTGACTGGAATGCCCTTTATAGTTTCGCGGGAGAACTGCAGGTGCGAGGCTATCGCCGCGAAGCGGCAAAGGCTCTCGTCGCATTTTCCAACAAATGCGTACCTTCGAATGTCGCGCTCCAAAACGCGGCAGACATTCTCGGCGGTTTGGGCGATTTTGATGAGGCACTGAAAGTCTCGGACGAGCTTATAGCTATGACACCGGGCATGCGGGATTTTCACTTTCTGCGCGGACAAATCCGCCAGAGAGCGAAGAAATATCGCGATGCGATCGATGACTACTATTCTGTCATCGGTCTCTCCGACAGTCTGACGACACTCAACAGCTTGGTCTTTCAAAACATTTCCGACAGCTACTCCGCTCTCGGCAGCTATTGCGAAGCAATCGCACCGCTGCAGACTTGGATATCCATCAATCCAGAGCAGAACGATACTG
This sequence comes from Rhizobium sp. RCC_161_2, assembly GCF_041355235.1. Classification (NCBI taxonomy): domain Bacteria; kingdom Pseudomonadati; phylum Pseudomonadota; class Alphaproteobacteria; order Hyphomicrobiales; family Rhizobiaceae; genus Rhizobium; species Rhizobium sp. RCC_161_2. The sequence goes on along the minus strand of NZ_JBFUPL010000002.1, from coordinate 298,480 downwards.
CGGCCGTGCGTGGAATTATCAAGGATTACACCACCAAGGGAAAGTGCGCGGCGAGCTATGCCACAGGCAGCGACCGCTTCCCCACTCAGGGTAAAAGTGTGATCATCGCGAAGGTCAGCATCAACGGAGTGGACGGTAGGTTCGTGGTCGACACCGGCGCCGGCTTTGTATCCGTTAGCAAGGAATTCGCAACGCGGGCGAAGTTGCTGCTCGATGAGCGCAATGCGATTTCCCTGCAAACGGCCAACGGCGTCTCGCAAGGGCTCCGCACGACCGCCTCCACGGTCAAGGTCGGACGTGTGGAAGCCAATGATGTCACCACCGTCGTTCTCGCCGACGAAAAGGCGTTAGGCGGAGACATTGATGGCTTGTTGGGCCGCTCGTTCTTGTCGCGTTTCGATGTTACCTTCGGAAGCCGTGAATGGCGGATCGAAACCAAGGACTAACGTCGCTTTCTTTGCCCGGTTTCTGAGGCACGGTCTTCGCAAGCTTCACCATGAAAAAGGCGGCCCAAAAGACCGCCTTTTCTGTGTTCGAATATCAAACCGCAATCAGATCTGCGCCATGCGGGACTTGCTGGTCGCGTCGAGCGCCTTTTGCGTTGCCGCGTCACGATCGTAGACATCGTTGAAATACTGCACGACGCCGTTCTTGTTCGGCCAGGCGGTGAAGTAAGCGATGTAGATCGGGAACTTCTGCGGCACGGCCACGGCCTTGTTCTGGCCGCCGGCAATCTGCTTGGCGACATCATCAACCGTGGTGTTCAGGACGGCGGCGGCCATGGCGCGCGGATCGGCAAGGCGGACGCAGCCATGGCTGAGAGCGCGCATATCCTTCTTGAAGAAGCTCTTCTGCGGCGTGTCATGCATGTAGATCGCATGCGAGTTCGGGAAGAGGATCTTCAGCTCGCCCAGCGCGTTGTCGCTGCTCGGCGGCTGGCGGACTGAAACACTCTTGGTCGAACCGTACCAGTCGACGCTGGACGAGGCGACGGCGCGGCCACCGACCTCGACCTGATAACCCATGCGGTCGAGATAATTCGGATCGGAGCGCAGCTTCGGCAGCATCTCGTTGATGATAATCGACTGCGGAACGCCCCAGAACGGATTGAACTCGACGGTCTGGACCTGGTTCTGGAAGAAGAAGGTCTGATGCGCCTTGCTGCCGACGACGACGCGCATCGACAGCTGTTCCTGATTGTTGTTGTGATAATAGACCATAAAGGCCGGCTGGTTGATGAGGACGTAGCGCGGTCCGAGCTCGTCCGGCAGCCAGCGCAGCTGCTCCATTGCGATGACCAGCTTCTGGATCTTCACATCGTTGTTTTCGCCGACCATGGCGCGAACCGAAGACTGGCCGATGACGCCATCGGACGTCAGGCCCTTTTCCTTCTGGAAGTCCTCGACCAGCGACACGAGGTCCGGGGTGTAATCCGGCGTCCCCTGATAGGAGGCAAGCGTTTCAGCGTGAGCCGTCTTCAGCGCATCGGAGCCGCGATGCTGGATCGCCTTGACGATATTGGCCATTTCCGGCGAGCTGCCGCCCGGCTTCAGAGTGCCTGTCAACGAAATGGAGATGCTGTTGCCTTCGGCGCTGCTTGCACCCTTGAGCTTGGCAAGCTCGGCCTTCAGTTCCATGAACTGCTGGTTCGAAGGGCTGCGGCTATTGAGATAGGCGGCGACATCCGGGCTTGCGCGCAACAGGCCAAGCACCGGCATCAGGTTGACGTCCTTGCGCTTGAAGTCGTGATAGCCGGAGATCTTGTTCGGGTCGAGCCGGCCGCGCACCGTGTCTTGAACGAACATCAGCACCTTGCTGGAGAGCGCCAGCTCGAACTGCATCAGTGCACGGTCGCGCATCTCCGGATCGACACTTGCCTGGTCGAAGCTCGGCGGCGTCACGGCGTAATCGGCTGGATCGAGGCCGACGGAGGCCGCATCGGCCAGAACCGCCATGGCAGCCTTGGCCTTGTCGCTGATGGCACTGTCTGCAACCCAGACCAGCGGCTTGCTCTGGTCGGCGTAATAAGATTCGACCGCCTTGGCGACATCATTCGTCGCCATCAAACGAACTTCCGTCAGATGATGACGCTGCGAAGCATTGGAATCGACAGCTACCGGCGTCGCCGAAGCATCGGCAACAGCTCCGGTCACCACCGGATCCGCAAAACGATTGGAAGCGACCAGCCGCATGGCTTCGGGCTTGTAGGTATAATATTGCGGGGCATCGACCTTTGGCAGCGGCCCTTTTGCCTGCGGCGCCGGGCTGGAGCCAAGGGTATCCTGAGCCGGATTGGCGGGGACCGGGGCGGAGACTTGCGTACTCTGCTGGCGCCCCTGGCCTCCACGAATGAAGTCCATGAGGGTCATCGCGTTCGCGGATGTCGCGCCGACGGCGGAGATGCAGCAGGAAAGCGCCAGGACGGATGCTGCGGCTTTGGTGACAAGTTTCATTCTCTAATCAGTCCCCGTGTCATGCTGTAGCCTCAAGACAGACGGTGCTGTTTTCAAATCGGCCACGATGTTCCTAACATCGTTTAACCATCAAAATGAAAACGACCAGCCCCGCCTTTTGTTCAACGTCTCAACTTCGTGTGAGAAAGCAAAGACGCGCTTCGCGGTTTAATTCACACAAAATTATGAAATTATTAGTTAATTTTTTATTGAATTTTCCTGCGGTTTTCACGCGTCTATAAGCATGCTGCGAAGAATATCCACCGAGCGTGTCAAAAAGAACACGCCATTCTCCACAGGCGCAAAAACATGATGAATTTAGTCATGAAATACAAGCCTCAGCTGTTTTCTTGAGCGCCATTCGGACCTATATGGCAACTATCTTTTTCAACGGAAAAGCAGGATCAGGGATCATGACCTCCACCCGCACCGAAACCGACACGTTTGGCCCGATCGAAGTGGCAAGCGACCGCTATTGGGGCGCACAAGCGCAGCGCTCGCTCGGCAATTTCAAGATCGGCTGGGAAAAGCAGCCATTGTCGATCGTCCGCGCGCTGGGCATCGTCAAGCAGGCAGCCGCTCGCGCCAATGTGGAGCTCGGCCAACTGGATCCCGCTCTCGGTAAAGTGATCGCCGAAGCGGCGCAGGAAGTCATCGATGGCAAGCTCAACGAGCATTTTCCGCTGGTCGTCTGGCAAACTGGCTCCGGCACGCAATCGAACATGAATGCAAATGAAGTGATCTCCAACCGCGCAATCGAAATACTTGGCGGCGTCATGGGCTCCAAGAAGCCGGTGCACCCGAACGATCACGTTAATATGAGCCAGTCGTCGAACGACACCTATCCGACGGCAATGCATATCGCCTGCGCCGAGCAGATCGTCCATCACCTGTTGCCAAGCCTGCGACATCTGCATGCTGCTTTGGAAAAGAAGGTCGCCGACTTCGCTCATATCATCAAGATCGGCCGCACCCACACGCAGGACGCCACGCCGCTGACGCTGGGCCAGGAGTTTTCCGGCTATGCGGCACAGGTCGCCTCGGCCATCAAGCGCATCGAACTGACGCTGCCGGGTCTCAGCGAACTCGCCCAGGGCGGCACGGCTGTCGGAACCGGCCTCAATGCGCCGATCGGCTTTGCCGAGAAAGTCGCGGACGAGATCGCCAAGATCACCGGCCTGCCCTTCGTCACCGCCCCGAATAAGTTCGAGGCGCTTGCCGCCCATGATTCGATGGTCTTCAGCCATGGCGCCATCAACGCCGCGGCGGCCGCCCTCTTCAAGATCGCCAACGACATCCGCCTGCTCGGCTCCGGCCCGCGCTCCGGGCTCGGCGAGTTGTCGCTGCCGGAAAACGAACCGGGCTCCTCGATCATGCCGGGCAAGGTCAATCCTACACAGTGCGAAGCCCTGACGCAGGTCTGCATCCACATCTTCGGCAACAACGCCGCCCTCACCTTCGCCGACAGCCAGGGTCATTTCGAGCTCAACGTCTACAACCCGATGATGGCCTATAACTTCCTGCAGTCGGTGCAACTGCTCGGTGACGCCGCAGTCTCCTTCACCGACAATTGCGTCGTCGGCATCGAGGCACGCGAGGACAATATCAAGGCGGGCCTGGAACGCTCGTTGATGCTGGTCACCGCGCTCGCCCCGAAGATCGGCTACGACAACGCCGCCAAGATCGCCAAGACGGCACATAAGAACGGCACGACGCTGAAGGAAGAAGCCTTGGCGAGCGGGCTGGTTACGGCCGAGGACTACGATGCGATCGTCCGGCCGGAGACGATGATCGGGCCGAAGTAAGTTCAGCTTGTGAAGAGAGCTCCCGACTAGCCGCCGGGAGCCCACACCGGATTGATTGTCAGTGATCATCGACAATCTCCTAATTTGAAATTCCATCGTCGCACCCAAGCAATTGCATTTGGACCCTGCCGGATTTAGACCGTTTCCAAACCCGCCACTTCAAGGCATTGAAAGGTCCACGCATGGCTGACGATCTCTTTCCCCTCGGTGCAGACGCCACTCCCTATCGCAAGATTTCTGGCGATTACGTCTCCGTCGATACGTTCAAGGGCCAGGATATCCTGACCGTCGATCCCGAGGGCATCCGGCTGCTTGCCGAGACCGCTTTCGCCGACATCAACCATCTTCTGCGACCCGGCCACCTCAAGCAGCTCGCCTCCATTCTCGAAGACCCGGAGGCGACCGACAACGACCGTTTCGTCGCCTACGACCTGTTGAAGAACGCCAATATTGCCGCTGGTGGCGTGCTGCCAATGTGCCAGGACACCGGCACGGCGATCATCATGGGCAAGAAGGGCCGGCGCGTCTGGACCGAAGGCGGCGACAGCGCAGCCTTGGCCAAGGGCGTGCTTGACGCCTACGAGAAGAAGAACCTGCGCTATTCGCAGCTCGCGCCGATCAAGATGTTCGAAGAAAAGAACACCAAGAACAACCTTCCGGCCCAGATCGACATTTATGAGGAAGGCACCGACGCCTACGAATTCCTCTTCGTCGCCAAGGGCGGCGGCTCGGCCAACAAGACCTTCCTCTATCAGGGCACGCCGTCATTGCTCACCCACGACCGCATGCTGGATTTTCTGAAAGAGAAGATCCTGACGCTCGGCACGGCGGCCTGTCCCCCCTATCATCTCGCCATCGTCATCGGTGGCACGTCGGCCGAGATGACTCTCAAAACGGTCAAGCTCGCCTCGACGCGGTATCTGGACTGTCTTCCCACGGAGGGCTCCGAAAGCGGGCATGCCTTCCGGGATATCGAAATGGAAAAGGAAATCCACAAGCTGACGCAGAGCCTCGGCGTCGGCGCGCAGTTCGGTGGCAAATATTTCTGCCATGACGTCCGCGTCATCCGCCTGCCCCGCCACGGCGCCTCGCTGCCGATCGGCCTCGGCGTCTCCTGCTCGGCCGACCGCCAGGCCAAGGGCAAGATCACCCGTGACGGCATCTTCATCGAGCAACTCGAAACCGATCCGTCGAAATACATGCCCGAAATCGACGAGGCGAAGCTGTCCGAATCGATGGTCCGCATCGACCTCAACCGGCCGATGGCCGATATCCTGGCGGAACTCTCACGCCATCCGGTCAAAACCCGGCTGTCGCTGACCGGCACCATCATCGTTGCCCGCGACCTGGCGCATGCGAAAATCCGCGAGCGTCTCGAAAAGGGCGAAGGCATGCCCGAATATCTGAAGAATCACCCGGTTTATTACGCAGGCCCGGCCAAGACCCCGGCGGGCTATGCTTCCGGTTCCTTCGGCCCGACGACGGCAGGCCGCATGGACAGCTACGTCGACCAGTTCCAGTCCTTCGGCGGCTCGATGGTCATGCTCGCCAAGGGCAACCGCTCGCGCGCCGTGCGCGAGGCCTGCAAGACGCACAAGGGCTTCTATCTGGGTTCGATCGGCGGTCCGGCCGCGCGCCTTGCTCAGGACTGCATCAAAAAGGTCGAGGTGCTGGAATATCCGGAACTCGGTATGGAAGCGGTGTGGAAAATCGAGGTGGAAGACTTCCCCGCCTTCATCGTCATCGACGACAAGGGCAACGATTTCTTCCAGGAACTCAACCTGGGCTGACCACTTTTACCGGAATAGAGAGAAGGAAGGCGCCACTCGGCGCCTTCTTGCTAAGTATATCTATATATGAAAGCATTTAGTTCTGGATCTTAGATTGCAGATAAAATTTGATATTAATTGCCTTATTTCTTTTCAAAGATTCTTAGGCTAAGTAAAGTTAGTGCTTTCATGAATTGATATTATGGAGTTCGTCGATGAATACGGTGATTGCGCCCAAGGCGCAAATTCCCGACGTGGCAGGACAGATTACCTATGCCATGCGGTCCATGGGTGTCGCGCCCATCCCGCGCAACTACGAGTTGTTCTACGAAGCCTATATCGGCTCCAATCCTGTCCTGACTCGCGAACTTGCCGCCCTCGGCAGCAATGCCACGCAGGAAGAGCTGGACGCGATCGCCGCGCGACATTTCGCCCGCCATTCCGGTCGTATTTTCGATGAGGCGCATGCCCGCATCATCACCGAATTGGATGGCGTGTTGGGCGCGCTTCAGCAGGAGCAGACCTCTCTGGAAAGCTACAACCGGCTTCTCGGCGAAACCTGCCAGCGCATCATGTCCAAAAACAACAATAGCGCAGACCTGTTGCGCGGTGCCATCGATATCCTGACCGAAGCGACCGGCGACACCATGGCGCATGGTGAGCGGACCGTCGAGAACGTCAACCAGCGCAGCCAGGAGATGGACCAGGTCCGCAAGGAGCTGGACGAATACAAGCGCATCGCTAACACCGATGCGCTGACACGGCTTTCCAATCGCCGCGCCTTCGACGACCGCCTGGCTGCCGTCTTCGACAGCCAGATGGCCCGGCCCGTGACGGCGCTGGTGCTGGCCGATATCGACCATTTCAAGAAGATCAACGACAACTTCGGTCATCCGGTCGGCGACAAGATCCTGGCAACTGTCGCCTCCGTCATCCGCGCCAACGTCCGCCGCGAGACCTTCGTTGCGCGCACCGGCGGCGAGGAGTTTGCGCTGATCCTCGAAGGCTATACGCCCGAGGAAGCAATCGCGACCTGCGAACGCATCCGTCGCGCACTGGAGGCAACGCCATTCAAGAATTCGCGCACCAGGGTGAATTACGGTCCGATCACCATCTCGCTCGGAGTCTGCATGGCGTCCGATGCCGCAGACCCCAGTGAACTCTACGGCAAGGCGGATATTGCGCTCTATTCCGCCAAGAATGCCGGTCGCAACTGCAGCTATGCCTATCAGGGCGGCATGCAGAAGGACTTCGCCAAAAGTTGGCTTATCTACAAGACATAAAATCGAGGCCAACGGCCGCCGGCATCATTCTTTTGGAGGCTACGGCGGCTTTTTCTACCACATGCTCTTGGCGGCGCGCGCCGGCCATTCGCGGTCATAGGTTTCCTGATCGAAATCGCCCTTCGCCGCCTTCAGCAACATGCCGGGCGTCGGCAGGTTCGCAGGGTCGACGAACCTCTCCGCATTCCAGAGCTCCGCGCGCATCACTGCCCGCGCGCACTGGAAATAGACCTCGTCGATGGTGATCACCACGACGCTGCGCGGATGCTTGCCATCCATATCGAAGCTGGCCAGCAGGCTTTCCTCGATGGAAACGACCGCGCGGCCATTGAGCCGCATCGTCGTGTTCGAGCCCGGGATCAGGAACATCAGCGCGATACGGGGATCGCGGACGATATTGGCGAGCGAATCGACGCGATTGTTGCCGCGCCAGTCGGGAAGCAGCAGCGTCTTGTCATCCTCCACCCGCACGATGCCGCCGAGATCGCCGCGCGGCGAGCAATCCAGCCCTTCCGGGCCGACAGTGGCCAGCGCCATGAAGGGTGAAGCCTCGATCATCAAGCGGTAAAGCGGCGTCAGCGCATTCGTCACCTTGGCGGTCGCGGCCTCGCCGGCGCCGCCATAGAGTTCATTCAATTCTTCAACGGAAGTGACGATCTTCATGTTGCCTCGCATCTTTTCGAACCGCATCCAGTGGGTTAAGCGCAAGGCATGACGTGGCTATGACACGCGCCGCGCTCGAGTCCGGGAAAACGATATCACCGTTTCACCGTCGGTTTCGAGCGCATTTTCGTTTCCGTTTGCGGTTTGCGCCTCCGCCAGGAATTCGCCGATCGCCTCCAGCACCGGAGCGGCGCTGACGATGCGGCGGTGGCCAAAGCCATTCGCCCAGAGCATGCGGATATCGCCGCCTAGTCTCTCATAGACGCGGGCATGGTCGGCACTCACCTCCTTGTCGTCCTCGGCATGAACAACCAGCATCGGCCTGCCGAGATCACGAACGCCACTCCCGGCATCATAGTCCTTCAATGGTCTGCCGGTGACCCGGCCAACCTCCGCCTCAAGCGCCATCTGGGTCTTCGGATTGAGTTCCATCAGCCGGCCAAAATCGGTGAACAACCAACCCATCGCGCTCGGCGCCCCGATCAGCACCAGCCGCTCCGGCACAACCGGATCGATATCAGGCAGGAAGCCCGCCGCTGCGAGCGCGATGGAAGCTCCGCCGAAGGAATGGCCGATGGTCGCATCAAAGGCACCGAATCGTTCCACTGCCGCGGCAATGGCGGAAACGGCGAGGCGCAGATTGAGGAACCGCCCCGGCGAACGACCATGGCCCGGCAGATCGAGCGCGATCACCTCGGCACCCGTATCGGCGAGGTAAGCAGCCAGCTCCGACATGTATTCGCTGCTGGAACCCCAGCCATGGACAACAAGATAGCGAGGGCGCCGACCCTTGGCCCCGCCATTGAAGCGGTAGGCCATCGCCCGACCGCCACGAAACGACAACATGATCTCTTCGGCCGAACTCAGGCGCGCCCTGCCCTCCGCATGAGCGGCCCTGGCCTTTGCGCCCTGGGGCTGGCGCGACGGCGTCAGGCAAAAGAGCTTGAAGGCAGCCTGCCCGGCAAGTTTCGGCGAAATGCGACTAAGGCTGGACAGTCCCAGCCGGGTGACCTTAAGCGCAAAGGATGGCATAGTGGGAATCCAAAAAAATGTTCAACTATGAACAATAAAGTACAACGATGAACAAAAATCAACCCCTACCTTGGGACCATCCCCGTTTTCGCAGCTGGATCGCCGTTGGCCGCGCCTGTCAGCTGATGCAACAGTCGCTCGGCCGGGCACTCGCCCATCTCGACATCAAGACGCCGCATCTCGACATCCTCATCAATCTCTTCCGTTTCGAGGGCATTTCACAGCAGGAACTGGCCCGCAAGCTGCTGGTCGGACGCTCCAACATGAGCATGCTCCTGCCGCAGATGGAAAAGCGCGGCCTGATCCAGCGGCGCGGCGATAAAATTGACAAACGCGTCTTGCGACTTTACCTGACCGAGGAGGGCCGGCGCGTGACCGAGGAAGCCATGGCGATCCAGACAGGTCTCATCGACCGCATGCTTTCGGGCGCGCCGATCGAGGAATGCGAGTTGATGACGGCGCATATGGAACGCATCATCGATCTATTGCTGCAGGACGAAAGCGAACCGCTGGAAGCCGTCGGCGATCAGTGATTGCCGGGCGGCCGGGCGAGCGGTACGGCGCGCGACAACGAAGCATACTCCCAGATCGCCACGACAATCAGCACGGCCGTCGCAAGAACACCGAGCTGATAGACCACGACCATCGGCAGCGTCAAAAGCAGCAGCGCCAATCCGGCAAGGCCGGCCAGATGCGATAGCGGCGGCCGACCGGTCGTTGCTCCCTTGAACCAGAGATTGCCGATGAGGAACACCGCCGGGCCACCGAGAATGGCGGCTGCGGTGTGCAGATCGGCCTGATCGCGGGCATGCGAGAACAGGAACTCGTCGCCAACGACACTCAGGATGATGCCGGCAAGAATGAGAATATGAGCATAGGTGAAGGCCTGCCGCGCCAAGCCGCCGGGCGTGTCGTGGTGCTCGATGCGATGGGCGGCGCGCTCATGGCCGAACTGGAAATAGATCCACCACATGACGACCGTGCCCACGAAGGCAATGATGAAGACGGCGATCATCAGCAGGGAAAGCGGCTCCTCCGCAAAGGTCTTGCCCGCCAGCAGTACCGCCTCACCCAGGCAGATGATGATGAACAGCGCGCAGCGCTCCGCAAGATGCGCGCCGGAGACATCCCAATCCTCGATGGTCGATTTGCCGAGACCGGGCACGCGGAAGCCCAAAGCGGGAGACGCATATTCGATCACGAGCGCCACGAGCCATAGTACCACCTGCGCCTCGCCTCCGAGGATCGCCCCGGCAATCCAGAAGATGCCCGACAGAATCAGCCAGCTCGAGATGCGCAGGAAATTGCGATAATTGCCGGGATTGACGCCCCTCAGGACATAGGCGGCAAACAGCGAACGGCCCACCTGCATGAAGACATAGGCGACGGCGAAAAAGATCGCCTTTTCGCTGAAGGCCTCCGGGATCGACGCCGAGAGCACTAGGCCGGCGAACATCAACACCAGCAGCATGATGCGTACTGGCATGCGCTCGGGATCGAGCCAGTTCGTCACCCAGGCCGTGAACACCCATACCCACCAGACCGCGAAGACCAGCATGATGGCCTCAAGAGCGCCAAGCGGCGTGAAATGGCCGGCCAAGGCATGGGATAGCTGGGAAATCGAGAAGACGAAGACGAGATCGAAAAACAGTTCGATGAAAGAGACTTTGCTTTCGCTCTTGCCGCCCTTGGCGCGCAGCCAGCTTTCCCTACCCCGACCGACCATGCCTGCCCCCGTTTTTTTTAAAAAAGCCTATGTTAGCGAGGCTTGCCGGCCGCATCGCGGCTCAAGCCTTTTTCCTTTAATTCAGCCTCATAGGCCGCGAAAAGCTCCGGACCCTTCTCGCCGAGTTCTCGTAGATAGGTCCAGGTGAAAATGCCGGTATCGTGCATGTCGTCGAAGCCGATGCGTACGGCGTAGTTTCCCGTCGGCGTCATCGACATGATCCCGACATTGCGCTTGCCCGGCACCGTGATCTTCTGCCCCGGCCCATGCCCCTGCACCTCGGCCGATGGCGACAGCACGCGTAGCATTTCCGCCGACAGATCGAAGCTTGCGCCGTCGTTGAAGCTCACCACCAGATGATGACGGTCCTTCGATACTCTCAATTCGGTTGGCCAGACGTCGCCCATCGATTTTCCCATGCGTTTCAATGCCTGCTCGGAGAAGTAGGCCGACGCTTGTTCACACGCAAGTGCATTCGAAATGCATTTCCCTTGACGCAACAATCGCCTATGCACACATTAGCATGGTAACGGAGGTTTTCGTGAACAGCATTGTCGGTACGATAGGCAACGGATCGCCCCTGGTGGCGGATGCGTCCCCGATGGTTGACCCCTTCGGCCGGGCGGTCACCTATCTGCGCGTTTCGGTGACCGACCGCTGCGACTTCCGCTGCACCTATTGCATGTCGGAAAATATGACCTTTCTGCCAAAGAAGGACCTGCTGACGCTGGAAGAGCTGAACCGGCTCTGTTCCGCCTTCATCGCCAAGGGCGTGCGCAAGATAAGGCTGACAGGCGGCGAGCCGCTGGTGCGCAAGAACATCATGTTTCTGGTACGCGAACTCGGCAAGCGCGTTCATACCGGCGATCTCGAAGAATTGACGCTGACCACCAACGGGTCGCAGCTCGCCCGCCATGCCGATGAACTTTACGATTGCGGCGTGCGCCGCATCAATGTCTCGCTCGACACGCTCGACCCCGACAAGTTTCGCGCCATTACCCGCTGGGGCGATTTCGCCAAGGTGATGGAAGGCATCGACGCTGCGCAGAAGGCCGGTTTGAAAATCAAGCTCAATGCCGTGGCGCTCAAGGACTTCAACGAAGCCGAGATCCCCGAGATGCTGCGCTTCGCCCATGGTCGAGGCATGGATCTGACTGTCATCGAGACGATGCCGATGGGCGAGATCGAGGAAGACCGCACCGACCGGTATCTGCCGCTCTCGAAGTTGCGCGCCGACCTCGAGCAACAATTCACATTCGCCGATATCCCTTACAAGACCGGCGGCCCGGCCCGCTATGTCGATGTCAGGGAAACCGGCGGCCGGCTCGGCTTCATCACGCCGATGACCCATAATTTCTGTGAGAGCTGCAACCGCGTGCGCCTCACCTGCACCGGCACGCTCTATATGTGCCTCGGCCAGAACGATGCCGCCGACCTGCGAACCGCTTTGCGGGCCACCGAAGACGACAGTCTCGTCTACGCCGCCATCGACGAAGCCATTACCCGCAAGCCGAAAGGCCACGATTTCATCATCGACCGCACCCACAACAGACCTGCGGTCGCACGCCACATGAGCGTCACCGGTGGCTGATTTCAGCTATCCAGACAAAAAACGCCGGGTCAAAATCCCGGCATTTTCGCTATTTATCTCTGTTTTCTAAACTAAAACCTTAGGCGGCGCGATATCGGTTATTTCCGGTATCATGGCTCTGATACATGTCGTCGCCATCGCCCGTCCGGAAGCGGTCGATCTTCTCGGAGAGTGTGTCGACGCGCTGGCGCAGGCCATGGATCTCGGCATTGTTCTCCTCGACCATCGCCGCATTTCTCTGGGTGATCAGTTCGACCTCGCCAACCGCCCGCGTGACTTCTTCGATGCCGGTCGATTGCTCGGCCGTTGCGGAAGAAATATCGGATACGAGCTTCTGGACGCCGGTAACGTGCCTGATGATCTCCGATAGTGCCGAGCCGGTCTGCTCGACCAGATGCACGCCGCTGCGCACCTGCGCCGAACTTGCGGAAATCAGGCCCTTGATTTCCTTCGCTGCGTTGGCACAACGCTGCGCCAGTTCCCGCACTTCCTGGGCGACGACGGCAAAGCCACGGCCGGCATCACCGGCGCGAGCCGCTTCAACGCCGGCGTTCAGCGCCAGCAGGTTGGTCTGAAAGGCGATCTCGTCGATAACGCCGATGATGGTGGCAATCTTTTCCGACGAGCGATTGATCTCGCTCATGGCGCCGACAGCCTTGGCGACAACTTCGCCGGATTTGCTGGCATAGGCCTGGGTCTCGTTCACGGATACAGCCGTCTGCTTGGCACGCTCGGCGGTGGAGCGCACGACATCGCTAAGGCGATGCAGCGCCCGCGAGCTTTCCTCAAGCGCGGCTGCCTGCTGTTCCGTGCGGCGCGCCAGATCGTCGGCCGACATGGCGAGATTGCCGGTGCCGCCCTTGATCTCCTCGGCGGTGTAGCGGACATCCGTCAGCGTTTCGCGCAAGGCCTCGATCGCATGATTGTAGGTGAAGGCCATTTCGACGAAATCAGCGGAGAGGTCTTCGCGCATGCTTTCCTCGAGATTGCCGTCGGCAAGCTTGGCAAGAACGTCGGCGAGCGCATTCAGCGCCTGCTTCTGCTCGGCCTCAATGCGGGCGCGGTCTGCGGCTCGGCGTTCAGCCTCTTCCGCCGACAGGGCGCGAGCACTCTCCGCTTCCCGCTCCAGCCGTACGTTTTCGACAGCAGCATCGCGGAAGACGGTGACCGAGCGCACCATGTCGCCGATCTCATCACCACGATTGCGGCCATCGATCGCAACTTCCAGGTCGCCGCTTGCAAGCCGCGTCATGATCTCGGTCACCCGCTTCAGCGGTCCGCGCAGCGTCTCTACCAACATCAGGCCACCGACGATCGCCAGCAGCGTGCCGAGGATCATGGCGATAACCGAGACATTGGCCGAACGCTCGCTGTCTTCCTTGCCGATCTCCTGGGCCTGGGCGACGAAGCTTCGCAGCGATGTCATCGCGTCCGCCAATATGCCGTTGGAGTCGACCCGCGTCGTCTTCCAATCAGCCGAAGTCTGCAGCAGATCGGCCGATCCCTTGGTCACGCCGTCGATCAGCGGCTGAGTATGCGAAGCAAAATCACGCATCGTGGCATTCGTCGGGCCGAGCGCCGAAATCTTGGCGGCGACCTCCTGCAGATCCTTCAGATCGGCGATGACGGCATCGCGCGAGGTCGCGTCGCGGACATTCTCCATACGCGACGCATGCAATGTCAAGCGATCGATAATGCCGAGCGCCACGTCGACGCGGTCCAGAAGCTCCTTCTGCCCGTCGATGATCTTGTCGAGGCTGACGAAGCGATCGGCGGCGGTGTCGCTGTTCTTGGCCGATTGCAGGGTCATGTCGCCCTCGATCTTCACGAAGCTCTGCAGGATCGGCCCCATGGCCTCGACCTTCTGGTCCGACGTGCCGCTCCCCTTCAGCAAAGCGTCGAGCTTGTTGGCTGCGTCTGCGGCATTATTGACCAATCCGGCGCCGCGCTTGGACACGAGGGCTTGCGAGATGGTCAACTGCTTCAGAATGGCATCGGCATAGGTACGAGCATCGGTGATTTCCTCATCCGCGTCGGCAGCCATCTGCACCTGAATGCGCAGGTTGCTCATCTTTTCGGACAGGCCTTTGTAGGCGGCCGCATCGTAGAGCAGTTCCTTGGCGAAGGTTTCCTTGTCGCTGAATTCCTTGCGGATGATGTCGATCTGCTTGGCGGCAGCCTTGCCGCCGGCTTCGATGCCCTGCACCGCCTTGCGGATCGAATCGACATCGCTGTCCTGCTTCTGCCTGATCGTCCAAAGAGCAGCAGTCTGGGCGCGCATCTTGTCCGCCAAGGCGCCAACGGTGGAAATCTTGGTGCGCTGGTCGTCACTGAGCAGGCCGCTCAGGCGCTGAACACCGGCCTCCTGCGCATCGATCTTGCCGGTGAGGGCCTGGCGCGTCTCGTCGGACGGCGAGGTGGTGAATTCCTGTAGCGCCGCCTGCAAATTCTCGAAATCGCTGATGTTTTCGATCGTCGCCCGCGTCACGGTCATATGTCCGTTGAGGATATTGGCCGTGTGATAACCAACCATGCCGACACCGGCGATCAGCACCACCAGCGGCACGACGAAAATCAGAACCTTGGTCACGATCCTGCGACTTTGCAGAAGACGATCAATGAAGAACATGCCACGCCCCAATCAAATTGGTTGGTATCCGGCGAAGGCGGGATCATCATTCCTGCTGCGCTGCGGTAGATGCTTCTGCGTCATGCAAAACCGAGTGGGAGCCTCGGGAAATAAGATTGAATAAGAATTAAGCGCACACATAAAAGCTTGTGCAATCTAAGAAAAATCCGAAATTCTGTCTCGTTTTGCGATTTTGTCGGAGCCAAGCATGCGATCAACCGGGAGTTTCGCTGCAACGCACAATCGAATTCCACCACCAGCAGGCTATGAGCGATTCCAATTTAACGAAAAGCACAGTAGGTCAAACCGATATATCTAGGGAATCGTTTCATGCCGCGGACCAAGAATACGCAGGGCGCCCTTTACATGGCCGCATCAATGGCAGGTTTCGCCTGTAGCGATGCGCTGTCCAAATCAGTCATCTCGGTCATGAATGCCGGCGAGATCATTTTTATCCGCGGGCTCTTCACCAGCATCATCGTCTACCTGCTCGCCCGGCACATGGGCGCCTTGCGCTCATGGAAAGTCATTCTGCAGCCGATGATCGCCCTGCGCATCGCCTGCGAGGCGATCGCGGCGGGAACCTACATCACCGCGCTTGGAATGATGCCCATCGCCAATGCGTCCGCCATTCAGCAGGCAGTGCCGCTCGCCGTCACGCTCGGCGCGGCGCTGTTTCTCAAGGAACCAATCGGCTGGCGGCGCTGCGCGGCAATCATCGTCGGTTTCGCCGGCGTACTGATCATCGTCCGCCCCGATCCCCAAGGTTTTACAACGGCCGCCCTGCTCTCCATTGCCTGCATGTTCGCAACCGTCGCACGCGATCTGGCCACGCGTTGCATCGGCAAGGATGTACCGTCGCTGATGGTGACGGTGTGCACCGCAGTTTCGATTTCAATCTTCGGTGCGCTGCTGACAGAACCGCTCGGTGGCTGGCAACCGGTCAGCCTCACCTCGTTCTCGCATATCCTGCTGGCATCGGTCCTAGTGCTGATCGGCTATCAGGCGACCATCCTGGCGATGCGGACAGGCGAAATCTCCTTCGTCGCGCCGTTTCGTTATATCAGCCTGATCTGGTCGGCACTGCTCGGCCTAATCTTCTTCGGCGAGGTGCCGGATGCCTGGACCTTCATCGGCGCCGCCATTGTCATCGCTTCGGGCATCTATACATTCTATCGGGAGAGAAAGCGGCAAGCGGCCCAGCCTATCGCCCAGGAATCAGAGCCGCGTGTGCCCGCCTGAGGTCGCCAGCATGCCCGGCTTCATCGCAGATTCCGCCGAAATCCCGCCCTTCCTGCTTGCCGGCGGTCGTTCCAGCCGCATGGGTATGAACAAGGCATTCGTTTCGCTCGGCGGCGAAAAACTTCTGACGCGCATCGCGACACGGATCGGGCAGCGACAGACAATACCGGTCGCGCTCAACGCCGATGCCGACTGGCCGGATACGGAAGGACTGCCGCTGGTCCCCGACACCATTCCGGGCAAGCTTGGCCCCCTCGCCGGCGTGCTGACCGCCATGCGCTATGCTGCTGGACACCACCCCCGCACCTCCCATCTCGTCACCGTGCCGATCGACAGTCCGTTTTTCCCGATCGATCTGGTGGCTCGGCTCGCAGCCCCCATTGAAAGCCGGGATGACATCGCAATCGCCACATCGCTGGGACGCGATCATCCCGTCTTCGGCCTCTGGCCCGTCTCCGTTGCGGACGATCTCGAATCCTGGCTTCTCGCGGATGAGAAACGGCGCGTCCGCGATTTCCTTGGGCGTCACCTCGTCCGGACTGTGGATTTTCCGACCATCGAAACGGCGATCGGCCCGCTCGACCCCTTCTTCAACATCAATAGGCCTGACGACCTGATCGACGCGGAAAAATGGCTCACGGCACTGGAGAAGACCCCATGACAACCCCGCGCCCAAAAATCTTCGGCATCGCTGGCTGGAAGAACTCCGGCAAGACCGGTCTCGCCGTGCGCCTGGTCACCGAATTCACCCGCCGCGGCTACAAGATCTCGACCATCAAACATGCCCATCATGACTTCGATATCGACAAGGTCGGCGCCGACAGTTTTCGCCATCGCGAGGCCGGGGCGCATGAAGTCACCATCGTTTCCGGCACGCGCTACGCCATCATGCACGAATTGCGTGGCGAGGCGGAACCAAGCTTCGAAGAAATCCTCGCCCGGATCGCGCCTTGCGATCTCGTCCTGATCGAAGGCTACAAGCGCGAGCCGATCCCGAAGATCGAGGCGCGCCGGCTGGAGGCCGCGAAGAACGAACCTCTGGCGCCACAGGACCTGCATATCGTCGCCATCGCCGCCGATCATCCAGTCGAGAATGCCGGCGCGCTGACCGTTTTCAATCTCGACGACACTCAGGCGATCGCCGATTTCATCGCCGCAACGGTCGGCCTCGGCCAACCCTCCAAATGACAAAGGCCGCCGGTTTCCCGACGGCCTTTGTATCATGAGACAAGAAGATTTTACCGGTTGGAAGCGACCGGACGCACCAGCGCCGTGATACGGCGGATGGTGACGCGGCGGTTTTCCTGCTCCGGCCCCTGCGTGTTCACCTTCAGATATTGCTCGCCATATCCTTGGGTCACCAGGTTTTCCGGCGGAACACCGTAGACATCGCTCAGCACTTTCGCGACCGATTCTGCCCGTTGGTCGGAAAGGATCAAGTTGCTTTCGGGAGAGCCGACGGCATCCGTATGACCTTCGATCAGGAAGGTCTCGGTCGGGTCCTTCTTGACGATCTGACCGATGGCGTCGGCGACGCCGCGCAATGTGCTCGCCTGCGACATCGGAATTTCCGCGCTGCCGGTTGCGAAAGTGATCGTATCGAGATCGATACGGCGCACCTTGTCGCGGATACGCGCGGAATAACGCACTTCATTGACCGAATAGATGCGCTCGACAGGCTCGACCGGCGGCTCACGCAGGAAGTCGTAATAGTCCGAATCGCGCTCGGTTCCGGTGTCGATGATGTACTGGCTCAGCGGGATGAGCAGACGCATCGGCGGCAGGCTATCGCCCGGATCCCGGAAATAGTCGTCATGATCCGGCTGCTGTTCGAGCTCCGGCGAGTAGAACAGCACATATTCGCGGCCGTCCGCATCGACACGCGACCGCTGGATGATGTCGCCATAACGGTTGCGCACGGTGATGATACGATCGCCGTCCGGCTGGTCGATGGTCTCGCGATAGCGGTCCCGCGGAAGCTGCTCGTAGGTCGGACGCTCACCGCCGCGGACAAAGCGTTCGGTATCGTCATGGCGAACGACATAGTTGTTGTCGACATTCACGATGGTACGGTTGTCCTGATTGATGATGGTCTGGACCGTCGTTCCGCCTGGCGCCGCAAAATTCGGCCGGGCATCCATACGGCGGCCCTGCTCGCTGGTCACGGCTTCCATCTTCACAGGTGGCTGTTGCTGACCGCCCGCCGCGCGCTGTGCCTCGGCATCGGAGGTCGGCGGCTTCGTGTAGGCGGCCGGCGGCGGTGTCTGGGCATTTTGGCCCTGTCCGGCCTGACCGGCTTGGCCTTGGCCTGCAGGAGCCTGGCCTGGCTGGCCCTGCTGCCCTGCTTGCGCACCACCCTGACCGCCGGGGTTCTGGCCACCCTGACGATGTCCGCGACGGGCGGCATCCTTGTCGCTATCCAACACGGCAGCGCCGTTCTGGACCGGCAGGATGACAGGACCTTTGCTTTCGGCGGGATTTTCCGCAATCTTCTTGCGACGCTCCAATTCTTGCGGCGACACCGGTGCGCTGGCGGGAACTGTCGTTTCGGCCCCCGGCTGGGCTGCGCCGTTAGGCTGCGCGGTTCCGTTGGCGGGCGCCGGCGTGACTGTACCCTGCGCAGGAGCGCCGGCTGCATTGTTCGGCTGCGGTTGCTTGCCGGTCTGCGGAGCCGCCTGATTTGGCTGTTGGCCCTGCTGTCCTTGCGGCTCACCCTTCGGTGCCGGCTGCTGGGCAGTGCCTGCGGGCGGCTGCTCACCCGGCTGACCCTGCTGTGGCTTGCCGTGCGTCTTGTCACCGCCGGGCTTCTGTCCCTGCTGATTGCCGGGAGCTCCCTCCGTTGCCGGCTGAGCCTGGCCGTCCGGCTGGGTCTTATGACCCTGGGGTTGCTGCGCGGCAGGGGCCGGTTGCTGAGCGGGTGCCGTCTGTTGTTCGGCTGGTTGCTGCGCCGGTGCCTTCTGTTGCGGCGCTGTCTCGGCAGGCTGGGCCTGAGGCTTCTGATGCGGTTTCTGCGCGGGCTGAGTTTCAGTCTCCGGCTTAGCCTGCTGGCCCTGAGGCTGCTGCGCGGCCGGAGCCGGCTGCTTGGCGGGTGTCTGTTGCTGTGCCGGCTCGGCTGGCTGGGCCTGCGGCTTCTGGTGCTGCTTTTGCTCGGGCTGGCCTTGCTGCTGTGTCTCAGGTGCGGCCTTTGGCTGCGGCTTTACTTCCGGTTGAGCCGTTGGCTGCTGCTCAGCAGGTTGCTTATGCGGCTTCGGCGCCGGCTCTTGCGCCTGCGGCTCTACGGCCTTTGGCTGCGGCTTGGCTTCAGGCTGAGCCTGCGGCTTCTGTGCCGGCGGCTTCTCCGCGGGCTGCTCCTGTTGCTGTTTGGGAGCGGCCTGCGGCTCGGCGGCCTTCGGCTGCGGCGCCTCCTGCTGATGCTTCTGCGGTTGCGGTGCCGCTTCGGGCGCAGCTTCCTTTGCCTTATGCTGTGGCTCGGCTCCGCCCTGCTGCGCGGGCGCGGCTTCATGCTTCTGCCCCTGCGGCGCGCCCTGTTCGGCTTCGCCCGGCTTCTTGTGCTTGCGCAGCTCTTCCTCGGACTGGCCGCCCTGAGGCTGCTCCTGGGCTACTTCAAAACTTGCACCGCCGTTGGCAGCGATCGATCCGAGGGCATCATTGTTGAGTGGCGCTACGTCCTGTGCCCGCAACGCCGCGGCAGCCGCCGGCTCAAATGCGAGCGACAACGAAAGCAGCGGGAATGCAGCGCTGGCAAATAATCTGGATCGCTTTCCCATAGATGGGGTCTCCTCTTATCTTCATTATCCGCCGGGTTGCGGATTCAAGCCCGCAGAGGCGATGTCTCATGATCCCGGCCGTTTTTCGTTCCTCGTAAGGTTGAATCGCGGCAGGGGGGCGTATTGTTCCGACACTATTAGGAGGCCTGAATTAACCCTAGCTGAATGCGCCGGACGGCTTTCATTCAGTTTGTGACGCCATGCAAAGCACTTAGACGACAGTGTGCGGTGCGGAAGTCCTTCATAATTCCAGTTGCAATTTGCGAAAAAAAAGTACGATTATCCTCCCAAGGCAGGCCTCTGGCCCGCTCCATTCTGGCCGGCCGCCAATGAAGAAAAAGAGCTGCCGGTCGCCAACTGAGAGGATCAAAATGCGCATTTCCACTCGTCTTTTCGCTGCAGCATCACTTGCAGCGATGTCGCTTTTCGCAGGCGCCGCGCTCGCAGCCAGCGATTCGATCGTCATCGGCACGGACGCCACCTATCCTCCGTTCGAATCGCTCGATGCCTCGGGCAAGATCGTCGGCTTCGACATCGATATAGCCAATGCGCTTTGCGATCAGATGAAGATCAAGTGCACTTTCGTGAATCAGGATTTCGACGGCATCATCCCGGCCCTCCAGGCCAAGAAGTTCGACGCCATCGTCTCGTCCATGTCGATCACGCCGGAGCGTGAAAAGACCATCGATTTCACCAACAAGTACTACAACACGCCACCCGCCATCGCCGTGCCGAAGGATTCCAAGATTACCGACACGACCGATGAGGCCCTGAAGGGCAAGAGCATCGGCGCGCAGTCCTCGACCACGCACGCCAACTATGCCACGGCGCACCTGAAGGATGCCGAACTCAAGCTCTATCCGTCGCCGGACGAATATAAGCTCGACCTCTCGAACGGCCGCATCGACGCCGTCATCGACGACGTCGTGGTTCTCTCGGAGTGGGTCAAGTCCGACGCCGGTAGCTGCTGCAAGTTGCTCGGCACGCTGAAGATCGATCCGGAAATCAACGGTATCGGCGCCGGTATCGGTCTTCGCAAGGGTGACACCGCGCTCAAGGATAAGTTCAACGCGGCCATTACCGCGATCCGCGCTGACGGCACCTACAAGAAGATCCAGGACAAGTATTTCGACTTCGACGTCTACGGCAACTGATCGCCTGTCGATTTCTTGGGAAAAGACAACGGCGGAAGCTTGCCCTTCCGCCGTTTTTGTTTGACAACGGTTATATAAGAGTAACACGGCAAAAAGCCGTGAGGGGAAATATGGTATGGGCGGATTGTTTTCCGCGCTCGGCTCTTTATGGGCTTGGCTGAGTAATATTTTCGATCCGCTGTGCGGCCCGGTCGGACTTTTCACCTTGTTCGGCCAGAACACCGTCATCGCCTGCGGCGATACCGGTTGGGGCGACGAAATCGCCGGTGGTCTCAGGGTGACTATAACGGTCGCCGTGCTGACATTGCCGCTCGGCCTGATCGTCGGCTTCCTGGTCGCGCTGGCGCAGCAATCCGAAGAAAGATCGCTGCGGCTCGCCGCCGGCGTGTTCACCACCATCTTCCGCGGCCTGCCGGAGCTTCTGACCCTCTTCATCATCTATTACGGCATGCAGATCCTGCTGCAAACGGCCCTAGCGCATATCGGCTACGATGGACCGGTCGAGATCAACGCCTTCGTTGCCGGCATGATCGCACTTTCGATCGTCTTTTCAGCCTATTGCTCGGAAGTGCTGCTCTCGGCCTTCAGGGCTATCCCCAAGGGGCAGTATGAGGCGGGTGACGCCCTCGGCTTTCACCGCGTCCGCACGATGCGTCTCATCATCCTGCCGCAGCTGATCCGCATTTCGCTCCCCAATCTCGGGAACCTCTGGATGAACCTGCTGAAGGACACGTCCTACGTTTCCATCATCGGACTCGCCGATATCATCCGCCAGACAGGCCTGGCCGTGCGCTCGACGAAGGAGCCATTCTTCTTCTACGCCGTTGCCTGCTCCCTCTATCTGGTACTCGCCATCATCTCCTCAGCTGGTTTGTCCTACCTCGATCGCTGGGCCAAGCGTGCGGAGTTTCGCCGATGAGCTATGCTGAAGCTTTGATCCCGGCGCAGCCGGCACCGCCGGAGACGATGAAGCGCATCTCCAAATCCCGCATTGTCGGCTATTTATTCCTGTTCATCTGGGCGCTGCTCGGCATCGCCTTGATCACGATGATGATCACCAACTGGGATAATGCAAAGTTCTTCAAGTTCGGCCCGCGTTTCCTGCATGGTCTCTGGATAACGGTGACGCTGGTAGGCTATTCCTTCATTCTCGGCGCGATACTCTCAATTCCGCTCGCCCTAGCCAGAATGTCGAAGAACAAGATTCTGGGCAGCCTGACCTATGGCTATGTCTATCTCTTCCGTGGCACGCCGCTGTTGGCGCAGATTTTCATCGTCTATTACGGCTTTCCGCAGGCCCGTGGCTCTCTCGATTATATCGGCCTCTGGTGGTTCTTCCGCGATCCCTTCAATTGCGGTCTGTTTGCCATTACGCTGAACACGGCAGCCTATCAGGCGGAAATCGTGCGCGGTGCCATCCAGAGCGTCCATCGCGGCCAGAGCGAGGCCGCCGCATCGCTCGGCCTGCACAAGCTTGTGACTTTCTACAAGGTCATCATGCCGCAAGCCTTGATCGTGGCGCTGCGTCCCTACGGCAACGAGATCATCCTGCTGATCAAGAGCTCGGCAACCGTCTCGATCATCACCGTCTATGATCTGATGGGAGAGACGCGCTACGCCTTCTCACAGACCTACGACTACCAGGCCTATCTGTGGGCGGCGATTTTCTATCTTTCGATCGTCGAAGTCATGCGCAATGGCTGGGCTCGCATGGAAGGCTATCTGACACGGCATCTGAAGCGCTGATCCAATTGCGGTGGCATCCTCCGGTGCCACCCGCCCTTTTGGCAGCACTCATCTCGACAGGCTGCTATCATATTGATTTCTGTGAATAAATTTTCTTTCATGACACTTTTATAAAGCATAGGTTTACCTTGAAGTGCTTCCATTTATCCGTGACCATCTGTCACGAAAGGTAGTGGAAACAGAAAGAGAGACCTCATGCACGACGAAATGCAAAAGCAGTTGCAAGGCTACGGGTTGACCACGGCGCAGATCCTCTATCGCCTGCCCGATCATCCTCAATTTCTACAGACCTATATCTGGCAGGACTATGATCTCGCCCCGAACTTTCCCGAGATGCACGGCTTCCTGAAGTTCTGGCAGGAAAAGCTGGACGGACCGCTGCATTCGGTGCGCTATGTCCACCGCAAGCTGATCTCGGCGACGGAATGGCGCGCGCTGAAGGGAGAGTTCATCCTGCACTAACGCTGGCTGCCAAACCATTTGCAAAAGCCCCAAACTATTTGCAAAAGCCAAGGAAGCGCCTTAAGGCCTGCCTGACAAACGGAAAGGCTGGTGTCCCATGGCTAAGAAGAAGATCGACGAAGACGCGCTGGCGGAAGCCTATAACCGCGCGCTCGCGCTGGAAAAGGCCGGCGACATCGATGCCGCCGTCAAGGCCTATCAGCAAGTGCTGACGATCGATCCCGACGACCATGGCGGCGCGGCTGTACGCATTGCCTCGATGGGCCGCGGCGAAACGCCGGTGAAGGCGCCCGACGCCTATGTCGAAACCTTGTTCGACCAGCATGCCGAAGTCTTCGAGGACGTACTTGTCGAGCAGCTCGGCTATCACGTTCCGGTTCTCGTACGCCAGCGGTTGCAGGCGCTCGGTCTCGGCCCATTCAAACGCATGCTCGATCTCGGCTGCGGCACGGGGCTGACCGGCGGCACGCTACGCGATATCGTCGAGGACATCACCGGCATCGACATTTCCGAAAACATGGTCGAAGTCGCCCACGAAAAAGACCTCTACGAGACGCTGTTCGTCGCCGAAGTCGAGGATTTCCTCGACGACAATGACGAAGAGCCTTTCGACCTGATCACCGCCACCGACGTTCTGCCCTATCTCGGTGCGCTGGAGCCGCTGTTCTTCGGCGCCGCCGACAACATGACGCCGGGTGGTCTCTTCATTTTCTCCTCCGAGACCTTGCCGGACAGCGCGCTCGCTGGTCGCCCTTATATGGTCGGCCCGCATCAGCGCTTCGCCCATGCCGAAAGCTACGTGCAGGAACGTCTCAAGGCGACCGGCTTCGAACTGGTCGAGATCACCGACATCAATGTCCGCATGGAAGACGGCCAGCCGACGCCGGGCCATCTGATCATCGCGCGCCTCATCGCGGAATAAGATGCTCCTCCCAGGACCTCCGGAATAGTTACCCGATTGGATAACTATTCCTTGCCCCATCGCGGTCGTTCTGTTACTTAGCCATTCGGTTAAGTTTCAGTACGAAGCCTTGATGTAGGAAAGGTCTCCGCATGTCCCTTATTCTCTATCAGCACCCCCTCGCCTCCTTCTGTCACAAAGTCCTGATGGCGCTCTATGAAAACGGTACACCGTTCGAGAGCCGCATTATCGATCTCGGCAACGTGGATTCGCGCGCCTCCTTGCTCCGGTTGTGGCCAATCGGGAAATTCCCAGTCCTGCGCGACGAGGCACTCGACAGCACCGTTCCAGAAACCAGCATCATCATCGAATATCTCGACCGGCATTATCCCGGCTCAACGCCCTTGCTGCCACCCGATCCGACGGATGCACTATGCGTCCGCCTCTGGGATCGCTTTTTCGATCTTTACGTCCAGGCACCGATGCAGGCGATCGTCGCCGACAAGAATCGGCCCGAAGGCGCACACGATCCTCAAAGCGTCGAGCAGGCGCAAACACTATTGCGCACCGCCTATGGCATGATCGAGCAGCAGCTGGGCGAAAAAACCTGGATGGCCGGAGACGCACTGACAATGGCCGATTGCGCCGCAGCCCCGGCGCTGTTCTACGCCGAAACGCTGGTGCCCTTCGGCGAACAGCATCTCCGGATCAAACAATATTACCAGCGCCTGCTCAAGCGTCCGTCCTTCGCCCGCGTGCTCAAGGAGGCGATGCCCTATTTCCATTTCTATCCCTATCATGAAAAGCTGCCCCCGCAGTTCCGGCCGGAACACCCGCATGCTTGAGGAACCCCTGGCACTCGACCGGATGTTCCAGGCCCTGTCGGATCAGAGCCGACGCGGCATGATCGACCGTCTCGGCAACGGTCCCGCCTCGGTGACGGAACTGGCACAGCCATTCGCCATGGCGCTGCCGACCGTGATGAAACACCTGCAGGTACTAGAGAGCAGCGGTCTGGTGCTGTCGGAAAAATCTGGCCGCGTGCGGACCTACCATCTGCGTAAGGAGGCGCTTGCATCGGTCGAGCACTGGATCGCAGAGCGCAAGGCAGGATGGAACAGAAGCTTCGACCGGCTGGATCAGTTTCTGGCCGATACTTCCACGGAGACGATAACAGAATGACTGGGAGATCGACGGAACACACGACGCTCACCATAGAGCGGCATTTCAAGGCGCCTTTGCCGCGCGTCTTCGGCGCCTGGGCAGTGGCCGAGAACAAACGCCAATGGTTTTCCTGCCATGGGGAATGGACGCCGCTGGAATATCAACTCGATTTCCGCCCCGGCGGCAGCGAGAGCAACCGCATTGCGTCGACGGACGGCGTGGTGCACGCCTATCAGGCCCGCTATATCGACATCGTGCCCAACGAGCGCATCATCTACGCTTTCGACATGATGCTCGATGACAAGCGCATCTCCGTGTCGCTCGCCACCGTCGCCTTCGCGCCGGAACCATCCGGTACGCGAATGCTCTTCACCGAACAGGTGGTATTTCTCGACGGCTATGGCGACAACGGTTCCCGGCTGATGGGCACGGAAATGGGCTTCGACAATCTGCGTCTCTATGTCGAAGGCGACGAAACCCGGCCAAATTAGCCTGCCTTGGCATCGCCGAGGATAGCAGCCAGCAACTGTCCCTCGAGTTCGGCAAGCGCCGGATTGCCATGGCGGCGGGGGTGCGGATGGGGAACGGCGAGATCAAGCACGATCCGCCCCTCATCAAGCACCACGACGCGATCGGCCAGATGCACGGCCTCGCTGACATCATGCGTCACGAGCACGGCGGTAAAGCCGAGTTCGCGCCAGACGCGGTTCAGCAATTCCTGCATGCTGATGCGGGTGAGCGCATCCAACGCGCCAAGCGGCTCGTCCAGCGCCAGTACGCCGGGTTTGCTGACCAGCGCGCGGGCAAGCGCCACGCGCTGCCTCTGACCGCCGGAAAGCCGCGACGGCCATTCTCCGGCCTTCTCTGCCAGCTGCACTTCCGAAAGCACGGCCGCAGTTTCGGACCGTACCACCTGCTGCGGCAGCCCCTCGCCGAGACCAACGGCGACATTGTCGGCAACGGAGAGCCAAGGCAGCAATCGCGGCTCCTGAAAGACGATGCGGGCATTCGGTGCCGCGTCATTCGCGTCATCGGTCTCGAAACGCAGATGGCCCGAAGTCGGCTCATCCAGCCCCATCAGGATGCGCAGCAGCGTGCTCTTGCCGCAGCCGCTCTTGCCGATGACCGCGACGAACTGGCCGGCGGGAATATCGAGATCGATGCCGCGCAGCACGCGATTATTGTCGAAGCTCTTTTCCAGGCCCTTGATGTGGATGGCGGCAGCACCCGTCTGCAACCGAGCGCTCCCGGAGGAGTCCTGATAAGCGCGTTCCAATGCGATGGCGGTCATGGGTGATTCCTTAATTCTGATAGGCCGGGTTCCAACGCAGCGCCCTGCGCTCCAGCGCCCGGGCGACAACATCGGCAAGCTTGCCGAGCACGGCATAGATCACCAGCGTCAGCACCACGACATCGGTCATGCCGAATTCGCGGGCATTGTTGGCCATGTAGCCGATGCCCGAGGACGCGGCGATCGATTCCGCCACGATCAGCGTCAGCCACATGATGCCGAGCGCGAAACGCAAGCCGACGAGGATCGACGGCAAGGCGCCCGGGAAAATCACCTTCTTGAACAGCGTCCAGTTGCTCATGCCATAGACCCTGCCCATCTCGATGAGGCCACGATCGACATTGCGAACGCCATGATAGGTGTTGAGATAGATCGGGAAGAGCACGCCAAGGGCCGTCAGGAACAGCTTCGATTCCTCGCCGATCCCGAACCATAGGATGACCAGCGGCACCATGGCCAGATGCGGAATGGTGCGCAGCATCTGCAACGTCGTATCCGTCAGCTTTTCCGACAGGCGCGACACGCCGTTGGCGATGCCGAGCAGGAAGCCGATCGAGCCGCCGACCAGCAGGCCGGCAAAGGCGCGGCCGGCGCTGACGAGGATATTATGCGGCAACTGCCCGGAAATCGTCGTCTGCCAGAAGGCAAGCACGACAGCGGCCGGCGACGGCATGATGCGCGTGGAGATCCAGCCAACCGACGAGCCAAGCTGCCAGGCCGCTATGACGACGGCCGGCAGCAGGAAAGGCAAAAACCGCTCCAGGGAGATGACCGGCCGTACCTGCTTTGCCGGGCGAGCCCGGCTTTGCGCAGCCACGCGGACGAAGGATGTGTCGAATGCCGACATGAGAATCTCCCCGTATTGTTCGCGTTAAGAGCCGGAAACAACTTTCAGATTGCCGCCATGGCTGCCGCCGGCGAATATCTGCTTTGCACCGAATTCGTTGCGAAAGCCGGCGCGCTGCTGTTCGCGGGTCAGCCCGAGTTCGGGGAACAGCAGTTCCGCGACGCGATAGGCCTCTTCCAGATGCGGATAACCGGACCCGATCACCGTTTCGATGCCGATATCCTGATACTCGCGCAGCCTTGCGGCAACAGTCTGCGGCGAACCGACCAGCGCCGTGCCGGCACCGGCGCGTACGAGGCCAACGCCAGCCCAGAGATTTGGCGAGACTTCGAGCTTGTCGCGGCGGCCGCCGTGAAGGGCTGCCATGCGCTTCTGGCCAACGGAGTCGGACTGGTTGACGAACTGCTCCTGTGCTTCGCGGATCGTCTCGTCATCGAGCTTGGAGATCAGCCGGTCGGCGGCGGCCCATGCCTCTTCGTCCGTCTCGCGAACAATGAAATGCAGGCGGATGCCGAAGCTGACTTCGCGGCCCTTCTTGGCGGCGGCGGCACGGACCTTCTCGACCTTCTCGGCCACCTGTGCCGGAGGCTCGCCCCACGTCAGATACTTGTCGACACGGCCAACCGAGAAATCGATACCGGCGTCGGAGGAACCGCCGAAGTAAAGCGGCGGGCGCGGCGATTGCACCGGCGGCAGGCCGAGCCTTGCGTTGGTGGCCGTAATATACTTGCCCTTAAATGTCGAAGAGCCCTTCTCCATAAGCTCTTCCCAGACCGTGAAGAACTCGTCGGCATGGGCATAGCGCTCGTCATGCTCGAGATGAATGCCGTCACCCGCCAGTTCGGCCGGGCTACCGCCGACAACGATATTGAGCAGCACGCGACCATTGGAAACGCGATCGAGCGTCGAGGCGAGACGGGCGTAATAGGCCGGCGACGCCGTGCCGGGGCGGATGGCCACCAGGAACTTCAGCTTCTGTGTGTGCGCCGACAGAGCGGCGGCCGTGATGAAGGATTCCTCGCAGGAGACGCCCGTCGGCAGCAGCACGCCGGAAAAGCCGAGCCTGTCGACCGCCTGGGCGATCTGCGTGAGATAGCCGATTTCCGGCCCACGGTTGAGATCGGTCGAGCCCAGATAGGTGCCGTCGCCGGAGGTCGGAATGAACCACAGGAAGTCGATGGGCTTGGCGGAATTGGTCATGGTGTTTTCCTGTCTTCTAGGCGCGGGTCATCGGGAGCATGTCCCTTGGGGCTTCCGAGGGATAGTGGCATAGACTACCGATTATATCGACAATGCAGATTTTCTATTGTTGGCCATCTCGCGGAATATTTTTCCGCGAGATGGCCTTCACCCGTCATGTTTCGAGCGGGGCTAATCGATCATGGGAAGTGAGTGTTCGTCGCTCAGCTTGCTTTCGGCCGCCAGACGATATCGGTCACGGTCAGTTTCTTCGGAACGATCCCGAGGTCGTAGAACGAGTCCGCCAATCCCTGCTGATAGGCGATGGCTGCATCGGTGATGGTCGAGATGGCGCCAAGATTGAAATCAGGGCGCGTCAGCGTCACCCTGGTAACATTGGCCGGCACGCCGGTGATCTCCGAGAGCGCCGCGACCGTATCGTCCAGATTGGTCTGCGCCGCGGTACCGACCTTGGCGAGCTCACCGAGCACATCCACGATAACCTGTGCATTATCCTTGGTGAAATCGGCATTCCCCAGGAAATAGCTGTAGGAATCGAGCAGCCCGCGTGCCGTCGCCAGAATGCGGGTATCCGGATCGGCCTCGGCGATGGCGAGATAGGGATCCCAGATCGACCAGGCATCGATCGCGCCGGTCTTGAAAGCAGCGGAAGCATCCGGCGGCGCGAGATCGAGCGGCTGGACGTCGTTCACTGTCAGACCACCCTTGGCAAGCGCCTTTACGGCGACGTTATGGGCGCTTGAGCCTCGCTTGAAGGCCAGTTTCTTGCCCTTGAGATCCGCTAGCGTCTGGATCGGCGAATCCTTGCGCACCAGAATGGCTGAACCTTCCGGGCTTCCCGAATACTGGCCCACATAAAGCAGATTGCCGTTGGCGGCCTGCGCGAAAAGCGGAGGCACATCGCCAGTTGCGCCGAAATCGAGCGCACCGGCGCCCAGCGCTTCCAACAGCGGCGGGCCGGAGGTGAACTCGGACCATTCGACAGAAATGCCGCGACCGGCAAGCAGCTTTTCCAGCGAGCCCTTGCGCTTGGCCAGCGCCAGTACACCGTTCTTCTGCCAGCCTATACGAAGGGTGGTTGCAGCGGCCGCGCGCGCCGGCCGTATGGAAGGCAGCGTGAGGGCGGCGGCCGTGGCGCCGAGAAGGCTGAGTGTCTGTCTGCGCGAGATCATGAAAAGTCCTTTCCCCACCGGATCGGGACACGTCCCGTTGCCACCGGCATTGCTATTGATGCCCTAAGAATTGCAAATCCATGGATTATATCGACATCTGATATTGTGAATTTCGGCGAATGTATCGAAATTCGATTTCGAGAAATGAGGAATATGCGGAATTATCTTCCAAGACGAATGAGACCGAGACAAGTTCGCCGACAAATCGGTCTTCCGTCCCCCTCGCCTTTCCGCTAAGCCTTTTGTCAAAATTCGTAAGGGAGTTTCGCGAATGGCAAAGGTCGCTTTCATCGGCATGGGCGTCATGGGCTATCCCATGGCAGGGCATCTGAAGGTCAAGGGTGGCCACGACGTCACCGTCTACAACCGCACCGTCGCCAAGGCAGAAGCCTGGGCCAAGCAGTATGACGGCAAGTTTGCCTCCACCCCCGCCGCGGCTGCCGAAGGCGCCGATTTCGTCTTTACCTGCGTCGGCAATGACGACGACCTGCGCTCGGTAACGATCGGCAAGGACGGCGTGCTCTCAGGCATGAAGGCCGGTGCGATCCTGATCGACAACACGACCGCAAGCGCCGAAGTCGCACGCGAGCTCCACGCAGCGGCCAAGGAAAAAGGCGTTGAATTCATCGATGCCCCCGTCTCTGGCGGCCAGGCCGGCGCGGAGAATGGCGTGCTGACCGTCATGTGCGGTGGTGACGAGGCCATATTCGAAAAGGCAAGGCCCGTTATCGACGCCTATGCCCGCATGGTCGGCCTGATGGGCGCGGTCGGCGCGGGCCAGCTCACCAAGATGATCAACCAGATCTGCATCGCCGGCATCGTCCAGGGGCTTGCGGAAGGCATCCATTTCGGCAAGCAGGCCGGCCTCGACATTGAAAAGGTCGTGGACGTCATCTCCAAGGGCGCGGCCGGCTCCTGGCAGATGGAAAACCGCCACAAGACTATGAACGCCGGCAAATACGACTTCGGCTTCGCCGTCGACTGGATGCGTAAGGATCTCGGCATCGTGCTGGCGGAAGCCCGCCGCAATGAGGCCAAGCTTCCGCTAACCGCACTCGTCGATCAATTCTACGGCGACGTCCAGGCCATGGGCGGCAATCGCTGGGATACTTCGTCGCTGCTGGCGCGGCTGGACAGGAAGTAATTTAGTCCGCCGTTCTTTGCTAAGCGCCATTGCAAATATGGCGCTTAGTCCTCCTGCGACTTCGCGGTATCCAGCAGCATGTAATCCAGCGGCAGTTCCGTCGAATACTTGATCCGCTCCATCGCGAAGGCCGAGGAGACGTCGCGGATTTCGATCTTGGCGATCATGCGCTTGTAGAAAGCGTCATAGGCGGCGATATCCGGAACGACGACGCGCAGCAGATAGTCGACATCACCGCTCATGCGATAGAATTCGACCACTTCCGGGAAGTCGGCGATCACTTCGGAAAAGCGCTTAAGCCATTCGATCGAGTGGCTGTTGGTGCGGATCGAGACGAAAACGGTAACCTTGGTGTTGACCTTTTCCGGATCGAGCAGCGCGACGCGGCGGCGAATGACACCATCTTCTTCCATCTTCTGAATACGGCGCCAGCATGGTGTCGTCGACAGCCCGACCTTCTTGGCAAGATCAGCCACGGCCAGAGTGGAATCTTCCTGCAGCAGGCGCAGGATTTTGCGGTCGAGACGATCCATTTCGGCTATCCTTTCGAATTATATTCTCTCTATAGCGCGTTTTTGGCGAAAGAAAAGAAACTTGTTTCAAGAAACGAGGATTTTTACACGTTCTTGTAACACCGGCAGCAACTCCGCCTCGAACCAGGGATTGCGCTTCAGCCAACCGCTATTGCGCCAGCTTGGATGCGGCAACGGCAGAATGGCCGGCGACCGGTTGGTCAGAAGATAACGCCGCCATTCCGAAACTGTTTCCGTCATCGACGCCATCCGCGCTACGCCCAAGTGCCAGGCCTGGGCATATTGCCCGATGGCCAGGACGAGTTCTATCTGAGGCATCGCCTCCAGCGTCCTCTGCCGCCAGAGCGGCGCGCATTCCTTGCGCGGCGGCAAATCGCTGCCGGCAGCGTCATAGCCGGGAAAACAGAAACCCATCGGCACGATGGCGAAATGATCGGGATTGTAAAAACTGTCTCGGTCGACGCCCAGCCATTGCCGCAGCCGGTCGCCGGAGGCGTCATTGAACGGCAAGCCGCTCTCGTGGACGCGCAGCCCTGGCGCCTGCCCGGCAATCAGGATGCGCGCCGTCGCCGACAACACCGCAACCGGCCTCGGTTCATGCGGTAGCCGATCCGCCTCACCGCGTATCGGCGCGTCGCGACAGACACGACAGAGGGCGATTGCGTCGCGCAACGCCTGCAACTCGTTGCCCGGCATCGTCATTCACCCCATCCCACCAGCTTTCGCAGATAATCGCCCAATCCGCCAAGCGGATCGCTTCCGCCAGCATGTTCCATCTGCTCCTCGCGCCGATAGTCGCGTGGCCGTTCGAAATCGCCGGCCCAAAGCCCGGCCCTCGCCTGCCGCGCTTGAGCCTCATCAGCTGCATAGCCACCATAGGATACAGCCATGCCACTGCGCACCATCGCGGCGTTAATGTCGACATCGCCAGCTCTGCAAATCACCAGCAGCCGGCCATAGCGATCTTTTTCGCTACCTCGGCATTCGGGCAACCCCGCCTTCATAAGCCGATCAAGGGCTCTACGCGCCTCTTCGCCACAGGCCCAGCCTGCATTGTGGCGCTGACATTGCTGCCGATATTCCGGTGCATCGATGCCGCGCAGCCGAAAACGCTCGCCGCCTTGAGCGAGTGTGTCACCATCGACAACGTAAAATCGTCCGGTTTGAACCAGTTCCGGGCGATTGTTCAACTTCAGCGCCAGCAAACCGAGCAACACCAGTAGGGCGAACGTCGTTACGCCGTCACGAAACAGGCGCCCAGATCGCGTCACGCTTTTGCCTCCTTCACGAACAAACCCTTGGTAAAGATGGCAAACAAAACATTTCAGGCAGCATCTTCTTAAGATTTGACCGCTAGTCTGTAGCCTTCCGCAAGCCAAGTTTCAACGCAACCATGAGTACCGGCGTCAGCACATCGACAGATAAAATCATCGTCGACCGATCGCGCAGTCACCGTAACCGGGCTGTGTCGAAGGCCGTGCGGCAGACGCGCGAGCGCCTGCAATCCGGCCATAGCCGGAGTTTCGACCGCGAACTGATGATGATGCATGTCGACACCCTGTTACAGGGTGCCTCCGTCATGCCGCTCTTCGTCATCATCGTCGCGGCCCTCGGCGCCTACCTTACCCGCGACGCGCAAATCTTCATCTGGGCCATTCCGACCTTGACGATGCATGCCGTCAACATGCTGCTTGGCCGCCGTGCGAAGAAGTACGAGATGACCATCGGGCGCGCCAGGAAATGGCGCCAGATCCTGCTGTTGGGCCAACTCTTCATCGGCTTTTGCTGGGCGTTCTTCGCCATGCAGGGCTGCTCCGCCTGCGGTGGCGACAGCTTCGTGCTCTATAAGGGCGCGGCGCTGTTGGTGGCGATCTGTATTACCACCATGGCGAATTTCATGCTGCCGCGCGCGGTGCCATTCGCCTTTGCCCCGGCGATCGTCGCTCTCGCCGTCAAGGCGATCCTGACCCGCGATCCGCTCGATATCACCCTTGCCGCCTCAGTCACCGTCGCCGTTATCTTCTTCACCTTCATCACCAACCGGATGTTTCAATCCAACCTGAAAATCCTCTCCTTCCAATCGGAAAAGGACGACCTGATCGCCGAGCTCGAGGTCGCCAAATCGATGTCGGATGAGGCCCGCCGCCGCGCCGAAGAGGCCAATCTCGCCAAATCGCGCTTCCTGGCCTCGATGTCGCATGAACTCAGAACACCGCTGAACGCCATCCTCGGCTTCTCCGAAGTCATGTCGGCTGAAGTCATGGGACCGCTCAACAATGCCACCTATCGCGAATACACAACGGATATCCATCGCTCCGGACAGCACCTGCTCAATCTGATCAACGAGATCCTCGATCTCTCGCGCATAGAGGCCGGCAAGTACGAGCTGAACGAAGAGGCGATCTCGCTGCTGGATGTGGCGGAGGATTGCATCGGTATGGTGCAGTTGCGCGCTCGCGGAAAAAATATCTCCATCTCGCAGCAGTTCGAGCTGCAACTTCCTTCCGTCTGGGCCGACGAGAAATCCATTCGACAGGTGATCCTCAATCTCCTGTCCAATGCCGTGAAGTTCACGCCTCAAGGGGGCGAGATCACCGTCAAGGTCGGCTGGACCTCCGGCGGCGGACAATATGTGGCGATCAGGGATAATGGACCCGGCATTCCCGAAGAAGAGATACCGGTGGTTCTCTCCGCCTTCGGTCAGGGCTCGATCGCCATCAAGAGCGCAGAACAGGGTACCGGCCTCGGCCTGCCGATCGTGCAGGCGATCCTTGCCAAGCATGACGGTCAGTTCATGCTGAAATCGAAGCTGCGCGAAGGCACCGAGGTCATCGCCATCCTGCCAGCCAAGCGCGTGCTGCAAAGCCTGCCGGCCATTGAGGACGCGCCGTCTGTCGAGCGCCGCAAGAAAAGCTTTGCCTGAGGCTCAAGCCGTAACGGCTATCGGAAAAACAGATGATAGCCGATGATGTACAGCAGATAGAGGCCCGACGCGACCAGCATGCAGAAAACGGCAAAGGATCCCAAATCCTTCGCATGCTTGCCGACATTGGAAATCTCCGGCGAAATCCGGTCGATCACTTCCTCGACCGCCGTATTCATCGCCTCAACTGCGAAGACACCAAGAAATAACACGACAGCAATCATGATTTCGCCAAGCGTCGCGCCGACCGCGATCAGCAGGATCAAGGCGACCCCTGCGAACAGGAGTTCCTGCCGGAAAGCGGATTCCTGCAGCAGGCGCTGAAAGCCACCCCAGGAATAGCTGGCAGCGGCAAAAAAATGTCGGATACCTGTTTCCTTGGTTACCGCTGATTTCGAAAACTCGGCCATCTTCGCCCTGTCCGCGCAGTCCTGAGTGCAATTTAGCTGCCTTGCGAATACAGTTTCGTCATCGCCAAGGCAAGCCGACCACTGAGTCGGCTCCAGAATTTGTTACGGCTTTATGACATAAATCGAAAGTCGGACGGAATTTTGGAGGCGAGGCGCGCAATCGTCGCGCCTCGCTATTTTATCCGTCAGTGCTTGTTGGTAACGCCAGCGCTCTCAAAGGTCGCCATGCCGGAATGGCAGGCGGCGGCGGCCTTGACGATACCTGCGGCAAGCGCCGCGCCTGTGCCCTCGCCGAGCCGCATGCCAAGCGCCAGGAGCGGTGTCTTGCCGAGCTTGTCGATGGCCTTCAGATGCCCTGGCTCCGCTGAGACGTGGCCGATCAGGCAATGGTCGAGCGCGGACGGGTTGGCAGCCTTGAGGATCGATGCGGCGGCGGTCGCGACATAGCCGTCGATGATAACAGGAATACGCTCCATGCGGGCAGCGAGAATGGCGCCGGCCATGGCGGCGATCTCGCGGCCACCGAGGCGACGCAGCAGCTCCAGCGGATCGGAGAGATGCTCGCGATGCAGCGCCACGGCCTTTTCGACGGCGGCGATCTTGCGCTTCAGCATCTCGCCTTCCGAACCGGTTCCGGGGCCGACCCATTCCGCCGCCGTGCCACCATAGAGCGCGTAGTGAATGGCGGCTGCGATCGTGGTGTTGCCGATGCCCATTTCACCGATGCAGAGCAGGTCCGTGCCGCCGGCGATCGCTTCCATGCCGAAGGCCATGGTTGCGGCACAGTCGCGCTCGGAAAGCGCCGGCTCTTCGGTAATGTCACCGGTCGGATAATCGAGCGCCAGATCGAACACCTTCAGGCCGAGATCATAGGTGACACAGATCTGGTTGATGGCGGCGCCGCCTGCGGCGAAATTCTCTACCATCTGCTGCGTCACCGACGGCGGAAACGGCGTGATGCCCTGCTTGGTGACGCCGTGATTGCCGGCAAAGATCGCAACGAGCGGGCGGGTGACGGCGGGCGCACGGCCCGTCCAGGCCGCGAGCCAGAAGGCAATCTCCTCGAGGCGACCGAGAGCGCCCGGCGGCTTGGTGAGCTGCGCGTCGCGCTCGCGCGCTGTCACCAGCGCTCGGGGATCGGGGCCCGGAAGGTCGCGCAGCAGCGTGCGGAAATCGTCGAATGGCAGGCCGGTAACGCTCATGAATGCCGTTCCTTGTCTTTTGGTCTCAAATCAGGTTTTTTGCGTGCGACTCTATTAGTCTTCGGCACGGGCGCGAACAACTGCAAAAAGCGCCCAATGCTGTCGCAAGAATAACGGGGAGAGGATGGATATTCGGGAATATACGGGCGACATCGCCCGCGCCATGGCCTTCTTGAGCCGCATTCCCGTGCCCGCTTCCTTCTTTGAGGGCGAAGACGGCAAGCTTGACCGTGTCTCACGTGCCTTTCCCCTCGCCGGCCTGCTGATCGCCCTGCCCGCCGCAATCGTCTTCGGCGTGCTGCTGGCCTTCGATGCCGATCCGCTGATGGCTGCACTTCTGGCGCTCGCCGTTCAAACGATAACGACCGGCGCGCTGCATGAGGACGGCTTCAGCGATACCGCCGATGGGCTCGGTGGCGGCAAGGATCGCGACAGGGCGCTGGCTATCATGAAGGATAGCCGCATCGGCACCTATGGCGCGGTGGCTCTGATCCTGTCTTTCGGGCTGCGCGCTGCCGCCCTCGCCGCGATCGGCCGTGGCCTCGCTCCCTTCGACGCGGCGCTGACCATCCCGGCGGCGGCCGTCTTGAGCCGTGGCGCCATGGTCTGGCACTGGTATGCCCTGCCGGCGGCCAAGCCGGATGGGGTCGCCGCGTCGGCGGGAAAACCGGACTATGGCCCCATGCAGATCGCGCTGATCACCGCGCTGGTGCTTTCGGCCTTTCTGCTATGGCCAAGCCTCAGGCTTCCCGCCTTCGTCCTCTGCCTTCTCGTCACGGCGGCGGCAGCATTTTTCTTCACGCGGCGCATCCGTAAAAGGCTTTCCGGCCATACCGGCGACACCATCGGCGCGGCACAGCAAATTTGCGAGATCGCTGCTTTCTGTACCCTTGCCATGTGCGTCTGAAGCATCGATATATGATCCTATGCTAACACCTTGCATTCTTGTCTGTTCCATCGATTTGAACACCGGCTATTGCTTCGGTTGCGGACGCACGCGCGAGGAAATCGGCGGATGGATGACCTATAGCGACGACGAGCGCCAGGATATCATGCAGGCCCTGCCGGAGCGCCTCGCCACCGTCGAGCGCAAGCCGCGCCGGGAAACCCGCCGCCAGCGGATGGCGCGGGAGCGCAGCATCGTATGAACCGCCTGAACATCGCCCTCGCCATCATCGGCATCGGTCTCGCGCTCCTACTCTTCAACAATAACAGCGGCACGACCTTCGGCATGCAAAATGACGATTTTGCTCGTGTCATCTATCTGCTGCCTCTTTCGCTGATGATGGCTGCCGGCATCTGGGCAAGTCGCCAAACCGTCAGCCAGTCGCTGCGCAATCTGCTGATCTGGCTGGTAATCATCATGGCGCTGTCGACTGCCTATGTTTACCGACGCGACGCCCAGGAGGTCGGCAGCCGGCTGTTTGCCGGCCTCGTGCCCGGACATGCCGTCGTCGTCACGACCAGTGAGGGCGGCCAGGAGGTTATCCTCCACAAGCTCTCGAACGGCCATTTCCAGGCGGAAGTGATGATCAACGGTCAGCCG
Organism: Rhizobium sp. RCC_161_2; assembly: GCF_041355235.1. NCBI lineage: Bacteria > Pseudomonadati > Pseudomonadota > Alphaproteobacteria > Hyphomicrobiales > Rhizobiaceae > Rhizobium > Rhizobium sp. RCC_161_2. The sequence goes on along the minus strand of NZ_JBFUPL010000002.1, from coordinate 260,825 downwards.
ATCGACATGCTCGTCGACACCGGCGCCAGCTCCATCGCGCTCTCGCGGGAGGACGCCGAGCGCGTCGGCATCATCCCGGAAAACCTCACCTATTCCATGACCATGATCACCGCGAACGGCCGGGCGAGAGCCGCCCCCGTAGAACTCGGCTCCGTCGCCATTGGCCCGATTGTGCGCCGCGACGTCGAGGCGACCGTCGCGGAGGAAGGCAAGCTCGACCAGAGCCTGCTCGGCATGAGCTTCCTGGAAACGCTAGGGTCGATGCAGATGCAGACCGACGAACTGCGGCTGCGGGATTGAGCGCGATAGTTCGATGAGGCCCGAAGCATTGCGGGCCGAATGCACGCTAGGGATGACGGCATATATCCCAATATCGATCCCGAAAGTTCAGTCGTCATGCCACAGACCAAAACCAACGCCACGACGGAGCTTCTGCTCCTTTTGATGCTCGCGACACTGTGGGGCGCCTCCTACACCTTTATCCGGATCGGCGTGGCGACCATCCCGCCGATCACCCTCATCGCAGCACGCACGCTCATTGCCGGCGGGGTGCTATTTGCGATTATCCGCTGGCGAGGGCTGAGCCTTCCCAAGGAGCCGGCGATATGGCGTCGTTTCCTCGTTCAGGCCTGTCTCAACAGCGTTATTCCCTTCACGCTGATCGCCTGGGCCGAACGTACGGTTGATGCCGGCCTGGCGACCATCCTGAACTCCACCACACCCATCTTCACTTTCCTGCTTGCTGCCATACTGCTGCGCAACGAGCGCGTCACCGCATACAAGCTGTTCGGCATCACCGTGGGATTGGCAGGCATCTGCTTCATCATCGGCTTCGACGCCTTGAACGGCTTCGGTCGGCAATTGCCCGCGCAGCTCGCCGTCGTCGCGGCTTCGGTCTGCTATGCGGGAGCCGCCCTATTCGGCCGTAATTTCAAGGGCCTCGATCCGATGATGCCTGCCGTCGGTTCGCTGCTCTGCGGCGCCGTCATTCTCATCCCGGTTAGCCTTGTCGTGGATCGGCCATGGACGCTCGCGCCCTCCACGGCGTCAATCCTGGCACTACTGGCGCTCGCCATCCTGTCGACTGCGCTTGCATTTTCGATCTATTTCCGGCTGATCCAAACCCTCGGCTCGATCGGCACCACCGCGCAGGCCTATTTGCGCGTCCCGATCGGTGTCGCCATTGGCGTCGTCTTCCTTGGGGAGCCTCTGAGCCAGACAGCCGGCATCGGTTTGGTCTGCGTCATCATCGGCGTAATGGCCATGACGATGACACCACGGAGAAAGACCATAAGCGGATAAGAACCGGCGATGCTACATCAGCAACGACAGGTCATCCCAAACGAAGACGATATTTTCGGAGCGCCAGACCGGGCCGGGGTCGGTGTAGCGCTCCGACATCTTTCCGCCCAACAACTGATAGAATGCAATTGCCGGATCGTTGCCGACGACGACGCCGAGTGCCGCGCCCGGATAGTTCAGAGCCGCCAGATGAAGCGCCAGTTCGCGCATGAGGCGGCGACCGACGCCCTGACGCTTGATAGCGGGATCAACGTAGAGCGATCGTATCTCGCCCCGCCCCTCGAAAAGAGCCAATGACGGCGCACCGGCCGCGCCAATGCCAACCAAACGCCCGTTCTGCTCCGCGAGAAGCACTAGTTGATCACGGCCCGGGTCCGACAAGGTGGCCGTCCAACGCACTTGCCGATAAGCTTCGTCGAGTGTGCGGAATGCCTCTGGCGTAGTCAGCGTGCGATAGGTCTCGCGCCAAATGGCAACATGCAGATTGGCGATTGCCGCAGCATCCTCGGGAAGAGCCGGCCGAATGGTGACTGCCGTGCTCAATCGCGCCTCTCCAGAACGGTGCTGCGCAGCGCTCCGACGAGATAGAGCGACCCGGTGACGAGGATCCAATCGCCATTTTCAGACGCCCTCGTTGCGGCCCGATCCAGCGCCTCATGGGGATCAAGCTCGGCTTCGCAGGCCATTCCCATGGATGTCGCCAGTGTTGCCAATTCATGGGCGGGATGAGCCCGACCGGATCCGGACGCTTCCGTAAAAACGGCATAGGCGACGTATCGGGACAGCACCGTCAGAAAGCCGTGCGCATCCTTGTCGGACGCCAGTGCAACGATGGCCACGCATGCGCCGCTAACGTCGGAAGAGCGTGTAATGTCGCGCAGCACAGCCTCGATATTGAATGGAACATGCGCACCATCCATGATCATCGGCACCAGGCGCTGCGCGATGGCCGATGTGGCTGGAAGCGTGAAGGCAAATCGCTCCATGCGTCCGGGTAGACGCCCGCTCTCCCTGACTGTCTGATCGACCAGCCAGGCGCCGATGGGTGCTCCTGTTTTATCCCCCTCGCGCACGCGTTCGCCCTGCTGTCCCAGATGATCGAGAACCAGGCCGACTAGCGCAGCATTCTTGTCCGCGATCGTCGCATCATCGGCGATGTCGGTGCACAATATAGGGCAACCGAGTTCGTCGGCACGCTGCTGCAAGACACGTCCAGCGGCATCGGTAGCCGGAAGCGTAGTGGCAAGCGTCGCGCCGGGCTTCAATATGCCGACCTTCTCGCCAGCGATCGCCTCGCGCGTATTCCCGAGAATTTCCGTGTGCTCAAGCTCGATATTGGTGACGATGGCAACTTCGCCGAACACCACGTTGCTGGAGTCCAGTCGCCCGCCGAGCCCGACCTCGACAACGGCCCAATCCAGACCGACATCTCTGAAAACGACAAAAGCGGCGGCCGTCATCACATCGAACCAGGTGGCGTCCTCGCCCGGCGTCGCCTCTCGCTTTGCGGCTTCGTAGCTGTCCAGCACCTTTTCCAGCGCTTCCGCCAAACGGTCGTCCTCGACCTCCTGGCCCAATACGCTGATGCGCTCGTTGACGTGATCGACATGCGGCGAGGCATAACGACCGACCCGCCATCCCGCCCGCAGTAGGGCAGCGGCGGCAAGCGCGCAGACGGATCCCTTGCCCTTGGTGCCGGCAACATGGATGGCGCGGAAACTCCGGTGAGGATTGCCCAACCGCTGCATAAGATCTAGCATCGGCTCGAGCCCGACACGCATCTCCCCGCGTGGCTTACGCTCCCAATTGGTCAACCGGTCGAGACGTGAGAGAACATCTGGCAATGAATGCTGCTGGGGAACTATGGGCATGGAACACCTGCTAAAAGGATCGACTTGGATGCCCAGTCATGCTTCATGGCCGTCATCTCGCCCCCGCTTCCCGATGACCTACCACCCTGCTCCGCCATGTTACATGGGCGCGGAGTTTATGAGCTGCGGAACCGCGATTGCAACAGTCCGGCTTGCGGAAAAAATGCTCCGCCAATCAGTTTCGCAACCGATATCCCGTCTTGAAAATCCACCAAAGGGTCGCCAGGCAGACGAAGAGGAAAAGCGTGATCATGGCGAGGCTCAGCACCGGATTGACGTCGGCAATGCCATAAAAGCTCCAGCGGAAGCCGCTGACGAGATAGAGCACCGGATTGAGATGGCTCACGGCCTGCCAGAAGGGCGGCAGCATGTTGATCGAATAGAAGCTGCCGCCAAGGAAGGTCAGCGGTGGCACGACCAGCATCGGGATTAGGTTGAGTTGCTCGAAATTGCCGGCCCAGATGCCGATCATGAAGCCGAGCAGGCTAAAAGTCACCGCCGTCAGCACGAAGAACAGGATCATCATGAACGGATGTTCGATGGTGATATCAACGAAGAAATTCGCCGTCAGCAGGATGATCAAGCCGATCAGCATGCCCTTGGTGGCGGCCGCGCCGACATAGCCGAGCACGATCTCCGTCATGGCGACGGGTGCGGACAGAATTTCATAGATCGTGCCGGAAAATTTCGGGAAATAGATGCCGAAGGAACCGTTGCTGATGCACTGGCCGAGCAGCGTCAGCATGATGAGCCCCGGCGTGATGAAAGCGCCGTAGGAGACGCCCTCCACCAGCGGGATGCGCGAACCGATCGCGGCGCCGAAGACGATGAAATAGAGCGACGTCGAAATGACCGGCGAGACAACGCTCTGCAACAGCGTGCGGCGCGTGCGCGCCATTTCGAAACCATAGATGGCCCTGATCGCCTCGAAGTTCATTTGCTCTCTCCCACCAGCGATACGAAGATGTCCTCGAGCGAGCTCTGCCGCGTTGACAGGTCCTTGAAATGAATGCCCTCGGCTGACAGGCGCGACAGCAGCACCGCGATACTCGACTGCTCATGTTCGGCATCGAAATCATAGATAAGCGTCATGCCGTTTGGGCCTAGCGACAGACCATTGCCGTCGAGACAGGGCGGAACGGCATCCAGCGGCTCCGTCAGGTCGAGGATAAGCTGCTTGCGGCCGAGCTTGGCCATCAGCGTCTTCTTGTCCTCCACCAGCAGCAGCTTGCCGCCATTGATGACGCCGACGCGATCGGCGATCTCCTCGGCCTCCTCGATATAATGCGTCGTCAGGATGATGGTGGTGCCATTGGCGCGTAGCCGTTCGACGACATGCCACATATCCTTGCGCAGCGTCACGTCGACACCCGCCGTCGGCTCATCGAGAAAGAGGATCTCGGGCTCATGCGACAGCGCCTTGGCGATCAACACGCGCCGCTTCATGCCACCGGAGAGTTGGCGGAGCGTGTTGTCCTTCTTGTCCCAGAGCGACAGATCGCGCAGGACCTGCTCGATATGAGCCGGATTCGCCTTCTTGCCGTGTAGGCCGCGTGAAAAGCTCACCGTGTTCCATACCGTCTCGAACAGGTCGGTCGTCAATTCCTGTGGCACCAATCCGATCATCGCGCGCGTGGCGCGAAATTCCGTCACCACGTCGTGACCACCGACGGTCACGGTACCGCTACTCGGGTTGGCGATGCCGCAGACGATGGAAATCATCGTCGTCTTGCCAGCACCATTCGGTCCGAGCAGTGCCAGGATTTCGCCCCGTTCGATATCGAGGCTAACGCCTTTCAGCGCCTCAAACCCATTGGAATAGGTCTTGGTGAGATTACGGATAGAGATGATCGGGGCCATGATGCAGGCAAAGTCCGGCTTTGTGATTATTTTCGCGGCGTTTGCCCGCTATATAGCCGGTAGTAGCCTTTTACCATCCCGCCGGGTGGAACAGTGCGTTCGCCTAAGCGAACAAGTTGTCATCAAACCGTGACTTTCGTCGGGCATATGTTTCGTTAGGTGAGCAACGGTTGTCGCAACCCCGCCCAACGCCTCTTGGTGACAGCGTCAGCGCCGATGATACTCGAAGACTGATTGCCCGCGTATCCATATTTCATGCATCATTGCGTCATTAAGTTTTTTTCCGGAGCCAGCAAAGATCCCCTGTCGTTGCTGAGCACCACTATAGCCGGCCCTTGTGCCGGCTTTTTTCTTTTCGCCGACTAAGCATCGATCAATCACAAAAAGAGCTACGGATCACCAGCTGCCGTTCACGCCACAACCGGCCGGCGGCAACGTCTTGTTTTCAAAACGTGCCCTTAGCATCGCGCAGCCCTTCTCGCGGATCGGACCTGGCATCATCGTGTTGAGACCAATACCGACTTCATCGAAGGGATTATCCGTATAGGCGACATAAGCGTACCAGCGACCGCCGATCACCAGAACGATCGCAACAAGGGCAGCGACCAGCGCCCTTCCAAAGCTACTCTTCCTTCTCGGAACGTCTTCCATCAGATGAATTTCCTAATTTAGCGAGCAGCAGTTAACTGCGATTCCCTTCATAGGTAAACCGCGTTTATCCCAGCAAACCGGCCATTACATGCTGCAGTAACGCCGCCCGCCCTTGCGATCCCTGAGATCGAAGTGGAAATGGTTCCAGTGTTCCGGATTGCTGCCGGGGCCGAGCACGGTGTCGAAATAGCGGCAGCTGTCGCTCCGCACCGCCTTCAGCAGCCGCCCCTCGCGGAAGGAGAACAGCCCCTTCTTGCGCACATCGATCACATGGCCGTTTTTCAGGACAAAGGTGCCGACATCGATGGCGTTGCCATGGGCATGTTCCGACATTGGGTTGTAGCGTTGCCGGCTATTGTTCATCCGGCGGCAGGAATAACCTCCCATCGGCACGATCGTCCCGATGCCCGACCAGTAACGCGTGCGCGCCGCCGGCGCCAATTCGTTCTTGACCCATTTCGCGAAGGCAAGCGTCACCTGGCAATTCAGGGTCACCGCCGGCTTGACCGCTATGTTGCCCGAAAGACCGCCCAGCGAAACCGGGTAAGGAACCTGGCAGGCCGGACCGTTCGAGATCGCCGGCTTGTCGGTATAGACGACACCCATGCGCCGCAGCTCCTGCCGGCAGGCGATTTCTGAAGCTGGCATAACGCCCGGCGATGATTGCGGCGCCTCCATCTGCTGGTCGATACGCGGCATCGGATTGTCGACGCGGGGCAGCATTGCCACCTGCGTATCCGGCTGCTGACGACGGATCGGCGATTGGTTGAGCTCGGCCTGTGCGGCCGGGCGCTGAATGATCGAACGGTTCGTTTGCACCGGCGCGTCGGAGCCGATGCCGTCGACCACTGGCTGATCGGTCTGGCCCTCCGCGATGTTCTGCTCTTCTTCTTGCGCCAACCCGACGACCGACGCGGACTGCGCCTCTTCGCTCGGACCGACGCCGAGTTCGGCATCCATGTTGACACCCTGGGACTGCGCGTTCGATTGTTGCGCAAGACCCTGCTCGACATCCGTGGTGGTCACAGCCTCATCACTGCCGTTCGTCGGCAGGCGAGCTTGCCTGGCTGCGGTTTGCGGATTACCGACGGAATCGTAGGTGTTGGCATAGTTGGCAGACGCAGAGTTCACGGGCACCTGGCCACCCTGATAGGTAAACTGCCGCGACGACACGCTGCGATGCGGCTTGATCGAGCTTACGCGGCTACTGTCGATGCCGGACGGCGGCACAAGACTGTCGGCCGTGCAGGCAACCAGCGCCGACGACAACAGCAAAGGCAGCGCTGCCCGCCGCAGAAAGGATAAATACGCCATACTTTGGATCCGCTCTCGCTGCCCCAGCCACGGTCGACAACACTTAAGAAGATTAAATAAAAACGGTGAATGAATGCTTACCGCCCATGAGGGGCATCCGGCGGGGTGGACGCGAATAGTGGGAGGCGTGCTGCAAAAGGTCACCCTCGAGTACGATTGCCTGGTGACGACACATCGACGATGCTTCCCCATCCCGGTCCGATTGCGTAGGTTGAACATCGGAATCAAGCCTTTGATCGATAGGAGCGAGTGAATGAACGACAGCCCCAAGCCGAGAGGCGAGTTGACCCTGCGCACGCTGGCCATGCCCGCCGATGCCAATCCCGCCGGCGATATCTTCGGCGGCTGGGTCATGGCGCAGATGGACTTGGCGAGCGGCATTCGCGCCGCCGAGCGCGCGCGCGGCCGCGTCGTCACCGCCGCCGTCAAGGAGATGGCGTTCGAGCTGCCGGTAAAGATCGGCGATACGCTGAGCGTCTACACCGAGATTGAACGCGTTGGCCGTACCTCGATCACGCTCGTCGTCGAAGCCTGGGCGCACCGTTCGCGCTATAACCAGATGGAGAAGGTCATCGCCGGGACATTCATCATGGTCGCGCTCGACGAGAACGGCGCGCCGAAACCGGTTCCCGCGGAGAGCTGACAGGATGATGGAAGCTGCGCGGACGCCTGAGGTTTACGTCTATATCAGGACGGTCATGAGCATGGTCATCGGCCTCTCGCTCGCCCAGCTCCTGACGCGTCTCGCCGGCTTCGTGCAGGCACCGGGCAAGCACCGCGTCTATTTCGTCCATCTCGGCTGGGTCCTGTCGATGTTCCTGTTCATCATCCATTTCTGGTGGTGGGAATATCGGCTGCAATCCGTGGCCGAGATCAGTTTCGGCGTCTACCTCTTCCTCATCTGCTTCTGCTGCCTGTTCTATTTCCTCTGCGTGCTGCTGAACCCGCCCTCGGTCGAGGACTATGGCGGCTTCGAGGAATATTTCATCTCCCGACGCCGCTGGTTCTTCGGCCTTCTCGCCGTCACCTATGCCGTCGATCTCATCGACACGTTGCTCAAGGGTGAGACCTATTTCCGATCGCTCGGCTGGGAATATCCGACCCGCAATATCATCTACATCATCCTCTGCATCACCGCCGCCATCACCGCCAACAGACGCTTCCAGGCCGCCTTCGTGACGATCGGCTTAATCTATCAAATCACCTGGATCTTCCGGCAATATGACCTGCTGCCCGGATAAAAATGGCGACCTGCCATGGGGGTGACCGCAGGGAAATACCCACCATCCCCAGGCGTTACAGCCAGCGGCCAAGACATCGCCATATTGTTCAGATCGATTGCGCTTCAGCGCGCAGGCGGGGAGAATAAGCTTTGAAAATCGGAAGATTGGCATTTGGACTGGCGATAGCCCTTTCGCTCGCGCCGCTTGCCCATGCCGAAGATCCCGCGCCGACGCCTGGCGACACCTCGATCTCGCTGAAATATTGGGTGCAATTCGCAAAGGACGGCAATGCCGCCGCCCAATACGGCCTCGGCTATCGTTACGCCAAGGGCCAGGGCGTGGAGCATGACGACGCGCAGGCGGTGCAATGGTATCGAAAGGCCGCCGCGCAGGGAAACGTGCAGGCCGAATACGCCCTCGCCTACATGTATTCCAACGGCCTCGGCGTCGATAAGGACCTGAAACAGGCAAATGCCTGGTATCGCAAGGCGGCCGAACAGGGCTATGCCGCCGCGCAGTACGCCATCGGCTATTCCTATGCCAACGGCCGCGGCACGGATGTCGATAACGAGCAGGCGGTCGGCTGGTATCAGAAATCCGCCGCCCAGGACCAGGCACAGGCGCAATATGCGCTCGGCTACATGTATGGGCATGGCCTCGGCGTGCGCGAGGACGATGCGATCGCGCTCGGCTGGTATCGCAAGGCGGCCGATCAGGGTCGCGCCGATGCGCAATATGCGCTTGGTTACATGTACGAGAAAGGTCTCGGCACGGCTGCGGACCAAAGCCTGGCGATCGACTGGTATCAGAAATCGGCGGATCAGGGCGACCCCCAGGGTGAATACGCCCTCGGCTATGCCTACACCAATGGCCGGGGTGTCGATCAGGACGATGCGCAGGCCTATTCCTGGTACAAGAAATCCGCCGAGCAGGGCCGTGCCGATGCGCAATACGGGCTTGGCTACAGCTTCGCCAACGGCCTCGGCGTCCCCAAGGACTACAAGCTGGCGCTGCAATGGTATCGCAAGGCGGCCGATCAGGGCCGCGCCGATGCGCAATATGCCGTCGGCTATCTCTACGCCAACGGCAAGGGTGTGGCGGTCAACGACGACGTCGCTGTCGAATGGTATCGCAAGGCCGCTGCTCAAGGAGACGCGCAGGGCGAATACGCCCTCGCCACCATGTATACCGACGGCCGTGGCCTCCCCAAGGACGATGCCAAGGCTCTGGAATTGTATCGAAAATCGGCCGAACAAGGCCATCCGGACGCGCAATATGCGCTCGGCTATATCTATGACAAGGGTCAAGGCATGGCGCCGGATAAAGGCAAGGCCGCCATCTGGTATCGCAAGGCGGCCGACCAGGGCAGCGCGGGAGGCCAGTATGCCCTCGGCTATCTCTATTACAGTGGCAGCGGCGTTCCCAAGGACTATGCGCAGGCCGCAAACTTCTTCCGCAGAGCTGCGGAGCAAGGCGACGCCCGCGCCCAATACGGCCTCGGCTCCATGTACTATAGTGGCGACGGCGTACCGAAGGATATCGGCCAGGCCACTAAATGGTTTCATAAGGCAGCAGATCAGGGACTACCGGAGGCGCAACATAGCCTGAGCTACATGGCCGCGAATGGCGAAAACCCGCTTAAGAGCGCCGGCCTAGAGGGCAACAAACCGACCAAAACGACCAGCCAAAGCGACCCGCCCGGCTGGATCATTCTCCAGATACTGGCGACGCTGTTGCCATAAGCCGATCATGTATGCGCGCGGAGGCGCCTTGCGCCCTCGCCCGTCACATTATTTAGTATTCACACAAAAAGACGACTGATTGAGGGGTAGATTGTGCATTTCAAGCGAGCAGCCATCGCACTGTTCTTCGCGCTGGCATCCAGCGGCCTTGCCCATGCCGATATCGGCCAAAATGCCTATGACCGGGGCGACTACAAGGCGGCGCTGGATTATTGGCGCCCGCTCGCAGACAAGGGTGATGCGGCCGCACAACTGAAGCTCGGCGAAATGTACAAGCTGGGCGATGGCATCGAGAAAGATCTGAAGCAGGCTCTCAACTGGTATCGTAAGGCGGCCGACCAGGGCAATGCAAAGGCCGAATTCGATCTCGGCGCCATGTATGATAATGGCGAGGGCGTCGCCAAGGACCATGCACAGGCCATTCTCTGGTACCGCAAGGCGGCCGATCAAGGCTATGCGGACGCGCAATACAATCTCGGCATCATGTATGACGAGGGTGAAGGTGTACCCAAGGACAGGACCCTGGCTTTCGTCTGGTATAGCAAGGCGGCCGAACAGGGAAATGCCGAAGCGCAGTTTAATGTCGGGGTGATGTACGACAACGGCGATGGCGTCGATCAGGACAAGAGCCAGGCCATCGCCTGGTATCGGAAGGCCGCCGACCAGGGCAATGTCGATGCGCAATATAACCTCGCCATCATGTATGACAGCGGCGAAGGCATAACCAAGGACAGCGGCCAGGCGCTCGCCTGGTATCGCAAAGCGGCCGACCAGGGCAAGATCGAGGCGCAATACAACCTCGCGGTCATGTATCGCGACGGCGCAGGCGTGCCCAAGGATGGCGATCAAGCCGTCGCATGGTTCCGCAAGGCCGCCGACCAGGGCGATGCCGACGCGCAATATAATCTCGGCACCATGTATGCCGATGGCGATGGGATCGCTGAAGACGACGTCGAAGCCATCACCTGGTTCCGCAAGGCGGCGGATCAGGGAGACGTCGAGGCCGAATATAATCTCGGCGTCATGTATCGTGACGGCGAAGGTGTAGCGAAGAACGGTCCCGAAGCCGTCGGCTGGTTCGAAAAGGCGGCAGCCGAGAACTACGCCGACGCCGCTCTCAACCTCGGCATCATGTATCGCGATGGCGACGGCGTGCCCGCCGATCGAGCCAAATCCTTGGAATGGTTCAGCCGGGCCAAGGCCATGAATGGCGACGATAGTGAGCCTGATGGCAATGAGGATATGCCGCTACAGCGGAAAAGCATCCCGATCTGAGATGAACAAACAAACAAGGCCGTCCCCAACCTTAACCAGGCAGCGGGGATAGGCCTAGCTCTTGCATGAACTGAAATCACGGATGGGAGATATCTCCGGATGCGGCTCAAACAGATAGGCCTCGGACTGACGCTGGCACTCTCGATCGCCTTCCATGCCCACGCCGAGGATGGGCAAGCGGCCTATGACAAGGGCGATTACAGCGGTGCCCTCGCTTCCTGGCAGCCTTTGGCGGACAAGGGAGACGCGGCCTCGCAGGACAATATCGGCAGCCTCTATGCCCTCGGCAAAGGCGTTCCGCAGGATTATGCCCAGGCCATCGGCTGGTTTGCCAAAGCCGCCGATCAAGGCCTGCCCAAAGCGCAATTCCACCTCGGCTACGCCTATCTTCGCGGCGACGGCGTCACGAGGGACCGCAACATGGCGATCGCCTGGTTCCGCAAAGCCGCCGCGCAAGGCTATGCGCCGGCGCAGAGCATTCTCGATCAGATGAACTGAGCGGGACGATTCTCGTTCAGAGCATATCCCCGAGGTCCAATGGTTGCTCCATCGCATGATACCGCCAGCCTCATAATCGACGGCAAGCCAGCAATCCCCTGATCGTCTGGCGCGGTCAAACCCTTTATGATCACTTCACCGGCTGCAAAGTGATGAGGGCTTGAGCCACCGTGCCTCATCTTTGCCGTAGATACGGCATTGCTAGCTGGGCTCGATGCGTGAAGAATATCGCAAACAACTTCCCGATTCAGCCGCCAAGGGATCGACCGCTGTGACCAAGAAATCCGCCGCACTGCCCTTCTCCCCGTTCCTTTCGCCGCTCCGCATGGGATTGTTGGCCGCCGCGATTATCCTGCCCCTATCGCCCTTGCCCATGGCAGCCACGCCGGCGCAGGCAGCGCCTGGTTCCTGCTGGTCGCTGCTCCAGAGCAAGTTCGGCCCGCAGATCGAGAAGTCGGTGAACGAAGCGGACCCCTGCAAGAAGCTGCCGGGCCTCGATCATAAGGAAAAGTTCGAGGTCAAATCGATGGATGTATGCAGCGCCCCCGGTGGCGTGCAGATTAACGCCCATGCCGATATCGCCTGCAAATCGCATGGCGTGTTGCAGGCAACGGTGAAAGGACAGCTGGAAGCCTCGGTGACAGTCGATGTCGGCGCCTGCCGCATCACCGATTCGCATGTCGGAATCAGCGGCCCGATCGGCGACCTGATATCTTCCGTCGGTGGCATGCAGGAGCTTGCCCGCGGTTTCGCGCAGGAGAAGATTTCCGAGATTTGCGGCAAATAGATTGGAGGCCGGCGGCACTACAGCGCCGCGCGTCACATCTGACGCGCAAAGGTCGCTGTAGCGCTTTAAATCTGCTGCATAATTTTATCCTTAAATCGATGACGATTTAAGGAATTATGCAGTAGCCGCCGGCCACGCTTCGACGAGGGCGCGGAGATTTAGGTCTGCGTCGCGCTCTGGGGCTCCTCCACCCCTGCCTCACCGAAGCGAATATCCTTCTTCTCGAAGCCGAAACCGGCAAGCACCGCCACCACGGCGGCGACGATCACAGCTACAATCAATAACGCAAAAGCGTAGTCACCGTTCCAATGCACCGCCAGGCCCGCCTGAATCGACGCATTGCCCGAGGCCAGCAGATTGCCGAGTTGATAGGCGAAACCGGGGAATGTGCCGCGTATTTCGTCCGGCGACAATTCGTTGAGATGCACCGGCACGATACCCCAGGCCCCCTGCACGAAGAACTGCATGAGGAAGGCGCCGATAGCCAGCATGACCGGCCCATGCGCGTAAACCCAAAGTGGCGCGATCGGGATCGCCAGCAGCGCGGCGATGACGATGCCCCGCCGCCGGCCGAGCCGCTGCGACAGCGCCCCGAAGGTCAGCCCGCCGATCATGGCGCCGATATTGTAGACGATGGCAATGGCACCGACGGTGTGGCTGTCATATTGCCGCTGGGTTTCGAGGAAGGTCGGATAGAGATCCTGCGTGCCGTGACTGAAGAAATTGAATGCGGTCATCAGCAGCACCGCCCACAGGAACAGCGGGATGTTCTCGCGCAATACGGTGAAGAAAGGCCGTTGCGGCGTCTTCTGCCGCTCCATGAACGCCGGTGATTCCTCCACGTTGCGGCGGATATAGAGCACCAGCAGCGCCGGCAGAGCGCCGACCATGAACATGCCGCGCCAGCCGATCACCGGGAACAGCAGGAAGAACACGATCGACGCCAGCAGATAACCGGAGGGATAGCCGGCCTGCAGGATGCCGGAGACGATGCCGCGCGACTCCTCAGGCACGGTTTCCATCGTCAAGGAAGCCCCGACACCCCATTCCCCGCCCATGGCGATGCCGAAGAGCGCCCGCAACAAGAGGAACATGGTCAGGCCGGTCGAAAAACCGGTGAGGAACTCGAACACAGAATAGAGCAGCACATCCGCCATCAGCGTCACGCGCCGGCCATATTTGTCGGCGGCAAAGCCGAAGATCAGCGCCCCGAGAGGCCGCATGGCGAGCGTCAGGAAGATCGCCACCGCAACCGCCGGAACATCGGTATGAAATTCCTCCGCTATGTGTTTGAGCACGAAGACTAATATGAAAAAATCGAAAGCATCCAGCGTCCAGCCGAGATAGGCGGCTATGACGGTGTTTCGTTGCTGGGGGGACAAGGAACGTAAGCTATCCAATGCGGTCATCATGATCCTCCGACCGGATGGCGGCGGCGAGGCGGGCAAAGTCCGGATGCCGTCGAAGCTGGGGGGACCCGGCAGGAGCCGGGCATATCGACGTTGCGGCCGGCTCCTCCCTTGGCGCCTGCGAGGATCGCGCTATGCCGACGAGATCAGCAATAACGCACCAGCCTGCTTTGGCTTGTAACATATTTGACATATTCGGCGAACGGAAAAAACCATGGCTTGTTTCCCTTTTGTACTCTTCCCCTCTTCACATCGGCGTTAACTCTCGCCATATTCGCTCCATGGCCAGATCACCGAAAAACTCCCCCGCCCCGACCGGTTTCGAAGAGGCGCCGCAAGCACCGTTTGAAGGCGCGCCGCTCAGCGGCAGCGTCGCCGACTGGGTGAAGCAACTGGAATCGGAAGCCGAAACATCCGGCATCGAGACGCAGCGGCAGATCGCCTCGAAAGCCGGCAAGCATCGCAAGAAGGTGGAAATTGCCGCCTCCAAATCGGGACGCGGCACCTCGATGGGCGGCTCGACCGATCCGAAGACGCGCGCGGCTGCCGGCCTCAATCCGGTGTCCGGCATGGATACCTCGCTGGAAAATGCCGCCAATGCCGGCACGGCCGTTACCGCTACAGTCGAGGCTCTGTCGGCGCTGATCGAGAGCGGCAATCCGCTCTTCAAGGACGGCAAGCTCTGGACGCCGCACCGCCCGGCCCGCCCGAACAAATCCGAAGGCGGCATCCCGATCCGCATGGTCTCGGACTATGAGCCCGCCGGCGACCAGCCGACCGCCATTCGCGACCTCGTCGAGGGCCTTGATAATGGCGACCGCAGCCAGGTGCTGCTCGGTGTCACCGGCTCCGGCAAGACCTTCACCATGGCCAAGGTGATCGAGGCGACGCAGCGCCCCGCCGTCATCCTCGCCCCGAACAAGACGCTGGCCGCCCAGCTCTATTCCGAGTTTAAGAATTTCTTCCCCGACAATGCGGTGGAATATTTCGTCTCCTACTACGATTATTACCAGCCGGAAGCCTATGTGCCGCGCTCGGATACCTTCATCGAGAAGGAATCCTCGATCAACGAACAGATCGACCGCATGCGCCACTCGGCGACGCGCTCGCTCCTGGAGCGCGACGACTGCATCATCGTCGCCTCGGTCTCCTGCATCTACGGTATCGGCTCGGTCGAGACCTATACGGCGATGACCTTCCAGATGAATGTCGGCGACCGGCTGGACCAGCGGCAATTGCTGGCCGACTTGGTGGCACAACAATACAAGCGCCGCGACATGGATTTCATTCGCGGCTCCTTCCGTGTGCGTGGCGACACCATCGAAATCTTCCCGGCCCACCTGGAGGATGCCGCCTGGCGCATCTCCATGTTCGGCGACGAGATCGACGCCATCACCGAATTCGACCCGCTGACCGGCCAGAAGACCGGCGACCTGAAGTCGGTGAAAATCTACGCCAATTCGCACTATGTCACCCCACGCCCGACGCTGAACGGCGCCATTCGCCATATCAAGGAAGAGCTGAAAATCCGGCTCGCCGAACTGGAAAAGGCCGGCCGCCTGCTGGAGGCACAGCGCCTGGAGCAGCGCACCCGCTACGACGTCGAAATGCTGGAAGCCACAGGCTCCTGCGCCGGCATCGAGAACTATTCGCGCTATCTCACCGGCCGCAACCCCGGCGAGCCACCGCCGACCCTGTTCGAATATATCCCCGACAATGCCTTGCTGTTCATCGACGAAAGCCACGTCTCGGTCAGCCAGATCGGCGGCATGTACCGGGGCGACTTCAGGCGCAAGGCGACGCTGGCCGAATACGGCTTCCGCCTGCCCTCCTGCATGGACAACCGGCCGCTGCGCTTCGAGGAATGGGATGCCATGCGCCCGGACACCATCGCGGTCTCGGCGACGCCAGGCGCATGGGAAATGGACCAATCCGGCGGCGTCTTTGCCGAACAGGTCATCCGCCCGACCGGCCTGATCGACCCGCCGGTCGAGGTTCGCTCCGCTCGCACCCAGGTCGACGACGTCCTCGGCGAAATCCGCGAGACCGCCGCCAAGGGTTATCGAACCCTCTGCACCGTGCTGACCAAGCGCATGGCCGAGGACCTGACGGAATATCTGCATGAACAGGGCGTGCGCGTCCGCTACATGCATTCCGACATCGACACGCTGGAGCGCATCGAGATCATCCGCGATCTCCGTTTGGGTGCTTTCGACGTGCTCGTCGGCATCAACCTCCTGCGCGAAGGTCTCGACATTCCCGAATGCGCGCTTGTCGCCATCCTCGACGCCGACAAAGAAGGCTTCCTGCGCTCCGAGACCTCGCTAATCCAGACCATCGGCCGCGCCGCCCGTAACGTCGACGGCAAGGTCATCCTCTATGCCGATAACATCACCGGCTCGATGAAGCGGGCGATGGAGGAAACCAGCCGCCGCCGCGAAAAACAGATGGTCTACAACACCGAACACGGCATCACGCCGGAATCGGTAAAGGCGAGGATCTCCGACATTCTCGACAGCGTCTACGAGAAGGACCATGTCCGCGCCGATATCGGCGGCGTCTCCGGCAAGGGCTTTGCCGATGGTGGCCACCTCGTCGGCAACAATCTGCAGGCCCATCTCAACGCGCTGGAAAAAGCCATGCGCGACGCCGCCGCCGACCTCGACTTCGAAAAGGCCGCGAGACTGCGCGACGAGATCAAGCGCCTCAAGGCCGCCGAACTCGCCGTCATGGACGATCCGATGGCGCGGGAAGAGGCGAAGAGCATCGAGGGGAAAGGACCGTCAACTTCGGCCAAGCGCAGCGCGAGCTCGTCATCCTCGAACTCGACCCGAGGATCGGCCGCCGCAGAGGCAAACTCCGATCAATCGACCTCCTACTTCTCCAAGCCCACCCTCGACGAAATGGGTCCCGGCAGCGACGCCGGCACGCCGCTCTTCCGCAAAAACAGCCTCGACGAAATGACCGTCGGCCGCACGGAGAAGCCGGTACTGGGCAAGACGCCGGACAAGCCAGTCATCCGCGCGAAGCCGGGTGTCGGATCCTATGAGGATGCGGCGGACGAGAAGCAGAGGAAGAGCCGCACCAAGGGCAAGACCGGGCGACCTGGGCGGTAGAATACACGCTCCCCTTGTTGAGATCGAGCTTTTGCCTAAATGCTGCAGGTGAGGAGATGCCCCGCCAAGCGGAGCAAGCGATAACAACAACGGGAGAGAGACATGCAAGAGGCCCTCGTCGTCCGCCGTGAAACCCATATCGCGGCGCCACCCGCCGCCGTGTTCGCCCTGCTGACCGATCCGGAAAAGATACTGCGCTGGATGGGAACGGAGGCGCAGATCGAGCCTCAGCCCGGAGGGCTCTATCTCGTCAATGTCACCGGTGCGCGTTTTGCGCGCGGTTCCTTTCGCGAGGTGGTGCCGGTGCATCGCCTGGCCTATAGCTTCGGCTGGGACGGCAGTGAAATCGTGCCGCCGGGCTCGAGCCTGGTTGAGATCGACCTGATCGAACAGCCGGACGGAACGCTGCTGCGCCTGACCCATACCGGCCTGCCCAATGCCGACCAATGCGCCGGCCATGCGGAAGGCTGGGCTCACTATCTCGGCCGGCTGGCCGAAGTCGCGGCCGGGCGCACGCCGCCTCCGGACTCGTTTTCCGGCAGGGTGTGATATCTTTCCGCCGTCACTTCTCTTGAGCCGATCACCTTTCCAGGGTGAACGGCGCTAACGGCGCGGATGACAACCCTTGACTGCCGTGGCATGATCGCGGCATGGATCTGCCCGCCCCCCTCGCCTGGCTGGTTGACGAGGCCGGCACCTCGCCCGGCCCTGAATCCTTCCTGGCCGATCTCGGCAGCCGGCTGCTGGCCGATGGCCTGCCGCTGGCTGGCGGCGCCCTGACGCTCGCGGTGCCGCATCCGATCATCGCCCGCCGCACCTGGCTGTGGCGGGCGGAAACCGGAGCAGTAATCGAGGCGCTGGGTTTCGCCGGCAGTCCGCTGAGCCAAGCCGGGCACGACTGGTTGGCCGGGCTCGGCCCGGTGCAGGAAACGACGATCGGCGCGGCGCTGGACAGTCCGCTGCTGGGCTGGGCCGGAACCCGCCCCTTCAGCCCCGCCGAGACCGAACGGCTGCACGAGATCGCCCGCTTTGCCGCCGCGCCCTTGGCCGCCTTGTCCGCTCGGGCGGCACAGGCAGCGCTGCTCGAAGCCTATCTCGGCCGGCGCAGTGCTGCCCGCGTGCAGGCCGGCTCGCTCTCCCGCGGCACTGGCGAGACCATCCGCGCAGCACTTCTCTGCGCCGATCTGCGCGATTTCACCGCCCTCTCCGAGGTAACGGAGCCGGCGGCGATGATCGCCATCCTCGACGCCTGGTTCGACCGCGTCACCGGCTCGGTCAATGCTTTCGGCGGCGAAGTGCTGAAATTCATCGGCGACGGAGCACTGGCGATCTTCCCCGTCACCGGCACGCCGGCCGAAGCCTGCGACGCGGCCCTGCGCGCGGCAGCCGCCGTCCGCGCCGGCATGACCCATCTCGACGGCGTGCGGCAAGCGCAAGGGCTGCCGCCGCTCCCCTTCGGCATGGCCCTGCATTTCGGCGAAATATTATGGGGCAACATCGGCGCCGCCGACCGCCTCGACTTCACCGCCATCGGCCCCGCCGTCAACCTGGTCAGCCGCCTCGAAGGCCTCTGCAAGCCGCTGGGCTACAATGTGCTGATCTCGGGGGCAGTTGCAGTGGAGACGAGGATAGCTTTGATGCCGATGGGCGAGCATGTGTTGCGTGGGATTGTGGCGCCGTGTGCGGTTTTTACTTTGGTGGAGGGGTGAGAGCGGTGGCGACACCATTAAAATTAAATCAGTAGCGATTAGGTTGAATTTAAATCCCAGCTCAATCAACGTGCAAGTCAGTAATGCTTTTCGTGCAAATGGCATTTGGTTATGCGCTTTCGGGTGTGGATCGTAATCCTCTCCCAACCAACCCCTTGAAATCCCCCTCCAATCCCTCCTCTTTCTTGGCCCGGCCCTAATATTCCCCCTTGCCTTTTGCTGCAAATCCTGTCACCCATAGTGTGCTCGGGCATTTGCATGCCGGTGACTGGACTGATTTGGCAATGCCGACTGCGCGAGGCAGCCTCAGGGGGTTAACCTCTGCGTAGACGTTCTTTCCCCGTACGTGAACTTCTCGACTGGCTTTCGCGTTTCGCGGGGGCAAAGCCGTCCGGGAGATCTCGGGCAATATTCAGACTGTAGGGAAAAGGACTATCCCAATGGCCACCAAGGGCATCGTAAAATTCTTCAACCAGGACAAGGGTTTTGGTTTCATCACTCCTGATGGCGGCGCCAAGGATGTATTCGTCCATATCTCCGCTCTCCAGGCTTCCGGCATCCAGTCGCTGCGCGAAGGCCAGCAGGTCACCTTCGACACCGAGCCGGATCGCATGGGCAAGGGCCCGAAGGCTGTCAACATCCAGGCTTCCTAAGTCTTAGTTGATATCCGGATAAAGTTTCGAACGGCGCGGTGCAAACCGCGCCGTTTCGCGTTTGTGGGGATGGGGCAGTTGCAACTCGGGGACCTCTCTCGCCCTTGGCGGGCGAGAAAGCAATTTCACAGGTTTAGGAATTGCGATACCGGAGGCTCTACTTGCTCAAAGCTCAGCGCAATTTCTAAGCCATTGAAATTGCAAGAGCGGGGGTCACGTTCTTGAGCGAAGTAGTTCAGGATTCAGTGCGTCCCTGCCCACCCCCTCTCTTGCAAAATCTAGCACTTAGCTGAAGCTAAATGCTGATTTTGCTTTCTCGCCCGCAAGGGACGAGATAGGGCACCAGCCCCTCAGGCGCTCGCCCGCTCCACATCTCCGCCAAAATCCACCGCCGTAAACGCCGCCGCGATCACCTCCGGCCCTGCCCCAGGCTTGTTGGCGTCGGTCGACAGGATCTGGCGGTAGCGGCGCGAGCCCGGCAGACCGGTGAAGAGGCCGACCATGTGGCGGGCGACGTGGTGCACGCGGCCGCCACTCGCGATGTGGCGTTCGGTATAGGCCATCATCCGGTCGCGCAAGCCGTTCCAATCCGGCTCGACGGCCGCTTCGCCGAAAAAGCGACTGTCGACATCGGCGAGGATAGCGGCATTCTGATAGGCGGCGCGGCCGAGCATGATGCCGTCGACATGGGCGAGATGTGCTTCCGCCTGATCCAGCGTCTGGATGCCGCCATTGATGCCGATGAAAACATCGGGCCAACGCTGCTTCATCCGGTAGACGATGTCGTAGTCCAGCGGCGGGATCTCGCGATTCTCCTTCGGCGAAAGGCCCTTCAGCCAGGCCTTGCGGGCGTGGATCCAGATGGCGTCGGCACCGGCATCGAGTACGCGGGTGATCAGCTCCGGCAGCGCCTGTTCCGGCTTTTGCTCGTCAACGCCGATCCGGCATTTCACCGTCACCGGCGCCTTGGACACCGCCTTCATCGCCGCGATGCAATCCGCCACCGTCTCCGGCGTCAGCATCAGGCAGGCGCCGAAGGTGCCCGACTGCACGCGGTCCGACGGACAGCCGACATTCAGATTGATCTCATCGTAATTGTAGGCTTCGGCGATCTGTAGGGCATTGGAAAGCTTGGCCGGATCCGAGCCGCCGAGCTGCAACGCGACGGGATGCTCGCTGACATCATGCCCCAGCAGCCGATCGCGCGGCCCATGAATGATCGCATCCGCCACCACCATCTCGGTGTAGAGCAAAGCATTGCGACTGATCTGCCGATGCAGATACCTGCAATGCCGGTCAGTCCAGTCGATCATCGGGGCCACGGCGAAAATCTTGCGGCCGGTCTTCAGGGCGTCAGCGTACATGGGAAACCTTTCTGCCCGCGATCTACACCAAAACCTTGTCGAAGGCCAGTTTTCCCAGCGGCAACAATGATGCTAGGTTGACCAACGGAGTCGGAGGGCCGCAAGTCTTCCGGATGCAGATTGAACATTTGAAGAGTAGCCATGACCGAAACCCCCGCCACCGTCATTCCCCTGCCCGCGCCCGTGCTGCTGCCAATCGAGGGCGAGGCCGCCTTCTTCCCCGTGCGCCGCGTCTATTGCGTCGGCCGCAACTATGCTGACCATGCGATCGAGATGGGTCATGATCCCAGCCGCGAGCCGCCCTTCTTCTTCCAGAAGAACCCGGACAATCTGCTGGTCTCTGGCGATTTCCCCTATCCGCCGCTGTCCTCCGATGTCCATCATGAGGTCGAACTGGTGATTGCGCTCAGAAGCGGCGGCGCCGATATTCCGGCCGAGCGCGCGCTGGACTGCATCTACGGCTATGGCGTCGGCATCGATTTCACCCGCCGCGATCTGCAGGGCGAAGCCAAGAAGCTCGGCCGCCCCTGGGAAATCGGCAAGGCCTTCGAACATTCCGCGCCGGTCTCGGCACTGGTGCCAGCAACCCAGGTCGGCCATCCCGACAAGGGCGGTATCTGGCTGATGCGCAACGGCGAAGCGGCGCAGCGCGGCGACCTCCAGCAGATGATCTGGAAAGTGCCTGAGATCATCGCCGAACTGTCGAAGCTCTTCACGCTGGCGCCCGGCGACATCATCCTGACCGGCACGCCCGCCGGCGTCGGCCCCGTCGCACGCGGAGACAGGATCACCTGCGCCGTGGACGGCGTGGCAACGCTGGTGCTGAACGTGGTTTGATCGCAAGGAGGACAGCATGCCGCTCTATGCTCTTTCCGGCCTTGTGCCGAAGACGCCCCAATCCGGCCTCTACTGGATCGCGCCGGATGCCACCGTCATCGGCAAGGTCGAGCTCGGCGAGGATGTCGGCATCTGGTTCGGCGCCGTGCTGCGCGGCGACAACGAGCCGATCGTCGTCGGCAAGGGCACCAACATCCAGGAAGGCGTGATGGTGCATACCGATCCCCGTTTTCCGGTCACGATCGGCGAAGGCTGCACCATCGGCCACCACGCCATCATCCACGGCTGCACCATCGGCGACAATTCGCTGATCGGCATGGGCGCAACGGTGCTGAACGGCGCGAAGATCGGTAACAACTGCCTGGTCGGCGCCAATGCGCTGGTGACCGAAGGCAAGGAGTTTCCGGATGGCTCGCTGATCGTCGGCGCACCAGCCAGGGCGATCCGCGTGCTGGACGAAGCCGCCATCGAGGGCCTGCGCCGCTCGGCGCGCAATTATGTCGCCAACTGGCAGCGTTTTGCGCGGGATCTCAAGAGACTGGATTAAGGTGTCTGCGACCGGCAAGGTAGAAGCTGAATAGTCTGAGCTTGCCGTCGGACAGGCGACTTGAGATCAAGGGCGACAAGGTTAGAAATCCATCGAACGAGGTTCGGGATGGCTTCGAACTTCACTCGCTGACGGAAGTCATATAAATCCTGCTCAATTGCCGTCCCCACCTCTACATACAGCCGCTCGCGCGGCACATTGGGATTTGGCGGCCAAAAATGAGCGTCAAAGAGCCGCCTGCCGTGGCGGCGAACGACATGCACCTCAATCTCTACTCCCGCAGCGCTTAGCGCATCAAAGAGAGAGGACGGATTGAGAACATATCCATAACCTTTGGGTATCTTGCCTGTCTCAGAGGTGAATTCCATCTTGTTGGTCTCTTGCGCTCACTTGGCAAAGCAAAGGGGCAGCCCTTGATACCAAGCCGCGAGAAACTGTCAAGACACAACTAAGTCGCGCAGCTCGCGCAATGGCCTCGGATTTCGATGGTCGATTTCTCTGCCTTGAACTTCTGCGATTTCAGCCAGCCCATCAGCCGGTGATCCACTTCATGGTCGTGGAATTCGGTCACCTGTCCGCAGCTCTCGCAGATGGCGAAGGCGACCAGGCCGTGGCTGTGGCAATTCTCATTCGGATGGGCGCAGGCAACGAAGGAGTTGATGCTCTCGAGACGATGCACGACACCATATTCCAGCAGCTTGTCCAGCGCCCGATAGACCTGCAGCGGCGCGCGGAAACCGTTGTCGCGCAACTTGTCGAGAATGGTATAGGCGCTGAGCGGCCCTTCCGCCTTGGTCAGGACGTCGAAGACAAGCGTCTGGTTCTTCGTGAGCATCGGAGTGGTCATGATTCCTGTCCTCCTTGTTGCGCCGCCGGCGCGCTACCCCTGCGAACAAGAGGCAGCAGACTGAAGATAAATAGGATGAGCGCCGCGACCACAATCGACGGGCCGGACGGCGTGTCGTAGCGTAGCGAGCCGAACAAGCCACCAACAACGGCAATCGCACCGACGAGCGAGGCAAACACCGCCATCATCTCCGGCGTCGCGGCAAACCGGCGCGCAGTGGCGGCGGGAATGATCAGCAGCGCTGTGATCAGCAATATGCCGACGATCTTCATGGCGATAGCAATGACAACGGCCATCAGCAGCATGAAGAACAGCTTCGCCCGCTCCGGCCGTAACCCTTCGGCTTCGGCCAGCTCCGGATTGACGGTGGAGGCGAGCAGCGGCCGCCAAAGCCAGGCGATCGCCGCCAAGACGAAGAGACCGCCGCCCCAGATCATCGCAATATCAGAGCGGCTGACGGCGAGGATGTCGCCGAACAGGAAGGCGATCAGATCGATCCTGACCCAGCTCATGAAAGCCACGATGACAAGGCCGATCGCCAGCGTCGCATGCGACAGGATCCCGAGCAGCGCATCCGCCGAAAGCGCCTGCCGGCGTTGCAGGAAGAGCAGCAGGACCGACACCAGCACTGCGACAGCAAAGACCGAGAGCGTCAGATTGAGCTGGAAGAGCAGCGACAGCGCCACGCCGAGCAGCGCCGAATGCGAAATCGTGTCACCGAAATAGGCCATGCGCCGCCAGATGATGAAGCAGCCGAGCGGCCCAGTGGTTAAGGCAAGACCAACGCCGGCGACGACGGCGCGCAGGAAGAAATCGTCAAACATGGCGCTCTCCCTCGGCGTGATGATGGTCGTGATCATGGTGCTCATGATCATCATGGTCGTGATGGCCGTCATCGGCGTGGCAATGATCGGTGATCGTGCCATCGGCATGCTGCACCCGGCCGTCCGGCAAATGCGTATGATCGTGATGATGGCTGTAGATCGCCAGCGATTGCGCTGCCCGGGTGCCGAACAGCCTGACATATTCCGGGCTCTGGCTGACCGCCTGCGGCGTGCCACGGCAGCAGACATGCCCGTTCAGGCAGACGACCGTGTCGGTTTCGGCCATGACTACATGCAGATCATGCGAGATCAGCAGAATACCGCAGCCTTCGGAGTTGCGGATCGATTTGATCAGATCGTAAAGCGCGATCTCGCCGCTGAAATCGACGCCCTGCACCGGCTCGTCCAGCACCAAAAGATCCGGCTTGCGGGCGATGGCCCGCGCCAGCAGCGCCCGCTGGAACTCGCCGCCAGACAGATGCTGCACCTCGGCCTTTGCAAGATGGGCGATCCCCACCGCTTCCAGCGCCGCTCTCAATTCGGTTTCGGGCAAAGGACCGGTCAAGGTCATCAAGCGGTGGACGCTAAGCGGCAATGTCCAGTCGATAGCAAGCTTCTGCGGGACATAGCCGACCTTGAGGCCGGCGATACGCTCAACGCTGCCTTCATCCGGCTTCAGCACGCCGATCGCCGCCTTGGCGCTGGTGGATTTCCCCGAACCGTTTGGGCCGATCAGCGTAACGATCTCGCCGCGGTTCACTGAGAAATCGACGCCGCGCACCAGCCAGCGGCCGCCACGGCGGACGCCGACATCATGGAGCGACACTAGCGGCCGTCTATGATTGTCCACGGAAGAAAGCATGAAATTTCCACTTGCGCTGTTGCGCCTTGCTATCGCACACGTTATAGCATAACGCAATTGATGTAATAACATAACAGACCCATTCAAGGGCGATCGCGCGTAACCATGCTAAAGACCATTCTCCCCCTCACCGCTTCTCTGCTGTTTTCCGGGCTTTTCGCCGGCGCCACCATGGCCGCCGATGCGCCGGATGTGGTGGTGTCGATCAAGCCCATTCATTCCCTCGTTGCCGCAATCATGGACGGCGTCGGTACGCCGGAGCTGATCGTCGATGGCGCCGCCTCGCCGCATACCTATGCGCTGAAGCCCTCGAATGCGAAGGCGCTGGAAGCCGCCAAGGTGGTCTTCTGGGTCGGACCCGGCATGGAAGCCTTCCTGGAAAAGCCACTTTCGGCCCTCGGCTCCAACGCCTTGGTGGTCGAACTCGACAAGGCGCCCGGCATTACCAAGCTGAAATTCCGTGAGGGTGGCGCTTTCGAAGCGGATGACGATGGCGACGAGCCTACGGATCATGATCACGATCACGGAGAGTTCGATACGCATCTCTGGCTCGATCCACACAATGCCAAGGCGATGGCGGCCGAAATCACCACCACATTGGTCGCGGCCGACCCCGCCAATGCGCTGACCTATGAAGCCAATCAGAAGGCGCTGGACGACAGGTTGGACGCGCTCGACGCGGAAATCGCTTCGACTCTCGCTCCAGTGAAGAGCAAGCCCTTCATCGTCTTCCATGATGCCTACCAATATTTCGAGCGCCGCTATGGCGTGCGTGTCGCGGGTTCGATCACGGTCAGCCCCGAGAGCATTCCCGGCGCACAGCGCATATCGGAAATTCATGGCAAGGTCGCCGAACTCGGTGCCACCTGCGTCTTCGCCGAGCCGCAATTCGAGCCGAAGTTGGTCAACGTCGTCCTGGAGGGTACATCCGCGAAATCCGGCGTGCTTGACCCGGAAGCGGCGACCCTGCCGCAAGGGCCGGATCTCTATTTCGACCTGATGCGCGGCATCGCCAATTCCCTGAAGACCTGCCTCTCCTGAGATAGGCGCTGTATCGCCGAAAAGAGCGAGCCATCTGCTCGCTTTTTTCAAACTCATCACTGTAATAATATTACATTACAAAAGAGGTGACCATGAACAAGAAGCTCCCAGTCACCGTTCTCTCCGGCTTTCTCGGCGCCGGCAAGACGACGCTGCTCAATCATATCCTCAACAATCGCCAGGGCCTGCGCGTCGCCGTCATCGTCAATGACATGAGTGAGGTGAATATCGACGCCGCGCTGGTGCGCGACGGCGGCGCCAATCTCTCGAGAACGGAAGAACAACTCGTCGAGATGACCAATGGCTGCATCTGCTGCACGCTGCGCGATGACCTGCTGAAGGAAGTGCGCCAGCTCGCCGTCCAGGATCGCTTCGACTATCTGCTGATCGAATCGACCGGGATCGCCGAGCCCCTGCCCGTGGCCACGACCTTCGAGTTTCGTGACGAAGACGGCAACAGCCTTTCCGATGTCGCCAAGCTCGACACCATGGTCACCGTCGTCGACGCCGCCAATTTGCTGGCCGATTACGGTTCGACCGATTTCCTCGCCGATCGCGGCGAAACCGCGGGCGATGGCGACAACAGGACCATCGTCGATCTCCTCGTCGAGCAGATCGAATTCGCCGATGTCGTCATCCTCAACAAGGTCGGCGCAGCAAGCCCTGAGCAGCAGGACGCCGCCCGCAAGATCGTCGTTGGACTCAACCCCGATGCACGCCTGATCGAGACCGATTTCGGCAAGGTGGAACCGGCCGAAGTTCTCGGAACTGGCCGCTTCGACATCGATCGCGCCGAAACGCATCCCCTCTGGTACAAGGAGTTGCACGGTTTCAAGGATCATGTTCCGGAGACGGAAGAATACGGCATCCGCTCCTTCGTCTATCGCGCGAAGAAACCGTTCGATCCCATGAAATTCCAGGAGTTTCTCGATCGCTCGTGGCCGGGTGTCGTGCGCGCCAAGGGGTTCTTCTGGCTCGCGACCCGCCCGCACTATGTCGGTGAAATGAGCCAGGCCGGCGCGCTGGTGCGCACCTCCAAGATGGGCCTCTGGTGGGCGGCCGTCCCTCAGGAACAATGGCCAAGCGATCCCGCCTTCAAGCGTGCCATAGGCCCCTATCTCGACCCAACCTGGGGTGACCGCCGCCAGGAGCTGGTCTTCATCGGCGCCGATCCCATGGATCAGGAAAAAATCACCGCGGAACTGGATGCCTGTCTGATCGAAACAGACCGCTTCGCGCCCGAGCGCTGGAGGAACCTGCCGGACCCGTTTGCAAGCTGGAACAGATCAGCCGCATGAGCGAACAGAAAGCCATCAACTTCCGCTGCTTCTGCTTCGAATGCGAAGCGGAAGGCAGTGGAAAGGGTCAGCCGGCATCCGTCTCGAAATCCGCTTCGCCGGCAGTCGATCACGAAGAGAAAAAGCACAGCAAACCAACCGCCCGCAAATCTGCGGGCGCACTGGACCGTTTACTGTTTGGAACCTGAAACGGCGCGATCACGCCACCAGCATACTCGCCGGAACGACACTGACCTCATGCACGACAAGCAGCGCACCGATCACCTCGCCTCGCGGTTTGGTGGCCCGCAGCGGCGTCATGCTGCAGTGCAGTGTCTTGCCGGTATCCACTGGACGCTGGACCGGATAGAGACAATCGACCGTTTCGCCAGCCAGGCAGCTATCGAGCTTACCCTTGAAGGTGCTTTCGAAGCATTCGGAACCGATGAATTCGGCAACATGCCGTCCCACCAGTTCGATCGGCTTCGACTTCAAGGATTCCGAGTTGGCCGCATTGCTGTAGAGATAACGATAGTCGCGCGTGATGACGGCAACGCGATCGGGCAGGCTGTCGAGAATGACATCGTTCAGAACGTTGTCCTCGTCGAAACCCGGAACCTGGCTCTCGTGCTCATCTTTCTCCGCGGAGAACGCCAATAGCACATCCGCCGCAGCCTCACTGGCGCCGCCAAAATAGCGATCGATCAGCAATGACAACGACGCAGAATTACGCATCACACGCGAACGGTCATCCGATTCCTCGCGAATGAGATTGCTCATGAACTGGAGCTGCATGTACATTTCAAGAAGACTGTTGGCCTTGTAGGCCATAATAGCCGCAATGAGCGGTTCCAATTCGCGATCCAGAGAACTAACCAGTTCGTCATCACCCAGCTTGATCGCACGTTGAATCTGGGCACATTTCGTGGAGAAGGCATGAAAGAGTGCCAGCAAATTGCCCTCCTGCCCTTGCCCAAAGATAAGCCTCGGGCCTCATTCCCGATACCCACTGTGACCAAGGATTTTCAGCTTGGTGTCCGCAATCTCACCAAACTTTCTGTAAATTGAAATAACATGACTTACCCTCACTTTCAATGCTGGCAAACGGAAGTTCTCGGAAAAGGCGAATTTTTCGAAAGCTCAAGCTTACCCAAGGCCAAAGGTGCGGCCTGTTGCGATCAAAAGTGGTTCATTTTGGCACAGACCACTCTATTTCGGTAATATTTCAGAAAACAGATTTCTTGATATTCCAGCGGTCGTGATACCAAAGCCACTGCTCCGGATGCTCCCTCACCCAGCTCTCGACCTTGTCGTTCAGCATCTGCGCGGTGGCGGGCAAATCCAGATTTCCACGCTCGTCGCGCGGCATCTCCAGCTTCGGCTCGATCTCCAAACGGTAGCGATTGCCGGGCAAACGGATGCATCGAGCCGGATAAACCTCGCAATTGAACTGCCGTACGAGCTTTGGCAAGAGCGGATTGGTCTTGACCTCGCGACCGAAAAATTGGGTCTTCAGCCCCTTGCGGAATTTCTGATCGACCAGCACGCCGACCGCGCCGCCATTCTCAAGCTGGCGGGCCAGGGTGAACGACGACCCCGCATGCGAGGGCACGAGACTGCCCATGCGCTTGGCGCGAAAATCGAAGACCTTCTGTGCCACATAGGGATTATTCGGCGGACGAAAAAGCACGGTAACCTTCAGTCCGAAGGCCGCGCCGGCCACCGGCAACAACTCGAAGTTGCCCGTATGCCCGGTAAAGACGATAAATGGACGGGGATTCTCTCTTAGGTCGAGAAAGATCGGGATACCCGAGACCTCGATGCGGCCCGGCTCCTCACGCGATGGATCGAAATCGAACAGCCGGTCGAGGAAAACATATTCCGCCGCCAGCCGCCCCATATTGCCCCAGCTCGCCAGCGCGATCTCGGTAATCTCAGTCTCGCTCTTCTCAGGAAAGGCGTTGCGGAGATTGGTCAGCATCAGCTGGTGCCGGCGCATGCGTGGCCCGATTTTCCGGGTCAGCCAGTCGGCGAAATTGATGCCGCCATCGACCGGAAACAGCTTCAGGAAATTCAAGAATCCGAAGATCACCTGCGCCACCAGCCACTGCTGGAAGTTCCTAAGCGCAATGACGATCCGGGTAATGACGAGCTTCACGCCGGTCAGTCCATCTTGAGGATGATCTTGCCGAATATCTGGCGCGACTCCATCCGTTCCAATGCCCGGTCGATATCATCGAAGCTCACTTCAGTATCGATCACCGGATGCACCAGGCCCCGCGCCATCTTCTGCATGGCATTCGCCATGTTTTCCATCCGGCAACCGAAGGAGCCGAGCAGCTTCAATTGCTGTTGGAAGAGCATCATCAGGTTCATCTCGGTAGAGACGCCCGAGGTCGAACCACAGGTAACGAGACGGCCTCCGCGCTTCATGCAGAGCATCGAACCGGCCCAGGTGTCCTTGCCGACATGTTCGAAAACGACGTCGACGCCCTTCTTCTTGGTCAGCTTGCGCACCACGCCCTCGAAGCGGTCGGTGCGGTAATTGATGACGTGATCGGCGCCGAGCGCCTTGGCCTTTTCGATCTTGTCGTCGGAGCCGACGGTGGTGATCACCGTGCAGCCGATCTTCTTGGCGAGCTGGATCGCCGCCGTGCCAATGCCCGAGCCGCCGGCATGAACGAGGATCGTCTCGCCCGGCTCCAGCTTGGCATTGTCGAACAGCATATGTTCGACCGTACCGAAGGTGACGGGCGCCAGCGCCGCGCCGATCGCGTCGACACCGGGAGGAGCCGGAACCAGCAGGCGCGCCGGCAGATTGACCTTTTCCTGCGCAAAGCCGTCGAGATGGAAACCATGCACGCCGCCAACATGTTCGCAGAGATTGTCGCGACCCTCGCGGCAATGACGGCAGAGACCACAGGTGCGCGCGCCGTAGATCGACACGAGCTGGCCCGGCAGCACATTGGCAACACCCGGCCCGATCGCCTCGACGACGCCGGATGCTTCCGCGCCGATCACCAGCGGCATCTTGCGCTTGGCAAAGGCCATGCCCCGCCAGCCCCAGACGTCAATATGATTGAGGGCGACCGCCTTGACGCGCAGGGTCACCTCGCCCGCGCCGGGAGCTTCGGGCTCCGGCAGATCGGTGATCTCAAGTTTGCGGTCGTCGATCAGTTGCAAAGCACGCATGGCAAAATCCCTCGCCCCTTGGGCGCAGTAATATTTTTTCTTCGAAGGTCCGATTAAGCCGGTTCGAGCGCCATGACAAGGCTGGCGTTCTGTCCGCCGAACCCGAAGGAGTTCGAAAGGATGGCGCCAACCTGTTTTTCACGCTTCTTGTTCGGCACGACGTCAAGAATGATCGTCGGATCGGGATTGTTGTAGTTGATCGTCGGCGGCAGCGTGCCAGTCAGCATGGTCTGCAGCGAGAACACCGCCTCGACCGCCCCGGCCGCTGTCAGCGTATGGCCGATCATCGACTTGTTCGACGAGACCGGGATGGTCGGCAACCGTTCGCCGAAGACGGCGGACATAGCGCCATATTCCATCTTGTCGTTTTCCGGCGTCGAGGTACCGTGGGCATTGATATAGCCGATATCGGTCTCGGCCATGCCGGCATCGGCCAGTGCCGCGCGGATCGTCGCGATCGCCGGGCCGCCGTCGGGCGACGAGCGAGTGCGATGGAAGGAATCGGCCTTGTCGCCGGCGCCCTTCATAATGCCGAGGATCTTCGCGCCGCGAGCAACCGCTGATTCCAGTGATTCCAGCACCAGCGTCGCAGCCCCCTCGGCGATGACGAAGCCGTCACGATCCTTGCTGAAGGGCTTGGAGGCCTTGGTCGGCGGATCGTTCTGGGTAGAAAGAGCCGACAGCAGGGAAAAGCGGATCAGCGCCTCGGCGCTCAGCGAGCCATCGGTCGCAACCGTCAATGCGCGTGTCGTACGGCCCTGGCGGATTGCCTCGATACCAAGCTGGATCGCGGTAACACCCGATGCACAGGCCGTCGACAGGGTCACCGGCAGGCCACGCGTGCCGAAACGATCGGCTAGACGTTCGGAAATGGCGCCGAACAGCGCCGCCTCATGGAACACGGGATCGGGACGCTGGCGCATAGCCGCGAGAAAACGATCATAGGCGTCACCTGGATGATCACCCGGAGGCGAGCGGTCGGCAAGCTCGAAGCGTGCGCTCCATTCCGGCTCGATCGGCGGCGCAGCAAGAAAGAGCGGCGCGTTGAAATCACCGGAAAGTCCAGCCTGGGCAAGCGCCTCGATCGTCGTTTCACGCGCGAAGGCATAGGAACGTTCGACGGCGTTCGGCGCCGGAATATCGATGAAATCCACCGTGCCGGCAATGCGCGTCGAAAGCCCGTCGGTCGGAAAGCGGGTGATGCCGTGAATCCCCGACGTGCCCGAGGAAAGCGCGTTCCAATTGTCCTGCAATCCCTGGCCGAGCGAGGTGATGATGCCCATGCCGGTAACGGCGACGATGGGGCGGCCGAGATGATCCTTATAGGCGGATGCGGTCATGATCCTAACTCCTCACGCTTCGGCGGACAGGACGGCGATGCCTTCGCCGCGCGCGTGGCCTACGGTCGTCACGACTGCCTTCGTCGCGCCGGTCTTCATCGGCTTTTCGTGCGCGGCGTCGAAAGCCGGCACCTTGGCCTTGTTGGCGATGGCGAGCGCCGCAAAAGCGATCCCGAGCGGAAACTGGCTTTCGAGCCCGTGGCCGGAAATTCCGGCATAGCCACGAATGGCCGATGCCGGCAGCTGCGCTTCCAACACGGCCTTTTCGCGCGTTGCAAGATCGGCGATCGCCGTCGTGCCGCAGAAGACGACCGTATCGTCGCCCTGCGTATCCTTGGCGGGTGCAAGCAGGCGCTCGAGCCGCGCCTCGAACTTGCCAGCGTCGCGACTGCCGCGATCGCCCTCGATCGCGTCGATCGTTGCATAGATATGTGCGCCACGCGCTTCTGCATGGGCGCGCGATTCCAGCACGAGGAAGGCACCGAGCGAGCCCATGATCATGCCGCCGCCATTTTCCGGCTTGCGGGACCAGAGCGGATGCCATTCGCCGATCGCATGGGCGTTGACCGATTCGATCAGCAGCATCATGTCCTGCCGCTCGGCCGAAAACGCGCCGCCGACCAGTGCGTGGCTCGATTCGCCCGACTTGATGCGATGGAAAGCGGTCTCTACAGCCGAGATGCCGGCCGCTTCCTCGCCCATGAAGGTGCGCGACGAGCCCGTCACCTTGTGCACGATCGAAATATTGCCGGCGAGCAGATTGGAAAGCTGTGCCAGGAACAGCGTCGGACGCAGTTCGGTCGTCAGCTTCTCGTTCAACAGCAGTTCGCGATCATTGCGCTTCAGGCCTTCATCGACGATCAGCGTATCGACATTGAGGTCGCGCTCGCCGCCGCCGGCGGCAACGATCATGTCCATGCTGCCGCAGGCATCAAGATCGTCCTTGAAGCCGGCATCGTCCAGCGCCAGGCCGGCGGTAAAGACGCCGATGCGCTGCCAGTTTTCCATCTGCCGCTGATCGCCGCGCTTCGGGATCTGCTGCGACCAGTCGATCTCCGGCAGCGGATGCACGGGATAGGGCTTGAATTTTTCGGTTTCGACGATGGTCGTCGGCGTCTTGTCCGCGGTCAGCAGGGCGACATGCGCATCCTTGCCGACACCCTGACAGGTGACAATGCCGATACCCGTAATCACCACATCATTCTGAGCCTTGCTCATTCATCAATCCTCTAAGAATGCGGGGCCATGCAAGCCGGAAGCGTCAGCCATTGGCGGCGATGGCGTCGAGAAGTCCGACCTCGCCAGCCCGCTTGCGCACGATATCGGCCAGCGGCACCTCATTAAACGGCATGGTGCGCAGCTTCAACTGCGCATCGCAGATCTTCTTGCCGGCAATGGTGATCCGCGCCTTGGTCACCGCAAAGCCCGAGCCGTCATGCTCCAGTTCCGCCTCGATGTCGAGTTCCGCTTCGGGCTCGACGAAGGTGCGCATCTTGGCGCCATCGACCGACATCAGGAACGGCATGGAGGCGAAATTGGTCACCGCAAGCACCAGCATGCCCGAAGCCTGGGCCATGGTTTCGATCAGAAGAACGCCGGGAACGAGCGGCATGCCGGGAAAATGACCTTCGAAAACAGGGCTCTTGGCCGGAACGACCGAATGCGCCTTCAAAAGACCCTTGGACAGATCGACGGAATGAACCCGATCGATCATCTGGAAATATTCCAGCAGCATCAACGCCTCCGATCCTACCCGCTGACCTCTGATGGTCCGGGCAGGATACGATAGTTAAGAATAAAACCGCCCGGCCGCTATAATCAGGAGCGGCTGGGCGTCAAAAAAGCAAAGACGTTGCTCAGCCCTTGGCGGCGCGCAGTTCGTCGATCTTGGCGCAGAGATTCTTGAGGACGAAATATTCCTCGGTCGAAACCTTGCCTTCGTTGACTTCCTGGGTCCACTTTTCCAGCGGAATCTTGATGCCAAATTCCTTGTCGATGGCAAAAACGATGTCCAGGAAGTCGAGGCTGTCGATGCCAAGATCGTCGATCGTGTGGCTCTCCGGGGTGATCGTCTCACGATCGATTTCGCTTGTCTCAGCGATAATATCAGCAACTTTGTCGAATGTAGCAGTCACGCCCATACCTCTTGAAATGATAATTCAATCCTCCTCATAGGGAAATCCATTCCAAAAGCCAATGGGTTCCGCCGGAGACCCCGGCAATTTGGCGAAAGACTGTTGCGCAAACAGCAACGAGGCTTCCGGCGCCATCACCGCCAGGGTGACGGCCGGCATGCGGGCAAGATGCGGCAGCATTGCGGCTTAGCCGCAACGGCCAGCAAATTTGCCGAAGCAACGAACGATCAATCGCTGATGACGATGCGCGTGTTCTTGAGCCCCGCTTCCGATGTCATCGAAAAGAAGGTCGCGGCGTTTCGCGGCTCCAGCCGCACGCAGCCATGCGATGCCGGCCGGCCAAGGCGCTTCAGCTCGTAGGTGCCATGCACGGCGTAACCGCCGTTGAAGAACACCGCGTACGGCATGGGCGCATCATCATATTTCTTGGAGCGGTGATCGCGCGACAGCCATTTCGCCGTATAGGAGCCGACCGGCGTCACATAGCCCTTGCGCGCGGTCGATACTTTCCAACGATACTTGAGAACACCATCTTCGGAAACGGTCATCGTCTGCGACCGAAGATCAATTCTGGCAAGAATAGTTCCAGCCTGCGCTGAAACAGCAGGAAATTGCAGGCATAGACATGCGGAGGCTGCTATCAGTACCCGTCTCATCTTGTCCCCTTCCACCGTTTGCTTCTCTTTGAAACAATTCCGATGAAGGGAAACTCTATCATCTATCCGATTATACTAAATTAATACGGATGGTGAGCAATTCATTAACGCAAACGGCTCGCTCAAAGCAGCAGCAGGAAAGCCACAAAAGCAAGGAGTGTCAGCATCGAGCAGGCGGAATAGAAGATCGATACGCCGGTTTCGATATCGCTGACGGTGGCGGTGTCCCGCCCGGAACCATTGATCATCGGCTCGCGCACCACTTCACCGCCATAGACTCGCGGGCCGGCAAGCTGGATATCCAGGGCGCCGGCCATCGCCGCTTCCGGCCTGCCGGAATTCGGCGAGCGATGCAGTCCGCCATCCCGGACCGCAACGCGGATCGTGTTGCCGAGCGCCGAAATCCCCTTCTTGGCGAGTGCACCTGCGGCAATCAGCAGGATCGACAGCCGCGCCGCCGGCCAATTGGCGACGTCGTCCAGCCGGGCCGAAGCCCAGCCAAAATCGATATAAGTCTCGGATTTATGGCCAATCATCGAATCGGCGGTGTTCAGCATCTTGTAGATAAACAGGCCTGGCAGACCGAAAACGCCATACCAAAGCGCCGGCGCCACCACG
This sequence comes from Rhizobium sp. RCC_161_2, assembly GCF_041355235.1. Taxonomy (NCBI): domain Bacteria; kingdom Pseudomonadati; phylum Pseudomonadota; class Alphaproteobacteria; order Hyphomicrobiales; family Rhizobiaceae; genus Rhizobium; species Rhizobium sp. RCC_161_2. Next base: position 225,875 of record NZ_JBFUPL010000002.1, on the reverse strand, counting down.
CCATCGGAAAAATTCTCGGCTAGGCTTTCAATCGTGGCGCGGCAGATCCCAGGTTCGTCCAGTGTTTCCGGGTCACGGCCGACGATGCGCGACACGGCGCGGCGACCGCCCTCCAACCCTTCGCTACGCAGCGCGCTCGACACCTCGCCGACATGATCGGCCAGGCTCTTCTGCGCCAGAAATATCGCCACCAGCCCCACCTCGATCAAAATGCCGAACCAGCCGAAGAAAGCGAGCAACCCGTGAACGGCCCAGCCGGCAACGGCCGCGCCGAAGAGCAGCGCGACGATCGACATCACACCATTGCGGCGACGTGTCAGATCCGGCAGATGCTCGGCATTGAAATGGCGATCGAAAAAGGAAATCGCCTTGCCGAACAGCACGACGGGATGCGGCAGGCGCTGCCAGAGCCAGGCGGGATCACCAATGATCCGGTCCAGCAGCAATGCCAGAATGAGGATGAGCAAATGTTCGTCGATGATCATACCGAATAAGTCTCCAGCACCCCAGCCAGCCTGCGATCGCCTTCCTCGTCCCGAGCAAGGCCGAAGCGTAGCCAATTCGGCGCATAATCGAACTTACGGACAAGAATATGATGGCGGCAGAGATGCGCATGTATATCGCTTGCGCGCTCGTCGGCAACGAGAGCAAACAGCCCCGTGCCGCCGGCAATGTTGAGTTTGGCGCTGTGAAGAACGGCGTCCAGCGCCACGCGCCGTTCAAGAATACGATTGTGGATAGCGGTCGTGTCGCCGTTCATCAAGGAAGCCGCCAGGGAAAGCGCCGGCCCGGAAACTGCCCAGGGGCCAAGCCAATCCTCGAAACGCGCGAGAATGGAGGCTTCCGCGATAACAAAACCGAGGCGCAGGCCAGCGAGACCAAAGAATTTGCCGAAGGAACGCAAGATAATGAGGTTCGGCATCAAGGACGCATATGGCGCAAGGCTGCCCTCCGGCTCCATATCTCCGAATGCCTCATCGACCACCAACATGCCGCCACGCTCTTGCAGCCGATCATGCAATTCCCGCAGCCGATGGATGGGCAGCATCCGGCCATCCGGATTGTTGGGATTGACGACGACGACAAGGCCGTGGCCGTCGGTAACATCATTGATCTCGGTGACTTCGTTCAACCGCAACCCGGCCAACGCAAAAGCGCGGGCATATTCCCCATAGGTCGGCGACAAGATCGCGACGCTGCCGGCCGGCGCTATTCGCGGCAGAAGCTGGATGACCGATTGCGTGCCGGGAACCGGCAGCGGCAGGAGATCGCCGCTGCGGTAATAGCCCCTCGCCGCCTCTCGAGCCCACTCCACAAGATACTGGTCCGGCAGCCGATGCCAGGCGGAAACGGGGATGTCGGGCAAGATGACGGGATTTGGGTTGATCCCGGTCGACAGGTCGAGCCAGTCTTCCGGTCGTCCGCCGTAAAGACGTGCCGCGGCGGTGATCCCACCGCCATGTAGGATCCTGCCCGTCACGCAACGTCACCGGAAAGATCGATCAGATGCATATAGGACCCGGCGACATTGCCGCGCTGCAGGCCCGCCGTGCCGAGGTCTGCGCCGAGCGCATCCGTGACCGCAAACAATCGATCCGCCTCGCCTTCCGAGACGATCGTCGAATAGTGAAATTCATGCGCCGTCATCGGCCGCTCGAAGAAAGCCCCTGCCAGCGGTGTCACGCGCCGGTAGCCAAGATGGCGTTGACGCTTCTCATAGCTGGTGACGACCGGCAACAGGCCAAGCATTGCATGGCGCATGCCGGTGGCATCCACCAATCCCTCACCGAGCACCATATAGCCGCCGCACTCGCCATAGATCCGCACGCCACGAACCGCCGCAGCCTTCATCCCCTTATGGAACCGGGTTGCAGCCGCGAGCTTGCCCGCATGCAGCTCGGGATAACCGCCCGGCAGATAGATGGCGTCCGCATCCGCCGCCGGAGCCTCGTCAGCCAGTGGCGAGAAAAATGAAATCTCCGCCCCGCGCCGGCGCCAGCCGAGGAGCATATGCTCGTAGCAGAAGGCGAAGGCGATATCGCGGGCGACAGCGATCCGCTGACCGAAGGGCATAAGCCGGGCGACATTGGCCGCCGATGGCCGGACGACATTCTGTTGCGCGGCGCGCAGCAGCAATCCGAAGTCACATGCCTTGGTGAGTGTCTCCGCCGCATGTTCGATGAAGTCTTCCAGCCCTGCATGTTCGCCGGCCTGCACCAGCCCCAAATGCCGCTCCGGCAATGTCAGCCCCTTGTCGGCACGAATGACGGCAGCGACAGGAATACGAACCGCTTCCAGCGCCCGGCGCAGCATCGTCTCATGCCGGTCGCTGCCCACCCGGTTGAGGATGACGCCGGCGATGCGGATATCGGTGCGGAAATTGGCAAAGCCGCTGACGAGAGCGGCGACGGACTGCGACATGCGAGAGGCATCGACCACCAGCACCACGGAAAGCCCCAGGAAGGCGGCAAGATCGGCCGGTGTGCCGGAGCCATCCGCCGCGCCGTCGAACAGTCCCATCATGGCTTCGATGACGAGCATCCGGTCACCAGCACGGTGCAGCGCCGAATTGGCGGAGATCAGCTCATGGCGCATTGCCCAGGGATCGAAATTGAGGCAGAGCGAACCGCCCGCCGCAGCAAGAAACGCGGGATCGATATAGTCGGGGCCGGCTTTACCCGGCGCAACCGCGATCCCCCTTTTCCGCAACGCCCTGAGCAGGCCGAGCGTGATCGTGGTCTTGCCCGAGCCCGAAGCGGGGGCTGCAATCAACAAGCCGCTCATGCCGGCACCTTGCGACCGCCACCCGCCTGCATCTCCATTGCCGGCACGAGCTTGCGACCGGACAAAGCCCCCAGCCAGTCGAGGGACGATCGCAGCCGCACGACATCGCCGACCACGACGATCACCGGCGGCTCCAGGCCGGAGGCGATGACATCGGCCTCCGCACGCCCAAGCGTCGTCTCCAGCACCTGCTGTGCCGGCGTGGCGGCATTGCAGACGAAGGCGACCGGCTCGTCGGCAGAACGGCCGGCGGCGATGAGATTGTCGCTGATCTGGGCGATGTGCTTCATCGCCATATACATGACGATGACGGGCGAACCCTTGCCGATCGCCTCCCAATTAATCGCATCCGGCACGAGGCCAGAAGAATCGTGACCGGTGAGAAAAGTGACGGCGTGATTGACGTCGCGATGGGTGACGGGAATGCCGGCATAGGCAAGACCGCCGATCCCGGCGGTGATGCCCGGAACGATACGAAAGGGAATACCATGCTCCACTAGCATCAGCGCTTCCTCACCGCCACGCCCAAAGACGAAAGGATCGCCGCCCTTCAACCGCAGCACGCGTTTTCCGGCACGCGCCAGCTCGACAAGACGCAGCGAAATATCCCGCTGTTTGGCGGACGGCTTGCCGCCGCGCTTGCCGGCATATTCGAGTGCCGCGCCAGGGCGCGCAAGCTTCAGGCAATCCTCGTTGACGAGCGCATCGTGCACAATAATGTCCGCCTCCGCCAATCCCTTGGCTGCCAGCAAGGTCAGCAGCCCGGGATCGCCCGGTCCGGCGCCAACGAGCCAGACGGAGCCCGGCTCCAGCGCCGGCAGATTGGAAAATGCGGTATCGTTCATCCCATCTGTCCTATGCCCGGATGGCAAAAATTGCAATCTTGAGAACGGGATAAGGCGGCAGCGGTCGAACTCCCGTTTCCCCGATGAAATGATAGATCAGACCGGATCCGGACGGCAGCAACGGTGCGATATTCATTTTCCCGAAGGCGACAACAGCAAACCCGATTCAACGCTTCAAGTGCTTGAATCGAATTGCGACGGGGTGACCGCAATTATTTGATAATATTATAGAATAAACAAAATTTTAGAGCAGAATACCTTGGAGAGGGCTGCACCGCCGCCCTCTCCAAGACTGACTTCATCAGCTCACTTGCCGAGAATCACGTCACGGATCAGGTCGATCGTCGCCTGCGAACGAATACCGGTGCAGACGATCTGGCTCGGCAGATTGTCCCATTCGTTCGCCGGGAAGTGCCGGCCGTTGGGCTTGACGATAGTCTGGCCGTCGGCAATGCCGCCACAGACGACGCGCACCGCACCCTCGATCGTATCGAACAGCTCCGGCGCCACGACATAGACGCAGGCGCAGCTATCGTGGACCATCATGCCGTCGTCGACGATGTGGCCATAGAAATCGATGTAGGATTGCGACAGGTCCGACAGGAGCTGCACGGACGGGCCGCCAACCCTAGCCATATCGGCGAGATAGCCGCGGCTCATCGTCGTGACCGCAGTCACATCGAGGCCAACAACCACGACCTTCCACGCTGCGGTCATAACGGCATCTGCCGCTTCCGGATCGCCATGAATATTGGCCTCCGCCACCGGTGTCACATTGCCCGGAACGTAGAAATTGCCGCCCATGATGACGACATCCTTGACCAGCTTGGCGATCTCCGGATCGTGCTTCAGCGCCAGCGCCAGATTCGTCATGCGGCCGACGGCCACCAGCCGCACCTCGCCCGGATTGGCGCGGACGGTATCGATGATGAATTGATAGGCGGGACGCGGATCGGTGGGCAGATCGATCGTTGCCGGCACCTCGATATCGCCGAGACCGTTATGGCCGTGTACGAAGGTCGGCCACGGCCGCTCCTGCCGCGAGGGATCGAACGTGACGCTGGCGCCGCGGGCGACGGGGCACGGAATGTTCCACTCGCGCTTCAAAAACAGCGCATTGCGCGTCGTCGTATCGACGGAAGCATTGCCGAACACCGTGGTGACGCCGAGAAGATCGATATCCGGATGACGATGCAAAAAAAGAAGCGCCATCGCGTCATCGACGCCAGGATCCGTATCGTAAATTACCTTGTGCATGATATTTCCTTCTTATCATTCTGATAAAACATAAGATTCTCCAAAAATGGCGCTGCAATTTCGGAGATCATGTTTCGGGATTGCCGGGACACGCGAGAACCGCGATCGGCGAGATACCTCACCATACCCACAGCGGCCATTTCTGCAATATCGGAAGCGATCCCAGGTAGATTCGTCACAGATTGCGACGAAACGATGCCAAAAGACCGATGGCTCAAGCGATTCTTGCAATCGCCGCAGTGGCAAAGGCGGATTTGATTTTCGGAACGACAAGCTCTGCATCAGGTCCAGCCGCAGCCAATGCTGCAGCCTCGGCCACGCCATGGCAACCGACATGGGCAAAGACGAGTTCGGAGGGATTCTTCAAACGCGGCGTCTCCCGCTCCAGCGCCGCAACATTGAAACACCGCAGCGGGAGGCGGAAATGCGTGGCCACCTCCAGCATCGCCGGCTCATTCATTCGCGTATCGATCGAGACCACCGCAAGGAGTTGATCTGCCCCTATCCCGGCCTCCTGCATGGCCCGTTCGGCAAGCAAACGCACATCATTCCAATCCGTGCCGCGCTCACAACCCAAGCCAAGGAGATAGCGGCGCGTAGAATTGGAATAGGTCGTCATAGTCACTCCTCGGCGGCGGCGGTTATGGTCAAACACATCTACCCAGCCATCCCCTGCCCGTCAATTTCGCGCAATGTGTCCCATCGGCAATTGCCTTGGCACAACAGGAATGCAAGAAGGCGCCTCGATTTCATGCCGCCGAGTTTCCGCCTTGCCAGACATTACCCTTCATCTGCTGCTTCTGCTCTTTGCCGCCGCATTCTTCGCCGGACTTGTCGATTCGATCGCCGGTGGCGGCGGGTTGGTTACTGTCCCCGCCATGCTGCTTGCTGGCATTCCGCCGTTGCAGACGCTCGGCACCAACAAGGTGCAGTCGATCTGCGGCGCAGCCTCCGCGACAATCGCCTATGCCCGCCAAGGCCATGTGCAGCTTCACGAGCAATTGCCGATGGCATTGATGGCCGTGATCGGAGGCATGCTGGGCGCGGCACTGGCAACGATCATGCCCGGCAATGTCCTGCGCATCATCCTGCCCTTCCTGCTGATCGCGATCGCCCTCTATTTCGCCTTCAAGCCCAATCTCAATGATGTCGAAAAACACCGCCGCATGAGCGCCGGCCTTTTCGGCATCACCCTGGTGCCGCTGATCGGCTTCTACGATGGCGCCTTCGGTCCCGGTACCGGCTCGTTCCTGATGCTCGCCTTCGTCACGCTCGCCGGCTTCGGCCTGCTGAAAGCAACCGCACATACCAAGCTGTTGAACTTCGGCTCGAACCTCGGTGGCCTGATCGTTTTCATCTTTTCCGGCGCCATCCTCTGGAAGGTTGGCATTGTCATGGGTCTCGGCCAGTTTCTCGGCGCGCAAGTCGGCTCTCGCCTTGCCATGCGTATCGGCGCGCGGTTGATCAAGCCGCTGCTGGTGATCGTCTGCATCGCCTTTGCCATCAAGCTGCTGTCCGACCCGACCAATCCAGTCCGGGTCTGGATCGGTTTCTAATATCGGCGCTTTGATTACCTGAGACGTAATTGATACTGTGTTTGGGCTCACCCATGATCACCCTGCCTGAACGGTTCAGGTGATCTAAAGGAGACAACCCGATGACCGATGCGACAACCATTGCCGAACGCTATATCGCTGTCTGGAACGAAACCGACGCCGAGCGCCGACGCGCGCTTATCAGCGAAGGTTGGACAGAATCCTGCACCTACATCGACCCGCTGATGAGCGGCAACGGCCGTGAGCAGATCGATGCTCTGGTCGCCGCCGTGCAGGACCGCTTCCCCGATTTCCGCTTCAAACTCTCCGGTTCCGCCGATCGCCATGGCGACAATATTCGCTTCTCCTGGGATCTCGGCCCGGAAGGCAGCGAACCGCTGGTCAAAGGCACCGATTTCGCCATTCTCGACGGCGAGCGGCTGAAAGCTGTTCATGGCTTCATCGACCAAATGCCGGCAGCCGCATGATGATGCCAGCCCGCTCTCTCGGCGATTACCTGCGCGAATGGCGGCAACGCCGCCGTTTGAGCCAGCTCGAATTCGCCCTTGAAGCAGAGATATCGCAACGGCATCTCAGCTTCATAGAGAGCGGGCGCGCACTTCCGAGCCGCGACATGCTGATGCATCTTGCCGAGCGGCTGGACGTGCCGCTTAGAGACCGCAATCCGATGCTGCTGGCGGCGGGCTTCGCGCCGGTCTTCCCGGAGCGCTCGCTGGACGACCCGGCACTTGCCCCGGCACGCCGGGCCATTGACCTCGTTCTGAAGGGCCACGAACCATTTCCTGCATTGGCGATCGACCGGCATTGGACGCTGATCGCCGCAAACGCCGCGGTCGCACCCCTGCTCTCCGACGTCGCCGACGTCACACTGCTCAAACCACCGGTGAACGTGTTGAGGCTGAGCCTGCATCCGGGCGGCCTCGCGCCTCGCATCCTAAACCTCCCGGAATGGCGCGCCCACCTGCTCGAGCGCCTGCGCCAGCAGATCACTGCCACTGGCGATCCCATCCTCGCGGCATTGCTGAAGGAACTTGCAGCCTATCCCGCTCCGCCGGCACATAGGCCGAACCCGCACGGACAGGATTATGCCGGCATTGCCGTCCCTCTCGAACTCCTTACCAAAGCCGGGCGCCTCTCCTTGATCTCGACCACCACCGTCTTCGGCACCCCCGTCGATGTCACCCTGTCGGAACTAGCAATCGAATCCTTCTTCCCGGCCGATCAGCAGACGGCTGATCGGTTGAAGGGGATGACATCGGTCGGCTGAAGCACGTCACTCCTCCAATCAGAACTCCACGCCCGGCTGTCCCTTGATGCCGGAGCGGAAGGGATGCTTGATCAGCTCCATTTCGGTGACGAGATCTGCGATCTCGATCAGCTCTTCCTTGGCGTTTCGGCCGGTCAGGACGACATGCGTCATGTGCGGCTTTTCTTCCTTCAGGAATGCCACCACCTCGTTGATGTCGAGATAATCATAGCGCAGCGCGATATTGATCTCGTCGAGCAGCACCATCGAGTTACGCTCGTCGCGGATCAGCTCCTTGGCCTTTTCCCAGGCCGCCGTCGCCGCAGCTACGTCGCGAGCGCGATCCTGCGTTTCCCAGGTAAAGCCCTCACCCATCGTGTGGAACTGGCAGATGTCGGAGAAATGCGTCTCGATCAGATCCCGCTCGCCCGTCCACATCGCGCCCTTGATGAACTGCACCACCGCGCATGGCTTCTTGTGGGCGATATGGCGAAAGATCATGCCGAAAGCGGAGGATGATTTGCCCTTGCCCTTGCCGGTGTGGACGATGATCAGACCCTTCTCGTCGGTCTTGGTCGCCATGATCTTGTCACGCGCGGCTTTCTTCTTGGCCATCTTGTCGGAATGGCGAGCGTCGTCGTTTCTCGGTGCGTCAGTGCCGGTTTCGGCTATGTCTTCGCTCATTTTGCTCTCCCTGAAATGATGGATTTTTGCGCCAGCGGTCCACCTCGCCAAAGGTAAAGCGCCACCAGCGGCATCTCCTCGGTCCGCATCGCATGGCGGATGCCCGAGGGATGATGAATGATCTCGCCGGACCAGCGCGGCAGGAAATGTTGGCCATCCTTGCTCCACAGCGCGCCGTCGGTCAGCGGGATATAGATTTCCTCGGCAATGTGATGATGATCCGGGTAGTGGACGTCAGGCCCGAGCAGCAGAAAACCGCCGGCCATATCATCGCTGACGAAGTGACCGCGCGTACCAAACAGCTCGACCCAACCGTATCTCTGCAGGAAATCCACGCCAAAATCGGCAATGCTATAGGTCTGCCCCCAATGCAGAGCGCTTGCGGTGCTTGAGAGGGTGGAGAACAGATCACGTTCTGCGGCATTAGTCGGCGCGTGGAGGATATTCAGGTGGTCCAATACAGGCAGTCTATGGGCAGCAAGCAACCGCTCATCCATCCGCCAATCGAAGCCTCCGATGAAACGCTGCAATAGGGGATCGCTCCGCAACGTCACATAGTCATGGAAAGCCCGAAGAAGATCGTCGGCCGCACTCACGCCACGGCCTCCTTGCCCCGCACGGGAACCTCCAGATCGAACCGGGCAGAATTGCTGCGCGGCGTCCAGAGCTGGCGGTCGATGGCTTCCAGCAGGCGTTCCTTCATTTCGCGAAGTGCGGCTGGATTCTTCTCGGCCATGAAGTCGCGCACTTTCTGATCGACCACGAAGGCCTGATAGACCGCCTCGAAATGATGATTGCGCACAGCGCCCGTCGTCGCTGCAAAGGCGAAGAGATAGTCGACCGTTGCGGCAATCTCGAAGGCACCTTTGTAGCCGTGGCGCATGACGCCATCGATCCATTTCGGATTGACGACGCGGCCGCGTACGACACGTCCGATCTCCTCTTCCAAGGAGCGGATGACCGGCTTTTCAGGCCGGGAATGGTCATTATGATAGATCGACGGACGCGCGCCGGCGAGCTGCTCCGCCGCCGCCGCCATGCCGCCTTCGAATTGGTAGTAATCGTCGCTGTCGAGCAGATCGTGCTCGCGATTGTCCTGGTTCTGCACCACCGCCTGAATCGAGCGCAGTCGCTCCTCGAACACGCCGCGCTCGGCCTTCCCGTCCTCGCCCGCCCCATAGGCATAACTGCCCCAGACGAGATAGGCTTCCGCCAGATCGGCGCGCCGCTCCCAGCCGTTCTCGTCGATCAGCGCTTGCAGCCCGGCGCCATAAGCACCCGGCTTGGAACCGAAGATGCGATAGCCGGCACGCCGGCTGGCCGAAGCCTGGTCCAATCCCGCTGCCTCAAGCCGCGCGATCTCGCCACGCATCCGCGCCGCAATCGGATTGTCCGCCGCGTCCTCCTCCAGCGTACCGACCGCGCGGACCGCCTTGTCAAACAGCGCGATCTGCTCCGGAAAAGCATCGCGGAAGAAGCCGGAAATGCGCAGCGTGACATCGACACGCGGGCGACGCAGCAGAGCGGGCGGAATGATCTCGTAGCCGGTCACCCGCCGCGAGGTCATGTCCCAGACCGGCTTGACGCCGATCAGCGCCAGCGCCTGGGCAATATCATCGCCACCGGTACGCATGTTGGACGTGCCCCAGGCCGTCAGCCCGAAGGAGACCGGCCATTCGCCATGATCCTGCACATAGCGGCGGATCAACAGCTCAGCCGATTTCTTGCCAAGCTCATAGGCAGCCGGCGTCGGCACTGCGCGACTATCAACCGAATAGAAATTCCGCCCCGTCGGCAGCACATCCGGCCTGCCGCGCGTCGGCGCACCGGAAGGACCAGGTGGCACGAACCTGCCGTCGAGGCCCTTCATCAGGGCAATGATCTCTGCGTCGCCACAGGCAAGGATGGAGGGTTTCAGGCGGGTTTCGATTTCGGCGAGGACGGTGTGTGTATGCGGCCAGTCTTCGGGACATGCGATATCGCCAGCAACGAATTTCGCCGCCAGGAGTTCGATGCGCTCGACGGTATCGCCTTGGGTGCGCCAGGGATCGTCAGAAATCTTGGTGAGAATGTCGGGCCGTTGGCCGGTCCATTCGGCGGCCATATCGCAATCTAAGGGATCGAACGGCGTATCCTGGCGCAACGCATCCCGCGCAATCGCCCGCGGCAAACTCTGATCGCCCCCTTCGCCCAATCCCCGCGGCACCCGCGCCAGAGCCACCGTCAAATCCGTAAGCAGCCTACCCACCGGCGAGACGCCGAAGATATGCAGTCCATCCCGAATCTGCATTTCCTTGAGATCACAAAGATAGGCGTCGAGTTTCTTCAGCGCCTCATCCTCGCCTTCTCCCTTGGAAATGCCTGCATCCTGATCGAGGCCGATATCGGCGACGAGGTCGAGGATCTGTTTGCGCAGCAGCCGGATACGGCGGGGATCGCCGCCGGAGGCCTCGTAATATTCGTCCACCAGCGCTTCAAGATCCTTCAGCGGACCGTAGCTTTCCGCACGGGTCAAGGGCGGTGTCAGGTGGTCGATGATCACGGCGCTCGTGCGGCGCTTGGCCTGCGTGCCCTCACCGGGATCGTTGACGATGAAGGGATAGAGATGCGGCAACGGCCCGAGTATCGCCTCGGGATAGCAGGTTTCCGACAGCGCCAAGGCCTTGCCCGGCAGCCATTCGAGATTACCGTGCTTGCCCATATGGATGACGGCATGCGCGCCAAAGGATTGGCGCAGGAACGCATAGAAAGCGAGATAGCCGTGCGGTGGCACGAGATCCGGAGAATGATAGCTTTCCTTCGGATCGATATTGTAGCCCCGCGCCGGCTGGATGCCGACCAGCACCTCACCGAAGCGGGTGAAGGACAGCGCGAAAACACCGTCGCGAACATAGGGATCGCTCTCGGGATTGCCCCAACGGGTATTGATCTCGTCCTGAATCTGTTTGGGAAGAGACGCGAGGAAACATTTGTATTCACTTAAAGAAAGTGTCTCGCGAATAACCTTGCCATCGTGACCGGAGTTGGTCGGCCCGTCCATCAGATGCCGGATCAGCGCATCGCCATCATCAGGCAGATCGGCGACCGGGTAACCCGCCGCCCGCATCGCCTTCAGCACCTCGATCGTACCCGCCGGCGTATCGAGCCCGACGCCGTTGCCAAGCCGCCCATCCCGGTTCGGATAGTTGGCCATGACCAGCGCCACGCGGCGCTCCGGCGGCGGCGTCCTGCGCAGCCGTGCCCAATTGGCAGCAAGCCGCGCCGTATAGCGCATGCGGTCCTCGGCTGGCTCACTGGCAACGATATTGGCCTCGACGCGCTCATCATAGCGCGCCGCCGCCTTGAAGGAGACGGCGCGGGCAAGCACGCGCCCATCCACTTCCGGCAGAGCGACATTCATGCCGAGATCGCGCGCCGAAAGCCCCTGTGATGACGCCTCCCATGCCTCTCTCGATGAGGCGGAAAAGATCGCCTGCAACACGACGGCATTGCTCGTCTCCAGCACGGTCGGCTGTCGATCGGCACCCGGCGCCGAGACGGCAAAGCCGGTCGTGTTGATGACGACATCCGGCTTCAATTCGGTGAACACGCTTTCCAGAATGCCGATTGATACTGGATCTTTGAGGCTGTAGGCGAACACCGGCAGCGGTCGCATGCCCTCGGCGATAGCAGCTTCGATCAAGGCTTCGACAGGCTTGGTTTCGCCGCTCTGGACGAGGGCGCGGTAAAAAGAGATGGCGACTGTCGGCGGATTGATATCCGCAAGCTGCTTCTCCCCCAGCATCGCCCCCTCACCCGGCACTCCCTCGACAAGCTCAGGAGCGCCACCCTCTCCCCGCTGGGGCGAGGGTAAAATCACCACACCCTCGGCTTTCCCCTTCTCCCCTTGGGGAGAAGGTGCCCAAAGGGCGGATGAGGGGGTATCTCCACGCAACGCAGAAACCGCTTTCCACTCCTCAACCCCAATCACACCCCTGCCCGGCCACCAGATCCCGGCCTTCATCAGAGGTGATGCCGTTGCCGGCTTCTCCGCCCCTGACAACATCGCCTCGGCATAGCCAAGAAACGCCCGCGAATTCGCATCCCCGCCTTCGATCAGGTAGGACCACAGCGCATTGAGATCGTCGAGGGCGATGTTGGAAAACGGCATCAGCCCCGGATCGGACTTCGAATCCCCTGGCAGCACCGCAATAAGAGCGCCACTGCGTGCAGCACAGGCATGCAGCGCCTCGAGCGCATAGTGGAAATAGCTGGCTCCGCCAAGCGCGCGAACGATAATCAGCTTCGCATGCCGCGCCGTCCGCTCGATGTAGGTGTCGACCGACATCGGATGCTTGAGGCTCATCAGGCTGGCAAGTCGCAGCGAATAGCCCGCCTCTCCCTGTCCATGGGCGGCGGCGATGGCCGCAAGCTCAGTATCGGCCGCCGACAGGAACAGGATATTGCCCGGCGACTGACCGAGATCGATCGCCTCCTCGCCGTCGCTGATCGTACCCTTTTGCGCTAGGAGGAGATGCATGGCTCTGCCTTAGACCAAAGCCTCGATCGACTTGCGCACGATCCCTTCGTCCATCCCATGCAGCCCGATCACCACCAGCCGCGTCGCGCGCGCTTCGCCCGGCGTCCATGCGCGGTCGAAATAATGGTCGATGCGGCTGCCGACGGCCTGGATCTGCAGGCGCATCGGCTTGCCGGGAACGTCGACAAAGCCCTTGAGGCGCAGGACATCGTGTTCGGAAATCACGCCCTTCAGCTTTTCGATGAACAAGGTGGGATCGGCGATCGGCCCGAGCTCGACGACGAAGCTGTCGAATTCGTCATGGTCATGCGGTGCGCCGTCCTCATGCTCCAGCTCATGATGCGATTTGCGGTTGGCGATGTCGGCTTCCGTGCCGATGCCGAGGCCGAGCAGGATGGCGGCCGGAACGTCCCCGTTCTTCGCTTCGATGATCGTTGGCTTGCGAACGGTGCGGGATGCGACTTCGGCGCGGACGCGGCCCAGGCCGGCGACGTCGATCAGATCGGTCTTGTTGAGAACGATCAGGTCGGCGCAGGTGAGCTGATCCTCGAACAGTTCCTCAATCGGGCTTTCGTGATCGAGCGAATCGTCCTCGACGCGACGGGCCTCGACGGCGTCATGATCATCGGCGAAACGACCGGCGGCAACAGCGGCGCTATCGACCACGGTGATGACGCCATCGACGGTGACCTGGGTGCGGATATCCGGCCAGTTGAAGGCGGCGACCAGCGGCTGCGGCAGCGCCAGGCCTGATGTCTCGATGACGATATGATCCGGGCGCACGTCCCGCTCCAGAAGCTTGGTCATGGTCGGGATGAAATCGTCGGCGACGGTGCAGCAGATGCAGCCATTGGTCAGCTCGATGATATCGTCCTCGGTGCAATTCTCTGCGCCGCAGCCTTTCAGCACATCGCCATCGACACCGAGATCACCGAATTCGTTGATGATCAGGGCGATCTTCTTGCCGCCGGCGTTCTGCAACAGATTGCGGATCATCGTCGTCTTGCCGGCGCCAAGGAAGCCGGTGATGACGGTGGCGGGAATCTTTTCTTGGCTCATGCGGATCAACCCTTCATTTTCAGCGGCAGTCCCGCCGCGATAAAATAGACTTCGGCGCTTGCCGCCGCGATCATCTGGTGCAGCCGGCCGGCATGGTCGCGAAACTCACGCGCCATGCGGTTTTCCGGCACGATGCCGAGCCCGACCTCGTTGGAAACGAGGACGAGCCGCGACCCGGCCTTCGGCAGAAATTCGGTGAGAGCGGAAAATTCCGCCGCGATGTTACGCTCGGCCATCATCAGGTTGGTGACCCAGAGCGTCAGGCAATCGACGAGAACGGCGCGGCCACCACCGTCGATCGACGCCAGCCGGGCGGTCAAATCGAGCGGCTCCTCATGCGTCGTCCAGAGATCGCCGCGATCGTTCCGATGCTGTGCGATACGATCGCGCATCTCCTCGTCCCAGGCCTGCCCGGTTGCCACATAATGACGGTCAAGACCGCTATCGGAGATCAGGGATTCGGCGAATCGGGATTTGCCGGAGCGCGCGCCGCCGAGAACGAAAACCGCACGGGATGGTGAGGATGGCATGAGCTATTGCCGCTCCCACACGAGCACGAGGGTGAGCACAGTGCGGCTGAAACCGAAAAGCGGGCGCTTGCGCGCGAAAAACTCGTTTGGCGCCATGACAACCTCCGTGCTGGCAGCGAGACATGCGTCCCAGGATGGGCTTTGCGCCCGATACGCATGGCAGGTCTCCTGGCTCGCGGGTAAGGCGCAGCAAGCGGAGGCGAACCGAAACCGGTCGCCCCCGCTCATGCACCAGCGGATCTTCCTCGCCTTCCCGGCAGGTCATCATGAAAAAGCGGACGATTCGTAGATATTAGAGGCGTCCAGCCCTGGTTGATCATGATGCCACGCCAGTGGCTTTTCCGGCTCTGAAGCTGCTTCCACTCGCCCACACCATTGCGGACTGTCAGCGAAATGCCCTCGAAACCGGATGGAAAACCCTGACCGCTCTACAGTCGCGGGGTCGGCTGTGATGAGAACGCCCGAGTTGGGTCCGCCCCTTCACATTCCCTTTTCATCCCATGCGACAGATCGCCGCTCGGGAACCATTCGTTATGCCGCAATGATTAGGCTTTCAGCCCTGGCAAGTCAATCAAGGCGGCGGATGCGACATCGGCTGTTCCAACAGCGAAAATAGCCCGGGAACCTCTGGTCACGCAGTCTTTTTGCCGTATTTCTTTGATGTTAGGAGTTTATGGAAGCCAGGTATATACATCTGAGCACGAAACTATCGTCAGTTCCCCATGTTGCAGAAATTTCAACCACGCCGTCTTGGTGTTCTCTCCGCCTTTTTCAGCGCTAGCCGGCTGAGGGCGCTGTTTCGCCGTGGCGAGCTCGGGCTCGTCATTGCCGGCGCTTTCGTCGGCGTCACCTCCGGCTGCGCCGTCACGGCGATGAGCCTGATATCGCGTAAGCTGCACAGCCTCGTCTACGGCATCCCCGACGACGACCGGCTGAGCTCGGCAGCCATGCAGATTACCGACAAGTCGCTGCTGCTGATCGCCCCGATCGCCGGCGGCATCCTGCTCGGCCTGATGATCTTCATTATGTCACGCACCCGCAAAAAGCCGATGATCGACCCGATCGAAGCCAATGCGCTTCACGGCGGCCGCCTGTCGCTCACCGACAGCATCCTTGTCGCCGTGCAGAACCTGATCTCCAATGGCTTCGGCGCCTCCGTCGGACTGGAGGCCGGCTATACCCAGCTGGCGGCCGGTATCGCCTCGAAATTCGGCTACAAGATGCAGTTCCGCCGCGCCGATCTTCGAATGCTGGTTGGCTGCGGTGCGGCCGGCGCCATCGCCGCCGCCTTCAATGCGCCGCTCACCGGCGCCTTCTACGCCTTCGAGCTGATCATCGGCACCTACTCCATCCTGACACTGACCCCGGTCGTCGTCTCGGCACTGATCTCGACCTTCATCGCCCGCATGCTTGCCGGCGATGATTTCGCCATCGATGTCGGCCGGTTCGGCGCCGTGGTCCCCGCCGACTATATCCCGGCCATCCTGCTTGGCGGTTTCTGCGCCGGTGTCGGCATCCTGATCATGCAGGGCGTCGCTTTCGTCGAGGAGCTGGCGCGCAAGAGTTCGATCGCGCCGCCCTTCCGCCCGGCGCTCGGCGGTTTGGTCGTCGGCCTTCTGGCGCTGATCTCGCCGCAGGTTCTCTCCGCCGGCCACGGCGCGCTGCATCTGAACCTTGGCAGCGAAGTCACCCTATGGGGACTTGCCAGCCTCCTTTTGCTGAAGTCGCTTGCCTCGGCAGTTTCGATCGGCTCCGGCTTCAGGGGCGGCCTGTTCTTCGCCTCGCTGTTCATGGGCGCGCTGCTCGGCAAGATCTTCGCCTATTGCGCGCCCTATTTCGACCATACCACGCTGACGCCGGTCATCTACGCCGTCGTCGGCATGAGTTCGCTTGCGGTCGCCATCATCGGCGGCCCGCTGACCATGACCTTCCTGGCGCTGGAAATCACCGGCGATTTCCCGATCACCGCGCTGGTGCTGGCCGCCGTCATCACCTCGTCGCTGGTGGTGCGCACGACTTTCGGCTACTCCTTCGCCACCTGGCGCTTCCATCTGCGTGGCGAAAGCATCCGCAGTGCCCATGACGTCGGCTGGATCCGCAACCTCACCGTCGCGCGGATGATGCGCCCGGATGTGCATACGGCAAATGTCGACATGAGCATCGAGGAGTTTCGGCACGATTTTCCGATCGGCTCGGCCCAGCGCGTCATTCTGCTCGACAAGGACGAAAAATATGCCGGCATGGTGCTGGTGCCGGACATTTATGCGAGCCCGGTCGAAAAGGACGACGAACACCACGGCCTTGCCGACTTCATCCGCCACCGCAATGATTTCCTGCAGCCGCAGATGAACGCCAAGCAGGCGGCCGCTCTGTTCGACCAGACGGCAAGCGAAGCCTTGGTGGTGGTCAACGACCTCATCGAGCGCCGGGTGATCGGCCTGCTCACAGAGAGCTATACTTTGCGCCGCTACAGCGAAGAACTCGACCGCCGCCGCCGCGAGGTCTCCGGCGAGCTTTAACCCGCGAGACTGTCGAGCCAGGCCGGATCAAGCACCGCTTCCAGTTCCGTGGCAATCTCGTCCAACGCTGTCTCGACGCTGGCGCGGTAATCCATCCGCTCGCCGCTCAGGCCGAAGCTTGCCAGCAACTTTGCCCGATAGGCATCGCTGGTGAAAAGTCCGTGCAGATAGGTGCCCATGATCAGGCCGTCGCCGGAGCGTGCGCCATCCGGCCGACCGTCGATCACGGTCGAGGGCCGATCGCAATCCTTGCCGCGCGTCACGCCAAGATGGATTTCATAGCCGGAGAGCGGAGTGTCATATTCCGTGGAGAGAGCCGTGCTGTTGCGCACGGTCTTTTCCGGCGCCATCTCGGTCTCGACATCGAGCAGGCCGAGCCCCGGTGTCTCCGTGACCGACCCTTCGATGCCAAGCGGATCATGGACCATGTGGCCGAGCATCTGGTAGCCGCCACAAATGCCGATGACGCGCCCGCCTCGCCGGACATGGGCGGCGATATCCCGGTCCCATCCTTGCGCCCGCAGGTCCATGAGATCGCCGATAGTCGATTTCGAACCCGGCAGGATCACGAGCGCCGCATCCGCAGGCAGCCGCTCACCGGCGCGAACAAAAATCAGATCGACATCGGGTTCGGCGCGCAACGGATCGAAATCATCGAAATTGGCAATGCGCGGCAGAACGGGAACGGCGATCTTCAGCGCGCCGTCGGAGCCGCGCGCCAGCCGCTCCAGCACGACGGAATCCTCGGGTGGCAGCCGGCCTGCCGCTTTCAGCCAGGGCACGATGCCGTGGCAGGGCCAGCCGGTGAAGCTGCCGATGGCTTCGATCCCCGCGCCGAACAGCGAGACATCGCCGCGAAACTTGTTGATGATATAGCCGCGGATCATCCGCCGGTCTTCCTCCGGCAGGATATGATAGGTGCCGACCAGCGAGGCGATGACGCCGCCGCGATCAATGTCGCCGACCAGCACCACAGGCACGTTGGCGCGGATGGCAAAGCCCATATTGGCAATGTCGCCCTGCCTGAGATTGATCTCGGCGGGCGAACCGGCACCCTCGACGATCACCAGATCGGTTCCGGCGCGCATGGTCGCGAAGCTTTCCAGCACGGCACCGAGCAGTTGCGGCTTCAGCGCCTGATAATCCTTGCCCTTGGCATGTCCCCAGACCTTGCCCTGCACGATGATCTGGCTGCCGGTCTCCGATTGCGGCTTCAGGAGCACAGGGTTCATATGTATCGACGACGGCACGCGCGCGGCCAGCGATTGCAGCCATTGCGCCCGGCCAATCTCCCCACCATCTTCGGCGACGGCGGCATTGTTGGACATGTTTTGCGGCTTGAACGGACGGACCCGGACTCCCCGATTGGCGAACAGACGGCAGAGCCCGGCAACCAATACCGTTTTTCCGACATCGGAACCGGTCCCCTGCAACATGATCGCCTTTGTCATCCGTTATCGCTCCGATCAGTCACTACCACTGGAATGCCGGGATTCCGCCTTGATTTCGCCGCCATCATCAATGGCCGAAAACCTGCCGTCCGGGCCATGAATGCACGACTTTACAGTTTACTCTATTTGCGACATCGGATGACGATTTCATCCATTGCTCACTCTGTGGAAGAGGATTATCTCCACCGCCAAATCATACAACAAAAGCCGGCCCATCCGGCCCGGAGGATACCCCGATGCTCTTCATCTTCAACAACAAGAACTCCATCCAGATCGCCTGGAACTCCAAGCTGCCGGCGCCCCGCCCCGACAATCGGCTGCAGCAGCTCGACACCCGCTCCGGCCCCATCGGTTTCATCCGCACCTACAGCGTCGGCTGATTGGCCGTCAAGCCACCAGCCCGCCGCACAACAAGCCGCCATGCCACCGCATAGGCGGCTTTGCTTATCGCCCCGCCCGTCAGCGAGCGAACAGAACGACCGCTCATACGCTAAGATCAGATGCTATATCGATTCTGACGGCGAGAGTGAGGCCGAGGCCTGAAACGCGAAAACCGCGCGATCCGGAGATCGACGCGGTTTGCCAAAAAACGCCGGCTCGCTTGCATATTACACTGCAAGGCTCGCTATCTCCGGGACGCACTACCTGATCCGGAGATGGGCGGTGTCCCCCGCCACATCTCGATTGATAGCCTGACATCGTTACCGGAGGGTTATTAAGTGCTTAAATAAGGATGAATCCGCAAAATTTTTGGAAAATTTTGCGGATTGCTTCAAGACGTCAAAAACGCCGCGAATGGAATATAAAAAGTCTCTGTCGGACGCGATATTTTAGAGATCCTTTATCTCTACCGGATCCGGGACACCGCCTCCGGCTCTCAATGCCCATTTTACAGCCACGAACAGCGGAAAATAGGCCAATTCAAGCGCTTATATAAGCTTCCCGATAAGTCGCGATAAGCTGGACGGACCGGCGGCAGGTTGATTTCCCCCCTTAAATCATTAGGCTGCATCACGTCGATGTGAAAAATGCACGGCTGCGACAGAGTTCCGCGGCCGCATAAAAGCAAACGCACGACAGCAGCATAGGGGACCGGGCAGACGTCGTCAGCGGCGGGTGAACGGTGTGGTTCGACCACGCTGACGGGGGATCGGCAGGCATCAGGTCCGCCTGACGCCGATTTCCGTAACTTAACGGGAAACTGGGAGACATTATCCAATGAAGAAGCTTATCGCTTCCGCCATCTTCGCATTCGGTGCCTATGCTTTGGCTGGCTCGGCACAGGCTGCGGAATGCGGCGACGTTTCGATCGCCGAAATGAACTGGGCGTCCGCCGGCGTTGCCGCGCAGGTCGACAAGATTATCCTGGAGAACGGCTACGGCTGTAATGTGACGCTGGTGACCGGCGACACGCAGCCGACCTTCACCTCCATGAACGAGAAGGGCGAGCCTGACATCGCGCCCGAACTCTGGGTCAATGCCGTGCGCACCGCGCTCGACAAGGCCGTTTCCGAAGGCCGCCTGATCGAGGCAGCACCGCTTCTCAGCGATGGCGGCGTCGAAGGCTGGTGGATTCCGAAGTTCCTCGCCGACGCGCATCCTGATATCAAGACTGTCGAGGACGCGCTGAAGCACCCCGAGCTCTTCCCTGCCCCGGAAGACAAATCCAAGGCCGCCATCTACAATTGCCCGTCGGGCTGGAACTGCCAGATCTCCACGGCCAATCTTTATAAGGCGCTTGGCGCAGAGAAACTCGGCTTCACCCTCGTCGATACCGGCTCCGCTGCCGGCCTCGACGGCTCGATCGCCAACGCCTTCGAAAAGAAGTCCGGCTGGCTCGGCTATTACTGGGCACCGACCGCCATCCTCGGCAAATACGAAATGGTGCGCCTGAGCTTCGGTGTGCCGCACGACAAGAAGGAATGGGACGCCTGCACGGCAATCCAGGACTGCGCCAATCCGAAGGTCAATTCCTATCCGGTCTCCGACGTCTATACGGTCGTAACGAAGGCCTTCGCCTCCAAGGCAGGCATTGCCATGGACTACGTCAAGACCCGCAAATGGGACAACGGCACGGTTGGCAAGGTTCTGGCCTGGATGACGGACAATCAGGGCACCAACGAAGATGGTGCGAAATATTTCCTGAAGACCTATCCCGACATGTGGACCAAGTGGGTTGCCCCCGAGGTCGCCACCAAGGTCAAGGCTTCGCTTTGATATGAGATGCCGGAACTGGCGGCTGGCGCTTCGCCGGCCGCCGATTCCGCATTCGCAGCCGCTGCCTAACGCTCATACCGACAGACCGACGCGGCTTCAGGTCGCAACAAGTGCAGAATAACGCCTGCGAATATTGTAAAAAGGAAAGAGGCAGCCTGAAGAACCGGTCGCAGTGCTGCATACCATTCATGCGTGAAGGCCACATGCATTGGCTGGGCAAAACCGGACAAAAAGGGGAAGTTCATGGCTATCCAATGTAGTTTCCTGCCGGATGTTCTCTGTAATTTCCCGGCAATAGACGACACGCTTATCCGCCTCGCGCGCAAGAATATCGATGACGGTTTCAGGGGAATGGTGCGCGCCTACGGCAACGTCATCGACGCGGTGGTACAACCGCTGCAATGGTTTCTGAACTATCTGGAATGGCTTTTCACCACTACACCCTGGTTCATCATCCTGATCGTCATGATGGGCGTCGTCTATGCCGCCAGCCGCAATCTCAAGATCGTCGCCGGCACCGCAATTTCCATGATACTGATCGGCGTTTGCGGCCTTTGGGGCGACACGATGGTGACGCTCGCCATGGTGACCGTCTGCACCCTGATCGCCATCATCATCGGCCTGCCGATCGGCATATTGATGGCTCGCTCCGACCGGCTGCAATCGATCATCAACCCGACCCTCGACGTGATGCAAACGATGCCGAGCTTCGTCTATCTTATTCCCGTCGTCGTGATTTTCGGTATCGGCAAGGTGCCGGGCCTGATCGCCGTCGTCATCTACGCCGTCCCACCGATGATCCGTCTGACCAATCTCGGCATCCGCCTGGTCGACAAGGAAGTGCTGGAAGCAGCAGACGCCTTCGGCTCGTCGCACCGGCAGAAACTATTCAACGTGCAGATCCCGCTGGCATTGCCCACCATCATGGCCGGCATCAACCAGACAATCATGATGTCGCTCGCCATGGTCGTCGTCGCATCGATGGTCGGCGTCGGCGGGCTCGGCAAAAATACGCTGCAGGCCATCAACAACCAGTTCTTCACCGTCGGCTTCCTCAACGGCTTCGCCCTGGTCGCCATCGCCATCATTTTCGACCGGACGAGCCAGGCCTATGGCAGGCGGCTCCAGAAGCACTCGGAGGTCATTCATGGCTAGTCACGCGATCCAGATCAAGAACCTCTACAAGATCTTCGGCCCGCGCGGGCGCGACTATGTGGATGCGGTGAAGAACGGCCTCGGCAAGGCCGAACTCAACGAAACGCACGGCCATGTCCTCGGCCTGCAGGATATCAACATCGACATGCCGGCCGGCGCCATCACCGTCGTCATGGGCCTCTCCGGCTCCGGCAAATCGACACTGATCCGCCACATCAACCGGCTGATCGAGCCGACGGCCGGCGAAGTGCTCTATGACGGCGTCGATGTCTGCAAAATGGGTGAAAATGCCCTGCGCGAGTTCCGCCGCCACAAGACGGCGATGGTGTTCCAGAAATTCGCCCTGCTGCCCCACCGCACGGTGATCGAAAACACCATCTACGGCCTGGATATCCAGGGCGTTGCACGATCCGAGAGTGAGAAGAAGGGCCAATACTGGATCGAGCGCGTCGGCCTTAAAGGCTTCGAAAACCACTATCCGAACCAGCTTTCCGGCGGCATGCAGCAGCGCGTCGGCCTTGCCCGGGCGCTGACCAATGACGCCGACATCCTGCTGATGGACGAAGCCTACTCCGCGCTCGACCCGCTGATCCGCGTCGACATGCAGAGCGTGCTCCTCGACCTGCAGAAGGAATTGAAGAAGACCGTGGTCTTCATCACCCACGATCTCGACGAGGCGTTGCGCCTTGGCGACAAGATCGCCATCCTGCGCGACGGCAAGGTCGTGCAACAGGGCAGCGGCCAGGAGATCGTGCTCAGACCCGCCGACGACTACATCACTGCTTTCGTCAAGGAGGTGAATCGCGGCCGTGTGATCCAGACCCAGACGATCATGAAGCCGATTGCCGGCGAAGCCCACGGCCCGCGCGTGCCCGGCGACATGACGCTCGAAATGGCAGCCAAACAGATGACCGACAACGCGCAGAACTCGGCCGTCGTCACCGATGCCGCCGGCCGGCCGATCGGCACGATCGACCTGCAAGGCATCATCACCGCCATGGTGACACCGACGACGCATGAAACGACGAGAATGGCAGCAGCCTGAAATCGATCACCGTCGCAAGTGGAAAGCGCCCTACCCGGGCGCTTTTCTTCGACATCGGATCATCGAGCAAACTCCGCCTTCATCCCGACATTGCGATCACATAAAGAAATGTTTATATCTACATTTCAATTCAGAACACCCGAGGAGACCCCATGACCGTCACAGCCAATCCCTTGACCGATCTTCTCGCCGAAAAGGGCGTGCTGCTTGCCGATGGTGCGACGGGCACCAATCTCTTCGCCATGGGGCTGGAGGCCGGTGAAGCGCCGGAAATCTGGAACGAACAGCATCCAGAGCGCATCACCAAGCTGCATCAGGATTTCGTCGATGCCGGTGCCGATATCATCCTCACCAACACGTTCGGCGGCACGCGCCACCGCTTGAAGCTCCACCATGCGCAGGATCGCGTTCACAGCCTGAACAAGACGGCGGCGGAAATCGCCCGCGCTGTCGCCGACAAGGCCGGCCGCAAGGTCATCGTCGCCGGCTCCGTCGGCCCCACCGGCGAGTTGCTGGTGCCGCTCGGCGCGCTGACCTATGAGGATGCCGTTGCCGCCTTTGCCGAACAGATCGAAGGCCTGAAGGCCGGCGGCGTTGATGTCGCCTGGATCGAGACCATGTCCTCGCCGGAAGAAATCCGCGCCGCGGCCGAGGCTGCCGTCAAGGTCGGCCTGCCCTACACCTATACCGGCTCTTTCGACACCGCCGGCAAGACGATGATGGGCCTACATCCAAAGGATCTCCAAGGCGTTGCCAAGGACGTCGGCGAAGGTCCGCTCGCCACCGGCGCCAATTGCGGCGTCGGCGCATCGGATATTCTCTCGAGCCTGCTCGATATGACCGAGGCCGACCCGACCGCAACCGTGATCGTCAAGGGCAATTGCGGCATTCCCGAATATCGTGGTGCCGAGATCTATTATTCCGGCACGCCGCCGCTGATGGCCGACTATGCGCGCCTTGCCCGCGACGCCGGCGCCAAGATCATCGGCGGGTGCTGCGGCACGTCCTGCAACCACCTCGCCGCCATGCGCGAGGCGCTCGACAATTACACGCCCGGCCCACGCCCAACGCTGGAAACCATCATCGAGCGCATCGGCCCGCTGCGCAACAAGACTGCCAATGAAGGCGGAGCCGCACCGGCAAGGGAGCGGCGCCGCCGCGGCTAAGCATCGCCAATATCAAAGCCGGCCGCAAAATCATGTCGGCCGGCTTTAACTTGAGCCTGTCTTTCGCCCTCGACGCGCGGCTTTACTGTCCGAGCGGACGTTGATTGACCACATCAAGGAAGGACATATCCTCGGCGGCATCCCTGCCAAAGACGAAGAAATCCGCCTCCGAGATCAGCGGATGCTTGTAGGGATTATCGACGTGCTTGAGCAGCTTCCATTCCGGCAGCCAGCGCGCGACATCGTCGGTGAACCGTCGGTTTCTCACATGGATCGCGCCGTGCCGGTCAGGCGCATCGTAATTCGAGGTGTAGACAACGACATACTGGTTCGACAGCGAGAACAACCGGTCGATATAGGCGCGGTAAACCTCATCTTCGACAAGATGAAGAATGACGTCGAGTGACAGGGTAAGCTCGAAAGCCCCGTTGTAGCTGCTTGTATCCAGCTGTGGATCGCCAAGCCAGACGAAGGTGCGACCGGGGCGGTTTCCATGCATCTGCCGGCAGAGATCGACCGCCGTCTGCGAGATATCGAATCCCGTATAATCTTCGAAGGCAAGATATCGGAGCTGGTTGCCGTCGCCGCTCCCAAGCTCACCTACCCGCTTCAGCTGCTTTTCGGCCACGAAGGCGTTCAGGATATGAGCCTTGTATTCGGCTGATTTATTATAAGATCCGGCCCCTGAATTACCGCCGGCCAGATAGCGTTGCTCCCAATACTTCGCGGAATCAAAGGCCGGACGACTATCCACAATGCCCTGTACCGTAGGTACTGCCGCTGGAGATACCGGGGATATGAAACCGGCGAGCGGCGCAATCGGCTCGAGCCATTTTTCCCACTCGCTGCCTGCCGCCAGCTTCAGCTCATTACCGTTGCGAAGGGTCCAGGCCTTGACGCGCCCCGCATGCTTCGACAGCAATTCCCGATAGCCCATCGTGCGGCCGCCGCTACGGGCGACAAGATGCACTTCGCAGAGAAAATCCGGATGAAGCGTCACATTGCGCATATCCTCCGTCTCGTGATCGCAAGTGACGAAAACGATGGGGTCGCGCTCCCGTCCGGCAACCGCCAGGATGAACTCCACCAGCCCGTCGGCACGATCGGTATCCACCAGATAGACAATCGATGCGGCATCCGCCGCGTCCGATGCGAGGAGCGAGAGTGGGTATATCGACGACAACACCTCGTCCTGCCTGCGCGAGCTGTCATAGGTCGAGCCGGTATTGGCCGCCGATTGCGCATAAATCGAGGAACGCGGCACCTCTATCGATAGCAACCAGCCTTCCTTGCGCGGCACGGCATAAGCCGGAATACCCTGACGATGCAGATACTCCGCAAGCCAGATGTCCGCCATGTTGCGATGGCGGAAATCGGCGAGCGTCATCTTGACGACACTGGAGTGAAACGCACCGGTGCCGGTCGCCGCCACATGAACCCGCCGGCGCCGCATAAGGGAACGCTCGTAGTGGAAGACGGCGCGGCCGCGTTCCTTATAGTAGCCGCGGCTCGGCTGCAGAATGATCGAGCCATGCACGCTGACGACCGCCTGGCCGCGCAACTGCGCCAACTCGCCGACCATGCGGGCAACGAAATCGTCGGGATAGATGATGTCGTCGTCGCAGGTGACATAGATGGCATCCTCGACCTGCTCGAGCCCCCAGAACTTGCCGGCGTCGCCATAACGGCTGCCGTCGGTGTCGATGAAATGCCGGATCTTCGGATGCTCGGCGATGAAGCGTGGAGCCTCCGTGAAGCCGTTGAGATAGACATAGAGCCGATCGACCTGCGGCAGCAGCGACATGACCGTCGCCCGCAGGGCAATCTCATTGCCGGCAACGGTCGCCATGCCGGCAATGATTTCCCGGGTCGGAGGCAATGCGGCGAGGTCGCGAGGATCGAGCAGGTCGATCGCCCGCCCGGGCAAGGCGGCCTCGGTATGCGACACCTCGAAAAGATAGGTCGGCGTCTCGTTGTAAAGCTGGATCTTGCGATAGCCCAGGGGACGGAGAACGGCCTCCACTGCCGCCAATACGGCGACGGTGCCGGCGCTGACGACGAGCTTCGGCCGGCAACGTGCGATCGTCTGCGCCGCCCCTCGCAACACATCGGCTTCCGCGCCGTTGACATCGACCTTGATGAGATGAACCCGCCGTTCGCCAACGATATCGTCGAGGCTCGCCATGCGGATATCGCCGCGATCAGCCTGCAGGAACCGCGCGCCACCGAGATTGGTGGCATCAGCGCCGACAATCTCGCCCGTGCCGGCAGCGGCACCGAGGGCAAGCGGGTGCAACTCGACCAACCCATTCACGCCATTGAGTTCGACATTCGCCTGAAGCACGGCAAAGGCCACCGGGTTCGGCTCGATGGCAAGCGTCCTGACACCGAGCACGGAGCTGAAAAACAGCGTGTGATTGCCGATATAGGCGCCGACATCGACGGCGAGAGCATCCTCCGGCAGCGACGACCCGATATCTTCCAGCATCGCCCGCTCGTAGAAAGCGCGGTTCTGCAGGATGAACCTCTGGATATGATCGTCCGGATTGGGAAGGTGGAACCGGACCGGGATCCGGTAGCTGTTCACTTCGCAGGCGACGGTGGCTTGCAGAGTCATCGCGGTTCTTTCCAACATGCAAAGGTTTATCGAGAATATGCAGGCGCGTTCGAGAGCATCATCAGCGGCCGCCGATGACCATCAATCCGCTGCCGCCGATGGCATCGAGGCCGAATTTCAGGCCCGTACTGACACTGGCCCAACGTTTCGCCGCCAGCGCCTCGGTGGCCCTATCCTGGGCAAAGAGGCAGAAACCGAAACCACGCGGCGACAGGTTGTTTGCCAGTGCCGGCAGGGCCACAAGCGCGCTCTCGGTCGGATAGGACGTGTTCCACAGGTCCACGACCACCAGATCGAACTTGATGTCGTCGCTGATCTGCCTTGTATCGGGGAAAGCGGCAGAGAATTCCTCGAAGTTTATATTGGTCGCTTCGGATTCGATGATGGAAATACCCTCGGTCAGGCCGCTGGCGACGAAACGGGCTTCCATATCCCCAACTTGTTCTGGCGAAAGACATAGGCAGTTCAGCCCGGCGTCTAAGCCGGAAAGAATGGACGCCAGAGCCAATGCCGAGCGCGGCGCCCCGATGTGCAGGATATTCGGGCTATCGCCCCTGCTGAGAGCCGCGCGGCGCAGCGCCCAGATCTGCATCGGCGTCAGCATATCGCGACCGGCCGCGGATTGAGCATCAAGCAGCGTCGGATAGCCCGCGACAAGGATCTGCCCTGCCGTTTCCTGCCAGGCCTGCGCCGCATCGGCGGTAGCGCTGATAACCGGTGCACGATGTTCGGCAGCAACGCTGGCCACCACCGGCGTCGCAGCTGTCTTTGCCGGTCGAGTCAGTGGCAGGGGCGGCTTGTTGAACACCTCCTGTGCAGACCGCTGCTGCGCCGTGGAATTCAGCCCGCGCGACTGCGGATCGAGATTATGGTGCGAGTAGGGATTGGTCGCCGTGTAACGATGGGCATTGACCGGGATGAACTCATAGCGCCGGGTTTGATCGAGTATGGGCAGGGCAAGGGCGATGTCACAGGCCGCCATGAACCATTGTCCGGCATCGTCGCGCAAATAACCTTCGGGAACATTATCCAGCAGCAAGGCGCGGAAGCTGAAGAGATGGCTGGTCTTCCAACCCTGCCGGCGCGGCGAAAGATTCGGATCGAGAGCGCCATTGCCGCCGACCCCACCACCATCGGTGATAAAGTTCGTCCAGACGACATCCTGCCCGCCGGCATAGCTCTCCGACATCCGCTCCAGAATGTTGGGAATGATCACCTGGTCGTCGCCGTCGAGGACGGCGATGAACTCGGCCATCTTCGTGCGCGGCCTCAGATGCTCCCAGACGTTGCGCGATTTTCCGAGGCGCGTTTCGTTGCGGATGAAGGTGTGGCGATTGGGGAAAAGATCGTTGAGCAACGCGGCGGCGATAATACCGGTGTCGTCGTCGGAGCGATCGTCGATAAACAGGACGTGCAGATCGTCAAGCGTCTGCCGGGAGAGGCTTGCCAGGGATTGCCTGACATATATTTCGCAATCGCGCGCCGTCATGAAGATCAGCGCTTTTGCCTCGCCTGCAATTTCCGTCATCGATGTTCGAAGCCCCAATCCGACAATCCGCATCCGAAGGATAAAATCCCCCTGCGATGTGGATTAGCGATTGTGGCTGGTTCCAACCTTACGCCCCATTGCGCTCAGCCCGGCGGCGATTGCGTCACCGCAATGATCGGGCCGAGCGGAAATAGGCCATCCCGCCTTTGCCATTCCGGAATATCGAGGCTGGAAATGCTGCCATCAAGGAAAAGCGCGTTGGCACAGCCGAGTTCGTCGCGGAACAGGGTTGCGAAATCATGGAAGCGGACGAAGCCATCGGAGACGGCAAAGACGACCTTGCCATCCGCTGAGACGCCAACGCCATTGCGCGTCTTGAAACTGGTGCTGTCGGCAAGGAACGACGGATGCAGCTTGCCGTCGATCACCAGCATCGGCCCGGATTGCGTCGCATAGAAGGGCTTGATGCCGGAAGCGACAAAGGCACTGCTCTCCATGACGCCGGCGCGGCCTGGCTGGATATAGAAGACGCCGTTCGGCAGGAGATGAAAGTTACCCCAACCCTTGTTGGTGTTGATCGCCTTCAACTGCTTGCCGGCCTCGACATAGAGGCCGACCGGCGAGAGATCGTCCTGATACATGCCGCCGTTCATTGCGAAACGAACGAAGAGGCGGTCCTGGGCGAGATCGCTTTCCAGTGCCCGGAACGAACCATAGGGCTTGCCGCTGTGGTCATATTCATAGAGCTGGATGCCGTCGATGGCGGGATCGAAGGTGCAGACGGTGTAGCTGTCGCCGAGATGCAGAACCTTGCGGCAGGCCTCGTCGGCAAAGGCTGTGGAGGCGCAGGCAAGAATGGCAAGCACAGTCAGCAATCGAATCAAGCGACAACTCCGGAGAGAATTTCGGCGGCGCCAAAGCGCATCGAAAATGCGGCGAAAGAAGGAATCGCCTCGCCTTTCTAAAGGTGGAGTGCAGCCATGTGAAAGGCAAGCTGCGCCGGCGAATAACGATAGCTGCCCCCCACCGGACAGGCGTTGCGCGCCAGACAACCCCCAATCATACAGCCGGCCTGCCCCGCATCCGTCCGCAAATGCGACCGACAGCCCGCAACGTCGAATCCAACGGATGTGACTGCTTCGACGGGACAGGCCGTCAGACAGGGTTTTTCAGCACAATGATCGCAAGGATGCGCGGCAACCCCGGCTGGCTCCCCTGCCCCTATAGCATCGGCAAACCCCAGGGCGCCACGATAGCCATGCCACAGGCCGTATTCCGGATGGATCAGGATACCAAGCGGCGATGCCTTCAAGCCTTCCGCCTGCATCGCCCATCGCTGAAACGGCTGCCAGGGCGGATCGGACGGAAAATAGGCGGTTGCACTGAAAGTCGCTGCAATCGGTTGGATGATCGCCTTCGACCAGTCGTCGAGCGGATCGCGACGGCCGGCATTTTCCGGCAATTGCCGCCAGCGCGAAAACGGCTGCCAGATCGAACCGCCGATATTGCCGAGCAGGATGACGCTTCGTGCCGGAGTCCCGTCGTGCAGTAACGGCCCCTCACCCTCGTCAAAACATACCACGCCACGAACAAAAACTCCGTGGACGCCAAGCGCCGCACGGAGTTTCCTAACGATGGTGGGGCCGCTCATTAGCGCGGCCCCTTATATTCGTAATGCGGTCGCCAGACCTCCTTCTGGATCAGATCGGCAACACGTACCGCACCGCCTTGCTCCCTGGCGGCATCGGGCTCTCTTCAGGTGAAGGCATCCGGCATCGAATCCTTGCGCTTCTGGATATAGGCCAGCAGCGCCTCGTCGATCGCGGGGTCGAGCGGCGGGGCTTCGTAGTGATCGAGCCAGGACCGGCAAAGCGCGTTGGCGCGCTGCTCGACACGCTTCTGGCCTTCGATTTCCCACTGCTCGAAGGAATTGTTGTCGGCGAGAGCCGAGCGGTAGAAAGCGCTCTGGAAGTTCGCCTGCGTATGGGCGCAGCCGAGATAGTGGCTGCCGGGGCCAACTTCTCGGATAGCGTCCAGCGCCTGGCCATTTTCGGAGAGATCAACGCCCTCGGCCATCTTCTGCATCATGCCGAGCTGATCCTGGTCGATCATGAACTTCTCGTAGGAAGACACCAGACCGCCTTCGAGCCAGCCGGCCGCATGCAGCACGAAATTCGTGCCGGCGAGCAGCGTCATGTTCAACGTATTGGCCGACTCATGCGCCGCCTGCGCGTCCGGCACCTTGGAGGCGCAAAGCGAGCCGCCGGTTCGGAACGGCAGGCCGAGACGCCGGGCAAGCTGGGCGGAGCCATAGGACACCAGCGACGGCTCCGGCGTACCGAAGGTCGGAGCGCCCGACTGCATCGAGATCGAGGCGGCGAAGGTACCGTACAGCACTGGCGATCCCTTGCGAATCAGCTGCGTGAAGGAGGCCCCGGCCAGCACTTCGGCCAGGATCTGCGTCAGCGTGCCAGCTACCGTCACCGGGCTCATCGCGCCGGAAAGGATGAAGGGTGAAACGACGGAAGCCTGGTTATGCCGTGCATAGACCTTCAAGGCGCCAAGCATGGTTTCGTCGAACACCATCGGCGAATTGGCATTGATAAGGTTCAGCGTCACGCAATTGTTTTCGACGAAATCGTCACCGAAGACGATCTTCGCCATGGCAACCGTGTCCTCGGCGCGCTCCGGCGCGGTCACAGAGCCCATGAACGGCTTGTCGGAATATTTGATATGGCTGTAGATCATATCAAGGTGGCGCTTGTTGACAGGCACGTCAACCGGCTCGCAGACCGTGCCGCCGGACGAATGCATCGACGGCGCCATATAGGCAAGCTTCACGAAATTGCGGAAATCCTCGATGGTCGCGTAACGGCGATTGCCTTCGAGGTCACGGACGAAGGGCGGGCCGTAGACCGGCGCGAAGATCGTCGCCTTGCCGCCGACATGAGCGTTGCGGTCGCTATTGCGCGCATGCCAGGTGAATTCCTTCGGCGCGGTCTTTAGAAGTTCGCGGCAAAGCCCTTTCGGAAAATGCACCCGCTGCCCCTTAACGTCGGCACCGGCGTCTTTCCACAGCGCCAGCGCTTCCGCATCGTCGCGAAACTCGATGCCGATTTCCTCGAGTACGGTGTCGGCGTTGCGCTCAATGAGCTGCAGGCCCTCTTCGTCCAGCACCTCGTAAACGCCGATCTTGCGGACGATATAAGGAAGTGACGGACCCGGCCCGCCGCCGCTGCGCGATGCGCGCCGTGCGGCAGCACCCCTGCCTTCGCCACGCGAACGCCTTCCACCACCATCACCGCCCGCTGCCGGTTGCTCAATGATATCGTCCATGATGATTCCTCACTCCTCCGCATGAATGCGTCTATTCTGCTCCATGCTACCCTATTCCGTCGCATGGACATTCCTTTATGCGCCAGCGACTAGCATAGGACAGACATGGGCAAGGCGAAATTGCCTCATTTCCATCCGTCGCGATTTATCCGCGCAACGTCGCTTTCGAAAAGAGTTTTGTCATCGTTGAGGTTTATCGCTTATTGAGGCAGTATTTTATACAAGCCTCTGATGAACTGCACGAAAATGGGATGGAGCGCATGTCTGACGACGAAATCATTCTCGCGGAACTTTCTGATGAGGAACTCGTGCAGCAGATGCATGACGACCTGTATGACGGACTGAAGGAGGAAATCGAGGAAGCGACCAATATCCTCCTTGAACGCGGCTGGACGCCCTATGACGTCCTGACGCAGGCACTCGTCGAGGGCATGCGCATCGTCGGCATCGATTTCCGCGACGGCATTCTCTTCGTGCCCGAAGTGCTGCTTTCCGCCAATGCGATGAAGGCCGGCATGTTTATCCTGCGGCCGCTGCTGGTGGAAACCGGTGCGCCGAAGCTCGGCAAGATGGTGATCGGCACCGTCAAGGGCGACATTCACGACATCGGCAAAAATCTCGTCGGCATGATGATGGAGGGCGCAGGCTTCGACGTCATCGATCTTGGCATCAACAACCCCGTCGAAAACTATCTCGATGCCATCGAGCGCGAACAGCCCGACATTCTCGGCATGTCGGCGCTTCTGACAACCACCATGCCCTACATGAAGGTCGTCATCGATACGC
The DNA here is from genome assembly GCF_041355235.1 of Rhizobium sp. RCC_161_2. Taxonomy (NCBI): domain Bacteria; kingdom Pseudomonadati; phylum Pseudomonadota; class Alphaproteobacteria; order Hyphomicrobiales; family Rhizobiaceae; genus Rhizobium; species Rhizobium sp. RCC_161_2. The sequence goes on along the minus strand of NZ_JBFUPL010000002.1, from coordinate 193,614 downwards.
TCAAGGAAAAGGGCATGCGCGACGATTACGTCGTTCTCGTCGGCGGCGCGCCGCTGAACGAGGAATTCGGCAAGGCTGTCGGCGCAGATGCCTATTGCCGCGATGCTGCCGTGGCCGTCGAAACCGCCAAGGACTTCATGAAGCGCAAACACAACAGCCTGGCTGCCGGCGCCTGATTGCCAAGGATTCCGAACTGGCGACAAACCGGCAGGTTGTCGCCAGTCCAATGGCATCCTAGATTTGTTATTGAGCGGCCTTCTTGACGGTATGGCCAGCATCTTCCGTCGCATTGACGGCATTGGCCGTATCCCTGCCCACGCCACGAATTGTGTTGGCACATGAAGCGAGTAGCATAAGCACAGCGCAAGCGGCGGCGACTTTGGTGAGTGTCGGTGAAGTCATGATCGGGAACCCTCTCGGAATGGATATTGATCGGCAAAAGGCGGAGAAAAAGCCTCCGCCCAAGAAACGCACAACATCGCAAAAGGTTCATGTGATCGCGTGCGGAGCAATCGCGCGCGAGATACTGGCGGTCACCAGAATTAATAGTCTCGATCACATTGACCTGCACTGTCTTCCCGCGATCTACCATTCCTATCCACAGAAGATCGCACCTGCCCTGGAAGAAGCGATTGCAAACGCGCGCGCGCGCGGCTTCGAGAGGATCTTCATCGGCTATGCCGACTGCGGGACCGGCGGTGACATCGACAAGATCTGTGAACGCGAGGGCATCGAACGTCTCTCCGGCCCGCACTGTTACTCCTTCTTCAGCGGCAACGAAGCCTTCGCCGCCCGCGAGGACGACATCACCTCGTTTTTCCTCACCGATTTCCTCGCCCGTCAGTTCGAAGCCTTCGTCATCGTGCCGCTCGGCCTCGACCGTCATCCGGAACTGCGGGACATGTATTTCGGCAATTACCGCAAGGTCGTTTATCTCTCGCAGGAAGAAGATCCGGCGCTACAGGAAAAGGCAAAGGCAGCAGCGGCCTTTCTCGGCCTGGACTACGAATACCGCTTCACCGGTTATGGCGATCTCGCGCGTGAACTACTGGCTGTCTGATTACGACATTCCATCTCATTTCGCCGCTTGCGGTGTCCCCGTGATATCGCCATGCTGCACTGCATCGAAAGCATTGAATCGCGGCCTAAAACACTCGCCGCCTTGCGCAACGGTGAAGTTTGTCGCCGCTTGCGGACATGCTTTGCATAGAGCGTCGTTTTTCGGCATGTGCCGCGTCGTGGCGAGCGCAGTCCCGGGATCGGCGGACGTGCATTCTTGATCAAAGAGGAGAACTTCTGCATGGCGGATCGCATTGTCGTCTATTGGCGGGATATTCCGGCCCAGGTGATCATCAAGAAAGGGCGGCAGGCGGCAAAGCGCGAGCTATCCCTGCGCTTCACCGAAGCGATCGACATGTGCGCCATGCGCACGGGCGCTGCCGAGACGGACGACTATCTGGCCGAATGGCGCAAGGCCGATCCCGTGCCCGTCTCCGACGATCTGGAAGCCGAAGCCGATAAGGCTGCCAGCGAGCTCGAAGCTACCTATGACCGGGAGCGTCTCATCGCGCTGGTGAAGGCCGGGGGCCGCGACAATGGCTGACGCCCTCCAGAAACCGGGCAATTCCGCAGCCGGCGCCAAGGCTGCCAGCGGTGCCTATACCCCAGCCGGCGTCTCCCCGAACCGTCGTGCGCGGCGCAAATATACCGTCCGCCTCTGGGCCGTGCGCCATTCGCGTTTCCTCGAATGGTTCTACCGCCGCTTCGCCGATGCTTTCCTGCTGCTGCATCCGCTCTGGAAAAAGATCGGCTACGAGCGCGTCGAACGCCCCATCACCTTCGTCGAGCGCAATGTGAAGGGTTTCCTCTTCGACTGTCGCATGTGCGGCCAGTGCGCGCTGTCATCGACCGGCATGTCCTGTCCGATGAACTGTCCGAAGCAGTTGCGCAACGGTCCCTGCGGCGGCGTGCGCGCCAATGGCAATTGCGAAGTCGAGCCCGATATGCCCTGCGTCTGGGTGCAGGCCTGGAACGGCTCGCGCAACATGGCCTATGGCGATGCGATCCTGAACGTACAGAAGCCGGTGAACCAATCGCTGCGCGAGACCTCCTCCTGGCTGCGTGTGACCGCCGAAGCCGCCGCCGCCCGTGAAGCGGCAAAAAAGGAAGCCTGATCGATGGCGCATATCGATGAAAATCCGCTGGGCGCGCATCTGCCGCTCGATCCCCTGCCCGGCCACTCCTCGCTCGGCCGGCTTGAGCGGGTGCTTCGCCGCGGCGAATTCGCCGTTACCGCAGAGCTGAATCCTCCCGATAGCGCCAACCCCGAAGATGTCTACGAACGCGCCGCTATCTTCTCCGGCTGGGTTGATGGCATCAACGCGGTCGATGCCTCCGGCGCCAATTGCCACATGTCCTCGGTCGGCATCTGCGCGCTGCTGACGCGCATGGGATATGCCCCGATCATGCAGATCGCCTGCCGCGACAAGAACCGCATCGCCATACAGGGCGACGTGCTGGGGGCTGCCGCAATGGGCGTCTGCAACATCATGTGCCTGACCGGCGACGGCGTGCAGGCGGGTGATCAGCCAGGCGCCAAGCCGGTTTTCGATCTCGACTGCATGTCGCTGCTCGAAACCGTGCGCGTCATGCGCGACAATGCGAAATTCCTGTCCGGTCGCAAGCTGACCTCGCCGCCCAAGGTCTTTCTCGGCGCGGCCATCAACCCGTTTGCGCCGCCCTACGACTTCCGTCCCTATCGTCTGGCGAAGAAGATCGAGGCCGGCGCACAGTTCGTCCAGAGCCAATATTGCTACGACGTGCCGATGTTCCGGGACTACATGAAGAAGGTCCGCGACCTCGGCCTGCATGAGAAATGCTTCATCCTGGTCGGCGTCGGTCCCCTCGCCTCGGCCAAGACCGCCCGCTGGATGCGCTCGAACGTGCCGGGCGTGCATATTCCGGATGAGATCATCAAACGCATCGAGGGTGCGCAGGATCAGAAGAAAGAGGGCAAGCAGCTCTGCATCGACATCATCAACGAGGTGAAGGAGATCGAGGGCGTGTCCGGTGTCCACGTCATGGCCTATCGCCAGGAAGAATATGTCGCCGAGATGGTGCATGATTCCGGCGTGCTGAAGGGCCGCCGGCCGTGGAAGCACGAAGCGAACCAAACCGACGCGCTGGTCGCAGAAAGACTGGAACACATCCGCGAGGGCAAGGAAGAGAACCAGCAGGAAATGGCCGAAGCAGCCGCCCACCATCCGCCGCATCAGACGCATTGAAATATCAAGCGGCGGGCGGAGGAGCCCGGCCCGCTTGTAACCCCCATCCCGGCACGATAGACCAGCTCTATCGGGCCAACTGACCAGAGGATCAGACATGACGCGCACCATCGTTGCATCCGCCACTCGCGAAATCATCATCGGTTTCGACCAGCCCTTTTGCGTGATTGGCGAACGCATCAACCCGACGGGGCGCAAGAAGCTGGCCGCCGAGATGATCGAGGGCAATTTCGATACCGTCATCAAGGATGCGCTGGAACAGGTGGCCGCCGGCGCGACCATGCTCGACGTCAATGCCGGCGTCACCTCGGTCAACCCGAACGAGACGGAACCGGGCCTGCTGGTTCAGACGCTGGAAATCGTCCAGGGCCTCGTCGACGTGCCGCTATCGATCGACAGCTCGGTGACGGCCGCCATCGAGGCGGCGCTCAAGGTCGCCAAGGGCCGGCCGCTGGTCAATTCCGTCACCGGCGAGGAGGAGAAGCTCGAAGCCATCCTGCCACTGATCAAGAAATACGACGTGCCGGTTGTCGCCATCTCCAACGACGAGACCGGCATTTCCATGGATCCGGACGTGCGCTTCGCCGTCGCCAAGAAGATCGTCGAGCGCGCCATGGATTACGGCATCAAGCCGCATGACATCGTCGTCGATCCGCTCGTCATGCCAATCGGCGCGCTGGGCGATGCCGGCCGCCAGGTCTTCGCGCTACTTCACCGCCTGCGCAACGAGCTGAAGGTCAACACCACCTGCGGCCTTTCCAATATCTCTTTCGGCCTGCCGCACCGCCACGGCATTAACGCTGGCTTCATCCCAATGGTGATCGGCGCCGGCATGACCTCGGCGATCATGAACCCCTGCCGCCCGCAGGAAATGGAGGCCGTGCGCGCCGCAAACGTGCTGAACGGCACCGACGCAAATTGCACCAACTGGATCATGACCTACCGTGACTACAAGCCGGCTGAAGGCGGAACGAGTGCTCCGTCCTCCGCCGCTCCCTCGGCTGGTGGCGGCGGCCGACGTGGCGGACGCGCGGCCCGCGCCGGCGTAAGCGCAGCGAGGGAATAGTAATGACCTATCCAAGCCGGAAGCTTTCCAAGGATCTCGCCACCTTGTGGATCGAGGCGCCCATGGTGATCGCGATGCGCATGCAACAGATGTGGATGACGGCGATGACTGGCGGCGGCGTGAACATGACGGAATTCAACCGCATGGTCTCGGAAAAGATGATGGCGGCGGCCGAAAGCGCCGTTGCCACCAATATCGCCATGACCCAGCAGAATATTGCGGCAATGACAAAGGGCGGCAGCGCCTCGTCGCACGGCGCCGCCGACGCGGTCGCCCAGGCCATGGTCAAGCCCTATAGCAAGCGTGTTCGTTCGAACGTGCGCCGCCTCAGCAAACAGAAAGGCTGATCCGTGGCTCAAGCCAGCGACAGCACGAATCCTCTCGTTCTCTTCATGCCCTCCGGCAAGCGTGGCCGTTTCGCGGTCGGCACGCCGGTGCTGGAAGCCGCACGGCAGCTCGGCGTCTATGTCGAGAGTGTCTGCGGCGGTCGCGCGACATGCGGGCGCTGCCAGATATCGGTGCAGGAAGGCAATTTCGCCAAGCATAAGATCGTGTCCGCCAACGACCATCTCTCGCCGATTGGTCCGAAGGAAAAGCGCTATGCCGAGGTCCGCGACCTACCGGATGGGCGCCGCCTCTCCTGCTCGGCGCTGATCCAGGGCGATCTCGTCATCGACGTGCCGCAGGATACGGTGATCAATGCGCAGGTGGTCCGCAAGGCCGTCGACGAGCGCATTATCGCCCGCGATACGGCCGTGCACATGTGCTACGTCGAGGTCGAAGAACCGGATATGCACAAGCCAACCGGCGATCTCGATCGGTTAAAGGCGGCATTGGCTGCCGATTGGAAATACGACAATCTCGACGTCGATTTTCACATCATCCCGCAGGTGCAGTCGATCCTGCGCAAGGGCGAATGGAAGGTCACCGCCGCAATCCACCGGGATCATGAGAGCGATCCCCCACGGCTGATCGCGCTCTATCCGGGCCTGAAGAACGAAGCCTATGGCATCGCCTGCGATATCGGCTCGACCACGATCGCCATGCATCTCTCGTCGCTGCTCTCGGGCCGAACGGTCGCGTCGGCGGGCACATCCAACCCGCAGATCCGCTTCGGCGAAGACCTGATGAGCCGCGTCTCCTACGTGATGATGAACCCGGACGGACGACCCGCGATGACCAACGCCGTGCGCGAGGCGCTGAACGGGCTGATCGACAAGGTCTGCGCCGAAGGCGGCGTGTCGCGCCAGGACATTCTCGACGCCGTCTTCGTCGGTAATCCGATCATGCATCATCTCTTTCTCGGCATCGACCCGACCGAGCTTGGCGGCGCGCCCTTCGCGCTTGCCGTTTCCGGCGCCGTGCACCTGACCTCGGCCGAAGTCGGCTTGCCGTTGAATACGGGCACGCGCGTCTATATGCTGCCCTGCATCGCCGGCCATGTCGGCGCCGACGCGGCCGCTGCGACGCTAGCCGAAGGGCCACACCGGCAGGACGAGATGATGCTGCTCGTCGATATCGGCACCAATGCCGAAATCGTCCTCGGCAACCGCCAGCGTGTCGTCGCCGCCTCCTCGCCCACCGGCCCGGCCTTCGAAGGTGCCGAGATTTCGAGCGGCCAGCGTGCTGCTCCGGGCGCCATCGAGCGCGTGCGCATCGACCCCGTGACGCTCGAGCCGCGCTACCGCGTGATCGGGATCGAGCCCTGGTCGGACGAGCCCGGTTTTGACGAAGCCACCTCCACTGTCGGCGTCACAGGCATCTGCGGTTCGGCAATCATCGAGGTCGTGGCCGAGATGTTCCTCACCGGCATCATCTCGGAGGACGGCGTTGTCGACGGCGGCATGATGGCGCGCTCTCCGCGTATCCTGCAGAACGGCCGTACCTATTCCTACCTGCTACGCGACGGCGAACAGCGCATCACGGTGACGCAGAACGACGTTCGCGCCATCCAGCTTGCCAAGGCCGCCCTCTATGCCGGCGTCAAACTCTTGATGGACAAGCAGGGCATCGATCATGTCGACCGCATCGGCCTTGCCGGCGCCTTCGGCACTTTCATCGATCCGAAATATGCAATGGTGCTCGGCCTCATTCCGGATTGTGCCCTCGACAAGGTGAAAGCCGTCGGCAACGCCGCCGGTACCGGCGCGCGCATGGCGCTTCTTAACCGCGGCTACCGCCGCGAGATCGAGGAAACCGTCAGCAAAATCGAGAAGATAGAGACGGCGCTTGAATCAAAATTTCAGGAGCATTTCGTCTATGCCATGGCGCTGCCCAACAAGGTCGATGCCTTTCCGGAACTGTCGAAAGTCGTGACATTGCCGGAACGCAAGCAGTCCGCCGAGGATGCGGGCGGCGAAGGTGGCGGCCGCAGACGGCGGCGCAGCCGGGAGTAATTGCAGGGCCGCAACTCAGGGCTCGAGATAGACCGTGCCGTCCTTATGCACAAACCGACCGTCGGCGTTGGTGCTCATCATGTCGATATCCGAGCACGTGGTGACGTCGGCGGGCTGGCGCGAGCCGATTTCGAGATAGACCGCCATCGCGTCCGATCTGTTGATCATATGATGGCCGTTGCCGGTGCCCTTCGGAAAGGCCGCGCAATCGCCGGCGCGCAACACCGTCTCGCCGGCATCTTCGATGAGCGTCAGTTCGCCTTCGAGCACATAGACGCATTCATCCTCGTGAGAATGCCAGTGCCGCTGGCTCGACCAGTTGCCCGGAGGCAGGCGCGTGAGATTGAACCCGAAATCGGTAAGCCCACCTGCATCGCCCAGCCGCTGGCGGATGCGTTCGGCACTGAGTATGTTGAATTGCGGCGGATAGCCCGTGCCTTTGCGTTCCGGCACGGTAGCGATGTCGACTTTCGGCATGGCAACCTCCCCTGCGACCAAGGATAGAGCTTCCGCGCTTGTCGCGACACAGTGAAAAACCACTTCGTCAAATTCGGTCGTGCTGCTTGATTGGGCTTTGCCCTTACGCGGCCATTTTTCGTCCGATTTCCACGAATGCCTGCCGGATACTATCGGCCACTGCCTTCATCGGCCCCGTCATCTGCGATGCCGTCAGCAGGCGAATGTCGAAGGAGGTGAGTTCCGGCAAGCCCTCATTCGGGCCGAGGATCTCCATATCCTCGCCAATATAGGAGCGCGGAAACGGCGCGACTGCGAGATCGGAGACGATAGCGGCGCGCTGCGCCATCGTATGAGCGCTGAGATAGGAGACACGGTAAGGGCGTTTGTGTCGTTCCAGCTGCGCCAATGCCTCCGACCGCCAGATGCAACCGTCTTCCCAGATCGAGATTGGCAAGGGGTCGCGCCGATAGGCCGTGCCACACTTGGCGCCGGCCCAAACGAGACGCTCCGTGTAGATCACCTCGCCTTCGGTGGGAAATGGCCGCGTCGCACAGTTGATCAGCGCCAGATCCAGCCGCTGCTCCTCGATGCGCTTCTTCAGCTGGAGGCTCATATCCACGACGACATCCACCATGATGCTCGGATAGCTCTCCGAAAAACTCTTCAGGATGCTCGGCAGCAAGCGCTCGCCAATATCGTCTGGTGCGCCGAGGCGCACGACGCCGCTGAGTTCGGGCATGATGAAGCGGGAAACGGCTTCGTTAGAGAGCGCCAGGATATTGCGCGCGTAGGAAAGCAGCATTTCGCCATGCTGCGTCAGACTGACGGAACGGGCGTCACGCAGGAAAAGCGTCACGCCAAGCTGCTCTTCCAGCTTCTTGATCTGCATGGAGACGGCCGACGGTGTGCGAAAGACCGCATCGGCGGCGGTGGAGAAATTACCGGTCTCGGCGATGGCGACAAAGGTGCGCAGAACTTCATTGTCGAGCAGCGGTATGGGCCGGCGAAACGGTACGGTCATATCGGCATCCTTCAATTTTTCTGATCTTAAGCACCATATCATTTCGTTTGTCTGAATGTCAACGAGGGACCATATTAGCCCTAATGAAATGGATAAGGCAGCCGAAAAGGAGCAATGACCATGGCTGGCACGGTACTTTACGAGACATCTCGCCTGTTCAACCTCATGCGTGTCCGCGTCGTCCAGCGGACGGCACAGCACACGCTCGATGAGATCGTGGCGCGCTTTCCAGCGCATCTGATCGACGACGTCAACGCACGCGGCCTGCCGCCGGATCGGATGCTGTCGGCCCACGAACGAAAGCCCGCGAGAGCTCCATCGTTCAATAATTCTCATGGCATCTATAAGATCTATTCGCTTGATTGATACGTGAAGCAGCCCCATATTCGCTCGCAAAGGTCGCGACCTTTCGGGCAACTAAACACCGAAAGGAACCTGGAAATGACGACGATTACCTATAGAGACACCGGCAGGACGCAGAGCGCGCTCCCGGCAAGCGGTGGTTTTGTACCATTCATCGGCCGCATCGCCGATCGCTGGCAGCAATGGCGCTCCGAGCGCGAGCTTGAGTCCCTCTCGGACGACATGCGCAAGGATCTGGGCTGGCCCGCCATCGACGAAACCAAGAATCCCAAGGCTGCGCGATGATTGTAACAGCCTCTAAATTTGAAAGGCGACGCTCAACCGAAACGAGTGTCGCCTTTCGAACATCCAGTGCCTGCATGCCCGCTTTTCTTTTATCTTGATTATAATTCCCATATATATTTGACCATCTAAGGGAATTGCTTGGCTGCTCAGCCCGCTTTCTTTCCCACGGCAATCTTAATGAGCCAGCACAAATATCTCTTTGCGGCCGCGATTATCCATGCCAATGTCGCTATTAGACCATCGAGCCGGCGCATTTGACGCAAGGTATACGGAATGGTCCTGGAGCATGGATTTTCCCGATATGAGCAAGACTCCGATTAAGACGCGTTCCCTGGTTTTCTTTCTCGTCCCCCATTTTACCATGCTGCCGTTTTCCGCTGCGGTTGAAACGCTCCGGATCGCCAACCGCATGCTGGGTTACCCTGCCTATTCGTGGCGGCTTGCCTCGACCGACGGCCAGAAGGTCTATTCTTCCAGCGGAATCGGCCTGGAAGTCAATTCGTCGCTTGCTGACGAACGCCGCAATCTTGGCGGCGAAAACCGGCCGAACATGGTGCTCGTCTGTTCCGGCATCTATGTCGAGGAGTTCAACAACAAGTCGGTCAATGCCTGGCTGCGCGAGACCTACAATCGCGGTGTCGCCGTCGGGAGCCTCTGTACGGGCGCGCATGTTCTGGCCCAGGCAGGTCTGCTCAACGGCAAGCGCTGCGCCATCCACTGGGAAAACCTCCCCGGTTTCTCCGAGACCTTCCCGCAGGCCGAAGTCTATGCCGATCTCTATGAGGTCGACAGCAATCTCTACACCTGCGCCGGTGGAACGGCTTCGCTCGACATGATGCTGAACCTGATCGGCCAGGATTTTGGCGAGAACCTCGTCAACCGCGTCTGCGAGCAGCAATTGACCGATCGCGTCCGCAGCCCGCATGACCGTCAGCGCCTGCCGCTGCGCGCCCGCCTCGGCGTCCAGAATGCCAAGGTGCTGTCGATCATCGAACTGATGGAAAGCAATCTCGCCGAGCCGCTGTCGCTGCTCGAGATCGCCGACGATGCCGGGCTGTCGCGCCGCCAGATCGAGCGCCTGTTCCGCCAGGAAATGGGCCGTTCGCCGGCTCGCTACTATCTCGAAATCCGCCTCGACCGCGCCCGCCACCTGCTGGTACAATCCTCCATGCCGGTGGTGGAAGTAGCGGTTGCCTGCGGCTTCGTCTCCGCCTCGCACTTCTCGAAGTGTTATCGCGAACTCTACAATCGGTCGCCGCAGCAAGAGCGTGCCGAACGCAAGCTCACCATGTCGAGCAATCGCACCGGCGTCGTCGTCTGACACCCACCCTTCATGCCTGCCAATCGAAGCGGCCTATTCGGCCGCTTCTTTCGTCATCTTGAAGTCGGAATAGACCTGGTTTCGGCCATTGTGCTTCGCCATGTAGAGAAATTGGTCGGCGGCGTTGAGATAATTCTCGAACGCCTCGTAGCCGGCAATTTCGGCAACGCCGATCGACACGGTCACCGACAATTCCTCGTCGTCCGCATTGACCTTCAGGTTCGAGAGGCTGACGCGTACATCGTCGCAAATGGCGGTGGCGGCACGTGAGTCCGTCTCCGTGAAGAGAATGGCGAACTCTTCGCCACCGAGCCGGGACAACAAGCTATCGCTACCTTCGAACAGGGATCTGAGCCGCTCTGCGACTGCCTTCAGCACCTGATCGCCGATCTCATGACCATAGGTGTCGTTCAGCTTCTTGAAATGGTCGATGTCAAGGATCGCCACGGAACTCGGTCGCTGACGGCGCAGGCACTCATTCACAATCGTCGGGCCCTGATCGTAGAAATACCGCCTGTTATAGAGCCCGGTCAGATAGTCGCTCGCCGCCAGAGCGCGCAATTGCTTGATCTGCATCAGCGTCTCGACGTTGAGCGCAATCCGGCACTGCAGCTCTTCCTCCACGAAGGGGCGGTAGATGAAATCGCTGGCACCAGCCTTCAAGAAGGTCGCCGAAAGCAGGCGATCATTCGAAGAGGAGACGCCGATGACGCGCATCCGGTCCGAGCCGAAGCGATGGCGAATGCGTCGCGTCAGTTCCTGGCCGTTCATGTCGGGCATATGATAGTCGGTCAGCACCATCTCGATATCGCTGTACTCCTCGAGCACCGCCAGGGCCTCGATACCGGACCCGGCTTCAACGACCCTGAACTGCTGCGCCTCCAGAATCTCTACCAGCACGCGCCGTGCCGACGGCATATCGTCCACCACCAGTACCCGCGTGCTGCGGTTGGCGATGGCGCGCCGGACAGAGGAAACGAGGTTATCAAGGGCGAATTCATTGTCCTTCAGGACATAATCGACAATGCGGCGCTCCATGATGCGGTTTCGCATCGCCACATCGAACGATGCGGTAAAGACGACGGAAGGAATATGATGAGCAATAGCCACATCCAGCGCCTCGCCATGCGGGGAATCCGGTAGGTTGAGATCGACGACCGCCATGGTGAAACCAGGCCCGCCGACCGCTAGCACGTCGTTCAGTTGCTTCAGCGAAGCACAGTGGGTGACGTTAAGTCCAAGTTCAGTCTGGAAGCGGTGGCACAGAACGGCGGAGAACATGCGTGAATCTTCCACCAGAAGTATCTTCTGGCTGCCACGGCGATGACTATGGTCATCACTGAGGAAATCCACGCCGACCACCATTTCCTTCACGTCCTCCAAACCGCCCGGCATCGCCTGTTCGTCATTGCTGGCGCAGATGAAGCGACGGCGCCATCGACCGCATCGTGAACAGGATTCATGAAGAAAGCAGAACCATAGATTGTACAAATCTCATGAAAAACATGAATTATATTCACATTTCCTTTGTCCGACCCCCTATGGCTGTCCCCTTCCGACATATCAGGCACTCATTTTCTGCCGCACCGACTGGATCTGCAGCAACGTGTCGAGATTCTGATTCACGCGGCAGTAGAATTCCTCGTCGATAAATGGCCGCAGCATGAAGTCATTGCCGCCTGCCTTGAGAAAACGCGCCGACAGCAGCCGATTGGTGGAGGAGGAGACGCCGATGATGCGCAGCTCATGCGAACCGATGCTGGCGCGGATGCGGCGCGTCAGTTCGAAGCCGTCGATATCCGGCATATTGTAATCCGTGACCATCAGACCGATGTCGCGGTTGGCCTTGAGGATCTCCAGCGCCTTGGCGCCGTTCTCCGCCACGCTTACGCGGAAATTATAGCGCTTCAGGCGGCTGGACAGCAAAGCCCGCGCAGTGGCGCTGTCGTCGACGATCAGCACATGATGGCGATGATTGGTGAGGAAACGGCAGATCGATTCCACCAACAGATCGACGGCAAAGACATTGTCCTTGAGAATATAGTCGACAACATCCTTGGCGATCAGCTCGTCGCGCATGCCCGCAAGGAAGGTGCCCGTAAAGGCGATCGTGGGGATGCTGAGATCGATGAGATATTCCAGCGCCTCGCCCTTTTCCGCCCCCGGCAGATTGATGTTGGAGATCGCCAGCCGGATCGGCTCCGACGACTTGTCGTAGGCAAGCTGCAGCTCTTCGAAGTTCCGGCAGATTTCAACATCGATATCGAGGAGCTGTTTCAGCTTGCTGCTGATCATCGACGTAAAGACATTCGAATCCTCGGCAAGAAGAATGCGTGCTCCGGAAAGCGACCCGCCGGAATATTGCATTCCGGAAATACCCAAAAATGACATGATAAAAACCTGCTAATAAAAACTCCACCTCGTCCGGGTTTCTACAGCAAAGCCTTTGAGTATTTGTTAAGTCGACTGGTTTCCCATAGATGAAGAAAGCAGCCGTCAGAGCACCGGGCGCGCATCTGAATACCAAGGGACACCCTAGTCTTTCAAAACCAGAGCATCCCCGTTCTATACTTTCGAATTTTGAATTTCAGACGGGCGACACGACATCACTCCGCCGGCGTCCTGCCACGGCGACGGCCGGCGCCTCTGGTTTCCTGCGGCTGTGGCAATTGCTCCTCGACCGGGGAAACGACATCCTTCACGACCTCTTCGCTCTCGCCTTCCGGACCGTCCGCTGATTCTGCGAGAATGCTGCTCGGCTTGCCCCGCTTACCGTCACGAACAATGTGCAGTTCCTGATGCGGATAGGGAATGGAAATCCCCTCCTCGCGAAAGCGCCTTAGGATCTCGATCCGCAGACTGTTGCGGATCTCCATGCCGTCGGAGAGATCCGAGAGATAGAAGCGCATCTCGAAATCGAGCGAGGAAGGACCGAAGCGCAGGAATTCGACATGCGGCTCCGGGTTTTTCAGCACCTTCGGAACGCTGCGCACCAGTTCCAGCAGGATATCCATCACCTTCTTTGGATCGGATTCAAAGCTCACGGAAACCGGGATTTCCGAACGCGCCAGACGGTTGCGGTGCGTCCAGTTACCGACGGAAGCATTGATCAGCTCCGAATTCGGCACGATGATCGATTGCTTTCGGAAGGTCTCGATCTCGGTGGCGCGCACCGAGATGCGCTTGACGATGCCTTCCGAAGCGCCGGAAACGATCCAGTCGCCGACCTTGAAGGGCCGTTCGACCAGTAGGATCAGGCCGGAGACGAAGTTCGACACGATATTCTGCAGGCCGAAACCGATACCGACCGAAAGCGCGCTGGCAACGAGCGCCAGGCTCGACAGGTCGATACCAGCAGCCGAAATGGCAATGATCGACGCCAGCGCGATGCCGAGATAGCCAATGCCCGTCTTGACGGAGTTGCGGACACCCAGGTCCATCTGGCCGCGCGCCATGACATTGCTGTCAAGCCAGCGCTGGAACCAGCGTGTCACCAGATACCCGCCGGCAAAGAGCAGGACGCCCACAAGGATGCCGACCAGAGAAATCGACATATTGCCGATCCGGATCTCGGTGAACAGCCGGTAGGCGATAAGCTCCAGATCCTGGATATGGAAGCCCCAGGACAGCAGGATCAGCGGAATGCCGGTCAGAAGCGCGACAGCATAGGTCGCAAGACCGGCGACAAGGCCGGCCTGATCGAGCGCGACCTCGGCGAGCTTGAAGCGGTTTTCGAGGAACCGTCCAATGATCGTCTCGGCGAAAACACCCTGTCGTGACACGGCCTTCCCCAATTGGAAACCGAGATACATCGTCGCAAGCACGGCGCTGGTCAGGATCAGCTGTGTCGCGATGAAGCGCGCCAGGCCGACATAGCCGATGACGGCCGTGAAGATCAGCAGCGTGCCCAGCACCCGAAGGATGATCGCCATGCCGTGCGGCCAGCGCCGGCCAGGGGCATCGGGATCGCCGCTCTTGGCGAGAATCGGCTTGCCAAAGGAGGCTGTAATCAGGATCAAACCGATCAGCAGCGCGGCGAAAAAGCTCTTTGCGACCGTGACGACGACGGGCGATCCCATGGATTCGCTGACGCGGTCGAAAACATAATCCAGACCGTTCACGACGGCCATGGCCTGCATGCACCAGCTCAGCGACCGCGCGCCCTTGTTCGACAGCTTGACCAGCCGCCAATGCGGCCTGAAAGGCGCAAAAACGGCATTGGTCAGACGACCAACAAAATAGACAAGCCAGATGAAGCCGAAGAAGGCGGCCAGCACCGGAGCTATATCCGGCCGCAGCACGTTGAAGTTCGAAAGGCTCAAATAGGACGTGACGAGAAAGGCGGAGAGCGACAGCGTGCGGATCAATGTCGACCAGAAAGCCACCGAGAGACGACTGATATAAGGCGGATTCTCGATATTTTCGTCCCGGACGTAATAACGTCCGAACAGCCGGTAGCCGCCCAACAGGAAAATCATGGCCGCGGTGAACGACAGAAAGACAGCTGCAAGAAGCGAGCCTAGCTTGGCCTTTACAACAAAGCCGATCCAGCTTGTTATCGCATCGCTGAACTTTACGCCTTCGTCGACGAAAGCCGTTCCCGCATCCTCGAATGTGCCGGCGGAAATCCCGGTGCGCTTGAACAGCGTCTCGGCAAAGAGTTTGCGGCGCATTTCGACGAGCTGCATCGAAAGCCGGTTGGTCGCGGTAACAAAATTGTCGACATCCAGGGTCACGGCACTGATCTGCGAACGCTCGGCGGTAAGCCGGTCACGTTCCTGAGTGACGATCGGCGCTTCGGGCGGCTGTCCTTCCTTGGGAGCAGCGCCGAGCTGCGTCAGACGCGTGTCGATCTCGGCAAAGCGCGGCTTCAGCCGCGCGGAGAGCGCTGCGATGGAGCGATTGAGATCATCCGCCCGACCGGAGAGCGCCACCAGCGTGTCGTCGTCCGCCCCGTCGCTCTTGGAACTATCCTCGATCGAGGCGAAGTCCTTCTTGGCCTTATTAAGATCGGCAACAGCGGCGTCCAGCAAGCCGTTGGCGAGCGGTGGCGATTGCGGCGTCTGATCCGATTGCTGGGCCGGCTGTACCTGCTGCTGATCCTGCGCGAACGCACCCCCGCCTGCCAAAGAACTTGCGATCACAGCAAAGCTCAATCCCAACAGCAGCAAGGACAAAAAACGGAGGCGGTGTTTCAGCAGGCGCAAGCAAAGCTCCTCGTCGCGGATAAAGTCGCTGGCGGCCTGAGTAAACGGATTCGCCGCGCGGAAGAAATGAAAGAACAGAATCGACCTGTATTGCGATTGCGCATTTCATAGCCCCTTCGCGTAAGCCTTGTAAGGCAAAGAAAGGCGACAGAAAGGCATCTGCCGCCTTTACCCCTTCAGAAACCTGCTCCCGGTTTGGCGAGATACTCTTTCTCAGCCTCGGTCGATACGCGCCCAAGCATGGCGTTGCGATGGGGAAATCGACCGTAGGAGGCAATAACGGCGCGATGCCGGAGCGCATAGTCGATCTGTTCATCCAGGCCGAGCGCTTGAAAAAGTGCAACCGCCCGATCCTGCTCGGCAAGGCTCTCTGCATGTTCGAACGGCAGATAGAAGAATATTCGCCATTCCGCCGGCATCCCCTGGTCCGCGCCAACCTCCAAAGCCGCTTTCGCCGCCTGCAACGCCAGGCCATCGGTGGCGAATGCGAGCGGCGTGCCGCGATAGAGATTGCGGGGGAATTGATCAAGGACAATGATCGAAGCCAGCCGGTTTTCCGGCGTCGCCCGCCAGAGATCGGTCACCCCCGCGGCCAGAGCCTGGTGCGTGTCGCGAAACCGACGACCGATCTCTTGGTCGAGATCAATGGTCGAACGAAACCAGTCCTCGCTCGTGCACTCCTCGAACCAGAAGCTCAGCACCTCTTCCGGCGTACAAACGATCGGCTTTGCTGCCATTGCCTGTCTCCCAACTCTGCCCTCGGGAGATAGGTCCATAAGCGTATGGCGGCAATGGCGAGTTCACCATTACTCATCCTTTTTGCAGGATCAGGATAAAGGCGATGCCTCGGCCCAAGTCCGTGACGATGCCAATCAGCAAATCTTGCAACGCGAGCACGAGGTCATATATCGCGCCTGGCGGGCGAGAGATGGCCCGATCATACGGCCTTGCATTGCGGATAGAACCGCGCCGCCACGCCTTCGGCAGCCGCATAGGCTTGCGTGACGATCTCGGGCACCAGATCGATATCCGGCAGGCTCCCAAGCCCCAGCGGCCCCACGGCGAAAAGCCCGTCGGTCTTGCGACCATCCACCGAAAGCGCGCCGGTAGCCTCGACGGCGAGGCCGAGACCGAGTTCGTCCGGCATGGCAAGGCCCGTATCGATCAGGCTCTGCATCAGTGGCGTGGTCAGATCGGGCGCCTGACACCGGCAGTCGATCACCTCGTCGGCATAGATCTGCTCGATGCTCTGCTGGCCGGCCGGCCTCATCGTCAAGCCTGTCGGCGTGCGCCGTAGGAAGTGGCCGCGACGCAACAGCGTGTTGCCCTCGGCGAGCTCCTGTTGCAGCCGCACATGCAGCGCCTCCGGCAGACGATTGCGGTGGCTATCGTAAAGCGCACGCAGATGGCGGTTGAACTGCTGTTTCTGGCCCGCCGGCAGCGACCGCCAGAGCGAACGCGCATGTTTGCGCAGGCCGTTCATGACCGATTGCCAGCTTTGCCCGCTGGCTTCGGCATTTTCGCAAGCCGCGCGAATGAAGCGGACGATCTCGCTGAGATTGCCGGGCATCGCTTCGGCAGGAAAGACGGGATCGGCATTGCTGCGGGTGTGGCTCTGCGGCAGGAAGCCCCGTCTGGAAACGAGGGTGATCTGGCCGTCATAGCCGCTGTCGCGCATCTGTAACAGCCGGTCGACGACGCGCAGGCCGCTGCCGAGCAAGACCGTGTGCGGGCGCGAGACCAGGCGACGGGCGCGCACCGTGGTCGGCGTTGCCACGGGCTCGCCGCTCTGCGGCTGGTCATCGGCAATGCCGTAACCGGTCGCCAGGACCACCATGTCGAACAGCGGATTGGCAACACCGGCGCTTTCCACCAGAAAACGGCCGCCACGGCCACGACGAAGGCCGACCACCGTCTCGCCGCTCACCTGCACCGTAATATCCCGCCGCGAGGACAGCGCCTCGGAGAAACGCTGATAGACATAGTCGCTGAAAATGCTCTTCGGCACGAAGATCTGCAGAAATCCCGGTATCGCCGCCGGCACGGCGCTGCGGAACGGGGCATTGCTACAGAGCCAGTCGTTGAAATCGTCGGGATCGCCGGCTGAGACCGAGAGATCGCGCACGCGGCTGTTGAGGATTTCGCTGCTATGGCCGGAGGCTAGCGCCTGACCGCCGCTGACGCTGGAATTCGGGTCGAAGAGTTGCAGGTGAAAGGGCGTCCGCATCGTCTTCATCAAGGCGATCGCCATCATCATGCCGGAAAAACCGCGGCCGATGACGGCGATGCGCGGTATCCCATAGGCCTGTGCCGCGGCATTTGCCTTGGCGGAAAAAAATCCCTGAACCGTCATATCAACTCCTGGGGGGCGAGGTGGTCGATCATGCTTTTCTAAGGGCATACTGATACTTTGCCGGTAAACCTCATGCGGCTCGCAGCCATCAGGCCGCGAAGCGCTGCGCGCCCGTAAACACACAAGGGCCGCGTTGGTTCCTTGAACCTGACGCACAACTCCCACTTCGGCTCTCTTCCGAAAGAGGGATGCTTCAGGCGGGTTTCCGCTCCAGCGCGAAACCCTGTTCCCTTCGTCAACCTTCACGCTGCGAGCTCTTCGGCCCGGAGGAATGTGGTTGCTCATATAGTCTACTTATTTAGTCGTATATGAAAGCGCGAAAATGCGCCGGTAGCAAGCGCTTTCTTGCGACCGGCGTTTTTGACGGCTGATGGCACTTACGACATGGCCGGGCACAGAACGTTGTGCAATCGCGGTCTTGCGCGCTTATTTCTTTGGTTTTCAAGCGGCTTGGCGAAATCGGAAAACAATCGGTAGCCCTGCTCCCAATGACCGAAACCGCTGGCAATATTGATGTGGCCGGCATGGCCGAGATCATGAAACTCACTGCCCCACCGCGCGGAATGACGGCGAAGTTCCGCAAAATCCATGTAGGGATCGTCGCGGCTGCCAACGACGAGGCTTGGAAACGGTAGAGCCTCCGTCGGCATCGCGCTGAAATCGATGGCGCCCGGATGCAGTCGCTCCGCTCGCTCGAGATCGCAGGGCGCAACGAGAAAAGCACCCTTCACGCGGTGAGCAGCGGGCCGATCTGCGAGATTTGCCGCAAGCAAACATCCGAGACTATGCGTGACAAGCCACACGTCCCCTGCCCGCTCCAGTTCGGTCTCCAATGCCGCCAGCCAATCCTTGAGCACCGGCCTTGCCCAGGAGGTCTGGCGAACGATGGTCGCATCCTTATGATCGCGCGCCCAATGGCGCTGCCAGTGCCCCTCGGCGGAGCCGTTCAGACCGGGAACGATCAATGTCGCAACCATGGCGCTCTCCTGGATGGCAATCGGCGGCCTGCCCAGCCGCACGCTTACAATTTCTCCATTCGACGCCTATTATGCCGAGCTACGAAATCTGGATAAGCAAAGAAAATCTAATGTACACTACATCTATAGAAATTAAGAGCTTATCGATTTGGCATCGCTAAGTCACTGAATATACCATCGGCTGGTGGAGTGATGGATGGGAACTGTTTCGCAGTTGCACGAGCATATCAGACCGCTCGCGCACCGCATTCAAAGCGAAGAGGAAGCGCTGCAGATCGCCCGATCGCTGGCCGCCCGTTTCGCGCAGCAGGCAAGCGACCGCGACATCAACCGCGTGCTCCCATACGATGAAGTGGAGGCCCTGTCGCAATCCGGCCTGCTCGGCATCACCACGCCCTCAGAATATGACGGCCTTGATATCTCCAATTCCATTCTCGCCGAAATCATCGCCATCCTGGCGGAAGCCGATCCCTCGATCGCCGAGATTGCACGGAATCATTTCTACATTCTCGAAGCCCTGCGCACCGGCGGCAGCGAAGAGCAGAAGGACACCTTCTTTGCGAGGGCACTGGCCGGCGATCGCTTCGGCAATGCCCTTTCCGAACCAGACACAGCAACGGCCGGACAGAACAATACCCGCCTGACGCCGGAAGGGCCTGGTCATCGCGTCAACGGCCGCAAATCCTATGCCGCCGGCGTGCTTTTCGCCGACTGGATCGCAATCTCAGCGCTGGATACGCTGGATGAACAGACTATCTCCCTTGTCCCGCGCGGCACCGAGGGCATCCAGATCATCGACGATTGGGATGGTTTCGGCCAACGCACCTCCGGCAGCGGCACGACAATCCTGCATAATGTCTATGTCAATGCCGACGCCGTCCTTGCGCATCACACAGGTTTCGAACGGCCGACGACCATAGGTCCGGTGGATCAGATCATCCATGCCGGCATCGATCTCGGCATTGCCAGGGCCGCCTTTGCCGAAACCGTGAAATTCGTGAAGACCAGCGCCCGCCCCTGGATGAACAGCGGCGTCGAGCGCGCGGCGGACGACCCGCTTACCATTGCCAGGATCGGCCAGATCTCCGTCCGCATCGAGGCGGCGGCGGCACTGCTGGACCGCGCGGGCCGGAAAATCGATATCGCCCAGATCAATCCGACCGAAGACCATGTGATCGACGCTACGCTTGGCGTGGCAGCAGCAACAACGCTGACGACGGAAATCGCCATTGAAGCCTCGAACACGCTGTTCGAACTCGCCGGCACCGCATCCACGCGCATCGGCCTCAATCTCGACCGCCATTGGCGCAATGCCCGCACCCACACGCTGCAGGATCCTATCCGCTGGAAATATCATCTGGTCGGCAATTATCATCTGAATGGCGTAACGCCGCCGAAGAATTGGAGACAGTGAAACGCAAACCGCCGGCTCTACGCCGGCGGAAAAATTCAAACAGATCTGGAAGTCGACTCAGCCAATCTTCGAAGCGCGGTAGTCTTCCCGCTCTTCCGTATCGATGCCCGGCCCACCGCCGGCAACGAACTGTTCCAGCGTCATATTGTCGAGAATGTCGGCGATCGCATCACGGACTTCCGTCATGGAGCGCCTGACATGACAGCGCTCCGGATCGGCGCAATCGTCACAGGCTTCATAGGCGGTGCGGCTGGCACAGCGGATCGGCGCGAGCGGACCGTCGAGCGTGCGGATGACATGACCGATGCGGATCTCGGAGGCGAGACGCGACAGCGAATAGCCGCCGCCCGGCCCCTTCTTCGAGCGCAGCACGCCGGCATTGCGCAATTCCAGCAGAATGGTGTCGAGGAATTTCTTCGGGATGTTGTTACGCGAAGCAATGTCGTTGATGAACGCAGTCTCGCCCGGCGCCAGGCGTGCCAGATCCACCAGCGCCTTCAACCCGTATTTTCCTTTTTTCGTGAGCATCGCTGTCCGCTTTACTACAAGTTCGATTGTTGGGAGCCCGGCTGACCGGTCGAAACTCGGCCGCCGATCCTGTCATTATTAGCTACGGAAGTAATCCCGCCGCCTTTAACGAACAAGACAATAACTCACAAATTGTATAGTTTATATGAGTAAATTCAGGCAAATGTATCGCCTAAGCAACGATTTTGCAGTTTTTCTTGCCTTTACGCGGCGCTGATATCGAATTGCGGCCTGTCATGCTTGCGATTGGCATGGTCGTCGATTGCCGAGGCCACCTGCTCCGCGACGAAGACGCCATGCTCGACCACTTCCGGCAAGCCCATGAGCTCACCGAACGTGCCTCGCGCTAGCGGCCCGGAAATGAACAGCGACGGTGCCACCGCGCCATCCCGCCCCTGCGCCTGGGATGTCGTATTGCAGGCAAGGCCGAGGCGCGTCGCATCGATGGCGAGATAGCCCGCATCGGCAAGTGCGCCGATCCAGCCTTGCGTCTCCAATATGCCGCGATGGCCCGGCCCGGTCGTCACCACGACCGCATCGAACTGACGATCAATGCTCCCGGCCGAATGACTGAGGTCGAGGCGACAATCAATCGCCCCCTCTTTTGCCTCCACGGATGCGACGGAGGCTGCGAGCACTTTCAGCCTGCCGTCGCGAATCGCTTCCTCGCTGACGGCCTCCACCTGCGGCGCGACGCGGAAGCGGTGCACGTCCCAGAATGGCCGCAAATGCCGCACCACGCGCCGCCGTTCCTCAAGCGGCATCGCCCGCCACAAATCCTGCCCCTGTGCGCGCACCTGATCGATGACGGCGTGCCAGCTCCGCCCTTCGGCTTGCGCCTCGCGAATGGTGGCACGTACATGCCGCAACAGATCGAGCGCTGTCCGCGACGGACGACTGACGAAATCGCCGAACAGTTCCTGCCGTACCGGCGCATGGCCGCGCGATCGCAAGCCGCGCCTGGAGACGGCGGTGACCGGCCCCTTATGGCCGCGAAGGGTAAGGGAGGCGATGACGTCCGCGGAGGTCAGGCCGTTGCCGACCACCAGCACGCGATCGTCAGCGCGGATAGCAACGAGTGCATCCGGGCGTGTCGGATCGACGACAAAACGCGGATGGTCGGCCAAAGCGCTCCGCAGCGGCTCCGGCGGCAACGGCGACGGATGGCTCGTGGCGATGACGAGGATATCCGCCTCTACCCGCCGGCCAGCCTCGCCCTTGATGACCCAGCGATCATTCAGCCGCCGCACGTCGGCAGTCTTCTCGGCCACATGGGTAATGCGGCCATCGTCGATGAAAGGCTGCACCATATCATTGATATAACGACCGAAAACTTCACGGCGCGGAAACAGGCTGCCATTCGCCGCTACCGCCGTCTGATCACCGGCCAGCGCATCATTGGCTTCGATCCAGCGTTGAAAATGCTCGAGATCGTCAGGCAGCAGGCTCATCTTCGCCGCCGGCACATTGATGCGATGCGCGGGATCCTGGGTATCATAGGCAAGCCCCGCCCCCAGCCTAGCGCGTGGCTCGAAAATGAAAAGCTGACCGGGTTGCAGCCGTTGGCGCTGCAGCAGATGAAAGGCGACCGCCGCCCCGGAAACGCCGCCGCCGACAATTGCGATGACAGGCCGATCGCGCGACGAATCGTGAGAATAAGTGGTCATCGCCAAATCCTTCCAGTCCGATCGATCGCGCAGACGATCCCAGCGCCGCCAAATGCGCATGCCCTACAGCAATATACTCCACAAATTTTATTGACAATAGAATGCCACGGCAAGCCGAATGGTTCCCGTGAGCAGACACAACGGCATCGAAACCGATATCGCCTTTGCGAACAAACACTTCTTTGTGCCGCGCACAACGGCGTTATTGCACCGCAGGATGTAAAAACCTTGGCATACATCCAATAAAAGAACATACTAATGATTGTTCTGGCTCATGTTCTCTGGGAGGAGAAACATCATGGAACTGCTCCGCATGCTGTCCGCCTTCGACTATACGCTGATCCTGCTCCTCGTAGTGATCTTCGTCTTCAGCGTGATGGAAGGCGGGCATAAGAGGCATTAGGCAAGCGCTGATGCGATTGTCTGATACTTAAGGTCAACGGCGATTGGCTGAACACGTGGCGCGTACGGTCGCACGTATTTCCGCGTTTTTCCCGCGAAAATTTCCCAATCCTGATTCTGCGCTTTGAAAAAAGTGCGTCGATTAGCGTCTATATGGATGAGGTCACTCATCCGTGATCATCACGTCGACGTCCTCGACCCGATCCGCAAGCAGACGATGCCTACAGCTTTATTGTCCTGAGATCCCGCAAACAAAAACCAAACCCCAAAAGGGAAGGCTGCCAGCTTGAACTGACGCCTCTATCCCTATGTAATCTAGGAGAATTTGGTGGGTGATGTAGGGCTCGAACCTACGACCCGCTGATTAAGAGTCAGCTGCTCTACCAACTGAGCTAATCACCCGTAACCGCTCGCTGGCGGTGTGAACGGGCATATAAATAGGATCGGTTTGATTGTCCAGCGGCCAGATCAATTTTCTTTCGTTATTCGTCAAAAAAATTTCGAAGAACGAGAAAAACTCAATGAAATCAAAGCTCAAGAATTCCGGTCGCAACACGCACCGCTTGACCGCCAATTCGCGCATTGGCAATCTCGCCGCCATCGATATCGATATGGAGGTGGATGAAGGACGGGCGGCCCATCTCGACTCCCTGTTCGATGATGATCGGATGATGCCCATCCGGCAGCTGATCGAACCGATGGATGGCGCCTGAAAGCGCC
Source organism: Rhizobium sp. RCC_161_2 (assembly GCF_041355235.1). NCBI lineage: Bacteria > Pseudomonadati > Pseudomonadota > Alphaproteobacteria > Hyphomicrobiales > Rhizobiaceae > Rhizobium > Rhizobium sp. RCC_161_2. The sequence goes on along the minus strand of NZ_JBFUPL010000002.1, from coordinate 170,151 downwards.
GCCACGGCCGCGCCCGTCGCCGGGTCCTCGACAATGCCCATTCCGACCGGGAACATGCGGGCATGGAACTTGGCGGTGTGATTGACGGCACCGCGACAATAGACGAAGGCGGAGGCAAGTGCGCCGTCGACGAAGGGCACCATCTTTTCCCAAAGCTGCAGATCGAATTCCAGCCGCTCGGCCGCTCCGACATCATGCACCGGTACCAGCAGAAACGGCACGCCGGCGCTCCAGATCGACGGGACGTGATTCTCGAAGCCGATCTCGGTGATCTTCAGGCTGAGCGCATTGGCAATATCCGCCTTGTCGAGCGGCAGCACGATCTGCTGCGATTTTCGCGGCAGGTCGAACTCGGCAAAGCTTGCCTTCTGCTGCCGGAGCCTGACCGCGCAACGCACTGGCCCTACCCGCTCGTCGAGCACCGAGACCAGATCGATATCGCCGCCATGATTGGCGTGCGTCCGCTCGGCAAGTGCGATTGCGGTGCCGACCGTTGGATGGCCGGCGAAGGGGAGTTCACGACCTGGTGTGAAGATGCGCAGGTTCGCCGTATGTGTCGGGTTCTGCGGCGGCAGAACGAACACCGTCTCGGAAAGGTTCATCTCCTTGGCGATCGCTTGCATCGCCTCATCGCTCAGGCCTTCGGCATCGAAGATCACAGCCAGCGGATTGCCCGCAAGCCTGCTGTCGGTGAACACATCATAGACACTGAAGCTGCGGGCCACCCCTGCCTCCCTCACATGACTTTAGACTGCATAGCCACCCGGCTTCCTCATACATAACGGCAACACCTTCGAGCGCAAGCTAAAGCTGTTCCGCACGAGCGAAGAACCATGTCAGGATGGGCGGCATCGCCGAGCTGTAGCGATGCGCCGTCGGATCGGCGGAGCGGATGGCAACCGCGCCGTCGATCTCCTTTTCCTCGTCCACCAGCATATGAGCCCTGATCTTTTCGAGCATCTCGTCGGCGGTCCAGGGGAAGCGAAAGATGCGGAACAGGGTGACGGAGCGGTTGGCATGCGTCGCATAATAGCCGGGCTCGGCAATGGCCACCTCAAGATCGAGACCGGTTTCCTCCAGAACCTCGCGCCGCATGTTACCCTCGACATCGCAACGATCGTCGACAATATCGTTTTCATCCATCGAACCCGCCGCGCAATAGACCTGGCCGGGGTTGGCCGTGTGCTGCGCCATGCGGATGGCGATGATCGCGCCATCGGAGGAAACGGCGACCGGAAAGGCGAAGACATGAAAGCCACCGCCGCGCTCCCTGTGCTTGCGCCACCAGAGAAACGTGGAGAACGGCGTCACATAGCCCTCGCCCGCCACGGCTTGCTCGCTGACCTCGAGGCGATGCTGAAAGATCATACGGCCGTCGTAAAGCGCGGGATTGGCGGCGATCTCCTTCTTCCAGTTCTCACCTGCCGCCTCTGCTTCGCCGAGATGAAAGGGATGATGGCCGGCAATCACCTTGAGATCGATGCGGGCAACCGGAAACACGGTATTCTCAGGTGGCCAGCCGGCCATGTCGTTTTGCGGTTTGAAAGCGGAGTTCATAAAAGATCCAATGTCATGACGATGGGGCAATGGTCGGAGGCCTTCGGCCTGTCCCAACCGGTGCGCGGATAGCGTTCCACCTCCTGTCCGGGCGGAAAGATGGTGCGGAAAGGCTGGCCGGAGCGCACGACATCGGGCAACCGCGCCGCATTGGCGCGCGCCAGGGCCGGAGACAGCCAGATATAGTCGAGCTGGCAGAGCCACTGCTCCTGTGGTCCGCGCGCGTGATAGAGCGTCCAGCGGTCAAGCTCGTCACGCCGGCGCATGACGTTTTCGACGAAACCGTCATGACTGAAGACATCGAGCGCGCTCGCCTCTTCATCCCGGTGCTCGAAGCGATAGCCCGTGTGGCGTGTGCCGATAACGTCGACACGTTCCTGATAGTCGTTCATGTCGCCACAAATGGCGAAATTCTTGGCAGCCGTATGACCGGCGCCGAAACGGGTCTCGATGATGTGGCGCACCGCCAGCGTCTCCGCACGGCGCACCGGCATGGTCGACTGGCGGCCGTCGACACCCTCCCGCGCCGGACCCATCGACTTCAGATGCACGACATAGAGCGAGAACGGCACGCCGCCGACGGTCAGATCGAGCTCCAGGCAGTCACGCTTGAAGATCTTGTCGTCCTCGTGAAGGCCGAGCGCCGTTAACTCGTCGGTGAATAGACCGAAATCGCGATAAGTCACCATGGCGTGACTCTTGATGTCCTTCAGCACAATCGGCTGTCCGTCGCCCGTCTGCTCGCGCATCATGACGGCGACATCGATGCCTCTGGAATCATTGCCTTCGATCAGGAATTTCTGCCGATAGCCGTTGCCGACCATGCGGTAGAGATAGCCATATTCAAAGGCCTGCAACGCCGCCATGCTGTCGACCTCCTGCAGGCAGATGATATCGGCATTGGCATCGGCAATGGCGAGCGCCGTCATCTGCCGTGTGTCGTCGGTGGCAGCCACCACGCGGGCGGCTTCAAGCTGCTGATAGATATTCTCGTTCTTCACATCGAACAGCTTCAACACGCGGTCCTGCCGCAGCTGATTGCGAAAACCGGTGTAATCGAAACGGGTCAGCAGGTTTTCGACATTGAAGGTGGCAAGACGCAGGGACATGAAGCATTCCGGTTTATGGGTATCAGGATTGGCTTGGTTCACGCATATCAACCGGCCTTGGCAGTAACGGTCGATTTGAACTTGCCCATGAGATAGGGACCGGAGAGTACCGGCGCGTATTTCGGCTCCTCGCCCGGTGGCAAGCAGGACGGCAGGCAGGCAATCTCGGCGAACCAGTTCGGCTGATGGAAGAAAGCCAGCGACTGCCGCCGCTGCATGCCGCCCTCTTCCGGGGGCGGATTGACGACGCGATGCACGGTGGAGATCCAGCGATCGTTCGTCCAGAGCGCCATCAGGTCGCCGATATTGATAACGAACGCACCCGGTATCGGCGGCACCGGCGTCCATTGGCCATCAGGCGCGATAATCTCCAGACCCTTGGAGCCAGGCTGCGGCAAAAGGATCGTCAGGCTGCCGTAGTCGGTATGGGCTCCGGCGCGTAGCTGACCCGGCTGCGGCGCAACACGCTGCTCGGGATAGTTCAGAGCCCTGAGCGCGCTGATCGGTGTATCGACGTAACTATCGAAGAAATGCTCGTCGAGGCCAAGCGCCGTCGCAAAAACCCTCATGATCCGCCGCGCCAGATCCTCCATCGAACGATAATAGGCCTTCCACGCGTCCACGAAACCTTCCGGTCCCTCCGGCCAGATGGTAGCGGCATAGCAGAAGCCAAGCGCTTCCGGATCGGTCATATCAGGCGGCACGGAAAGCGGTCCGCCGTTGAAACTTTCCTTGAGATCGGGCGGCGTATCGACATTGCGCGACTTCGCCAATGCCTCCGTGCCGGGGCCGAGATAGCCGTAGGGGTAGCCTGGATAAGGTGCCTTCACCCGCTGCTTAACATCGGCCGGCCGATCGAAAAACGCATGCGTCTTGGCCCACACGCCCGCGATCACCGCAGCATCGACACCGTGATTGGCGATCGCCAGGAAACCGGTCGAACGGCAGATCTCGTCGACCTCGGCACCAAGCCGCTTCTTCTCCTGATCGCCGGCCGCCTCGAAAGTGCCAAGATCGAAAATCGGGAAGCTCTGGTCGGACATGGCGCGACTCCCATTCATGAGATGAGGCAAATCAAGCACAGCTGGAGACGGCGAACAACCGTCTTGTCTTTCCGCCCGGCAGCATCGATCAGAGCCGCCAAGCCGAACGGATAGCGACGGCATAGACATCGCCCGGCTTCACCGCGTCGCGACTATAGGCGCGCAACACCTGCCCATCCGGCAGCGACAGCCGCAACGCATAGCGCTCGCCCTCGTAGAGGACGGAGTCCACTCGGCATCCAATACCCTCTGCATCGGCGACGACATCCTCGGGCCGAACGAGAATATCGGCGCGCGGGATAGTCGCTTCCTGCTCGCTCCAGATCATTTTCAATGCCGGCCAATCGATCAGGCGCGGGCCGCCATCCGGAACGGCGAGCGACAGGATAGCACCCTGCCCGACCAATCCGCCGACCAACCGCCCCTCCGGCCGCGCATAGATCTCCGCCGGTGCAGCAATCTGCAGCAAGCGCCCCTCGGACATCACCGCAACATCGGTCGCCAGCGCCATGGCCTCGCTCTGGTCATGGGTGACGTAGACCATGGTGGCGCCGGAGCGCTGATGGAATTCGCGGAATGTCTCTTCCATCTCCTTCTTCAGATGACGGTCGAGATTGGCGAGCGGTTCGTCGAGCAGCACGACATCGGGCGATGTCACCAGGCAGCGCGCCAGTGCCACGCGCTGCCGCTGGCCGCCGGAGAGATCGGCGGGGCGGCGTTCCGCATAATCCTCCAACCGCACCGTCGCCAGCGCCTCGTGTACTTTCTGACGGTAGCGCTCACCGGAAATACCGCGAACCTTCAACGGATAACCGACATTGTCGGCAACATTCATATGCGGCCAGAGCGCATAGGACTGGAACACCATCGCCATATTGCGCCGCTCCGGCGGCAGCGTATGGGCGGCATCGGCCAGCAGGCGCTCGCCGAGATGGATCGAACCATCCGTCGGCTGCTCGAAGCCAGCGATCATTCTGAGCACCGTCGTCTTGCCGCAGCCGGAAGGCCCCAGTAGCGCCAGGAAGCCGCGTTCGCGAACATCCAGCGACAAAGCATGGACAGCGGCGCGGCCGCCCGTGCCGAAATCCTTGCTGACGTGATTGAGGATCAGCTTCGCCACGGCACCACTCCCTTCGGCAGGCGCTTGGCCAGGATTTCCAGAAGCAGCATCATGGTGACGACCATGGCGATGACGATGACCGACATGGCAGAGGCAAGATCGGCACTGCCGCCGTCATCAAGATTGTAGATGACGACGCCCAGTGTCTGTGTCCCCGCCGACCAGAGCAGGGCCGAGACCGTCAACTCGTTGCAGGCGATGAGAAAGACCAGGATCACCGAGGCCCCAGCCGCCGGCGCGATCAGCGGCACGATGATATCGAAGAGACGCCGGAAGAAACCGGCACCCGATAGACGCGCGGCCTCTTCCAGCGCCGGATCGAGCTGCAGGAAGGCACTCATCACCGGCTTGAGACTGACAGCGAAATAGGCGGAGAAATAGGCGAGCAGAATGATCCAGATCGTGCCGTAGAGCGTGACACTGAGGATTGGCAAAGGGGCCGCAAAAACAAGAATGAAGCAGACGGCGATAATGATCCCCGGCAGCGAATATGGAATCTCGATCAAGCCGCCGACGATCCGGCTCAGCATGTCCTTACGCTTCGTCAGCGCATAGGCAGTAAGGATTGTCACCACCAGGAGACCGAGCGCCGTGGTCCCGGCCAGAAACAGAGAATTGGAAAAAGCGGTGCGCGTCACCGTCTGGCGAAACAGGATTTCGGCAAAGGCATTCAAAGACGCCGTCTTGAAGGTCAATGGCACGCCATAGGCCGGCACCAGCGCCCCGGCCACCAGCGCGAAGAAGGGTGCAACCAGCATGATGAACAGGATCGCCCAGAGCAACGGCAGGGCGGCAAAACGCCAGCGACCGAGCGAGAAGGCGGCAGATGCTCCGGACAGACCGATAACCCGATAGTCCCGCCCCTTCAATGCCCTGCCCTGAACCGCAAGGCCGGCGACAGCGATCACAGCGATCATCGCCGACAACAAGGCGATATCGCCGAAGGTGCGCGGACCGAAGGTGGAGAATTTGGTGAAGATCAGTGTCGACAGCGTGAAGATCGAAGCCGGTATTCCGAGGATCGCCGGGATGCCGAAATTGCCGACCGAGGAGACGAAGGCGATGGCAGCACCCGCAATGACACCGGGCAGCGACAGCGGCAGGATGATATTCCGGAACACACGGAGCCCGGAAGCCCCAGACAATCTCGCCGCCTCGACACCGTCGCGCGGCAGCGCCATCAGCCCGGCCCGAAGCGCCAGATAGACCAGCGGCGCATGCTGCACACCGTAAAGCAGCGCAATGCCACTAATCGAATAGAGCGGCTGCGGCGAGCCAAGCGGCGGGGCGATATGCAGCGCCTTCAACAGCGGGCTCGACGGGCCGGACATCTGCACCCATGCAAGCGCCGTCACCTGCGGCGGGATCATCATCGGCAGGACGAAGAGAAAACCAAGCGGCCCCCTGCCCGGCATGTCGGTCAGGGTCAGCAGGAAAGCGAAGAGGCAGCCGAGAGCCAAGGAAATCATCGTGCCGAGCACGGCCGTCTCGATAGTGTGCCAGGCCGAACGCCAAAGGGCGGGATCGGTGATCAGCTCATAGGCGCCGCCGCGCAGCAGCGCCGCTATACCGGCCTCCGCCAGCCGTACCAGCGGCAGCACGCTCAAAAGCATCACGATGGTGACGACAAAAGGAAACAGCCAGGCTGGCTGGCTGTTTCCCTTACGCATATATCCGTACATCGACTGCCCAGATCGGATCACTTCGATCCGTAATAGGAGGAGAAGGTCTTGAGGTCCTGATCGGTGTTCTTCAGGGCCTCGGCAGCATTCAACGGCAAAACCTTGATGCTGTCACGCGCCGGGAAACCGGCAGGCAGCGACATGCCGTTACGGGCCGGGATGTAGCCGAGCTTCAGGAAACCTTCCTGGCCCTTTTCCGAGAGAACATAATCGACGAACTTCTTGGCGGAGTCGGCATGCTTGGCGCTGGCGAGAATGCCGACCGGCTCGGTCACGGCCGAAACGCCTTCGGACGGGAACACGAACTCCAGCGGCGCGCCCTTGGCCTTTTCGCGGATCGGCATGTAGTCGACGACCATGCCATAGGCCTTCTCGCCCGAGGCGACCGACTTCAACACCGCGCCGTTACCACCGGCCGCGACCGCGCCATTGACGGCAAGGTTCTTATAGAAATCCCAGCCGAGGCTGCCGACGCCGGCAAGCGTCTGCGCATGAATGAGGGCAGCGCCCGAAGCAAGCGGGCTCGGCATGGCGACCAGACCCTTGGCTTCCGGCTTGGTCAGATCCTGCCAGCTCGTCGGCTTCATCGAAGCGGCGGTGTTGTAGACGATGCCGGTGGTGATCAGCTTGGTGGAGTAATAATAGCCGTCGGCGTCATAGAGCGCCGCATCGTAGTTTACCGCTTCCAGCGACTTGTAGGCCAAGAGCTTGCCGGCTTCCTTCAGACGTTCCAGCGTGACCGTGTCGGCGATCAACAGAACGTCAGCGACCGGAGCGCCGGCCTGGATTTCAGCCTGGAGCTTGGCGATGATCTGCGGCGTGCCGTCGCGGACCCAATCGACCTTGATGCCGGGATTGGCGGCCATGAAGCCATCGACGGTTGCCTGCGCATCCGCATTCGGCTGGCTGGTATAGAGGACGAGGTCGGCGGCAATGGCCGAGCCGGAGAAAAGAGCGGCGGCCAGGAGGCCGGCGAAAGCGGAAACAAGCGTCTTCATGGAGCGTCCTCGACTGGGTGATCAGGAGGGTTGCTTAGACGTATGGATTAACATGATTGTGACAGTTCAATTTAAAGAGGTGGGGCTTTCTTGTCGTGCTTCGGCCTTGACCGTCGGTGAGCAGCCCTATTTCCTAGCGCACGAATTTCAGATCTGATTTTTGGAGGATAAATCTATGGAATATCGTCTGCTTGGCCGTTCCGGCCTCAAAGTTTCCACCATCACCATGGGCACGATGACCTTCGGCGGCGTCGGCTGGGCCAAGACCGTCGGCGATCTCGGCGTTGCCGAGGCGAAGCGGCTGGTCGACATGTGCCTGGACGCCGGCGTAAACCTGATCGACACGGCCGATGTTTATTCACAGGGCGCCTCGGAAGAGATTCTTGGCGAAATCATCGGCGGTCCGCGCAAGAACGGCGTATTGATCGCCACCAAGGCTCGTTTCCCGATGGGCCCTGGCGTCAACGACGCCGGCTCCTCGCGCCAACACCTGATCCAGGCCTGCGAGGCCAGCCTGAAGCGCATGAAGACCGATGTCATCGATCTCTATCAGTTGCATGAATGGGATGGCCAGACGCCTCTGGAAGAAACGTTGGAGGCGCTCGATACGCTCGTCCGCCAGGGCAAAGTACGCTATATCGGCTGCTCGAATTTCTCCGCATGGCACATCATGAAGGCGCTCGGCATCAGCGAGTGCGACAAGTATCAGCGCTTCGTCAGTCAGCAGATTCACTACACGCTCGAAGCCCGCGACGCCGAATACGAGCTGCTGCCGGTCAGCATCGACCAGGGCCTCGGCGTGCTGGTCTGGAGCCCGATCGCCGGCGGACTTCTTTCCGGCAAGCACCGTCGCAACCAGGCAACGCCGGAAGGCACGCGTCAGTTCGCCGGCTGGACCGAGCCGCCGATCCGCGACGAGAACCGCCTGTGGAATATCGTGGATACGCTAGTGGACATTGCTGACGGTCGCGGCGTCTCAGCAGCGCAAGTGGCACTCGCCTGGCTGATCGGTCGCAAGGGTGTCACCTCGGTCATCATCGGCGGCCGCACCGACGCGCAATTTAAGGACAACCTCGCCAGCGCCGAGCTGAAGCTGACCGACGAAGAACGCAAGCGCCTCGACGATGTCAGCCTGCTGCCGCTGCTCTACCCCTATTGGCACCAAGCCAATACTGCCAGCGACCGGCTGAGCGAGGCCGACCTGTCGCTGATCGCGCCGCATTTGAAGAAATAAGCATGAAAATGGCGTGGCGGCTTACGCCGCCATCGCTCCGATCTCGCCCGCGACCAACTTGCCGAGACGCGAAATCCCCTCATCGATCATCTGCTCGTTGGCGCAGGAGAAGCTGAGACGGAACGTATTCGGCCCGGAGCCATCGGCGAAGAAGGCCTGGCCGGGCACGAAAGCGACCTTGGCGCTTTCCAACGACTTTGCCAGCAGCTTGGCGCCATCCATGCCCTTCGGCAGGGTCACCCAGACAAACATGCCGCCTTCCGGCTTAGTCCAGCTCGTACCATCAGGCATGTATTTCGCAAGTGCGGCCAGCATGCAGTCGCGGCGGTGGCTATAGGCCTTGCGGACCTTGGCGACCTGCGCATCAAAGCCGCGCTCGGCGACCTGATGGATGGCGATCTGGTTGATGGTCGAGGAATGCAGATCAGCCGCCTGCTTCATCAGCACCAGCTTGCGGATAACAGGCGCATTGGCAACAACGAAGCCGACGCGAAGGCCCGGCGCCAAGGTCTTGGAAAAGCTGCCGCAATAGATCGTACGCGTGTCGTTGATATGGCCCTTGCGGGCAATTTCCAGCGCCAGGATGGGCGGGACCGGCTCACCGTCGTAACGCAGCGACTGATAGGCGGCATCCTCAATGACGGCAATATCCAGTTCGTCGCCAAGATCGATCAGCTTTTCGCGGGAGGCGAGATCGACCGTTTCGCCGGTCGGATTGGCAAAGTCGGCGGAGAGATAGGCGAATTTCACCCTGCCGCCCGCCTGCTCTGCCGCAGCGCGATAGGAGGCAGGAGTGCGGTTACCGCCGGGGGTGAGCTGATCATAGGTCGGCTCATAGGCATTGAAGGCCTGCAGCGCGCCGAGATAGGTCGGCGCGGTCACCAGCGCCGTATCCCTGGGCGACAGAAACAGCTTGCCGAGATAATCGAGACCCTGCTGCGAACCGGAAACGATAAAGACGTTTTCAAGCTCGCAGGGAACGCCAAGCGCCACCATCTGGCCGACCAGCCACTCGCGCAGCGGCTTGTAGCCTTCGCTGACCGAATATTGCAGCGCCGCGTTGACCGCCGGACCGGAAAAGATGTCCGCATAGGCCTGCTTGAATTCCTGATCCGGAAACAGCGCGGGATCGGGAATGCCGCCGGCAAAAGAGATGATGTCCGGCCGCTCCAAAAGCTTCAGCAGCTCGCGGATTTCGGAGGCGCGCATACGGCTGGAACGCGTCGCAAAGATGTTTTCCCAATTCAACATGGGGCTTCCTCGTAATTTTTGGTCTTTGCAGCACCAAAACACGCAATAAAATATAAGTCAATAATGCTGACCTATTTTGTTTGTGACGGTGACATTCTCAGGGGGATTTGTAGTCGAAGGGGTTGATAACAACGGCAGGAAAGGCCGAAAAATCGACGACATCCCGCGTAACGATCGTGAGACTATGAACAGATGCAGTCGCCGCTATCATTGCATCGGCAATCAGCGCCGGCGATTTACGATGCATGAATTGCGCCCATCGGATCATACAGTCCGCATCCAAGGGAATGACCCGGATCCCGACCTGCAAATCATCCAGCCAGCGCGTAAGTTCTTTTGCCTTTTGCGGATCGGTTTCCCTCGCCAACTCAATACCGCGTTGGATCTCGCCGATCGTAATGGCCGAAATCGAAAGGTCCTCGCTCCTGACACTATTTATCCAAGCAAGTACCGCGCCATGGGGCTTTACCCTACGCAATTCCGATACCACGTTCGTATCAAGCAAATACAAGATGTCAGCTCTCATCCAGATTGATGTCCCGCCAGACCCATTCCTTGCGGGACGGAATATCGAGTTCGAATCTCGGCTCCTGCGCGAGAAGCACGTCCTTGGCCGAAGGCTTGGCCCGCTTCTTCAGCGCCTCCCACTCAGAGACTGACACAAGCACAGCTTTGGGTTCGCCTCTCTTTGAAACGAGCTGCGGCCCTTCCTCCAGTGAAGCATCAAGCATTTCACTGAATTTCGCTTTGGCATCCTGAACCGGCCATTGGCGCATGGCACCCTCCATCTGACTAGTTTACAGACTAGTTATGTTTTGCCCGCAATTCAAGATCGAACTTGCCGAACAACGATGCCACGCCGATAAAGAAGTTGATGACCGAATTGGAACAAGCATGACAAACGACGACCCCACCTCCTCTTTCTACAACGTCAATGCCGCCGTCTACGCGGCGCGCAAGCGCAACCTGCCGCAAAGCCGACTTGATGCCTTCCTGGCCGCTCTTCCCGCAGGCGCATCTATCCTAGAACTCGGCTGCGGCGCTGGGCGGGACGCGGCCTATATGATCTCGCGCGGTTTCGACGTGACGCCGACCGATGGTTCGACCGAGCTTGCCAAACAGGCGGAGGCCCTGATCGGTAGGCCGGTTCAGATATTACGATTCGAAACGCTCGATATCGAAGACGCTCACGATGGCGTGTGGGCCGAAGCAAGCCTGCTGCATGCGCCTCGCGCCGCCCTGCCCGATATTCTCGATCGGATGCGCCGCGCGCTGAAAGACGGCGGCATCTTCCACGCCAGCTTCAAAGCCGGTGAAGCCGAAGGCCACGATACATTCGGCCGATACTATAACTACCCCTCGGCCGCATGGCTGACGGCTCTGCTCGACAAAGGCGGCTGGAGAGACATAGCGATGACCGAAGCCGACGGCGGCGGTTTCGACGGCAAACCGACGAAATGGCTCTACGTCAAAGCACGGAAATAGAAAAAGGCCGGAGCTCTCGCCCCGGCCTTTCTCATTTCAGCAACAGCCGAAAAGCTTAGTTGACGCTCTTGTCGACCAGCTTGTTCTTGCCGATCCAGGGCATCATGCCGCGCAGCTTGGCGCCGACTTCTTCGATCTGGTGGCTGTCGTTCAGGCGGCGGATACCCTTGAAACGGGCAGCGCCCGAACGGTATTCCTGCATCCAGTCCGAGGTGAACTTGCCGGTCTGGATGTCCTTCAGGACGCGCTTCATCTCGGCCTTGGTTTCTTCGGTGATGATGCGCGGGCCGGTGACGTATTCGCCCCACTCAGCGGTGTTGGAGATCGAGTAGTTCATGTTGGCGATGCCGCCTTCATAGATCAGGTCGACGATCAGCTTTACTTCGTGCAGGCACTCGAAATAGGCCATTTCCGGTGCGTAGCCGGCTTCGACCAAGGTTTCGAAACCAGCGCGGATCAGCTCGACGAGACCGCCGCACAGAACGACCTGTTCGCCGAAGAGGTCGGTTTCGCACTCTTCGCGGAAGTTGGTTTCGATGATGCCCGAACGACCGCCGCCAACGCCGCAAGCGTAGGAGAGAGCGAGTTCAAGAGCATTGCCGGAAGCATTCTGGTGAACGGCAACGAGGCAGGGAACGCCGCCGCCCTTCTGGTATTCGCCGCGAACCGTGTGGCCCGGGCCCTTCGGAGCGATCATGACGACATCGACCGAAGCCTTCGGCTCGATGAGGCCGAAGTGAACGTTGAGGCCGTGTGCGAAAGCGATCGCCGCGCCGTCACGGATGTTCGGGGCGATGTCGGCCTTGTAGATGTCGGCCTGGAGTTCGTCCGGGGTCGCCATCATCATCAGGTCAGCCCAGCCGGCAGCTTCGGCAACCGTCATGACCTTGAAGCCATCGGCTTCGGCCTTCTTGATGGTCGGCGAACCGGCCTTCAGCGCAATCACAACGTTCTGTGCGCCGCTGTCCTTGAGGTTCAGCGCATGGGCGCGGCCCTGCGAACCATAGCCAATGATGGCAACCTTCTTCGACTTGATGAGATTGAGATCGGCATCACGATCGTAATAGACGCGCATTGTTTTTCCTTCCCTTTGCTTGTCTGGTGTAAGGCGTAAATTGAAACTTCTCAGACGGTTGCGGCTGCTTCCGCCAAAACCTTTTCCGTGCCGTAAAGCTTGAGAAAAGCGGTGACCGCCCTCTCGGCCTGACGGCTCGTATCCTTCAAACCGGGCTCGCCGAGCAGCATGCGCACATGCAGATCAGACACAATGAGCCCGTAAAGCGTGTGGTAAGCCTCATCGGCATCTAGGAAGCGCAGAAGCCCTGCCCTTTTGCCGGCGTCGATGAGGCCGCTGGCGCGGCGGTCGATCTGCCGGCGGCCGCGTTCAAGCAAAAGCTTGCCGAGCTTGGAGCCATCGCGGTTCGACTGGCCGATCGCCAGGCGGTTCAACGCCAGCGACACGTCGCCCGCCAGAACCTCAAGGAGATCACGCGCGAACACCACGAGATGATCGTGCAGGCTCGCCGCCGTCAGCCGCTCGCCGTTGCGCTCGAACGTACGTACCTTGCTGGCCTGATAGGTGATCATCGCCGACAGCAGGCCGTCGCGATCGCCAAACCACTTATAAAGACTTTCCTTTGAACAATTGGCGGCGCGCGCGACGCCCGAGGTCGTCAGCGCCTTTTCGCCGCCATCGACGAGCAACCGCAACGCCTGCTCCAGAACGGCGTTCTGGCGCGGCGAAAACTCGCTCGACTGTCCTGCTTCGCTGAGCACGATGGCCACCCTCAAATGAGTACCGTACGGTACGGTTCGTGGCGCGTTATGGCGCAGAGCAGAGCGAGCGTCAAGCGAAAATCGTCGCTGCACCGCATCAATAAAGCACGCAAAACTATTCCGCGGCGACCGGACTGCGTATGCCCTCGACGTCCCGGAGCGGCGACAGGCCGTAAAGGCGGCTATATTCGCGGCTGAACTGCGATGGGCTCTGATAGCCGACGCGATGACCGGCAGAGCCGACATCGAGCTGCTCCACAATCATCAACCGTCGTGCCTCATGCAGCCGAAGCTGCTTCTGGTATTGTATCGGCGTCATCGCCGTGACGGCCTTGAAATGATGATGCAGCGAGGAAACGCTCATGCCCGCGCGGTCGGCCAGTTCCTCGATGCGCAGCGGCTGGGTGAAATTGCCGCGAATCCAGGCAATGGCGCGCGCCACCCTGTTGCTCTGGCTCTCGGCCATGGCAACCTGCAGCAGCCGAGGTCCATTCGGGCCGGTCAGCAGGCGGTAGAGAATCTCCTGCTCGATCAGCGGCGCCATCGCCGGAATATCCTCCGGCCGGTCGAGCAATCGCAGCAGCCGCAACGAGGCGTCTAGCAGCTCCGGCGAGGCAGGATTGACCGCCAGACCCCGCACGGGTTCCGCCGTCACCGCCTCGCGCGGAATATTGACGCGCGACAGCAGCTCCTTCAGCCGTTCGCTGTCGAGCGCCATGCCGAAACAAAGATAGGGTGTTTCGCTGCCGACATTGGTGACCTGCGTCGATACGGGAAGGTCGAGGGCAGTTAGAATGTACTCGCCAACGCCGTAGTGGTATATATCGGCGCCAACGGTCAGGGTTTTGCGCCCTTGGACCACAATGGCAAAGCAGGGCCGGTAAGCCCCGTGCTGCCACACGGTCGCGGCCGACTGCCGATAGAGATTGAGCCCTTCTATCGGTGTGCGATGCTCCCCATCCTCCGTCGCGAAACGGGCGATGATGGAAGCAAGTTCCTGATTGGGATTGAAAGGCAGGGTCATGCGCAACCGATTATTCTCGAGGATTTGTCGAGACCTATCTAGGTCTCCGTCCGTTGTTTCGAAAGAGCGTAGGCCATCCAGATTCGGAGAATCGTACATAAAGCTTGCAGGATCGCTCTAACGCTGTCGCCCGTTTCCGACGCATAGTCAGTCATCAAAATTTCGATCTTCACCTAGAGCCAATCCTACCAAAAAGGAACTCCCCATGGCTATTGCAAAGGGCTACGCCGCCACAGACGCGTCCAAGCCGCTCACCCCCTTCACCTTTGAACGCCGCGAGCCGAAGGACGATGATGTCGCCATCTCCGTCAAATATTGCGGCGTCTGCCATTCCGACATCCACCAGGCCCGCAACGAATGGGGCTTCTCGAAGTACCCGATGGTGCCGGGCCACGAAGTCGCCGGCATTGTAACCGCCGTCGGTTCGAAGGTCACGAAGTTCAAGGTCGGCGACCGCGTCGGCGTCGGCTGTTTCGTCGACTCCTGCACGACCTGCGCCACGCGCGACCTCGACTACGAGCATTATATGCCGGGCCTGGTCCAGACCTATAACGACGTCGAAGCCGATGGCGAGACGCCAACCTATGGCGGCTATTCCGACTCGATCGTTGTCAAGGAAGGCTATGTCCTTTCCTTCCCGGACAATATCCCGCTCGACGCAGGTGCGCCGCTGCTGTGCGCCGGCATCACGCTCTATTCGCCGCTGCGCCACTGGAAGGCCGGCCCCGGCAAGAAGGTTGCCGTTGTCGGCATGGGTGGCCTCGGCCACATGGGCGTCAAGCTGGCGCATGCCATGGGCGCGGAAGTAACCGTTCTCAGCCAGACGCTGTCGAAGAAGGAAGACGGCCTCAAGCTCGGCGCGGACCACTATTACGCCACCAGCGATGTCGAAACCTTCACCAAGCTCGCAGGCAGCTTCGACCTGATCCTCAACACGGTCGGCACCGCCATCGACTGGAATGCCTACCTGAACCTGCTGAAGTATGACGGCAGCATGGTGCTGCTCGGCGTTCCGGAACATGCCGTTCCGGTCCATGCCTTCTCGCTGATCCCCGGCCGCCGCAGCCTCTCCGGCTCGATGATCGGCTCGATCAAGGAAACCCAGGAAATGCTGGACTTCTGCGGCGAGCACAACATCGTCTCGGAAATCGAGCTGATCAATATCGACAAGATCAACGAAGCCTATGAACGCGTTCTGAAGAGCGACGTCCGCTACCGTTTCGTCATCGATATTGCATCCCTGGCCTAAGCGCCACCGCGCAAAGATCGACAGAAAAAGGGCAGCCAAACGGCTGCCCTTTTTTCATTCCTCACGCATGGTTTCCCTCTGCGTAATCAGCCGGGCACTGTGCTGGCGGCTGATATAGATCCACAGCCAGCTCCAGGCGACGGCGATGCGCCAGCGGGTGCCGATCAGGAAGTAGATATGGGCAAGGCCCCAGACCCACCAAGCAAGCCAGCCCTTGAGCTTGATCCGGCCGAAATCGATGATCGCGGCGCTTTTGCCGATCGTGGCAAGGCTTCCCTGATGGCGATAGTGAAACGGCCCCGGTGCCGGCTGGCCCGCCAGTTTCGCCCTGATCACCTTGGCGACATAGGCACCCTGCTGCTTGGCGGCCGGCGCGATACCCGGCACGGGGCTGCCATCCTCGCGCGTCACCGCGGCGGTATCACCGATGACGAAAACATCCGGTTGGCCGGGCGCCCGCAATTCCTTATCGACAATGGCGCGTCCGGCCCGGTCAGCCGGGATATCGAGCCATTTCGCAGCCGGCGACGCCTCAACGCCGGCGGCCCAGACGATGGTGCGGCAGGGCACGAAACTATCGCCGATGGTGACGCCCTCGGCGGTGCAGGATGTGACCGGCTTGCCGAAACGAAGTTCGACACCGAGCTTTTCCAACGCCTTTTGGGCATAGTCCGACAACTCCTCGACAAAGCTTGCGAGAACGCGCGGACCTGCTTCCACAAGGATGATCCTCGCCTTGCTGGTATCGATGTTGCGGAATTCCTTCGGCAGCGTCTTTCGTGCCAGCTCGGCGATAATGCCGGCAAGCTCGACCCCGGTCGGCCCGGCGCCGACAATCACGAAGGTGAGCAGCGCCTCACGAATGGCCGGATCTTTTTCCAGCTCGGCCTGTTCGAAAGCCAAAAGCACGCGGCGGCGAATGGTCGTCGCATCCTCGAGCGTCTTCAGCCCCGGCGCCACCGGCTCCCATTCGTCATGGCCGAAATAGGCATGAGTGGCTCCCGTTGCCAGCACCAGCGTATCGTAGCCGATCGTATCACCATTCTTCAGTGTGACCGTATGCGCTTGGCTATCGACATCAGCGACTTCCGCCAACAGTGTCGTCACCTCCGGCCGGTCCCGGAAAAAGTTGCGGATCGGCCAGGCGATCTCGGACGTGGCGAGCAAGGTGGTCGCGACCTGATACAGGAGCGGCTGGAACAGGTGATGGTTACGCCGGTCGATCAACGTGATGCGGACCGGTGCGCCTTTCAGATCATTGGCGAGCTGCAATCCGCCGAAACCGCCCCCGACGACGACGATATGATGATCCTGCATAACGACACCCCGCATCTATTACATCGCCGCAAACGTAGAGTTGAGGGCGACGGCCAGCAACTGCCTTTTATGCATGGCACCTGTGCGGGCGTGATTCTTACGGTGTAATCGAAAATGCCATCAACGATTTCGCGCTCGCTGGATCAGATCGAATGTCTCACGCACATCGGCGATACCGAGAAATTTAGGGGTATTCGAAAGCGCGGGTGTCCAAAGACCGATACCGCCGCCACGGCGGCCGTAGCCGATCTGGACATCGTTTCCGAAGCTGATGGTACCCGTTCCATTGCCATTCTGATCCAGATCCAGGGTCTGCAACTGACCCAGCGGTACGGTCAGAAGTTTGGAAAACCAGCCTTCACGCAAAACCATGATACGCTGATCGCTGACCGCATACTGCGTCCTGGCACGGACGAATGCATCCAGCGCGAAACGACCGACGATGAGGTACAAGCCGATCAAGACGAAAGGCAGACCCCATAGCTTGAAAAACAACGGTGCATTGGCCTGGCGCGCAACCATGCTTTCCCAGAAGACCGCAAATCCACCCCACATCAGCGAAAATGGCACCAGAAGCAGGTCCTTCCTGCTAAACATAAGGCCTTGTTTCGGCCGGCCCTGCCACAACAACTTTTCGCCGGGCAGCGCATAGTTCTGAATGTCCGCATTGCTCATGACAAATGGCCTCTAAAGCACACACGCCACGACACCTTAGCTGAGAGAATTCGCTGAGATAATATGCAAAACCAGCCTGCGACTCTATGGACCTATTGCGCATAGCCGACAGGAATCGAGGCGCCGCTTTTCAGCTCCTCCATCGATATCGAGGCGGATACATCGAACAGTTCCACCTTGCGGACGATCTTCTTGTAGATGACATCATACTGCTCGACGCGCGGCAGCACGATCTTCAGGATGTAATCGTAATTGCCCGTCAGCCGGTGCGCCTCGACGATCTCGGGGATATCGCCGATCGCCTTGCGGAACCTCTCGATCCACTCATCCGCGTGGTGGGCGGTCTTGATCAGTGCATAGACCGTCGTCGGCACGCCCATCTTCTCACGGTCGAGGACAACGATGCGCCGGGCGATATGGCCGCTCTCCTCCAGCCGCTGGATGCGCCGCGAGCAGGCCGAAACCGACAAAGCCACCCGATCGGCAAGATCGGTCACCGAGATACCGGCATCCGTCTGCAGGAGGTCGAGAATCTTCCGGTCGCGTTCGTCAAGCATGCGCGGCAATCTCCATGGCGACGCTGTATTTTTGCGTCATTTGACACAATGGCGCAAAAAACAGCAGAAGAAAATGCTCTCGCGACAAAGATTGCAAACATAAGGCGGCTGACATGCGGCACTATTCCGTCACTCAAAACAATAACGGAGAGCAGCATTATGCGCACCATCGGCCTGATCGGCGGCATGAGTTTCGAAAGTTCGGCGGTCTATTATCGCCTGATCAACGAGATGGTTCGCGACCGCCTGGGCGGCCTCGCCTCCGCCGAGGTATTGATGTACTCCGTCAATTTCGAAGAGATCGTCGCTCTGCAGAAGGCCGGACGCTGGGATGCCGCCGCGGCCCGCCTCGGCGATGTCGCACACCGCCTGCAGGTCGCCGGCGCCGAATGTGTGTTGATCTGCACCAACACCATGCACCTGATCGCACCGGACGTTGCCGCGCGCGTCTCCGTCCCGCTCATCCACATCGTCGACGAAACGGCGACCGCACTGAAGGCTGCCGGCCGCGTCAAGCCGTTATTGCTCGCCACCCGTTACACGATGGAACACGGTTTTTACGCCGAACGCATGGCCCGCAACGGCGTTTCCATCATGGTTCCCGGCGCCGACGACCGCACCACCGTCCACGACATCATCTTCAGCGAACTATGCGCTGGCATCGTCAAGAACGAGTCGCGCGAGAAGTTGGTCGAGATCATCGAGCGCGCCAAGGCCGAAGGTGCCGACAGCGTCATCCTCGGCTGCACCGAGATATGCCTGATCCTCGATCCGAACGGGCTTGCTATGCCGGGCTTCGACTCCACGACAATCCACGCGCAAACCGCCGTCGACTTCGCCCTCGATGCGGAAAAGGCGAGCACTAGTCAGGCGGCTTGACGAAACTCCGCGGCTTGACCGAGTCAGATAGACGATGGACACCCTCCCTAATGTTTCGGTGAGGGAATGCCTGTTTGCGACCATGAACATGGACAGCCGCCAGATCCATCAATAGTGTCGATACAGCTTTGATTTGCTTGGAGATATCGACATCCATGACCAGCACGACCGAGATCCGGATACTGCCGATAGCGGACGAGCATATCGAGGGCTTTCACAAGGCCCTCGATACCGTTGCGCGTGAGCGAAAGTACCTATCCTTGCTGGAAGCATTTCCCCTGGATGAGACGCGCGATTTCGTGCTTGGCATGATCCGGAATGGCAATCCGCAATTCGTTGCCCTTGATGGCGAAACGGTAGTCGGTTGGTGCGATATCAGTCGCCATTTCTTCCCTTCGCATGCCCATGGCGGCAAGCTCGGCATGGGGATCATTCCGTCCTATCGCGGCAAAGGCCTGGGACAGCAGCTCATAGAGGCGACCCTGCAAGCGGCGCGCGATGCCGGCTTCGTGCGCGTGGAACTCAGCGTGCACGCCGATAATGCCAGCGCCATCGCCCTTTATGAGCGGGTCAGCTTTGTCCGGGAGGGCATAGCGCGTAAATCCGCCTGCATCGACGGGCGCTATATCGATACCATCAACATGGCGATCCTCTACGAATAGACGTGCCGGAGATCAGCGAAAGCTCCGGCGATACGCATCACGATTTTGTTGCGACGCAAAATTCCGCTTGATTTGGAAACGATCATTTCCTAAATAATCCACATGACAACGGACTCATTGGACATTTCACCGAAGTTGCGCGGCCGCCCGCGTGAATTCGATATGGACGCCGCTCTCGACGAGGCGTTGCGGGTCTTTTCCGAGCGCGGCTATTATGCCGCCTCGATCAGCGAACTGACCGAGGCAATGGGGCTGACGGCCGGCAGCGTCTACAAGGCGTTCGGAGACAAGCGTGGCATATTCCTCGCCGCTTTCGGCCGTTATCGCCATGTACGGCAGCAATTGATCGACGAGTGCTTGGACCGCGCTACCAACGGCCACGATAAGCTGCGCGCATTGGTGAAATTCTTTGCCGAGGCGTCCTGTGGCGAGGTCGGTCGAAGAGGTTGCCTCGTCGTTGGCAGCGCGACCGAGCTCGCACTTTTCGACGAGGAAGTCGCCGGCCGCGTTGGGGTGGCTTTCGATTTCGATGAGCGGCGTATTCTGGATCTCATCCACCTCGGACAGGCGGATGGCTCCGTACCCAGGCATATCGATGCCGAAAGTAGCGCCTGCACGTTGCTCTGCCTCACCAAAGGCATGCGCGTGATCGGAAAAACCGGCCGGGGACAGGAGCAGATGCTCGCCGTCGCCGAAGTGGCCATGAAATTACTGGACTGATTTTCATCGAATTTTGGGGAGCCCGCTCCCCTTGCCCGCATCAAGGAACAAAAGACATGCCCGCCACCGCCGCCGTCCCAAGGGAGAGCGCTCCGCTCCCCGAAAAGACCATTTCGCCATTGATGACCTTCATGTTCGCCGCCGCCTGCGGGCTGGTGGCCGCCAATCTCTATTACGGCCAGCCGCTGGCCGGCCCGATCAGCCAGGCGCTCGGCTTCACGCCGGCGGCAACCGGCCTGATCGTAACGCTGACGCAGATCGGCTATGGACTCGGCCTGCTGCTGATCGTGCCGCTCGGCGATCTCTTGGAAAACCGCCGGCTGGTGCTGACGCTGGTCGCACTGGCGGCCGTGGCGCTTGTCGGCGCGGCTTTCGCATGGTCGCCGTCACTCTTCCTGCTGGCCTCGCTCTGTATCGGCCTTGCCTCCGTCGCGGTGCAGGTGCTGGTGCCCTTCGCCGCCCATATGGCGCCGGATGCCAGCCGCGGCGCGGTCGTCGGCAATGTCATGAGCGGCCTGCTCTGTGGCATCATGCTGGCCCGGCCGGCGGCGAGCTTCCTGTCGGAACTGCTCTCCTGGCATGCGGTCTATATCCTCTCGGCCGGCGTCATGATCGGGCTTGCCGTCATCCTGCGTATCGTCCTGCCGACCCGCCGTCCGCACACCAAGCTGCACTATGGCCAACTGCTCTCGTCAATGGGTCATCTCGCCCTGCACGAGCCGGTACTGCAGCGCCGCGCCCTCTATCAGGCCTGCATGTTCGGCGCCTTCAGCCTGTTCTGGACGACGACGCCACTGCTGCTGGCAAGTCCGGCCTTCGGCCTGACGCAGAACGGTATTGCCCTCTTCGCTCTGGCTGGTGCCGCGGGCGCTATCGCTTCACCGATCGCCGGTCGCCTGGCCGACCGTGGCCTGACGAAACTTGCCACTGGCGCTGCCATGGTGCTCGCCATCATCGCCTTCCTCATCGGCCACGCCTCCGGCAGCGGTTCGCTGCTGGCGCTTCTCACCCTGACGCTCTCCGGCATCATGCTCGATTTCGGCGTGCAGACCAATCTCGTGGTCGGCCAGCGCGCCATCTATGCGCTGAGCGCCGAACATCGCAGCCGCCTGAACGGTCTCTACATGGCGACATTCTTTGGCGGCGGCGCGATCGGCTCGGCGCTCGGCGGCTGGGCCTATGCCACCGGTGGCTGGAACCTCACCTCGTGGATCGGCGTCGCCTTCCCGGTCGTGGCGTTGCTGATCTTCCTGACCGAACGGGGAAAATGATCAGGATGGCTGCGGAACGGCGTTCCGCAGCCAATCGCATTCGCTGAGACCCGCCGCCGCAAAGGGATCGACCAGCGTGCCGGAGACAATCGACGCCAATATCTGCGGTCCCGGCGGTATCTTGGCGATGGTGGCGACCAGCCGGTCGCGGACCCAGGCAAGGGCCGCCGAATCCGACTGGTAGAACGGCGTAAATGCCAGCGACAGCAGCTGGAACAGCCGCACATGCAACCGCCGCGCCTGCGCATAGGCGGCAAGCGCCGTCCCGATATCCTCATTGCTCACCAAGGCATGCGCAAGTGCGGCCACATCCAGCAGCGCCATATTGGCGCCCTGCCCAAGCTGCGGGCTGGTCGAATGCGCGGCATCGCCGACGAAGACCATGCGGCCGTTATAGGGCGTGGTCATGGTCCGATGGGCATAGCGCGCCAGCGTCAACTGATCCCAATCGCTGATCTGATCGAGCAAGGGCTGACATTCCGGCCAATAGCCACGGATCGCCGCCTTCCAGCGATCGAGCCCCCGACGGCGCACCTCGTCGACATCCGCAACCTTCAGGCTCCAGAACAATGCGGCCTGCTTCGGCATATCCGGTTGCCGCCGCCCGATCGGCAAGACGCCGATCATCACCTTCGCCTGATCGTAGCGCTGCGTCAGCGCCCTCTCATCCACCAATCCATCCGGACAATCCAGTGTCGCCCAAAAGGCGCCATAGGTGAGGTTGCGCGCATGCGGTGCGACCGGCGAAGCGGTGACCAATTCGGAACGCGCACCACTGGCATCGATGACAAGATCATACGGTCCCAGCCGCTCGCCACCCTCGACCGCGAGATAGGTCTGACCGCCCTCCTCCAGCAGAGAAACCACCCGCCGCCCGGTGAACACAAAATGTCTCCGGGTGGAGACCTCATGGTAAAGCGTGTCGAATAATGCGGCGCGATGAACCGCAAGCCCATAACGCCCGCCGGCCAAGGCATCATAGCGCACGTCGAGAACGGTACGGCCACGCTTCGTCTCGATGCCGAACAGCCGGTCGATACGATTGCCAGCCGCGTGAATGGCGGGGCCAAGGCCGAGCGATTCCAGTACGGTCAGGCCGGTTGGCTGTAGCATCAGCGCGGATCCGACCGGTGCGGGATTGTCGAAACGCTCGATAATCTCCGTCGCATGGCCGGCACGGGAGAGAAAAAGGGCAGCGGCAAGCCCGGCAGGTCCGGCGCCGACAATGGCAATTTTCAGGGATTTCACGGGGTCGCGCTCAGTCCTGCGATTGATCGAAACGGACGCGTGCCGCACGCACCGCTTCATGATTGGCCTCGGCCCAATTCAAAAGCGGCGCCAGCGGCACGTAGAGCGAGCGGCCAAGATCGGTCATGCGGTATTCGACGCTCGGCGGCTTGGTGGGGAAAACCTCGCGACCGACATAGCCATCTCGTTGCAGGTCCCGGAGCGTCTGAGTCAGCATGCGCTGGGAAATATCGGGCACCATCCGGCGCAGTTCGCCGAAGCGATAGGGCCGCTGTGCCAGTGCCTCAAGCAGCAAGATCGACCACTTGCCGCCGATCCGCGAAATCAGATCCCGCACCGGGCAATTCGTGAAATCGAGTTGGCTGATATCGACGGCACGCAGCGGTGCCTCTATGCTGCGCAGATTGACGACGGTGCTGGCGCTCATGCTGGTTCCCTTAAAGTAACCTACAGCCGAAAAACTGCCTCCTTTACAGGCCGAAGTCAATTCCTATTCTAGTGTTAGTCTCTTTTTGAGAGCGACAAACCTCTGCGAGTCCGCGGCGGTCAAACAAGGATAAAGATATGAGCAGCACCCTCCTCGTTACCGGCGCCGCCGGCCAGCTCGGCCAGCGCGTCATTCATCACCTGCTGGAGACCTACAAGGTTGCGCCCGGCCGCATCATCGCCGCCACCCGCAGCCCCGAGAAGCTCGCCGAGCTCGCCGCCAAGGGCGTCATCACCCGCAAGGCCGATTTCGACGATGCCGCCACTCTTCCTGCCGCCTTCGCCGGCGTCGACCGCCTGCTGATCATCAGCACGGACGCACTCGCCGTTCCCGGCCTGCGCCTGAAGCAGCAGACGGCTGCCGTTGAAGCTGCGAAGAAGGCCGGCGTCAAGCATATCCTCTATACGTCCATGCCCGCCCCGGACGGTTCTCTCGTCAGCTTCGCGCCCGACCATCTCGGCACCGAAAACGCCATCAAGGCGAGCGGCATCGGCTACACCATCCTGCGTGACGCCTGGTATTTCGACAATTTCCTCATGGGCCTGCCGCATAGCCTCGCAACCGGGAAATGGTATACCGCGACCGGCGGTGGCCGTACCAGCAACATCAGCCGTGACGATTGCGCGCTTGCCATCGCCGCAGCGCTTGCCTCCGACACCACGGAAAGCGCGACCTATACCTTGACCGGCTCCACATCATTGACGATCGAAGATGTGGCATCCGTCGTCAGCAAGGTCACCGACCGTCCGCTTGAGGTCGTGCAGGTGAACGACGAACAGTTCGCCGCCGGCCTGACCGGTGCCGGCCTGCCGAAATTCGTGGTCGACATGCTCGTCTCCGCCGACGCCAATGCCCGCGCCGGCAAATTCGACATTCTCACCAATGATTTCAACAAGCTGACCGGCAAGGAGCCGCAGACGGTGCGTGCCTTCTTCGAAGAACACAAGGCTGCGCTGCTCGGCTGAGTTTTTGGATACTCCTTGGTCCCTTCTCCCCGCGATGCGGGGAGAAGGCTAGGATGAGGGGCCAGGTATGAAGGCGCGGCAAAAACAAGCTCGCCTGACCAGCCCCAAAACCTTCCCCTTAAATCGCCTGCCCGCAAGCCCGGCAGAACCGCCGCACCGTCTCGGCCATGCCGTACTCCAGCGCATCGGCCGTCAGTCCATGCCCGATGGAAGCTTCGGCAAGCGCCGGAATGCGCTTGAGCAGCGCCGGCAAATTCGCAACCGTCAGATCATGGCCGGCATTGACGGCAAGACCGCTGGCAAACGCGGCATCGGCCGTCTTGCCCAGTGCCTCGAGGATGACAGCCGCCCGCTCCGGCGCGTCATAGCAGCCGCCATAAGGGCCGGTATAAAGCTCGATGCGGTCGGCACCGACGTCCCGGGCGATCTTGACGGCTTCAGCGTCGCCGTCACCATCCGCGAACAGTGAAACACGGCAGCCGATCGTCTTATATTTGGCGACGACATCGGCCAGCAGGTTGTGGTTCTTGCGGAAATCCCATCCATGATCCGAAGTCGCCTGCGACGGATCATCCGGCACCAATGTCACCTGCTCGGGTTCGACGGAGGCGCAGAGATCAAAGAATTCGTCGCTCGGATAACCCTCGATATTGAACTCGGCTTGCGGAAACTCGTCATCGATCAGCGCCCGGATCTCGGGCAGATCCGAGAAGCGGATGTGCCGCTGATCCGGCCGCGGATGCACCGTCAAGCCACTGGCACCAGCGGCCAATGCAATGCGTCCAAGCCCCGTGACACTCGGCCAGGGCAGATCACGCCGGTTACGCAGCATCGCGATGGCGTTGAGGTTCACGGAAAGCTTGGCAGGCATGATCGAAATCCATGATTTTCAAAGAGGATGATGGCGTCGTTTTATGCCATTGCGGGCCGCAAGACCAACGAGATTCGAACATCGATCCATGCAAAAGATTGATGATCTTTCGCTCGACGCAACGCTACTCGGCCTACGGCCCTAGCGGACGATCGTCAGCGTCTCGGCAGCGCGCGTGATCGCCGTGTAGAGCCAGCGTTCGCGCGTGTCGCGGAACGCCCAGCTTTCATCGAACAGCACGACATTGTTCCACTGCGAACCCTGCGCCTTGTGGACGGTCAGCGCATAGCCATAGTCGAACTCGTCATAGCGCTTGCGCGTCGACCAGGGGATCTCGCCTTCCACATCCTCGAAGGCCTGTTTCAGCAGCTTGATCTTCGCAGCACCCCGATCCATGTCGTCATCTTCCGGCCGGATAAGCAGGTTGATACCCGGCTTCGTCGTTTCCTTGGAAGAGGTCATCACCTGCCAGAGCGAGCCGTTGAGCAGACCCTTGGCTGGATCGTTGCGCAGGCAAACCAGCTTGTCGCCGGATTGCGGATATTCTGTCGCAAAACCCTTGAGTTCACGCAGACGCTGATTGTAGCGCTTGCGGGTGCGGTTGGTGCCGACCAGCACCTGGTCCGCGTCCATCACCAAGGGCTGCGTGACCTCGTTCTTCGAAATCACCTGCGCCGCGCCATAGTCGCCGTGCATGATCTCCTTGCCTTCGCGCACATGCATGGCGAGTTGGATGATCGGATTGTCGCGAGCCTGGCGGTGAATATCCGTCAGCAGATAGTCCGGCTCTTCATTGGTGAAGAAGCCACCGCCCGAGATCGGCGGCAGCTGGCCGGGATCGCCGAGAACGAGGATCGGCGTGCCGAAACTCATCAGATCCTTGCCGAGTGCCTCGTCCACCATCGAACATTCGTCGACGATGATCAGCGCCGCCTTCGCAACCGGGCTCTGGCGATTGATGGTGAACATCGGCGCCATGGAGGTCTTGCCGGTCTCCTCATCCTCGACGGATTCTTCGCCGCGCGGACGATAGATCAGCGAATGAATGGTCTTGGCATTACTGGCCCCGCGCGAACGCAGCACCTGCGCTGCCTTGCCGGTGAAGGCCGCGAACAGCACGTCGCCGTCGACATGTTCGGCAAAATGCCGCGCGAGCGTCGTCTTGCCCGTACCGGCATAACCGAACAGACGGAACAGCGGCGAGCGCCCCTCTTTCAGCCATTTGGCAACGGCCTTGAGCGCTTCATCTTGTTGCGGCGCGAATTGCATCGTCCGACTTGGCAGGATTCGGCCCAAGGACGCAAGCAGTAAAAGCCGTTCAGCGCTGCGGATCGTTTTCCAGCAGGATCGGCTTGCCGTGCGGCGTTGCCTCCGCCGCCCGCTGCCAGCTTTTCTGCAGATCGAGGATCACGCCGGCATCGGCAACGCCGTGGCTGATCAGTAAGCCGGAAAGTGCTGCCACCCAGCAGTCGAAATAATCGCTGCCATCTTCGGCGCGGCCGGGCCTGTGCAGCTCGGAAGAAAGCCGCTCCGCCCACTCGCCCCAGCTGAACAGTCCCTTCTCATGCAAATGCACGGTCATGGCAAAGGCCTCCGCCGCCCAGGGTTCGGGGAAGACCGGTTCGCCATCGACGGATTTCGGCAGTTGCGGCGATTGCGCCAGGGGTGACGCCGTCTCACACGCGCTCAAGATAGCTCTCCCAGGCATCGATGGAGATGGTGAGCGAAGGATCGGCACCCTCGCCCCAGATTTCCGGAGCGTCGAAGACGACGGTGTAAACCCATTGCGGGTTCTCGCCTTTGCCATGGGCGTTGTCATCCGGGAAGACGAACGAGCCTTGCACGGCCTCTACCACCCCGGTCTTGGCGCGAGCATAGTGCGGCAGGCGGGTATGTCCCGTGGGATTGAAATTCTTGGTCCGCACGCGATCGCCAACCGCGAAAATCGCCGCGGTCTCGACCGGCCTGTCGCAAGGCCCGCCCTTGGCGAGAACGCCGGTAACCATATCGGCCTTCAGGACGCGCTTTGGCACAGTGCCTTGCCGCGACGAATGGCCGGCCCGCAACTCTTCGGCCGTTGCAAAGCCATGCCGCTCCAGCAGCATCTCGATACCGCGTGTCCAGATCTCGTAATAGCTGGCCGCGAGGTATTTTGCGGGCGGAATGCTTTCCCGCGCATGCCGGCTCTCATCGATGGTCCAGGCGCCGAATGCGCCGCAGGATAGCGTAATGCCGAGTGCGCGCTTTTCCCATTCGGCATGGAAATAGGGCTCATTTGGCTCCGGTGCGACCGGCCCGAAACCCATCTGCCCCCCGAGATCATGCGGCCCGTTCATAGCGCCGCCTCCGGTGACTTGGCGATCGCCGTGCCGATCATGGCATCGCGGCTGACGAGATCGGCTAGCGCCGCCTCGCCCATGCCCTCGGTACCAACGGGACGTTCGGGAATGACGAGATAACGCAGTTCCGCCGTCGAATCCCACACGCGAATTTTCTGCCCCTCCGGCAGCGTCAGGCCGAATTCCGCCAGCACGCCGCGCGGATCTATAACGGCGCGCGAGCGATAGGCCGGCGCCTTGTACCAGACCGGCGGCAGGCCGAGCACGGCCCAGGGATAACAGGAGCAAAGCGTGCAGACGACGAGGTTATGCGTCTCCGGCGTATTGAACACGGCGCGCATATGCTCGCCCTGCCGGCCTGTAAAACCGAGGCTGGCAATCGCCGCCGTCGCATCACGCCTCAACCAGTCGGCAAACTCCGGATCGCTCCAGGCCTTCGCCACCACCTGCGCACCGTTGCGCGGCCCGACCTTCGTCTCGTACGTCTCCACGATGGCATCGATCGCCAAGGGATCGATCAGCCCCTTTTCCGTCAGCAAGGTTTCCAACGCTTTCACGCGGGCCTGCATATCGGAATAGTGGTTGTCGTGATCATGGTGATGATGGTCTTCATCGTGATGCGAATGCCCGCTGGACATGGCTGTCTCCCGTCTGGTCTGCCGTTACTTTAGCATCGGCCAGAGGCTGAGCACCAGCAGGACCGCCATGGTGATATTGAACCATTTCAGCCGGACGGGATCGGAGAGCCAGTCGCGCAGCGCCGAGCCGAAGCCAGCCCAGGTGGACACACTCGGCACGTTGACGGCCGCAAATGCGAGACCGACAATAACGACGCTGATGAGATAGAGCTCGGGATTGGTATAGGTCGCCATAGCGGTCACCGCCATTACCCAGGCCTTGGGATTGACCCATTGAAAGGCCGCCGCACTCAGGAAGCTCATCGGCTGTGCGCCGCTTTCCTTTTCGGCAATACTGCGCGACGTCGCGATCTTCCAGGCGATCCAGACGAGATAGACGCCACCGGCGAACTTCAGAGCGGTGTAAAGGAGCGGCACGGTATGCAGCAACGCCCCCAACCCCAGCCCCACACCGAGCAGCAGCACGAAGAAGCCGACACCGATCCCGAGCATATGCGGGATCGTGCGGCGAAAACCGAAATTCACGCCCGATGCGAACAGCATCATATTGTTCGGCCCCGGCGTAATCGAGGTTGTGAAAGCGAACAGTAGAAGAGCCAAAAACGTATCCAGCGCCATAAAGCCTCCTCGGACACCGCTCCAGCGTGAGCAACGGCATCCACTCATTGTATGCTGTCAGCGCCCAGATCATGGCGGCGCATGGGTGGGAGACACTAATTCGCGTTGGATTCGAATGCCATAGGACGATTGTCACAGTGACATGAATGGTCTCGATTGAAATCCCGGCGAACGGACTTATCCTTGCCCTCGTTCGCAACGAGGACAGATCATGCACGACCCCATTCCCACCGTCACCCTCTCCTCCGGCATTGCGGTTCCGGCACTCGGCCAGGGCACATGGAATATGGGCGAGAATGCCGCCCGCGCCAAAGATGAAATCGCCAGCCTCAAGGTCGGCCTCGACCTTGGCATGACGCTGATCGATACCGCCGAGATGTATGGCGACGGCGGCTCCGAGGAAATCGTCGGCAGGGCCATCGAGGGACGGCGTGACGAGGTGTTTCTGGTCAGCAAGGTCTATCCCCATAATGCCAGCCGCAAGGGCACGATCGAAGCCTGCGAGCGCGGCCTGAAGCGGATGAAAACCGATCGCATCGACCTCTATCTGCTGCATTGGCGCGGCGAACATCCGCTGGCCGAAACGGTCGCTGCTTTCGAAAGCCTCAAGACTGCCGGCAAGATCGGTGCTTGGGGCGTATCGAACTTCGATGTCGACGATATGGAGGAACTGCTTGCAGTTCCCGACGGCAGCAACGTCGCCGCCAACCAGGTGCTCTATAATCTCGTCCGGCGCGGCATCGAATATGATGTGCTGCCCTGGTGCCAGGAGCGCAACATTCCGATCATGGCCTATTCGCCGATCGAACAGGGCCGGTTGCTGCATCATCCCGACCTGATTCACATCGCCAAGACCTACCAGGCGACGCCGGCCCAGGTTGCGCTCGCCTTCCTGCTGGAACGCGAAGGCGTGATCGCCATCCCCAAGAGCTCCAATCCGCAACGAGTGGAGGAAAATCGCGACGCCGTTTCGCTCGACATCAGCGATGAGGACTGGGCCACCCTCGACGCCGCCTTCCCGCCGCCGTCAAGGAAGAAGCCGCTGGAAATGCTCTAATCAAGGTCTTTGCTAGGCCGCGGCGCGCTGCTGCTCGACGATCAGCTCGATCGCCTGAAAAACATCCATCAATTGCCACGTCGCGGGATCGCGATAGGTCGGATAAAGCGAAAAGGCCGCCGCGGCGATCTGGTCGACCGTCCGCCGTTTCGTTCTGTTTCCGGCAAGCGTCACCTTCGCAAGCACGCCAAAATAATCTTCCGTCACGCCCCAGCCAGCATAGAAGGGCGCGGCATAGCAGCGAACCGGAATGCCGCGCAGCAGCGCATCGAAGCCGAACTGGCTGGAGACTGTCCAGACCTCATCCACGACCTCAAGAATCGACGCCACCGATACGGCATCGTTGACAAAGATCGCTCCATCCCTGGCGGCGGTCTCCGTGGTCAGATACCCCTTGGCATGGCCAGCCATGACGTCCGGATGCGTCCGGATCAGGCACTGCGCATCGCTTGCCAACGCATCGGCGAGCATCCGCTCGAAAGAGGCGCGTGAACCGAGCGCCTTACCAACGGAGATATCGCCGACAACCTGATCGACCAGCAGGATGCGGCGCTTCGTCGTCCGCTCGATCGCCGGCGCCCTGTGCGGCAGGTGATTGTATTTCGAGAGCCCGTGAAGAACGATCTGCTCGCGGATGGCCTTGCCCAGCTCCCCGGCACCCTCCGCGCCGGCGATCAGCCGCTCAAGACGCGAGGGTCGGCTCGCATCCACCGGCAGACCTAGATCGTCGACCACGATGGAGAGCGGCATCGCACCCGCCTTCCCGAGGCCGACCGAGCGTAGAAAACCGTCTTCCAGATTCCAGCGCGGCAGACCGCGTAGCCTTGAAATCGTTGCCGCCGCCTTTGCCGGCACGCGGCCGCCCCAGGACAGCACGCCGCCGATGCCGGGCGACAGGGTGGTCGCGATCTTCTGCGCCCCGAAATATTGGCCAAGCCAGGGAAAGGCGTTACGGACATAAAAGGTAGCGCCGAGACGCATACCATCAGGCGGATACCAGCTCTTCTCACCGGCTTCCCGCAAATGATCCCCGGTTGAAAACCCCACCTATGCTACCCCGCCTGAGATAGGGCCAATCACGCCCCAAGCGCCGCGAAACCTACGCGACGCTCGGAAGCCGGTCAACGACGGAAGCTTTTACATCCCCTGCGGACCGCGGTTCATGGCAGCAATACCGGTGCGGCAGACTTCGATCAGGCCGAGCGGCTTCACGATGGCCACGAACTGGTCGATCTTGGAGGACTTGCCGGTGATTTCGAAAATGAAATGCTCGACGGTGGCATCCACCACCTTGGCGTGGAAGGCATCGGCCAGGCGCAGCGTCTCGGCGCGGGTTTCGCCGCTTCCGGTGACCTTCAGCAGCGCCACTTCGCGCTCGATCGGCCGCTCCTGGCCGAGTTCGCGGGCGCGCACCGTCAGGTCGACGACGCGATGAACCGGCACGATGCGCTCAAGCTGTGCCTTGATCTGCTCCAGTACCTGCGGCGTGCCGCGCGTGACGACGGTGATGCGCGACAGATGCGCCTGATGCTCGGTCTCCGAAACGGTGAGGCTTTCGATGTTGTAGCCGCGACCGGAGAAAAGGCCGATGACGCGGGCAAGCACCCCGGGTTCGTTGTCGACGAGGACCGATAGCGTATGGCTCTCGGCCGCCGCCGTTTCCGGCGAAATGAAGTAGGCGGAGCCCGTGGGTTGAAGGTGTGCGTTCATTGTCCTTGTTCCGTTTCCTCGGTTTTATCTTCGGGAAGTCAGCAGGGCGTCTACAATATAGCCCCTAATCGAAAGGCGCGGGACACGGGAATTCCCCGTGTCCCGGCGATCCGATCAAACGAGCTGCCGGCCTTTGGCGTCGATGGCGTTGGCGACGGCTTCGTCGGTGGCTTCGTCCGGCAGCAGCATCTCGTTATGCGCCTTGCCCGAGGGGATCATCGGGAAGCAGTTGGCGAGATTGGCGACGCGGCAATCGAAGATGACCGGCTTGTTGACGTCGATCATCTCCTGGATGGCGGCATCGAGATCGCCGGGCTTTTCGCAGCGCAGGCCGACAGCACCATAGGCTTCCGCCAGCTTGACGAAATCCGGCATGGCTTCCGTATAGGAGTTCGACAGGCGGTTGCCGTGCAGCAACTGCTGCCATTGGCGTACCATGCCCATATACTGGTTGTTCAGGATGAAGATCTTGATCGGCGCATTGTGCTGGATCGCCGCCGACATTTCCTGAATGCACATCTGGATCGAGGCATCGCCGGCGATATCGATGACCAGGCTTTCCGGATGGGCGATCTGTACGCCAAGAGCCGCCGGCAGGCCGTAGCCCATGGTGCCGAGACCGCCCGAGGTCATCCAGCGGTTCGGCTCCTCGAAGCCGAAGAACTGCGCCGCCCACATCTGATGCTGGCCGACCTCGGTCGTGATGTAGGTATCGCGATGCTTGGTCAGCTCATAGAGGCGCTGAATGGCATATTGCGGCATGATGACATCGCCGCTCTGCTTGTAGGCGAAGGAATTGCGCGCGCGCCAACGGGCAATATTCGCCCACCAATCGCCGAGGCGATCGGCAGCCGGCTTCTGCGGCAAGGCCCGCCAAAGGCGAACCATGTCTTCCAGAACATTGCCGACATCGCCGAGGATGCCGATATCGACATGAACGTTCTTGTTGATCGACGACGGATCGATGTCGATGTGGATCTTCTTCGAATTCGGCGAAAAGGCATTCAGGCGGCCGGTAATACGGTCGTCGAAGCGCGCGCCGATGCAGACCATGACGTCGCAATCATGCATCGCCATGTTGGCTTCGTAGGAACCATGCATGCCGAGCATGCCGAGCCAGCTCTTGCCCGATGCCGGATAGGCGCCGAGACCCATCAGCGTCGAGGTAATCGGGAAACCGGTCAGCTCGACCAGTTCACGCAGCAACTTGGAGGCTTCCGGGCCGGAATTGACGACGCCGCCGCCGGAATAGATGACCGGCTGGCGCGCATTCGCCATCAGCTCGATAGCCTGCTTGATCTTGTTGAGATCGCCCTGCAACTTGGGCTGATAGCTCTTCTGGGCATCATGCGCTTCCGGCGGCGTATAGGTGCCGGTGGCAAACTGAACATCCTTCGGAATATCGACAACAACCGGACCCGGACGGCCGGATTGGGCGATGCGGAATGCCTCGTGAATGACAGCTGCGAGCTTGTTGACGTCCTTGACCAGCCAATTGTGCTTGGTGCAGGGCCGTGTGATGCCGACCGTGTCGCATTCCTGGAATGCGTCCGAGCCGATCAGTGAGGTCGGAACCTGGCCCGTCAGGCAGACGAGCGGGATCGAATCCATCAGTGCGTCCTGCAGCGGCGTGACGGCATTGGTCGCGCCGGGGCCGGAGGTAACCAGCATGACGCCGACTTTGCCGGTCGAGCGGGCATAGCCTTCGGCCGCATGGCCGGCGCCCTGCTCGTGGCGCACGAGAATGTGCTGGATATCGTCCTGCTGGAAGATCTCGTCATAGATCGGAAGAACGGCGCCGCCCGGATAACCGAAAATGTGTTCGACGCCATTGTCCTTGAGCGCCCGCAACACGATCTCCGCGCCTGTCATCTGATTGCTGCTCGCCTGATTATCTGTGCCGGTCATACGTTTGTTCCGCTATCTGCTGGAGGTTTGGAAAAATGAAATCTCGATTTCGGGCATAAAAAAAGGCTCCTTGGGGAGCCTGTTGTCTAGCGCATGGGTGGCTATCGCCGGATGGTTACACCATCCTGCCCATGCGCATTCCCACCACGATAAGAGCCGTCGAGTTTTTCATGGGCTGGAGTGATAGACAGAAAATTTCCAAGCGTCAACGCATTCCGCAATAAAAAATCGCGAGGCGCGTCGATCCGCTTAAAAAGCGCAGCCTTCCGAAAGGGTTTTATTAAGCCGCCCTCCCTATGCTCCGTCTCCTAACGCTGGGAGTAGCCGTTTGCTCAATAACGACTTGCAGACGTCCGGCAAAGCTGGAGACCTTGATCGCCGTGACGTGCTGAAGCCGGGAAATCGTTTTCTCGGCCGCGTTGTCGCGTGTACCGGTTCCAGGGCAACTATCGCCGCGGTCGCCGAGGATGGCGGCACCGATCTGACCGAGCTCTGGTCCGTCGGCAAGCTGATCTCGATCAGCGTCGGCAGCAATCGCGTCGCGGCCCTCGTCTATGCCATGAATACCGGCAGTAGCGGCTGGGGCGAAGGTGAGGACAATCTTTTCCGCATCGAGGTGGAGCTATTGGGCGAGGTCCGCGTCGGACTGAATGGCCGCGAAGAATTTTCGAGCGGCATTTCAGCCTATCCCTATCTCGGCGCCATCGCACATCGCATGCGCGCCGCCGACCTCATGCGGATCTATGACGCTGGCAAGGACAGCAGCTGCGTCATCGGCAAGCTGACGCAGGATGAGAGCATCGACGCCGCCATCCATATTCCCTCGATGCTGGCCAAGCATTTTGCCGTGGTCGGCTCCACCGGCGTCGGCAAATCGACCGCCGTCTCGCTGCTCCTGCACAAGGCGATCGCCTCCGATCCCAAGCTGCGCGTGCTGATCCTCGACCCGCACAACGAATTCGCCGCCGCCTTTCCCAAGCACTCCGTCGTCATCGATACCGATACGCTCGACCTGCCCTTCTGGCTCATGCGGTTGGAAGAATTTGCCGAAGTCATCTTTCGTGGTCGTCCACCGATCGCCGAAGAACTGGACATGCTGCGCGATATCATTCCGGAGGCAAAACGCGCCTTTCGTGGCAGCGACTCGCCACTGATGCGCCGCCAGTCCGAAAAAAGCTCGGTGACCGCCGATACGCCGGTCCCCTATCGCATGGCCGACCTCTTGGCTCTGATCGACGAGCGCATCGGCCGGCTCGAGGGCCGTCAGGAAAAACCGCATCTGCGCTCGCTGAAAATGCGCGTCATCTCGGCAATCAACGATCCGCGCTACCACTTCATGTTCTCCAACAACACGATCAGCGACACGATCATGGAGACGATCGCGCAGATCTTCCGCATTCCAGGCGACGACAAGCCGATCTGTACCTTTCAGCTCGCCGGCATCCCCTCCGAAGTCGTCAATTCCGTCGCCTCCGTCCTCTGCCGCATGGCCTTCGAACTCACGCTCTGGAGCGATGGCGCGATCCACATGCTCGTCGTCTGCGAAGAGGCGCATCGCTATATTCCCGCTGATCCGACGCTCGGCTTCTTCCCGACCCGCCAGGCGATCGCCCGCATTGCCAAGGAAGGCCGCAAATACGGCGTATCGCTCGGCATCATCACCCAGCGCCCGGGCGAACTCGACCAGACGATCCTGTCGCAATGCTCGACAGTGTTCGCCATGCGTCTCGCCAACGACCGCGACCAAGACATCATCCGCTCCGCCATTCCGAATTCCTCGATCTCGACCACCAGCTTCCTCTCCTCCATCGGCAACGGCGAAGCCATTGCCTTTGGTGAGGCGATCGCCGTGCCGATGCGTATGCGCTTTTCCCGCGTCGAGGAGCATCTGCTGCCGAAGGCCAATGGCAGCGTTGCGAGAACGAGCGATGAAACGCCCGACACCGTCGATCTGCGCACCATCGTCAGCCGCATGCGCTCGATCACAGGTCCCGATATCTCCGCCTTCCAGCAGAGCTACACAGCTTCGAGCGACGAAGCGGATGATAGGGCCGAGGATTATCGCGAGCAGCCTACGCCCACGCCGCAACCGACAAGAATTGCCGCGCCGCCGATAGAGCCCTATCGACCCGACATGCTGCCGCGCGCTCCGGCACCCGCCATCGACGCCACGCCCCGGACATCGATCGATAGCCGGCTTGCCGAACTGCGCCACGACTATCGTGGCAATGACAATTCAGGCAGCCGACCGGTCCCGGCAAGAGACGGTTCCTCACCGCCGCAACGCGAGCCCGGCCTGTCACTGCGCGACAGCATCCTGAAAAAGCCGCTGAGCAGCCTTTACAACAAGGACTGACACCAGCTACGAGCTGACGCGCTCCCAGCTCCCGTCCATCTGATTGCGAAACCAGGTCATTTGCCGCTTGGCATATTGCCGCGTCGCGGCCGCACCAGTGTCCAGAACCTCCGCGCGCGTCATCTCCCCCCTCAGCATCGCGGTGATCTGCGATACGCCGATCGCCTTCATGACGGGCATGTCCGGTGACAGATCCAGCGCCAGTAGCGCCTTCACCTCATCTTCGGCCCCCATGGCGAGCATCTTTTCGAAACGGCCGTTGATGCGCTGATGCAGGACGGCACGATCCGGCAGCACCACCATTTTCCGCGCGCGATCGGCGTTGATAATGACAGGCCCTGTCTTACCCTGAAAAG
Organism: Rhizobium sp. RCC_161_2; assembly: GCF_041355235.1. NCBI lineage: Bacteria > Pseudomonadati > Pseudomonadota > Alphaproteobacteria > Hyphomicrobiales > Rhizobiaceae > Rhizobium > Rhizobium sp. RCC_161_2. The sequence continues at coordinate 133,989 of NZ_JBFUPL010000002.1, read as the reverse complement.
CCGCGATGGATTGTCCCGTCGCCTCGATCACCTCCAGAGCCCGCACGATGCGCTGACCGTCCTGGGGATTGAGGCTTTCTGCCACGGCGGTATCGCGATCGAGGAGCTCGCGATAAAGCTCGTCGGTCTCCTCAACCAGCAGCCGCTCCCGCAGGCGGCTACGAATCTCCGTAGGAATATCGGGCATGTCGGAAAGCCCACCGGTTAGCGCCTTGAAATAAAGCCCTGTGCCGCCGACAAAAACCGGCATCCGCCCTTCTTCGCGCAATTGCGCCACCAATGCCGCCGCCTCGCGCAGCCAGACACCGGTGGAATAAGCTTGCCCCGCCGGCACATGGCCGTAAAGATGATGCGGAATGCCGTTCATATCCGCTTCAGATGGGCGAGCCGTCAGCACGCTGAGTGTGTCATAAACCTGCATGCTGTCGGCATTGACGACAACGCCGCCATGCGCGCGCGCCAATTCCACCGCAAGCGCGGACTTGCCGCTGGCGGTCGGCCCGGTTATCAGGATCGCGTCGATATCGCTCATAGGATTTCTGATCATGGCCTTCGTTGCCACGCTTATTGCCAATCCGTCAAACCCCGTTCTCGCTTCGGCCATCGCCGAGCGCGCGTCGGACGCCGTCAAAGCGTCGGGACTTTATTGGCTGGCCGACGGCATCGCCTGCGATATCGCATTGCGCGACGGCACCGACCTCAAGGCCGCCGAAACCGATATTCGCGCGGTCATCGCCAGCGCGCCGATCGATCTGGTCATCCAGGACGCGGAGACGCGCCGCAAGAAGCTGCTGATCGCCGACATGGATTCGACCATGATCGGCCAGGAGTGCATCGACGAGCTGGCAGCCGAAGTCGGCCTCAAGGACCAGGTCGCGACGATTACCGCCCGCGCCATGAACGGCGAGATTGCCTTCGAGCCGGCCCTGCGCGAACGGGTCGCTCTTTTGAAGGGCTTGCCGATCTCGGTGGTCGACGAGGTCATCGCCAAGCGCATCACCCTCACTCCAGGCGGACTCGAACTGATCGCCACGATGAAGGCGAAGGGCTACTACACCGCGCTCGTCTCCGGCGGCTTCACCGTCTTCACCAGCCGTATCGCCGCGACCCTGGGTTTCGATGAGGACCGCGCCAACATCCTGACGGAAGACAACGGCATTCTGAACGGCCATGTCGCCGAACCGATCCTCGGCAAGCAGGCCAAGGTCGACGCGCTGATTGAGATCGCCGAAAAGCTCGGCATCTCCCCAGATGACGCTCTCGCCGTCGGCGACGGCGCCAATGATCTCGGCATGCTGCAACTCGCCGGCTCCGGCGTCGCGCTCCACGCCAAACCATCCGTCGCCGCTGAAGCCAAGATGCGCATCGACCACGGCGACCTGACCGCCCTGCTCTACATTCAGGGCTATCGAAAGAGTGATTTCGTCAGAGCATAATTTCGGCGGGAACGCATCAAGGATCGTATGCCATCATGATCATTGCCGAAACCGAACGCCTCATCATCCGCAACTGGCGGGACGAAGATCGTGATCTCGCCTATGAGATCAATTCCGATGATAGGGTGATGGAATTCTTTCCATTTCGCCGCAATCGCGTGGAAGCGGATGCATTTTTCGAGCGCGTGCGATCCATGATCGTCGACACTGGTCTTGGCCTCTATGCGCTGGAGCTCAAGGCCAGTGGCGAGGCCATCGGATACTGCGGGCTGATGCGGACGGATCATCTGGAGCCGTTCGTCCCGGTAGGAACCGTCGAGATCGGCTGGCGGCTGGTGCCGCAGCATTGGGGCAAGGGGCTTGTCAGCGAAGCGGCGCGGGCGTTGCTCGCCCGCGGTTTCGAGACGCTCGATCTCGACCGGATCGTCTCCTTCGCCGTCCACAACAACGTCAGATCGACGTCCGTGATGGAGCGGATCGGCATGCATCGGGTCGAGGACGGCGATTTCGATCACCCCGGCGTGCCAGATACCCACCCTCACCTGAAGCGCCATGTACTCTACAGCCTGGCCGCCGCCGAATGGCGGTCGCGGCAAGCGCCGAAAAACTGACGGTTACTCCAGCGCCACGGCGATGAAACGCAGGTCACCACTCGGAGACGCGATCATCAACTGCGCGTTGCGCCGGCCTTCCCGCTTCAGCGATGCGACCTTCTCCGAGGCAGCGGTCGGCGTCTGTACGAATTCCTGCGCCACTTCGACGACGATATCGCCGGGCTTCAGTCCCTTCTCGGCCGCGGCCGAACCCGGTGCGACCTCGGTGATGACGACACCATCGACACTGTCGGCGATGCCGAAGCTCTTGCGGTTTTCGGCGTTCAGCGTTGCGAGCTTCATGCCAAGCACATTCTGGGCAGCCTGTTGCTGCGGTGCCTGTTGTGGCTGATCGCTGCCCTGGTCCTGACCGTCCATGCCGTCGTCGTTATCATCACCCCCATCGGGATTGATGACGCCGTCATTGCCGCCGCTGCCATTGTCGTCCGGCGCGAGCTTCGGCGTCTTGCTCTTGTCCTCGCCGCCCTTGTCGCTGCTTGCCGCTGCCGCCTGATCGCTATCCTCGAGCCGGCCGAGCGTAACCTTGACGGTCTGCTGCTTGCCGTCGCGCATGATGACCACATCGACAGCCTTGCCTACCGGACTTTCGGCGACGACGCGCGGCAAGTCGCGCATCTCGTCCACGTCCTTGCCATCGAATTTCAGGATGACATCGCCGGCCTTGATCGAACCATTGTCGACGGGCCCACCCTTGATGACACCGGCTACCAGCGCGCCCTTGGCGCCATCGAGGCCGAGACTGTTGGCGACATCGTCGGTGACCGGCTGAATGCGCACACCAAGCCAGCCGCGGCGGGTCTCGCCAAAATCCATCAGCTGCTTGACGACACCTTCGGCCAGCTCGGACGGCACGGCAAAGCCGATGCCGATGGAACCGCCGCTCGGGGAAATGATAGCCGTGTTGATGCCGATCACCTCACCCTTCATGTTGAAGAGCGGGCCGCCGGAGTTGCCCTTGTTGATCGCCGCATCCGTCTGGATGAAATTGTCATAGGGGCCGGCATTGATGTTGCGGCCCCGCGCCGAGACGATGCCGACAGTCACCGAGCCGCCGAGGCCGAAGGGATTGCCGATGGCCATCACCCAATCGCCGATCCGCATCTTGGCGGAATCGCCGAACTTTACCGAGACCAGCGGCCGCTTCGACTCCACCTTGAGCACGGAAAGGTCGGTCTTCGTATCCGTGCCGATCAGCCGCGCCTTCAGCTTGTTGCCATTCGGAAAAATTACCTCGATATCGTCAGCGCCTTCGATGACGTGATTGTTGGTGACGATATAGCCGGTGGGATCGATGACGAAGCCGGAGCCGAGCGAGCTGACCTTACGATTGCTGTTGTCGTTGTTGCGGTTCTTGAAGAAGTCGTTGAAGAAATCCTGGAACGGCGAATTGTCGGGCACCTTGGGTGTTGCCGGGCCATCGCCCTCATCCTTGACCTTCTGCGACGTCGAAATATTGACCACCGCATCGAGCAGTCCGGATGCCAGATCGGCAACGGAAGCTGGGCCAGCATTCATCGCCGGATTGCCAGCAATCGCGGGTGCGGCGGCCGGATTTTGAGCTGTCGTCCCGGTCGAGCCAATTGCCGGAGCCTGAGCCGGATTGGTTGCTGCGGCTGGTGCCTGACTGTCGGCGGTCGAGGGGGTCTGCGCCGTCTGCGCACGCGCCTGTTCGACACTGCCCAGAACGGGGCCGGCTATCAGCGCCACACTGGCCAGAAGAGCGAACGAACGTCTGAAAGACAGGCGAATGGTCAAGGCCATCAGGCATCCTCATCGAGAAAGGGAAATCTTTTATAAGCATCACCATAAGGCGGAATGATGAAGCGTGTAATCACCTTTTTGCGATATCCCCGCAGCTCTCTCCAACCTTTACGATCATGGTAGAGCTGACACGGTTCCACAAAAAAACAAGGGGCCGCCAACCGGCAGCCCCTCGAATTTCAGCTATGTATCGCTCGCCAATTTGCGAGCTTCATCGTTCACGGCTTGGCCGGTGCCGGCGTGCCCGACGTGGTGGCCGAGCCGGTCGAACTGTCGAAATACTTGAAGAATTCCGACTGGTTCGGCGGCAGCACCAGCGTCTTGCCGCCAGAGCCGAACGACGAGCGATAGGCCGCCATCGAGCGATAGAACTCATAGAAGCTCGGATCGCGCGTGGAGGCATCGGCAAAGATGCCGTTGCGCTCGGCTTCGCCCTGACCACGCAGGATTTCCGAATCCTTCTGCGCATCCGCCAGTATCTCGACAACCTGGCGGTCGGCGATGGCGCGGCGGCGCTGGCCTTCTTCGTTACCGCGGGCGCGGATCAGTTCCGCTTCCGCCAGACGTTCGGCCTTCATACGGTCGTAGGTCTGCTGCGACACTTCCTGGGTCAGGTCGGTGCGGCGGATGCGAACATCCTCGATGTTGAGGCCGAGGGTCTCCGCGTCGCGATGCAGGTCGTCACGCACTTCCGTCATCATCGAGGCGCGCTCTTCGGACAGAGCGGCTTCGAAACCGCGAAGACCGTAGACCCGGCGCAGCGATGCGTCGAGGCGGGTTCTGAGACGCGATTCCGCCGCATCGCGATCGCCCGATACCGTCTCGCGGAATTTCCGCGCATCGGTGATTCTGTAGACGACGAACGCGTCAACCTCATAGAACTTGCCGCCCGAAACCTGGACACGGATATTGTCCAGATCGAAGCGCAGTTCCTGATCCTGGATATATTGCACCCGATCGGCATCCATGAAGGCGAAAGGCAGCTTGAAGTAGAGGCCCGGCTCGGTCTTGACTTCGCGGATCTGGCCGAAGCGCAGAACGATTGCTTGCTCGCGGGCATTAACCACGAAGACCGAGGAATAAACGATCAGCAGCAGCACCGCGAGCGCGATGAGAATGGTTGGCAAACGGCTGGACGTCATTATTTGGCCTCCGGCTGAACTACAGTTGCAGGCTTGCCACCCGTCTGCGTCGTGGACTTGCCGAGATCATTCAGCGGCAAGTAGGGCAAGACGCTCTGCTTGTCGTCGATGATGATGCTGTTGGAATTGCCGATAACGGACTCCATGGTTTCTAGGAACAACCGCTTGCGGGTCACATCCGGCGCCTTGACGTATTCGTCGTAGATCGAGATGAAACGCTGTGCCTCACCCTGAGCTTCCTTGACGACACGATCCTTGTAGGCAGCAGCCTCTTCGCGAATCTGGGCGGCACCACCACGGGCCTGACCCAGCTTCTGGTTGGCGTATTGGTTCGCCTCTTGTACCTGCTGGTCTTCGTTCTGCTCGGCGCGCTGCACCTCGTCGAAGGCATCGGCCACTTCGCGCGGCGGAGATACGTCCTCGATCGGCACGGCATTGATGGAAATGCCGGCGCTATAGCGATCCATCGTGTCCTGAATGATGTTTCTCACTTCGACCGCGACCTGCTGACGATTGTCGCGGTAGATGTCCTGGGCGGGACGACGACCGACCACTTCGCGCATGGCGCTTTCAGCGACCTGCTGCAGCGTCTCATCAGGGCTTTCAACCTCGAAGAGATAGGCCTGCGGATTGGTAACGGTGTAGAGCACCGAGAACTGAACGTTGACGATATTCTGGTCGCCCGTCAGCATCAGACCGGCATTGGAGCCGGAACCCGAACGCCCGCCGATATTGCGCTGCTGCTCGGTCACCTTGGCGATCTCGACGCGATCCATCGGCCAGAAATGGAAATGCAGGCCAGGCATGGACACCTCGGCGCGCGGCTTGCCGAACCGCAGTTCGACGCCACGCTCGTCCGGCTGAACCGTATAGACGCACTGAATAAGCCAGAAAACGGCAATAACCGCCGCTACAATAAGAAAGGCGCCGCCATTGAAACCGCCGGGCACAAGCCCCTTCAGCCGGTCCTGGCCACGGCGAATAATGTCTTCGAGGTCGGGTGGCCCGCCACTACCGTTTCCACGCGGCCGGTTCGGTCCCTGCCCCCATGGTCCTTGATTATTTCCTCCGCCGCCGCCACCGCCGCCCCAAGGGCCGCCGCCGCCATTCTGATTGCTCCAGGGCATCAAAACCTCTTTGTTAGTGAACTCCCAGTCATCGCGCTAAACTTTGTCATTCGCAGTGCGAAATCCACAAGTTGCGGCGATTGTCCCCGTTATAGGTATCGACACACCTGCTTTCAACGCAACTTCAGGAAGTTAGGCGGATTTATTGGAAAATAATTGAATTCCACATACGGCTTTTACGCCTTTCGCCTGAAATAGCTGACAAAGCGTGTCGGATAATTGTCCTTCTCACCCGCCGGCACGGCAAGCTCGCTATCGACCTGCCATAGCGCCGGATCGATCGCCGGAAAGGACGTGTCACCGTCCACATCGGCTTCCACATGGGTAATCAACAGCCGGTCGGCACGGCTCATTGCCTGGCGATAAATCTCGCCGCCGCCGAGGATGCAGATCTCGTCCACGCCGCTTTCCGCCGCGAGACGAGCCGCGACATCGATGGCATCATCCAGCGAATGCACGACCGTCACGCCTTCGGCCGAAAAATCGCTATCACGCGTGATCACCACGTTCGGGCGGCCCGGCAGCGGCTTGCCGATCGATTGGAACGTCTTGCGCCCCATGATGACAGGCTTGCCAAGCGTCAGCGCTTTGAAGCGCTTGAGATCGGACGACAGCCGCCAGGGCATGTCACCATCACGGCCGATAATACCGTTGCGCGATACGGCAACGACGATGGTCTTGATTGGTGCGCTCATCCTTCTCCCTCGCTCAGCGATCGACGGCCTCATATGCGCGTCAGGCTCGTCGCCTTGCAAGCTGATATCCGCGGCTATGCAAGCAAAAGTGCTCGCCCGCCATAAGATCAAGCATCGCTATTGAGCTGATCCAGCTCGCCGGCAAGCATACCGCCGGCGGCGCGATCCTCCGCCATCTTGCGATAGAGACCCGCCATTCCCTTGAAGATCAGGGCTGCGGGATCGTCCTCTCCGAGGAATTCGGCGATCTCCTCCATCTCCGCAACCCAGCGATAGGCTTTCGGATACATGTCCGGAATGCCATGCACAAACTTGCGGTCAAGGTCGGGCAGGCTCTCCTGAAGTTCCCGCTTCAAGGCCTGGTCCGCTCCAGACCTGATCGCCGCAAGCAGCATGGCGGTGCCGAGGCCCGTAACGCCCTTGTTGATGCCGGCGTAGCACATCTTCAATGCCGATGCGGCGCCGATCGGCCCGTCGATGCGGCGCACTTGAAGCCCATGATCGGCGAGTACGCCGCTCTTGTTTGCGGCATCGCCGCTGACGTAGAGCTTGGGGCCTTTCTGGCCGGGCTGCGGCGGACCGCCGATGATGGATCCGTCCAGGACCTCTCCACAGTCGCTGCCGAAAACCGACGCAACCTGTGCCATCGTCTTCGGCGATATCGCATTACAGTCCATGAATATCGTCGTCCGGCCACGGCGGCGCAACGCGGCCGACAGAGCCTCGGCCACGCCGACAGCCTCGGCGGGCGGAACGATGGAGAGGATGATGTCGGCCTCGATGATGCCATCCAGCCCGACGGCATTCATGCCCGCCGCCTTTGCCCGCTCCACGGTCGCGACTGAGCGGCCCTCGAGATCGGTGAGCACCCGGGCACCACTTTCGACCAATCGCCCCGCAATGGCGCTCCCCATCGCGCCAGCTCCAATCACTCCGATATCCACCAGCGATCTCCTTCCCCTTGTGCAAAGATGAAGGCTATCTGGTGCCTCGCGGAATACATGGTGGGTAAGGCGCGAAACGACGCGGGATAGCTTCCGGCCTATTCGTAAATAAAAATGGCTCGGGATGTAAGTCAACTTCGCGAGATGACGAGGCTGCTGCGACCGGCGCCGCGAGAGTCCAGAGCAATTCCAGGAAAAGTGCGCAGCGGTTTTCCGTCCGGAATTGCGTCAAAACAATGGGATAGAGCGGCGAAGCGATTCCGTGAAGCGCTGAAACGCTCTGGGTCCGGCCTAGAACTCCAAAAGACCTTTCCTGGCGAGGCCAATCGCCCTCATGATTAAGGCCGGGCTCTGCGCGATGCCGACCGGATCCATTTTCAAAAAGCGGAAGATGGCCCCCACGCTCTTGGCGCGATCGCGGCGACTGTTGCGCATGATCAGATAGGAGATACCCATTCTCGTCTTGTTGATATGCTCGTCCAGAATCTGCCTGTCGTCATCGTCGAGCTTGAAACTGGTGCCTACTCTTTTCCAGAACAGCAGATTGCCGAGCAGACGAACCAGAACCTTCGGGCTGTCCCAGGAATAAGCGTCACGATAAACGGAGACGCCCTTGTCCCGATCTCCATTGACGTTGCTCGAAAATGTCACCGGCGACCCACTATTGGCGATCGAAAGCCAGAAGAAATAATCCTCGCCGGAATAGCGCAGATCGGAATCGAACCGCAGATCCTTGAACTTGGAAAATCTGTAAACGACGGTGGAGGTCTGCGCGATATATTCTCTGATAAAAGCCTTGAACGCCAATCCCGGTTTGAACTGGAAGATATTCAAGGCGGGCTCGACGATCTCCCAATCGCCGGTACTAGCGGCCTGACTGAAATACTTGGTTTTCTCGAAAGTCGTGACGGGCCTGTCTTCATAATTGTCGCTGAAGTAAAATACGCCTTCGTCGCGAAGCGCCGTAACCGCCGTCCTGAGGTGGTTTTCAAACCAGACATCATCGGAATCAAGAAAAGCGACGAACTCCGTCTCCGCGGGAACCGCATCGAGCGCGGTGTTTCTGGCGGCCGCCGGGCCGGCATTCTGCTGTGCAATGATTTCGAAACTGACATGATCCGGAAACAACAGATGCGAGACTTCAGACAGCGGATCTATGGGAGATTCGTCGTTCACGATCAGGATATGGACTTTGACGTCATTCGGCAGTTTCTGGTCAATAATGGATTGCACGGCTGTCGTCAGAAGGCCGCTTTTGCGTTGAAAAAAAGGAATAATGGCAGAAATCTTTTTCATCAAAACCCTTCCAGCGACTATATCGCAGAACACGTGTCGACATTTGTCCGCGAATACTGTCCGAAGTGTAACGTGCCATAATCGCGGCCTTCGACGCAACAATCCTTAAAGAACGCCCGCAATTATTTTCAATAGTCTAAATTATAAAATCGATGTGCGGAATAGTAATGCGCGCTTACCATGGATCCGATCCGATAATGTACTCATATCGACCGCATTCAATTCCGATAAATATGCAATATCTTGAATACAGACCGAAATTTCGGCGCCATTGTTTCTAAAAATTTCCATAGCAAGCAGTATTATTTCCAAGGCAGCAGTGAACACGCATACGCCTGGGCTACCATTGCCATGCAAAATCGGCGCCGGTGTTCGCCTTCGTGCCCCAGAAATGGAAATGCCGGCAACCTCACGGTCGCCGGCACCCCTCTCATCCTATGCCAATCCTAATAGGGAATCCCGAGCGCTAGTCGCTGGCGCGCCTTCTGCTCGACCTAACTCAGATCACCCCGCGAAGACCCGGCCATCAAACAGCTTTCGCGCCGTCCTGACCGTTCCCGCCCCGTTGATCGAACCGTCGTCACCGATATCCAGAAAGACCTCCATCGCGCCGGTCGGATGCTCGATCAGATAACGTCCATCGGACGGTGCCGCCGCCAATTGCGCGGCAGGGCTGCCCGCAAGGCGCGTCGCGGTCGCAACCGTGACTGCGGCGAGAACGCCGACGGAGGCATGAACCCGGTGCGGGATGAAGCTCCGCGTCGATATCGCGCCGCCCTGCTTCGGCGCCGACACCAAGGTCATCTTCGGAACCGAGGCAGTTTTCACATCGCCGAGGTTCATCATCGGGCCTGCCTTTAGACGAATGGCTTCGATCTGCGACTTGAGCTCCGCATTGTCTTCGATCGCCTCGCGGGTCTCCTCGCCCGTCAGCCGAAAATCGGCGGCCCGCATGATGACGCAGGGCATGCCGTTGTCGACCAGAGTTGCCTCTATCCCGTCGATGACATCGACCTCGTTACCCGTCGGCAGCAACGCGCCGCACATCGAACCGGCTATATTCATGAACAACAGCGGGACAGCCGCATGGCAGCCCGGAACACCAGCTATTTCGGTCGTGCCGGCATAGTTCACCCGGCCGCCCGGCGTCTCTATCCGTGCAACCGCCACCTCACCGGAGTTCAGCATGTGGATGCGGACTTCAGTAACGCCGTCGTTCGACTTAACAAGGCCACGCTCGATGGCTGCCGGACCTACACCAGCGAGAATATTGCCGCACCCTTGCGCATCGCTGACGAGGGCCTGATCCACGAAGACCTGAAGGAACAGATAGTCCACATCAGCATCGGCGCGCGTCGAAGGCGACAGCACGGCAACCTTCGACGTCAACGGATCGGCGCCGCCGATCCCGTCGATCTGCCGGGGATCCGGCGATCCCATGATTTTCAGCAACAGCGCGTCGCGTTCGGCGGGATCCGCCGGAAGATGCTCGGCGAGGAAATATGCGCCCTTGGAGGTCCCCCCTCGCATCCACAGGCAAGGGATACCGTCCTCATACATATTTCAGCCCCTTTGCCTGCAGGGTCGGCCGCATCTCGTAGATATCAAGCCCGAGTTCACCGGCCGCAAGCCGCTTGCGTTTGGCGTCCTCGTTGGCCAGGCGCCTCTCCGCCGCGACAACAACGGCTTCCGCCTCCTCTCGCTTGACGACGCAGACACCATCGTCATCGGCGACGATGACATCACCAGCCTCGACATAGGCGCCGGCGCAGACCACCGGCACATTGACGGAACCCAACGTCTCCTTGACGGTGCCTTGCGCCGATATCGCCTTCGACCACACAGGAAAGCCCATCTGCGTCAGATCGCGAATGTCGCGGACGCCGGCGTCGATGATCAGGCCCTTGCATCCGCGCGCCATCGCCGAGGTCGCCAGCAGATCGCCAAAATAGCCATTGTCGCAGGATGAGGTCGGCGCGAGAACGAGGATATCCCCTTGCTTCAGCTGCTCGATCGCCACATGCAGCATCCAGTTGTCGCCAGGAGGGGCCGAGATGGTCACGGCCGAACCAGCGATCTGGGCACCGGCATAGATCGGACGCATATAGCTGGCGAGCATGCCCTTGCGGCCCTGCGCCTCATGCACGGTCGCGACCCCGCCATAGGCCAGCCGTTCGATTATATCCTGCGAAACCCGAGCGATGTCCTGCACAACAATACCCATTACGCGTCTCCTTGCTTTTTAACCGGGGGCGTCCCGTGGGTGTGGAAAGTCTCGATCGTCTTCAAGCCCCAGGCCTGCCCCTTCTTGCGCTCCGTCTCCGTCCAGACCACCGGCTTCCAATCCGGAGCCAGGATCAGGCGCGCGCCGGAATTGGCGAGCTCCACCCGGTTGCCGGCAGGCTCCCAGACGTAGAGGAAGAAAGTGCCCTGGATCGCGTGCTTGTGCGGGCCGGTTTCGATGTGCACGCCGTTTTCGAGAAAGATGTCGGCGGCGCGCAATATCTCTTCGCGGCTGTCGGTGGCGTAGGTCACATGATGAAGACGCCCGCCCCCGCCGCCATGCTCTTCGGTGCAGGCGAGGTCATAGGTCTTGTTGTTGACGGTGAACCAGCAACCGCCGAGCCTACCATTGTCGAGCTGGATCATCTCCGTCACGCGGGAACCGAGGCAGGTCTCCATGAAGCGCCTGAACTCGGCAACATCGGAGGCCAGCAAGTTCAGATGATCGAGACGACGCGGATGGCAGCCGCGTGCATGATATCGTTGCGCGACATTCTTCAGGGCCGGCTTCTCATGCTCGGGCGGCGAATAGCGGACAGTGTCCCAATAGATCTCGAACACATGGCCGAACGGGTCCTCGAACCGGAATGCGCGGCCATGGCCGAGGTCGCCATCGACCCAGCCGAGAACCTTGAAACCGCTCGCCTCGATCGCCTTGACACGTCGTTCCAGTGCCGCCTCGGAAGATACACGGTAGGCGATGTGCCCGACACCCGTGGTCTGATGCCGGGTGAGCTTCAGCGTGTGGAACTCGTAATCGTCCCACGCCCGCAGATAGGCCGACTGTTCGTCCTGACCGGCAAGCGTCAGCCCATAGACGTTCACGAAAAAGTCGAGGCTTTCCTCGAACTTGTCGGAGTACATCTCCACATGCGCCAGATGGGCGATATCGAAACAGGGTTCCATGTCACGTTCCTCCCGAGAGCTCATTAGAGCTCATCGACAGTGCGTGGGAAGATCGACTGGAAACCCTCTGCATATTTCGAGGCACGGCCACCCGACTGACCGCCCGAATTGCGCTGGAAATGATTGGCGCGGTTCTGGGCGACGCGGGTGTAAAACTCCCAGAGATGCTCCTGCCCCTCCATGCATTCGATGGCAGCCCGCTTCTTGTCCCAGACCGACGTAATGTCGAGGAAGACATCGGGCTTCCAGCCCATCTGCTCGGTCTGATGCGGTTCGAACAGGTAAAGCTGCGGTGCACCCAGCACCTTCTCGCCCGGATTGTGACCCCAGGCCTGCGCGATCATCCGGGTCTCGAGGGCAACCTGCGTCGCATACATATGGTCGGTATTGTAGGGATCATATTGCGAATGGCTGAGCATGAAGGCCGGCTGTACCTTCCTGATCACGTCGACCAGCCGGTACTTATCCTCGTCCGTGAGGCGGAGCGGATAGTCGCCAAGGTCGAAGCTGATAAGATCGTGGACGCCAAGCGCCTTGGCCGCCTTTTCCGATTCCGCCCGCCGCGCCGCCTTGACCTGCTCGAGCGTGATGTCCGGCCGCTTCCAGAGCTTGGCGGATTCTCCCCGCTCGCCGAAAGACAAGCAAACGACGGTCACCTTATAACCAAGCTCCGCATGCAGCGCGATCGCGCCGCCGCAGCGCCATACGAAGTCAGCCGCGTGTGCGCTGATGACAAGTGCAGTCTTTTGTTCCGACATGGGATCTCCTTCCGAATTGCGCGTGATTTCACGCCGGAGGGGGCCTTTTGCCAATTTGGATTTGATGCCTCGCCGATAAGTTTTGGCTATAGCCGCGCAGGCAGACCCGCGCTCCCGACAAGCTGCCTATAGCTTTTTCTTATGAGGAAGCGACCATTTTGAAATGGGCAACTGCCCCGCTTCCCGTCATGGCTAATCACCATTCAAGACCCAAAAGGTCCTGCGAAAGATGCGTTCGGGAGAAACAGCCAAATCTGGCGGTCTTCGAGGAAGCGCATCCGGGACAGGGAGGAAAAATGCTAACCCTTTTATTCGACGGCCTCGCCTATGGCATGCTGTTGTTCGTGCTCTCGTGCGGACTGGCAGTCACCTTGGGATTGATGAATTTCATCAATCTGGCGCACGGCGCCTTCGCGATGGCCGGCGGCTACGTCACCGTCATTTTGACCAACAGATGGGGCGTGCCCTTTCTGTTGACGCTGCCGATTGCCTTCATTGCAACGGCGATTGCCGGGGTCATTCTCGAAAAGACGCTCTACGCCCGCCTCTATGACAAGACGCCGCTCGATCAGGTGCTGTTTTCGATCGGCATCGTCTTCATGGCGGTTGCTGGGATCGACTATGTCATGGGATCGCAGCAGCAGATCCTCAACCTGCCGGATTTTCTGCGCGGCCGCGTCGATGTGCTCGGCGTCGGCATCGGTGTCTATCGCGCCTTTCTCATCCTCATCTGCGGCGCGCTCGCCGTTGCACTGCAGATGATCCTCGCCCGCACGCGCTTCGGGAGCAGGTTGCGCGCATCCGTGGATGACCGGCGTGTGGCTCGCGGCGTCGGCATTCACGTCAACACGATTTTTGCCGTGACGTTCGCGGTCGGATCCGGCCTCGCTGGGCTTGGCGGCGCGCTTGGGGCAGAGATCCTCGGCCTCGACCCAACATTCCCGCTCAAGTTCATGGTCTATTTCCTGATCGTCGTCTCCGTCGGCGGGACGTCAAGCATTTACGGCCCTCTCTGTGCCTCCATCCTGCTCGGCGTCGCGGACGTTCTGGGCAAATATTATGTGCCGTCGCTCGGCGGCTTCATCATTTATATCATCCTCGTGGCGGTACTGGTCGTCCGGCCCCAGGGTCTCTTCGCGAGGGCCGGCTGATGCAGATATCTCATTCCACAATCCCTGCTTTGAAGCAGCGGGTATCAGACGTCATGAGGCGTTCGGCACGTTGGAGCGTCCTTGAACTGGCGTTCTGGGCTCTCGCGCTCGCCTCCTGGTTCCTCTTCCCCAACCAGCATCTGATCCTGACCGAAATCGTCGGCTTCGCCATTCTCGCTCTCTCGATCGACCTGATGCTCGGCTATGCCGGTATCGTCTCCCTCGGTCAGGCGGCAATGTATGGCGTCGGCGCCTATGCAAGCGGCCTGTTCTCGATCCATGTCACCGGCGAGCCGCTGACCGGGCTGATCGTCGGCGCGTTCTCAGGCGCGGTCGTAGCCTTCCTGACGAGCTTCCTGCTGTTGCGCGGCGGTGACCTCACACGGCTGATGGTGACGCTTGGCGTCGCCGCCGTCTTTGCCGAAATCGCCAATCAGGCCAACTGGCTCACCGGCGGCGCCGACGGCCTGCAGGGTATCAGCATCGATCCCCTGTTCGGGATTTTCGATTTCGATATCTACGGGCACACCGGCTATGCCTACAGCCTCGCCGTGCTGTTCGTGTTGTTCCTGCTGGCGCGACTGATCGTATCCTCGCCTTTCGGCTATTCGCTGAAGGCGATCCGGGACAATCCGCTGCGCGCTTCGGCAGTCGGCGTTCCCGTCAACGCGCGGCTCGTCGCCATATACACGCTCTCTGGCGCCTATGCCGGGATCGCCGGCGCGCTGTTTGCCCAGACACAGCAATTCATCTCGCTGGATGCCCTGTCGTTCCAGAAATCCGCTGATGGCCTGATGATCCTGGTCATCGGCGGCACGGGCTATCTTTACGGCGGCGTTATCGGCGCCCTGGTCTATGAGCTCATCCAGGACGGACTGTCGTCACTGACGCCGCAATATTGGCAGTTCTGGCTCGGCATGCTCCTGGTCGCCTTTGTCCTCATTGGACGCGATCGTCCCCGTCAGCTCGTACTTTCGCTCTCCGCCCGCCTCGCCACCATTCGCGGCAACCTCTTTAGAGGCCGTACGTCGACCAGGAGGGCACCATGACCGCCGCTGTTCTCGAAACAAAGCAGCTCAACAAGATGTTCGGCGCGCTGAAGGCCACGACCGACGTCTCGTTCCGCCTGGAAAGCGGCGCTCGTCATGCCCTGATCGGCCCCAACGGCGCGGGCAAGACGACGCTGATCAACCTTCTGACCGGCGTGCTTGCGCCTTCCAGCGGGCAGATCCTGCTGAATGGCGAGGATATCTCGTCGCTTAAGCGCGAAAAGCGCGTGCAGCGCGGTCTGGTCCGGACGTTTCAGATCAACCAGCTTTTCGGCGATCTGACCGTCGTGGAAAGCCTGGGCCTCGTGATCAGCGAACGGCGCGGACATGGCAAGGACTGGTTCCGCTTCGCCGGCAAGCTTCCCGGCATTGAGGACGAGATTGCCGGCCTGGTTCAGGATTTCGGTCTGGATACCGTTCTCGACCAGCCCTGCTCCGGCCTGCCCTACGGCAAGCAGCGGCTCCTCGAAATCGCCATGGCAATCGCTTGCAAGCCCAAGGTTCTTCTTCTCGACGAACCGGCGGCCGGCGTGCCCGAAGCCGACCGGCATGAGGTACTGGCAAGGCTGGCGGCTCTGCCCGCCGATGTCTCGATCCTACTGATCGAACACGACATGGACCTAGTCTTCAATTTCGCCGACCGGATCTCCGTTCTCGTCGCCGGCGCGCTCTTCGCGGAAGGCACCGTCGACGAGATTTCGACGGATCCCCGGGTCAAGGACGTTTATCTGGGAGGGGCGCACCATGCCTGAACTCTTGATGCTGGACGGCCTGAAAGCCGGCTATGGCAAGGCCGTCATTCTACACGGCATCAGCCTCTCGGTCGGCCAGGGAGAAGCCGTAGCGCTCCTCGGCCGCAACGGTGTCGGCAAGACGACGACACTCAACAGCATTGTCGGCCTGACGCGCTATCACGGCGGCAAAGTCACGGTCAGCGGCCAGAACATCGAGCGCCTGACACCGGAACGTCGCGTCGAAGCAGGTGTCGGCTGGGTGCCGCAGGAGCGCGGCATATTCCGGTCGCTGACGGTCGAGGAAAATATCACGGCGGTGGCCAGACCCGGCAAATGGAGCCTTCAGGCGGTCTATCTGCTCTTCCCGAGGCTGGAGGAACGCCGGAACAATTACGGCAACCAACTGTCAGGCGGCGAGCAGCAGATGCTCTCAATCGCCCGCGCGCTCGTTCTCAATCCGAAGATATTGCTGCTCGATGAGCCGACCGAAGGATTGGCGCCGATCATCGTGGAGGAGCTGCTCGCCGCCATCCGGCGCATCGTCCGCGACGAGGGCATGGCCGCCATCATCGTCGAGCAGCATGCGCAACAAATTCTCGCTATCACAGACAAAGCCGTGATCCTCGAGCGTGGTGCGGTCGCCTATTCCGGAAGCAGTACCGCCTTGGCACAGGACAGCTCGACCCTGGGCAAATTTCTTGGCGTCGGCGCGGGGGCATCGGCGCCCGCCGGAGAACGAAAACACTGATCATCATGGGTCCACGCCGGAAAGAGGGCCGGTTTGAACGACATGCACACCACAGAGATTTTTCAATAGGAGGAGAGACATGAGCATTAAGAAACTGGCGCTAGGCGCCGTCGCCGCGATCAGTTTGATCGGGGCGCCCGCAAGGAGTTTTGCCCAAGACACCGTCAAGGTCGGCGTCGTCATCCCGCTCACCGGCGGATTCCAGTCCAACGGTCGGCAGATCGGTGCCGCGATCAAGACCTACGTCGCGACCAAAGGCGATACCGCCGGCGGCAAGAAGGTCGAGCTGATCGTCAAGGACGACGGCAGCGCCGCCGACAACGCGCTGCGCCTCTCGCAGGAACTGGTGACCAACGACAAGGTGTCCATCCTGACCGGCTTTGGAAACACACCCGCGGCCCTTTCCGTCGCGCAGCTGTCCAAGCGTGCGAAAATCCCGCAGGTCATCATGGTGGCCGCGACGTCGTCGATCGTGGATGCCTCGCCCTACATTCTCAGAACATCCTGGACCATCCCGCAAATGGCCAGCGTCATCGGCAAATGGGCTCCGGAAAACGGCGCGAAGAAATTCGTCAGCATCGTCTCGGACTATGGCCCGGGCGCCGATGCAGAAAAGTGGTTCCAGAAGACCATCGAGGCCAATGGCGGCACGGTCGTTTCGAAGCTGAAGGTTCCGCTTGCCAATCCGGACTTTGCGCCCTTCCTGCAACGCGCGGCCGATGAAAAGCCGGAAGCGCTCTTCGTCTTCGTTCCGACCGGCGCGGGTGCCGCCTTCATGAAGCAGTTCGTCGAGCGCGGTCTCGACAAGTCCGGCATCAAGGTCATCGCCATGGCCGACGTCACGGACGACGATCTCCTGAACGATATGGGTGATCCGACCATCGGCGTCATCACCGGCGGCCCTTATTCGGCAAGCCACGATTCGCCGGAGAACAAGGCTTTCGTGGAAGCCTTCAAGAAGGCCAATGACGGCATGCGCCCCAACATGGTCGCGGTCGCCGCCTGGGATGCCCTCGACCTGATCTACAAGACCCTCGACAAGACCAAGGGCGATGCCAGCGGCCAGACATTCGTCGATGCCGCCAAGGGAATGCAGTTGCAGAGCCCACGAGGCCCAATCTCGATCGACCCCGCGACCCGCGATATCGTCCAGGATATCTACATGCGCAAGGTCGAGAAGGTCGGCGGAGAATTGTACAACGTCGAGTTCCAGACCTACGACAACGTCAAGGATCCGGCCCACTGAGCTAGGGTCGTACGACCCGTGGATCGCGGCGATGCCGCGGTCCGCACGATAAGTTTTCGCTATACCTTTGTTAGGCTGAATGTTCGCACGAGGAACCGACAGCATGTCGACGATTGCACTCATCGGATTTGGGGAAGCAGCGCAGGCCTTTGTCGCCGGCTGGAAAACTGTCGAAGGCAGCCCGATCAAAGCGCCTATCACTACCTTCGACATCAAGATAAAAAGCACCGATCATCGCCGGGATCTCCTTGATGCTTGCGCACGGCTCGAGGTCCTCTCCGGCGAAAGCCCGCGCGAGGCGACGAACGGCAAAAGCGCGATCTTCAGCCTCGTGACCGCCGACCGCGCGCTCGAAGCTGCAAAGATGGTTGCTACCCACCTCGACAAAGGCGCGCTTTATCTCGATTGCAATTCCTGCTCGCCTTCGACGAAGGTGGCCGCCGCGAAAATCGTCGAGGAGGCCGGCGCCCGTTACGTCGACGTAGCGGTGATGGCTCCGGTCTATCCAGCCCGCCACCGCACCCCTCTCCTTCTGGCCGGCAACGAGGCAGCGGAGACCGAAGCCTTGCTGACAAGCCTTGGAATGAATGCCCGCGTTGCCGGTGACACAATCGGACAGGCATCCTCGATCAAGATGCTGCGCTCCGTCATGATCAAAGGGTTTGAGGCGCTGACAGCCGAATGTGTTTTGGCGGCACGCCGGGCGGGTGTGGAGGATGCCGTTCTTTCGTCCTTGCAGGCGTCCGATCCGGGGATCGACTGGGCCGCCCGTTCGTCCTACAACCTCGAACGGATGATGGTGCATGGAACGCGGCGCGCAGCCGAAATGGAAGAAGTGGCGGTGACGCTTCGCGATCTCGGCCTTCCCGACGGAATGGCATCGGCCGCCGTCGACTGGCAGCGCCGAATCGGAAAACTTGGTCTCAGCGCTGCCGATCTCTCGCTGACCGAGCGCGTCGACCTGATATTGGAGCACCTCCTGTCTTGAATTCCGCACAGTCGTCAGAGCCGGAGCTACAGCACAATCTTCGCCATCTCAGGGTCTTCCTGATGGTCGTCGATACGGCCTCGGTGACGAAGGCTGCGGAACTATGTCATGTGTCGCAGCCGGCCGTGACGCAGGCCCTGTCGAAAATCGAGCGCGGCGTCGGCATGGCACTCTTCACGCGGACCGCCCAGGGACTGTTCGTGAACAGGCAGGGCGAGGTCCTCGCAAAGCGCGTCCGCCGTGCCTTCGGCTATCTCGACCCGGCGCTGTCCGATCTCAGCCCGCGGCTGCGCATCACCGCGACGACGGCACAGCTTCAGGCGCTGATTGCCGTGCGCGAAATGGAGAATTTTACGCTCGCCGCACGTCGCCTCGGCCTCGCCCAGCCGACCGTGCACCGTGCCGTCACCCAGCTCGAGCAAGAGGCAGCCCGTCCGCTGTTTGAGCGAACGTCCTACGGCATCGTCGCGACGCGGACGGCGCAGACGCTCGCGCAGGCGGCAAGACTCGCCTTCGCCGAACTCAGCCAGGCTGAAGCCGATCTTGCCGAAACGGTGTCCGAGGAGGCCGGACGCATCGTCATCGGCGCAATGCCATTGTCGCGATCCTATGTCCTGCCGCAAGCAATCGCCAACTTCCGCGCGCTTCGCCCCAAGATACCGATCCAGGTCGTGGAAGGTCCCTATGCCGATCTTCTGGCCGGGCTCAGACGCGGGGAGATCGACTTTCTGATCGGCGCCCTGCGCGATCCCGCGCCGATCGGTGACGTGGAACAGCGCATGCTTTTCACCGATACGCTGGTGCTGGTCGCCGGCCGCGATCATCCGCTGATCGGGAAGGACGATATCGCCCTGGAAGAGCTTGCCTCCTACCCCTGGGTGGTGGGCTTGAGCGGAACGCCGATCCGGAAGCATTTCGACGCCATGTTCGACAGCCTTGGACGAAGGCCAACGAGCATCATCGAATCGGGATCGCTGATCCTCATGCGCGAGCTTTTGGACCGAACCGATCATCTCGGCTGCATTTCCTATCTACAGGCCGAAGCAGAGCTGACACGCGGCCTCATCAAGGCCCTGCCCTATAACCTCGACCACACGGCGCGGCCCATCGGCCTGACGCTGCGATCCGGCTGGATGCCAACGGCGGCTCAGGAGCAGTTTCTGGATCTCGTGCGGGAAAGAGTCAGCACGCCATTATAGCATTTGCTTATGATGTCGATCCGCATTCTACGAATTGCGCAGAACAATCACGGCATAGACGCAGGGCCGCTGACTTTCATTCTTGAACACGCAATCTGTCGGCGGACCGAGTTCAAGGCAATCGCCGGCGGACATTCCGTGGCGCGCATCGCCCTCGAGGAATACCAGATCTCCATCGAGGACCCAGATAAGCTGCCGGGCAAAAGCATAGACCGACGCGGGCATCGAGACTTCCGCTCCGGCCGGCAGCTCAATGCGAACAAGATCCAGAGGCAAATCCGACTTTGGGGAAATGTGCCGCCGCTCGTAGCCGGTTTGCGGGTCGACCCAGACGGGCTGATCCTCCTTCTTGAGGAGACGCCCCTGATGCATTTCCGCGCGAGCCATCAGGGTCGACATGCTGAGGCCGAACGCTCCGGAAAGCTTGCCGAGCAAAGTGGCGGTCGGACTGCTGTCGCCGCGTTCGATCTTGTGGATCATGGCGCGGGAAACGGCAGACCTTTCGGCGAGCTCCGTCAGCGACCAGCCACGGCTTTCGCGTTCGATCCGGATGCGGGTGCCTATGCGTTTATCAACACTATCAAGCTGAGACATGCGTGCTACTATAGTGGACAGCTTCACGCATAGCAATCAGGAGAGTATTTCCCTCTTTCGATCGGGCCTATTGGGAGGCGGATCAGCTCCAGCGAAAACTGGAATAGCCGCAGGGTGATAGATAAAGCCCAAGTTCATATGAAATAATTACATTTTTCAGAAGAATCGCATTTGCTGGCGACACCATCACCGCACTTTCCGTGGCAACCGATCGACACTTTAGTGGATACTTGTATTAATATAATAGACAAAACTAGAAATCCGGCGTATCGAAAGACATCTCTGGTGACCACAGATATCCAATTTATGAGATTCCCGAAGGAAGAAATCGATGCGAATTCGCGATGCGGCAGCCACGGACATCGACGGTATCACCGCAATCTACAATGACGCCGTCGTCAATACCGCCGCGATCTGGAACGAAATGCAGGTGGACGCCGACAATCGGAGAGAATGGCTCCGGGATCGCCTGAAACTGGGCTATCCGGTGCTGGTCGCTATCGACGACCGGGAGGATGTCGTCGGCTATGCGTCTTTCGGCGATTGGCGCGCCTTCGACGGCTATCGTTATACGGTGGAACATTCGGTCTATGTGCGAAACGATCAGCGCCGAAACGGCGTCGGCGAAGCACTGATGATTGAATTGATCGGGCGGGCAAAAGCGATCGGAAAGCATGCCATGGTCGCCGGCATCGAGGCTGGAAACACCGGTTCGATCCGGCTGCATGAGAAGCTCGGCTTCAAGCAGGTCGGCCTTCTGCCGGAAGTGGGCACCAAATTCGGGAGATGGCTCGATCTCGCCTTCCTGCAACTGCTGCTCGACCAACGCACCGAACCCGACGCTATCCAGACAGCCTGAAGGCCGAAGCATGTCGAGCTATATCATATTGGCGACCCTCGCCGTCGCCGGCATATCGCTGGTGCTGCAGAACATTCTCATGGTGCGGATCACCCAATCCGTGTCCACGGTCCTGATCACGCTCGTCATCAATTCTTCGGTGGGGCTGACGGCGCTTTTGCTCCTGCTTTTTGCCCGCAGAGGCACGGCCGGGATCGTCGAAGCCATCGGCACAATCCGGCCGTGGGCGCTTTTGCCCGGCCTGCTCGGCTCCTTTGTCGTCTTCGCCGGCATCTGGGGCTATCAGCGTCTGGGCGCGGCACCGACCATCGCAGTACTGGTTGGCAGCCAGCTTCTCGCGGGCCTGATATTCGACGCGGCACGATCCGGAAGGATGACATTGTCGGACAATGCCTGGCAGATCGCCGGCGCCGTCTTGCTGGTGATCGGCGCCGTCCTCGTCGCGGGCCGGCACGCTTCCTGACGAAAGGGTGCCGACAGCAATCGCCAACCCTCAAGCCAGATAGCGCTTGAACCAGCCTATCGTTCTGTCCCAGGCAAGCTTGGCCGCGGCATCGTCGTAGCGGGGCGTCGAGTCATTGTGAAAGCCGTGATTGACGTCGGGATAGATATGGGCCTCGTAGACTTTGTTCGACGCCTTCAGCGCCGCCTCATAGGCCGGCCACCCCTCGTTGATGCCCTTGTCCAGTCCCGCATAATGAAGCAACAGCGGCGCCTTGATGCGCGGCACATCCTCCGCACGCGGCTGGCGCCCGTAAAAGGGCACGGCCGCTGCCAGTTCGGGATAGGCAACGGCGGCCGCATTCGCCACACCGCCGCCATAGCAGAAGCCGGTAATGCCAACCTTTCCGGTCGTTGCCTCTTGCTTCATGAGAAGTTCGATCGCGGCGAAGAAGTCGTTCATCAGCTTTTGCGGATCGACCTGCTGCTGCAACTCCCGCCCCTTCTCGTCATTGCCGGGATAGCCGCCGACGGAGGTCAGGCCATCCGGCGCAAGCGCGATAAAACCCGCTTTCGCAACACGGCGCGCGACATCCTCGATATAAGGGTTCAGCCCCCGGTTTTCATGCACGACAACGACCGCCGGCACCTTGCCCTTGGCAGCGGCCGGCCGGACGAAATAGGCCCGAACGGTTCCGTTCCCATTCGGCGAAGGATAGGTGATGTATTCGGGCAGGATCTCGGGATCGGTAAACTCGACCTGCTGCGCAAGCGCATAATTGGGGCTCATCAGACCGAGGATCGCGGCGGCCGTCAGACTTCCCACGGCATACTTGCCGGCCCGATCGAGAAATTCGCGTTTCGTGATTTTCCCATGCGCGTAATAGTCGTAGAGTTCCAGCAGTTCCGGATGAAAATCCTTGGCGGTCAGACGTGTCATTGGCGCTCCCCTCATATCTACGAAGAGCAGCCTAAACACTTAAGCCAGTTCTTGAATTCACTTTTGCGCTATCGCCGGATATGCCCGCGCGGATAACGGTATTTAAACCGCAACCTCCGCCGCTATCGCCGCATGGGGCTCGTAGTCGCTGACCTCGAAATCCTCGATTCGGTAATCGTCGATGCTGTCCGGCCGGCGGAGCAATCGCAGGGTCGGAAATGGCCGTGGTTCCCGACTCAGCTGCTCGCGGATCGCGTCGAGATGGTTGAGGTAGATGTGGACGTCGCCGCCCGCCCAGACCAGTTCACCCACGTCCATGTCCACCTGCTGGGCAACCATCGCCAGCAACACAGCCTGCTGGCTGATGTTGAAGGGATTTCCCAGAAACAGATCGCAGGACCGCTGGTAAACCATCAGGCTCAGGCGCGGCCGCTTGGTCTCGCCGGGAGAAGGCAGGTTCGAGACATGGAACTGATAGACCATATGGCACGGCGGAAGCGCCATTCCGGCGAGTTCGCCGACATTCCAGGCATGGAAGATCATCCGGCGGCTGCTTGGATTATGCCTGAGCTGATGGATAACCGTTGCGATCTGATCATGAACATGGCCGTCGGCATCGCGCCACTGCCGCCATTGCTTCCCATAGACAGGACCCAGATCGCCCCATGTCTCGGCAAAGGCCTCGTCGGCCAGTATCCGCGCCTCGAAGTCCTCCTGGCTGATAGCCTCTCCCGTCGCCTTGCGATAAGCGGCCAGCGGCCAGTCGGTCCATATCCGCACATTCTGCTTCAGAAGATTGCGAATATTGGTGTCGCCGGTCAGGAACCAGAGCATCTCCTTGACGGCGAGCTTCCAATAGAC
Organism: Rhizobium sp. RCC_161_2; assembly: GCF_041355235.1. Taxonomy (NCBI): domain Bacteria; kingdom Pseudomonadati; phylum Pseudomonadota; class Alphaproteobacteria; order Hyphomicrobiales; family Rhizobiaceae; genus Rhizobium; species Rhizobium sp. RCC_161_2. The sequence goes on along the minus strand of NZ_JBFUPL010000002.1, from coordinate 110,217 downwards.
CCGCTTGGTCGTGAAAACCGGAAGCTGGCCCTTGGAAAGATCGAAGCGCATCATCGCGCCGAGCCCGCTCAGCGTGCCGACACCAGTCCTGTCGATCCGGCGATCACCGTTTTCGAGCAGGTGCGCCATCAGGTCGAGATATTGATATTCCGGATGGCGAACCATTCTGAGCTCCGAGATTTCCGCGAAGGATCCGGGCAACCGTAAAACAATTGCCTCCGCCACCGATTCCATTGGCCGCCAATTTAATGGCAAGTCGGTGCAAAACCAACTGCAACCGGGCACAATCCCGGCAATTCTCGCTCCCGATGGTCAGCTATCGCAGCAAAGCGATGCCTAGGCGACGCATTTATGACAATTGCCCTTCCCTTCGCCCAAGGAAAACACTATATCAGCCATGCCGGTCTTCGGGCCGGCTATGGCGATAAACGAGCGATGTAATAAACCTATTGGACCCGGGGGCGGTACCCGGCGCCTCCACCAAAAACCGGCCAGGCGAGCTTTGCTTCAGACCGGCTTTTGATGGGGGCGAAATAGGATCGACAAGGGCGTAAAGATCGACTTTTTGCTCGGCATTGTACCACCGTTATCGGGCTAAAATTGTAGTTGCAAACGACAACTATGCGGAAGCTCGTCTCGCTGCTTAATCGCAGTGTGACACTTCAAATCAAGTCCTGAAGGTTCGCACCTTAAGGCGGGGTTCGAAGGTACCTGGCAACAGAAACCTTCACCTTCTCCCTATTTTCGATATTATGTATGATCAGGTGATGACTCGCCCGGGGGCTTTCCCGTCTGCGCCCGGCGTGGCATAAGCCTTAGAAAAAACATGGCCAACGAAAGACAGGAAAGCATGGGGCAGGATCATATCCGCTACGACATTTTGGCACAGGACGCCCTGCGTGGAGTTATCCGTAAGGTGTTGACCGAGGTCGGCGCCACCGGTCGTCTGCCCGGTGACCATCATTTCTTCATTACCTTTCTGACCGGAGCGCCCGGTGTGCGCATTTCGCAGCACCTGAAGTCGAAATATCCGGAACAGATGACCATCGTCATCCAGCATCAATTCTGGGATCTGAAGATCACCGAAAGCCTCTTCGAGATCGGCCTGTCCTTCTCCGACGTTCCTGAAAAGCTGGTCGTCCCCTTCAATGCGATTCGCGGCTTCTACGATCCGTCGGTGAATTTCGAACTGGAGTTCGATGTACCGCTCGCCGACGACGAGGAAATGCCGACCGGCGAAATCACCGCCTATCCGGTGCCGGCCGAAGGCAGCGAAGAGCCGGTGGTGGAAGCCAAGGAAGGCGAAGAGAAAAAACCGGGTTCGGTCGTCTCGCTCGACGCATTCCGCAAGAAGCAATAATATCCGAGGGGAAGCGCAGGCTTCCCCTTTCTACATCATCCGTGGGGACCGTGATGAATGCCGAAGTCGTCAATCTGCGTCAGTTCCGGAAAAAACAGGCCCGCTCCGAAAAGGAAAAGCAGGCGGAACAAAATCGCATCAGCTTCGGCCGCACCAAGGCGGAGAAGCACCTGACCAAGGCGCTCAACGACAAGGCCGCTCAAACGCACGAGGCCGGCCACATCGAGCCGACCAAGACGGACGAGTAGCCGCCAAGCCAAACGAAGTCTTTTCGAAATCAATAGCTTACTTCAGTACTTTGAATCATTCTTAGAATTCCCTCCCCCTTCCGAGCTTTTTGATCGATCCACCGATGATCCGCAAACATTCCGCGACGCTGCATGGCCACCGCACGAGCTTTTCCCTTGAAGACGCGTTCTGGAGCGAGCTGAAGGCAATCGCCAAGGCGCGCGGCACCTCGCTTGCCGCGCTGATCTCCGAAATCGACGACGGGCGCGAACCGGAGAGCAACCTCTCCTCCGCACTGCGACTCTACGTCTTGAAATGGCTGAAAGAACGCGCTTAGTTTGTCCGCATCCAACGGATGATGTGTCTTACTGAGCGATGCCCGGAAGGCCATTGAAGTTCAACGGCGCAATCTTCTGCGGCCCTTGTCCGTTGAGAACCGGCAATTGCTGCGCCTGTGCCTTTGCGCGGGCTTCCGCGTCTGCTTTCGCCTTGGCCGCCGCTTCCGCCTGTTTTTCGGCAGCAGCTTCACGCGCCAGTCCCCTTAGGCGCTGTTCTTCAAGGCTCCGCTGCTGCTCGATTGCTGCGTCGCGCTGGCGCTGGGCTTCACGCATAGTGGCGTTGTATTTGTACAGCGCCACTTCGCGCCGCAACCGCTGCTTTTCCAATACGCTCGCCTGAAGCCGCTCGACGCGACGGCGCTCACGCTCGAAGGCGCGCAGCGATAAGAAGCTGGTGATGTCGGTAACATTCATCGTCCGGCCGGGGCTTGCCAACGGACCGGCAAAGTCGAGACGCAGCGCCGGCTCGGCGCCGTTCAACACCTCATTGCCGGCGTTGAAATCGATACCGAGCGACCCGCGCATACGCTCATCCGGCAGGCTGATCTCAGCGCTGCCCGACAGCTTCGCGACATCGTTGCCGGCGCTGAGATTGGTGGCGCGGATGACACCGGTCGAGATGTTGAAGGGGATGCTCATCGCCGGCAATGCTGCCTCGCCATTGTTGAGCAGCGTCTGTACGATCGGCAACACCTTGTCAGCGGTAATATCGCCCTGGATCTGGTCCGTCGCCGACAACAATGGTGGGAGTACCGAAAGATTGAGACCGCGCACATGCGTTTCGCCAAGCTTGGCCTCGCCCGAGCCGCTGGCATTGGCGGCAAGCTCACCCATACTCTTGCCGCTGGTCTCCATGCTCAGGTCCAGACCAAAGCGGCCAGTGGCCAGCGGCGCGCCATCGCGCTGCCAGGCGACGGTCGCAAGATCGCCATTGGTGAGATTGAGTTTCGTCTGCATCAGCCCGGTGCCGTCGGCATTGGCAAGCATCAGATTGCCGGCGAGCGCGCCGCCGTTCCAGGCGCCGGCAATATCGTTCAGCCGCAATTCCTCGCCCTTATAGGCAGCGTTGGCTCTGAAATTGGCGATCGGACCGAATATCCCCGGCCAGACCTGCTTGGCCGAAAGCTTGATGTTGAGATCGAGCCCGCTGAACGTCGGCAGCCCAAGCTTGGCCTTGGTCAGATTGCCGGTCGCGGCATCCGTCATCGGCCCGTAGATCGCTTCGCCCAGCCAGTCGAGATCGGCCTTGTCGAGCGCCAGTTCGCCGGTCGCCTTGATATTCGGTGACTTGCGATCGAAGGTCAGCGCGCCCGAGACATTGTTGTCGGCAAGCTGGCCCTTCATGTCGGAGAGCGCGATCTTGTCGGCATCGAGCACGGCATTCGCCTGGAATTTGACCGGTAGGCTCGTCCCCATCTGCGGCACGCCGATACCGTTCATGACAAAATAGGGATCGAGATCGGCACTGTCGAGCGACAGTGCGATCTTGCCGTTGAGGAAGGCGCTGGGACGGACATCGACCTTGCCATTGGCCGTGAACGAGGTCTTGTCGGTCGCAAAGGTCAGCGCCGCATCCGCCGGTTCGGTGCCCTCTGCTGTCACCTTCAGCGTCAGGCGGCCATTGGCGTCGGCTTCGACGGGCAGCGGATCTAGCCCCGCCTGCCCGAACAGGATTGAGGTCACCGAATTTTCAAGCGTTGCCTCCAGCGTCGTCGTGCCCTTGCCGGTCAGCGCTAGCAGGTCGGACATGCGGTAGTCGAGATTGACGCGGCTGCCGTTGGACACGCCGGCGAGCGTTACCGTCACACCGTCACCTTCGTCACCGCCGAGGGATAGCGCACCGCGCAACGCAGTATTGCCGTACCACGCAGCATTGCGCACCAGCCGATCCATGACCGGATGATGCGGCAGATGCTGGCTCAGCATTTCGAAGAAAGGACCGGGATCGGCTGCCTTGAAGGTGATCTCGCCCGACCCCTTGTACTTCAACAAAGAGCCATCGCCGCGCCCTGTTGCCGTGATTTCGGCCCCAGCAACATCGCGGACCGATAGTTTGTCGAGCGTCAACGCGCCATCGGTGATCGAAAAGGACGTTTCGACATTGTCGGCCTGTACGCCGAACACTGCGAACTTGTCCGCCTTCAGATGCGCCGTAATCTGGTGGTCGAGCAGGGCCTCGCCGGCGTCCTGACCGGTGAACATGCCTGTCAGTGCCCTCAACGCATCGAGGTCCAGCGCGTCACCGCTGAGATCGACGCCAAGCTTCGGCGCCTGCTTATCTGGTGCCTGCCGGTCCAGCTTGCCCTTGAGCGTGGCCGAACCGATGGCGATCTCAAGGTTATCGAAGCGCTGTTCCTCGTGCCGCAAATTGACGTCGGCGGAAAAGCCGGCCTGCCGCAACTGCCGGATCGCCGGATCGACCGAGCCCACCAGCCAGGACGCCAGGCCCGACGGCTGGTTGGAGGCAACGACCAGATTGCCGATGAAATTCGGCTCGCCCTGCAGCATCAGCTTGCCAGTGGCCTCGACCTGCGTACGGCCCGGCAGCATGCCGATCGCATGATCGATCTTCCAACCGGTTCCGGCGGGCTCCAGGTCCATCTGCACGTCGCGGATCGTCGTGTCGCCGGCAACGATCGCCGGCAGGCGGAATGTCGCCTTGCCGGGCACCTGCGGGATCGGAACCTCGGCGGCAATCGCAATCAGATTGTTCAGGCGCTGGCGGGCGGAGACGGCGGGATTGCGGTTGGTCTTGCCGTTGGTGCCTTGATTGTTGCCGAGACGGTTGACGTCAATCTGCTGGCCATCGGCGGTCAACAAGAATTCCGGCTTGCTGCCGGTGTCCAGCGTCGCCTCCCCGGTCACCACGTAAGGATCGTCCGCCGCCCCGACCTCAAGGCGATATTCAGGGATACGAATTCGCTCGTTGGTCAGCTCGAACCGACCCTTGATGCGAGGCTGAGCCTGCTCGTCCGCGGGCTTGCGCGTCTGCTTATCCTCGATCCCCGCCGTGAAGAGACCGAGATAATCCGGCTTCTGGTCGACCAGCTTCAGCTCACCGTCGAGATCCACGCTGAGCGGATGGCGGTCCGGATTAAGCCGGGTGCGGACGCGCAACACGCCGCTGTCGTCCGGCTGGCTGCTGGAAATGGTGAAATTGCCGTGTTCGCCATCAAGTGCCGCATCCCCCTCGATCCGCCAGGGACCGGCGAGCGACTTCGCGGACATTTCCGCATTGAAACCCGTAATGTGCCGGGTGCGGCCCGATTGCTCATCGATGAACTGGATATCGCCGCCATCGACATGCACGCTTTCCAGTACGACCGATTTGGCGGGCATTTCCGGCTGGCTGCCGCGCATCCAGTCGAGCGTGCCGTCCTTCAACAGCCGCAGACGCACCTTCGGCTCGGAGACGCGCATGTCGAAGATCAGCGCTTCGCCGGACAGGAACGGCGCCAGCTCGGCATCCATGGAGAATTGAGCGATCTGCACCAGCGGCGTCCCGTCGGCTTCCTGACCGACGCGGACGTCATGCAATGTCACGGAGGGAAACGGCAGAAGACGGGCGTCGACGGAGCCGTGAACCGTCACCTTCTTGCCGATGATACGGCTCGCCTGATCTTCGAAATTCTTGCGAAAATCGGTCCAGTCTATGAAGAGCGGAGCGAGCAGCGCCACGAACAGCACCACTACAAGCAATCCCCCCAGGAAAACCAGGACCCTACCTAACAATGCACACCATCTCCATTCTGCATTCCGATATACAAGGCATCACATATCCAGCCATATAGGCAAAAAAGCAGCCTCGATCCTTAGCGAATCCGATCCCTATCCAAACCGCACCGCAGCTCCCGAGATACGGAACGTCATAGCCTAGCGCCATTCACGCAAGGGGCAAGCCGGGATCATGGGCTATTCCATTTTTCAATGGCCATGAAAGATCTTACCCGGGTTGAAAATCGCGTCTGGATCGAGTGCGTGCTTGACCTGGCGCATCAGGTCGACGGCGCCGCCGAGCTCCTGCTCGAGAAACGACATCTTGCCCTGCCCTACGCCATGCTCGCCGGTGCAGGTTCCGTCCATGGCCAGGGCCCGCGCATTCAGCCGCGCAACGAAGGCTTCGACGATAGCGATGCCTTCGGGCGTCTTGTCGTCGAACAGCACCAGCACGTGGAAATTACCGTCGCCAGCATGCCCGACGATCGGCGCCAGCAATCCGTGTTCCTCGATGTCGGCCTGGGTCTCGGCAACGCATTCGGCAAGCCTTGAGATCGGGACGCAGACATCCGTCGACAGCGCCGCCAGTTCCGGCGCAAGCGCCCGCGCCGCCCAATAGGCATCGTGGCGCGCCTTCCAGAGCTTGTTGCGCTCCTCGAGATTGCTGGTCCAGAGGAACTCGCCGCCGCCGCACTCCGCCGCGATCTCGGCGAATTGCTCCGATTGCAGCGCGACCGTCTCTTCGGTGCCGTGAAATTCGAGGAACAGCGTCGGCTGCTCCTCATAGGTGAGGCCTGAGTAAGCATTGCAAGCCCGCAGCTGGACGGCATCGAGAAGCTCGATCCGCGCAACCGGAATGCCCATCTGGATCGTCATGATGACCGCATCGCAAGCTGCCTTGATGCTCGGAAAGGCGCAGGCACCGCCGGCGATCTTCTGGGGAATGCCCTGCAGGCGCAACGTCACCGAAGTCAGCACGCCGAGCGTCCCTTCCGAGCCGACAAAGAGCCGGGTCAGATCATAGCCAGCCGACGATTTCCTGGCGCGGCGGGCGGTGCGGATCTCTTCGCCGTTGGCGGCGACCACGGTCACGGCCAGCACATTGTCCTTCATCGTGCCGTAGCGCACGGCATTGGTGCCCGAGGCGCGCGTCGCCGTCATGCCGCCGATCGAGGCATTGGCGCCGGGGTCGATCGGGAAGAACAGGCCGGTATCACGCAGATAGGTGTTGAGCTGTTCGCGAGTGACGCCGGGCTCGACCGTGCAGTCGAGATCCTCGGCATTCACTTCAAGCACCCGATTCATCCGGCTGAAATCGATGGAAATTCCGCCCTGCGGCGCGTTCACCTGCCCCTCCAGCGAGGAGCCTGTACCGAAGGCGATGATCGGAACCTTATGCTCGGCGCAAGCCTTGACGACCGCCTGCACGTCCTCGCTCGTCTCGGCAAAGAGCACTCCATCGGGAAGCTGCGTGGGAATATAGGTGGTCGTATGCGCGTGCTGGGCGCGAAAACTTTCTCCGGTCTGGAAACGCTCGCCAAAGGCCTGTTTCAGGATGCCGAGAACTGCAGCAATCCCTGCCTCGTTGCGTATCCCCGCCTTCGCATCCGCCAGAGCCATCGTCCCGAATCTCCCATCAAAAACATATAAGAGCGCGTTAACCTTTTGCGGTTCTATGGGGCATCAGGACGATGCTGTCCAGTCATGAAAATCGCCCGTGGTTTCCACACCGAGCGAGCGCTCGCCTGCCCGCGATCAAGCCGCCTCGATTGCGATCGCCGACACACGACGGACATTGCTGGCGACCGGCAATTATGCTTATTTTTTAAGCAAAACCCGGAAAAATGTGCATTTGCCGCAAAATTCCCTCTGAGAGAGAGCACGTCTTGAGCGAGCGATCCTATCCTTCAACCGACTGGCATACCTCTTGCGTGCTGTCCGGCTGTTACACATAGCCACGTTTGGAAGGACATTCGATGAAGCGCAGACAATTGCTCACGGCACTGGGTATGGCGATGCTGGCGATGGGGTCGCTGTCGAGCCCGCAGGCAGCCCGGGCGGACGCCTTGAGCGATATCACCTCGCGCGGCACTATCCGCGTTGCCGTTCCCCAGGACTTCCCGCCTTTCGGCAGCGTCGGACCGGACATGGCGCCCATGGGCTATGACATCGACATGGCAAACCTGATTGGCGAGAAACTCGGCGTGAAGACCGAGTTGGTACCGGTCACCAGCGCCAACCGCATTCCCTATCTCCAGACAAACAAGGTCGATCTGGTGATTTCGAGCCTCGGCAAGAATGCCGAACGCCAGGCCGTCATCGACTTCACCGACGCCTATGCGCCCTTCTTCAATGGCGTCTTCGGCCCCGCCGACGTCACCGCCACCAAGCCCGAGGATCTCTCCGGCAAAACGATCGGTGTCACGCGCGGCGCCATCGAAGACCTGGCGCTGACGAAGGTCGCCCCTCAGGATGCGACGATCAAGCGCTACGAAGACAATAACGGCACTATCTCCGCCTTCCTGTCGGGTCAGGTCGACCTGGTCGCCACCGGCAACGTCGTCGCCGCCGCGATCCTTGCCAAAAACCCGCCGAAGAAGCCGGAGATGAAGTTCCTCATCACCAACTCCCCCTGCTTCATCGGACTGAACAAGAGCGAACCCGCGCTGCAGAAGAAGGTCAACGACATCATCGCCGCCGCCAAGGCCGATGGTACGCTCGGCAAGATATCGCAGAAATGGCTGGGCGCCGACCTCCCCGCCGGTTTCTGATTAACGCAAGCCCGGCCGTGCCCTCATCCGATGGTGCGGCCGGAGCCGAGCGAGGCACCATTTCATGCGCTATCACTTCGACTTCGGCTGGCTCGCCGAATACTATCCGGTTCTGATCAAGGGCGTCCTCGTCACTATAGAACTGACCCTGGTCGGTGCGGTGGTCGGCATCGCGCTCGGCATTGCCTGCGCCTGGGCGCGAGCTCTGGGTCCCCGCTGGCTCAAGCCGATTGTTGCTGCTTATGTCGAGCTGATCCGTAACACACCGTTCCTGATCCAGCTTTTCTTCATCTTCTTCGGCCTGCCCGGCATCGGCATTCACATGAGCGAAATCACGGCGGCCAATCTCGCCATGATCGTCAATCTCGGCGCCTATAGCTGCGAGATCATCCGTGCCGGAATCCAGGCAACGCCGCGCGGCCAGTTCGAGGCCGGCGCCAGCCTGGCGATGACGCCGTTCGAGACCTTCCGCCACGTCATTCTCGTTCCCTCGCTCCAGCGCATCTGGCCGGCCCTGTCGTCGCAGGTTGTCATCGTCATGCTCGGCTCCGCCGTCGTCTCGCAGATCGCCGCCGAGGACCTGACATTTGCGGCGAACTTCATCCAGTCCCGCTCCTTCCGCGCCTTCGAAGCCTATTTCGTCTCCACGGCGATCTATCTGCTTCTGGCCATCATCCTGCGGCAACTGCTTGCCGCCGCCGGTTCGCTCATCTTTCCGCGCAGGGTCCGCCGATGATTCAATTCACCACCTGGGATATTCTGCGCGGCCTTCTGCTCGCCACGCGCTGGACCGTTCTGCTCTCGCTCGTTTCTTTCATCGGCGGCGGCACCGTCGGTGCGATCCTCCTCTTCTTACGCATCGGCAAGAACAAGGTCGCCCGCGTTGCCGTCAAATATTTCGTCGAGCTTTTTCAGGGCACGCCGCTGCTGATGCAGCTCTTCCTCGCCTTCTTCGGCCTCGGGCTCTTCGGCATCGACGTGCCGGCATGGCTCGCCGCAGGCGTCGCCCTCATCCTCTGGTCCTCAGCCTTCCTCATCGAGATCTGGCGCGGCTGCGTCGAGGCCGTGGCGAAAGGTCAATGGGAGGCCTCCGCCAGCCTTGGCATGGGTTACCTCCAGCAGATGCGCTACGTCATCCTGCCGCAGGCGCTCCGCATCGCCGTCCCACCGACGGTCGGCTTCTCGGTACAGGTGGTCAAGGGCACGGCCCTCACCTCGATCATCGGCTTCGTCGAGCTGTCGAAGGCCGGCACGATCATCACCAATGCGACGTTCCAGCCGTTCACCGTCTACGGCTTCGTCGCCCTTATCTATTTTGCCCTGTGCTGGCCGCTGTCGAAGAGCAGCCAGATCCTGGAAAGGAAACTGAATGTCGCTCATCGAGGTCACTGAAGTCCGCAAAAGCTTTGGCGAGAACGAGGTGCTGAAAGGCATCAACCTCGACGTCGAGCCCGGCGAGGTGATCGCCATCATCGGCAAGAGCGGCTCGGGCAAATCGACGCTTCTGCGCTGCATCAACGGGCTCGAGAACATCAACGACGGTTCGATTTCCGTGGCCGGCGCCCAGCTTCTGCCCGACGAGCTGCATTTGAAGGCATTGCGGCTGAAGGTCGGGATGATCTTCCAGCAGTTCAACCTATTTCCGCACCTAAGCGCCGGCCGCAACGTCATGCTCTCGCAGATGGTCGTCAAGAAGACCTCCAAGGCCGATGCCGAGGCTATGGCGCGGCGCATGCTCGACCGCGTCGGTCTCGAGCACAAGTTCGACGCCTTTCCCGACGAACTCTCGGGCGGCCAGCAGCAGCGTGTCGCCATTGCCCGGGCTCTTGCCATGCAGCCGATCGCGCTCCTCTGCGACGAGATCACCTCCGCGCTCGACCCCGAGCTGGTGGCCGAGGTTCTCGCAGTTGTCCGAGAGCTCGCCAGCGAAGGCATGACACTGCTGATGGTAACGCATGAGATGAGGTTCGCCCGCGACGTCTGCTCACGCGTCGTCTTCATGCATCAGGGTCGCGTCCATGAAATCGGGCCGCCGGGCGACGTCTTCGCCAATCCGAAAACGGCGGAACTCAAGCAGTTCCTTGGCATGCTCTGAGCATTGCCGGAGAGCCTGCTTATAGGTGCCGCGCCGATAGTCGTGCAGCACCGACCATTCCACCCCATGCGCCCGGCGCCATGCCGAACGCCTTCTTGAAATGCCGCGTCAGATGGCTTTGGTCGGCAAAACCCGTGGCCGTCGCGACTTCGGCAATCGGCTCGCCGTCGCCGATCATCGCCTTGGCCCGCTGCAGCCGCCGCATCAGCAGGAAACGATGCGGGCTGGTGGCGAAGGCGGCGCGGAAATGGCGTGACAGCGCGAAACGATCGAGGCCGGTGACGCGCTCCAGTTCCTCCGAACGAACGCCGCGCATGGCATGCGCCTCCAGATAATCCCGCGCCGTTTTGACCTGGCCCCAGGCGATAAGTCCCAAGGGCTTCTGCGGCAGGCGCGCATGCAAGGCGAGCCCTGTCGCCATGCGTGAGATGAAATCGTCGACGAAAAGCTCGTCCAGCTCGCGGTCGAGTTCGCCAAGTGCTCCCAATAGCAGACCGGCGAGACGGTCATCCTCGATCACCGGCTCATCGACGAAAGGCAGGCCGATGCCCGCCGCTTCCAGGCATTGCATCAGCATCGACGGTTCGAGATAGAGCATGCGGTAGATCAGCCCGTCATCGGTCGCCGCACCGCCGTCATGCACCTCGTCTGGGTGAAGGATAATCACCCGGCCCGGCAGGCTGTAGCGGCGCTCGCCGCGATAGCTAAAGGTCTGCACGCCGCGAATGGTGACGCCAAGGGCATAAGTATCGTGTCGGTGCAAATCGAAGGCGTCGCCATGGAATTGCGCATGAATGCGCTCGATCCCGGGATAGGCAGGCGCCGAGACGATACGGTTCGCGTCCGGCCCCACGCACAAACGTTCAAGACCCTCAAAGGCCCGACCGGCTATCTCTTCGTGCAATTGCTCATTCCCAGACAGCATGAAAGTGGCTACCGATGTTTGATACCAAAATCGCGATCGTTCTGCGAAACAATCTTCAGTCCTGGCAAAAACTGAACGTGACCGCCTTCCTCTCGACCGGGATTGCCGGGCAGTTTCCGGATATTATCGGCGAGCCCTACAGCGATCGCGCGGGCAATCGCTACAACGCCCTGTCGATCCAGCCAATGATCGTGTTATCCGCCGACGAGGAAACGATCGCTACGATCCATCGCCGCTCGCTGGAACGCGGCGTCACCTCCTCGATCTTCATCGAGGAAATGTTCTCAACCGGCCATGACGCTGCCAACCGCGCGGTCTTTTCTGAGTTTACCCCCGAAGACGCCAAGGTCGTCGGCATCGCGCTGCGCGCCGACAAGAAGATCGTCGACAAGATCACCAAGGGCGCGACGATGCACGCGTGAGGGAATAGCCTTCAAACAAAACGGCCGGGTCGCAAACCCGGCCGTCTTCATGTCAAATGCTGATGCCAGATCAGCCGTTCTGCGTGATCGGCGCGATCTGGATTTCGACGCGGCGGTTCTGGGCGCGGCCGGATTCGTTGGCGTTGCTGGCAACCGGCTGCGTCGGGCCGAAGCCGACGGCCGAAACGCGGCGCTGGTCAATCCCCTGGCTGCCGAGATAGGAAGCAACCGAGCCGGCGCGGCGCTCGGACAGGTCCTGGTTATGCTGCAGGCTGCCGGTCGAATCCGTATGGCCGTTGACGTCGATCAGCGTGCGGTTGAATTTGCGCAGCACGATCGCGACCGAGTTCAGCGTCGCGAAGAATTCCGGCTTGATCTCGTCCCGGTCGATATCGAAGGTGATGGCCGACGGCATGTTCAGGATGATGCGGTCGCCTACGCGGGTAACGGAAACGCCCGTGCCCTGCAACTGCGCACGCAGTTCGGATTCCTGCTGATCCATGTAGTTGCCGATACCGGCCCCTGCGAGCGCCCCGACACCGGCGCCGATCAGCGCGGCGTTGCGGCGCGAAGCCGGCGAATGACCGATGAGAAGACCGGCAACCGCGCCGACGCCGGCACCGATCGCGGCGCCCCCGGCCGTATTGGAGACTTTCTGCTCACCCGTATAGGGGTCGGTCGTCGTGCATGCATTAAGAAAGGCTGCCGAGATGGCAAGAATGGCAATTTTTTTGATCATGGAATCGTCGCTCTCCGGTTCGATGGTCCGAAGCAGATATGGAGCATTGCGGCAATATGATGAAGCGAAATCTATGAGGACCTTATATCTTTTGGATGAGAGCCGTTTCGGCAACAATCTTTTAGCGTTGGGCTTGGGCCATAGAAAACATGATGGACATCAGGCCCCAGAACATTGAGAAACCGAGCCAGATTACCATTGCATTGAGGCTACCTCTGAGAGCACCACGCACACTCCAGCCAAGCGAAAAAATGGCTAACACGACTGACGTGATAAGCATGCACGCATCTCTACCTTTTACCATTCCGGTATCATTGGCATTTGCGAAAGCGAACGGCAACACTAGCCCTACCCTTAGAAATTCTGGAAGAGTTGCGTCAGCGTATTGTAGCTCGCATTGGCGATCGATAGCGATTGTATCCCCAACTGTTGCTGGGTCTGCAACGCCAATAGCTTGCTCGACTGCTGCTCCATGTCCGCATCGACAAGCTTGCCAACGCCACTGGTGAGCGAATCACTGAGGCTGCTGGCAAATTCGCTCTGCAGGTTGACGCGTGTTTCCAGGGAGCCGAAGGCCGAGCCTATCGTGTTCAATTGATGCAGCATGGAGGTGACGGTATTGACCATGTCCGTCAAAGCGCCGTTCGTCGTATTCGCGTCGAGCGAGATTTCCACCTGTCCGCTGGTGTCGCCATACTTGCTGCTGACCAACACATAATTCTGGGCCGCACCAGCTTCCGTCGCAAAGGCGGTGGAGGTGAGTACGCCATAACCGCCGGTACCGCCGGACTGATCGTCGATGAGATATCGCGCATCCGTCGATGCGATGGAGCCGCTGGTCGAGGTGACGCCTTCATAGTTCAACATCCCGATTGAAATGGTGCCGTCGGTGTTGCGGATGACCGAACCGGGGATTCGATGCGGTTCAGTCGGATCCTCGCCGTCCTGAAGCACGATCCAGTTGACGCCATTGAAGCTCGCGGACTGGCCGACACTGCGAAGCTGATCCCTGAGCTGGGTGATCTCGTCATTGAGTTTGGTCTTGTCGACGCTGCCCTCGTAGGCGCTCACCAGTTTCGACCTGATCTGGGTGACGATATCAATTGCGCTGGTAACGCCTGTGGAGGCGGTGCTCACCGTGGCGGAGGCAAGCCCGAGCGCATCCTGCACGGCCGACACGGCGCCGATATCGGTGCGCGTCAATGTCGAAATCCGCCAATAGGTGGCGTCGTCCTTGGCGGTCTGAACGCGCAGGCCCGACGACACCTGGCGCTGGGCGACATTCAAATCTGACTGGGTGTTTCTGAGGACTTCAAGGGCGGTATTGACGGAGGGACTAACCCTGATGAAGGTCGAAAAAATACTCACGACACACGAACTCCGGACGCAACGATACACAACAGGCACAAGGAGACATTGGAACCATGCCGCGAGCGCTCATGCAGGCGGGCCGACCATGTCGGCGAACGTGAGTCCGGCAAAAAAAGCGCCTGAACTCGGGTGGTTACAGGCACCTATGATTAACAATCATGTTTAATAAACAGCTAATCGAAACGGTCGAGTTACTATAAATCTTTGGTTGAAATCGATTTATCTATTACGCCGAAAGGCGCGATTACTCCGCCGCCCTGAGTTTCGTCAGCTTCGCCCTGAGCGCCGCATCCGACATTTCCTCGTGCAATCGCTGCTCCTCGTGTGCCTGCGGCTTGGCGAAGCGGGCGATCAGGAGATAAGCGACTGGCGTGACGTAAAGCGTCACCAGGGTCGCGAAACCGAGGCCGCCGACAATCACCCAGCCAAGCGCGATGCGTGCTTCCGCTCCCGCCCCATGCGCAAACACCAGGGGCACACCGCCGAGGATGGTCGCGATCATGGTCATCATCACCGGGCGTAGACGCAGCGCGCAGGCCCTCTCGATCGCCTCGCGCACGCCCTCACCGGCATCGCGCAGCTGATTAGCGAACTCCACGATCAAGATGCCGTTCTTCGCCATGACGCCGACCAGCAGCACCAGGCCGATCTGGCTGTAGATGTTAAGGCTGGAACCGGTGATGACGAGCGCAAAGACCGCGCAGGCAAGGCCGAGCGGCACCGTCGACATGATGATCAGCGACGACAGCACGCTCTCGAACTGCGCGGCAAGCACCAGGAAGATGATGATGATGGCGAAACCGAAGGTAAGCGCCATGCCGCTGGAATTCTCCTGCAGCGTCGCCGCTTCCGCGAGCGGGATCAGGCGCGCGCCGGGCGGCAGAAGCGGCGCGGCGATGCGCGTGACTTCCTCCACGGCCTGGCCGAGCGACATGTTGTTCTTGAGGCCGGCGGTGATCGCGACCGATGCCAGTTGCTGCTCGCGGGTGAGCTGCGGCGCGACCGCCCCTTCCTTCAGGCTGGCGATGACCGACATCGGCACGATCTTGCCGTCGCCGGTCTTCAGGAAGACGTTTTCGAGATCGGTCGGATCGTCGATCGGCCGCATGGTCGAGGTCAGCAGCACCGGATAGGCCTCGCCCTTGACGAAGACATCGACAACGGAGCGACCCTCGAGCAGCGATTGCAGCGCCGTCGACAGGCCGGTGATGTCGACACCGAGATCGGAAGCGCGCTCGCGGTCGATCGCGACGGAGACCTGCGCCTGGGTCGGCTCATTGTTGAGACGCGGCGTGTCGAATTGCCCGGTGGCGTCCAGTGCCTGCACCAGCTTCAGCGCCGCCTGCGTCAATGCCTCGTGATCATTGCCCGTCAGTGCCATCTGCACGCCGCTGCCGGCACCACGGATGCGCAGACTGTTTGACTGGAAGACGTTGCCGCGCAACGCCGGCACGCGGGCCATCGCCCGGTTGATATCGGCAACGATGTCGGTCTGCGTGCGGTGACGCTCGCTCCAGGGCGCCAGCGTCAATACCATGAAGCCGGTATTCACCTGTCCGTTCTGTCCGGAGATCGCGTAGACATTGCGGATATCGCCGCTGTCCATCAGGGGCTGCAGGTTTTCTTCCACACGCTGCAACTGATCCTTGGTGTAATCGAGGCTGGCACCTTGCGGTGTGGTCAGCCTGAGCATCACCATGGCGCGGTCCTCATTCGGCGTCAGCTCGCTCTTGACGCCCAGGAAAGCGAAGATCGCGGCGGCGGAAAAGATCGCGCAGAAGACGATGACCACCAACGGCGCATTCAGGCAGGCCCCGAGCGTACGGCGATAGACACCGGAAAACAGCTCGCCGAAACGGCCGAGCATGCCGTGATCCTCGCGCATCTCCTTGGTCAGCATGCGCGAGGCCAGCATCGGACAAAGCGTCAGCGCCACGATCGATGACAGGCCGACGGAGAAAGCGAGCACGAAGCCGAATTCGCGGAACAGGCCACCCACCTGCCCCGGCAGGAAGGACAGCGGAATGAAGACGGCGGCAAGCGTCGCCGTCGTCGCGATGACAGCGAAGAAGACCTCGCGCGTGCCGAGCACCGCCGCCGCGCGCGGTCCCATCTTCTCCGATCTTCGCCGAACGATATTTTCGAGCACGACGATGGCATCGTCGACCACGAGGCCGGTGGCAAGCACGATCGCCAGCAGCGTCAGGATGTTGATGGAAAAACCGACCATGTAGAGCGCTGCCAGCGTTCCGGTCAGCGCCACGGGCATGGTGACCGCCGGGATCAGCGTCGCGCGCCAGTCGCGCAGGAAGAGGTAGATGACGATCGTGACGATCAGCGCAGAGAGTATCAGCGCCAGCACCACCTCATGGATCGCCCCCTGGATGAACACGGCGTCATCGCTGGTGATCGCGATGCGGGTTCCCTCAGGCAAAGATTTCGACAGCTGCGCCACCACGGCTTTCACGCCGTTGGAGATGTTGAGCGTGTTCGATTGCGCCTGCCGGATGATGCCGAGGCCGATGCCCTGTACACCGTTGGAACGCAGCGCCGTGGTCCCATCGCGGGGACCGAGCGTCACGGTTGCGACATCGGCAAGCCGGACGCGATCCTTGATGATCAGCCGCGAGAAATCCTCGGGGGTCTGCAACGCGGCCGTGGCGCGCACGACGATATCCTGCCGATTGCTCTTCAGCGATCCCGCCGGCACATCGAGCGCCGCTGTCGCCAGCGCCGTCGTCAGATCGCCGATCGTCAGCCCTCGCCCGGCAAGCGCTCCCTGATCGACATCGATGCGGAAAACTTTCTCCTGGTCGCCATAGAGCTCGACATCGGCAACGCCATCGACGGAGGCGAGCCGGTCGGTGATCTCGTTGTCGACGAGCTGCGTCAGGTCGTCCATGGTGAGCGTATTGGAGGTGACGGCAAGCCGCATGATCGGCTGCGAATCCGAATCCGCCTTGACGATCTGCGGCGCGTCCGCCTCGTCGGGCAGCTGCTCGGTGATGCGTCCGATCGCATCGCGAACATCGTTGGCCGCAACCGAGAGATCGATGGTGTCGGAAAATTCGAGCGTCACCCGGCTCTGGCCGAAGGAGGAACTGGAGGACACGGATTTCAGGCCGCTGACTCGGGCGACCGCGCCCTCGATGACCTTGGTCAGTTCCTGATCCACCGTCTGCGGCGCAGCGCCGTCAAACATGGTCCGCACGGTGACGACCGGGCGGTCGACGTCAGGCAATTCGCGCACCTCGACACCGAAATAGGCGGCAAGGCCGGCAACGACCATCAGCGTGTTGAAGACCAGCGCCAGGATCGGCCGGCGCACGAAAAGCGCGGTAAAAGCCTGCTTGCCGGAGCCAGTGCCAGTCCCGGCCCCATCGCCGGTATCGTTGCCGTGCCCCATCATTGCGTGACGGCCTCCGTGGCCTCGGCCACTTCGCGGGCAAGGCGCACCGCGCCGCCCTCGGTCACGCGCTGCAACCCCTCGGTGACGATCCGATCACCGTCCTTGAGATCGGCTTGAACCAGCACCGCATCCGGATTGCGTTGCACGACACTGACACGCACCTTGGACGACTTGCCGTCGATGACACGCCAGACATAGGAGCCTTCGCCGTCCCACTGCACCGACAGCGGATCGACGGAAGGATAGGTTTCGCCGGCAAAGCGCATGCCGACATTGAAGGACATCCCGGCGCGCAACTCGTCCGTGGCATTGTCGATACGGGCGCGGATCCGCAAGGTACGGCTGGCGCCATCGACGCGGTTGTCGACCGCCTCGACCACGCCGGAGAACAACCGTCCCGGCCGCGCCACCGACGTCGCCTCAACCGGCTGATCGACCTTGACCGTATTGGCAAACCGCTCCGGTACCCAGTAATCGACCAGGACTTCCGAGCGGTCGTCGAGCGTGACGATGCTGGTCGTCGTCGTGACATTGTCGCCGATGACGACGGGAACGATACCGACGATACCATCGATCGGCGCAACGATATCCCGGCGCTTCAGCGCCAGCTCGGCCGATTTCAGCGCCAGCCGTGCGCCCTGCTCGACGATCTCGGAATCGAAGACCTCCATGCGCGACACACTGGATTTGATGTTGTGATAGAGCTGCGACTTCTCGACGGCACTTTTCAAGGCCACCTCCGCCTGACCGCGCGCAATGATCTGCTCGTCATCGTCAAGACGGGCCAGCACCTGTCCCTGCTTTACATGGTCGCCGGACTTGATGAGGATTTCGCGGATCGTGCCCGTTGCCTGCGGCATGACGACGACGGAGCGTATGGCATCGCCGGTGCCGATGGCGCTCAGGCGATCATTGACCACGCCGCTGACCACGGCCTCGGTCACCACCAGCGGCTTATCGGCGCCACGCCGCGCACCGCCATTCGCTGCCTTCTCACTCTTGGTGCTTTCGCCAGGCGCAATAGCCCCCACGACGGCTTCAGGGACGCCAACTGCCCGCAGCAATCCAGCCGTGCCGGGCACGAAAACCACCACAGCGGCAATACCTGCCGCTAGCAACAGAAAAGACAAGGAAAGCTGCTTCCAGGCGGTCATGCACGTCTCCGGCTCGTTGTCAGAGGCGATGAAATCGCGTCGTCAGTTTTATATGGCCTCATCGCACCCAGCGCACTTACTGAGGCCACCCCTAGGGCAAATCGCGATATAACGCAGGATTGTGCCCGATTTGCTGCAATATCGTTTTTTTGAACATATGCGGCAAGCTTTGCCACGCATTATGACAAAGTTGTAATCTTGGCGGGGACAACGAGGCATTTCATTTGCATCCCCACATCCCTGTTCAGGGGTGGGATAGCCTCTTGATAACCTCCATACACCTGTGAATGTGCACTTTTTGTTCTATTTTTGGGCCGTTTCTTTTGCCTTTCAGGGCAGAATCATTACATTGAACCTCATGACCATCGGACATGACGACATTCCCTTCTTCGACGAAGAGCCGGAACACCTGGTTCCGCGCCGGCCCGCGCCAGCCCCCGGCCCCACCAGTGTAGGCGGCGGTATTGCGGCCCGCGCCATGGCGGCGCGCGATGGCGGCCGGCGGCCCGACTATCTCACCGGCCTCAATCCGGAACAGACGGAAGCGGTAGAGACGCTGGACGGGCCGGTTCTCGTGCTCGCCGGCGCCGGCACCGGCAAGACGCGGGTGCTGACGACCCGCATTGCCCATATCCTCTCCACCAACCGCGCCTTCCCCAGCCAGATCCTCGCCGTCACCTTTACCAATAAGGCGGCCCGCGAGATGAAGGAGCGCGTTGCCCTGCTCGTCGGCGGCGCGGTCGAGGGCATGCCCTGGCTCGGCACGTTCCACTCGATCGGCGTCAAGCTGCTGCGCCGTCATTCCGAGCTGGTCGGCCTCTCCTCCAGCTTCACCATTCTCGACACTGACGACGTCATCCGCCTGATCAAACAGCTGATCCAGGCGGAAGGCATCGACGACAAGCGCTGGCCCGCCAAACAATTCGCCGGGATGATCGACAGCTGGAAGAACAAGGGTCTTGGTCCCGCGGAGATTCCGGAGGGCGACGCCCGCGCCTTTGCCAACGGCAAGGGCCGCGAACTCTATGCTGCCTACCAGAACCGCCTGAAGACGCTCAACGCCTGCGACTTCGGCGACCTTTTGCTGCATCCGATCAACATGTTCCGGCAGAATCCGGATGTGCTGAAAGACTATCACCAGCGCTTCCGCTACATTCTCGTCGACGAGTATCAGGACACCAACACGGCGCAGTATATGTGGCTGCGCCTGCTGGCGCAGCGGCCGAAGGGCGAGTTGCAGAATGTCTGCTGCGTCGGCGACGACGACCAGTCGATCTATGGCTGGCGCGGCGCGGAAGTGGACAATATCCTGCGCTTCGAAAAGGATTTTCCCGGCGCCAAGGTGATCAAGCTGGAGCGCAACTATCGCTCCACCGAACATATTCTCGGCGCCGCTGCCCATCTGATCGCCCATAATGAGGGCCGCCTCGGCAAGACGCTGTTCACCGATCGCTCTGACCCTGACGATATCAAGGTGCAGGTGCACGCCTCCTGGGATTCCGAGGAGGAAGCCCGCGCCATCGGTGAGGAGATCGAGCAGCTCCAGCGCAATCAGCACAAGCTGAACGACATGGCGATCCTGGTGCGCGCCTCCTTCCAGATGCGCGAATTCGAAGACCGTTTCGTCACGCTCGGCCTCAATTATCGCGTCGTCGGCGGCCCTCGCTTCTACGAGCGCCTCGAAATCCGCGACGCCATGGCCTATTTTCGCCTGGTCTGCCAGCCGGCCGACGATCTCGCCTTCGAGCGGATCGTCAACACACCGAAGCGCGGCCTCGGCGACACCACGGTGCGCGCCCTGCACGACTATGCCCGCGTCCGCGATATCCCGATGCTGGCGGCATCAGCCGACATCATCGAGACCGACGAGATGAAGCCGAAGCCGCGCAAGGCTTTGTTCGACGTCGTGCAATCCTTCCGCCGCTGGCAGGGCCTGCTCGAAAACACGCCGCACACCGAACTTGCCGAGCAGATCCTCGAAGAGTCCGGCTACACCGACATGTGGAAGAACGACAAATCGGCGGAAGCGCCCGGACGGCTGGAAAACCTGAAGGAACTCATCCGCTCGATGGACAGTTTTGAATCCATGCGCGGCTTCCTCGAGCACGTCGCCCTGGTGATGGACGTCGAGCAGAACGAAAATCTCGATGCCGTCTCCATCATGACGCTGCACTCCGCCAAGGGCCTGGAATTCGAAACCGTTTTCCTGCCCGGCTGGGAGGAAGGCTTGTTCCCGCATCAGCGCTCGCTCGACGAAAGCGGCCGCGCCGGGCTGGAGGAAGAACGC
This sequence comes from Rhizobium sp. RCC_161_2, assembly GCF_041355235.1. Lineage (NCBI taxonomy): Bacteria > Pseudomonadati > Pseudomonadota > Alphaproteobacteria > Hyphomicrobiales > Rhizobiaceae > Rhizobium > Rhizobium sp. RCC_161_2. Next base: position 89,401 of record NZ_JBFUPL010000002.1, on the reverse strand, counting down.
CGCCTCGCCTATGTCGGCCTCACCCGCGCCAAGCGCCGCTGCCACATCTGGTTTGTCTCCAACCGCCGCATCCACGGTCTCTGGCAGTCGACCATCCCGTCGCGCTTCCTCGACGAACTGCCTGTCACCCATGTCGAAGTCGCGGAAGTGGAGCAATCCTACGGCGGTTACGGCCGCGGCGGCTATGGCCAATCGCGCTTCGACAAGGCCGAGCCCTTCGCCAATTCCTATTCCACTCCCGGCTGGAAACGCGCCCAGGCGAACAAGACCGACGCCACCCGCGACAACTGGGGCTCCCGCTCCGGCCACGCCGTCGAGCGCATCGGTTACGGCGAAAGCGGCCCCAAAACCCGCACCATCGACGGCGAACTCATCGCCAAATCCACCTCCTCCGAGCCCTCAAAATTCTTCGTCGGCGACCGCGTGTTCCACATCAAGTTCGGCAACGGCAATGTCTCGGGTGTCGAGGGGAATAAGCTGACGATCGAATTCGATCGGGCGGGGCAGAAGCGGGTCTTGGACGGGTTTGTGGAGCGGGTTTGAGAGACGTGACTCCTCTGGTTTGGAACCAGAGGGTCGAACGGCTACCAATAACGAAGAATGCACACTAAATTCTGCGTGTGCCTCCGCATCCTCCACATGCTCCGTCATCCTCGGGCTTGACCCGAGGATGACGGAGTGTATGAAACCGACGTGGCCAACGCGAGCGCTGCTTAAGCCTCCCGCCCTCGACACTCCTGCCCTGCGGAATCCGCATCGCTAGCACGCTACCAATCTCGGACCAATCCCTTATATCGAGTTCTGCGGCTTCGAGTCAGCGCGCTTCCCGCGATGTCTCGGTAAGCCGTTGCCAGCCTGCCGTTCGGCACACCTGAAGGGGCCCCACCCTCGCCTGGCAAAAACAAAAATCGAGGATAAAAAAATGGCTGGCATAGCAACAAGCTCTGCGCCCGCCGGCGGTCGCGCCTCCGCGCACCAGGGCCAGGGTAATTATCAATTCGCGCTTATCGCACTCACCTCACTCTTTTTCATGTGGGGTTTCATCACCTGCCTGAACGACATTCTGGTGCCGCACCTGAAGAGCGTCTTTCAGCTCAACTACACCCAGTCGATGCTGATCCAGCTCTGCTTCTTCGGCGCCTATTTTATCGTGTCGCTGCCGGCAGGCGCGCTGGTAAAGCGCATCAGCTATAAATGGGGCATCGTCGTCGGCCTCGTCATCGCCGCGATCGGCTGCGCCCTGTTCATCCCGGCCGCCAGTTATCGCATCTACGCCCTCTTCCTGGGCGCCCTCTTCGTGCTCGCCGCCGGCGTCACTATCCTGCAGGTCGCGGCCAACCCTTATGTTACCGTGCTCGGGCCTCCGGATACCGCCGCAAGCCGCCTGAACCTGACCCAGGCTTTCAACTCGCTCGGCACCACCATCGCCCCGATCTTCGGCGCCATGCTGATCCTCTCGGCCGCAACGGTCGCTGCCACCAACGCGACGCCGGAACAGCTCGACGCCATCAGGCTTGCTGAAGCCGGCGCTGTGAAGCTCCCCTACCTGATGCTTGGTGCAGCCTTCTTGCTGCTCGCCGCCATCTTCGCGGCGCTGAAGCTGCCGGATGTAGAAGATGAGGAAACGATCGAACCCATGCGCGGCGGCGGCTCCGCCTGGCAATATCGCCATCTCGTCCTCGGCGCAGTCGGCATCTTCCTCTATGTCGGCGCCGAAGTCAGCATCGGCAGCTTCCTCGTCAACTTTCTGAGCCAGCCGGATATCGCCCATTTCTCCGAGGCCGAAGCCGCGCATTACGTGTCTTACTTCTGGGGTGGCGCCATGATCGGCCGGTTCATCGGCTCGCTGGTCATGCGCCATGTCGACGACGGCAAGGCGCTGGCCTTCAATGCCATCATCGTCGCCATCCTGCTTCTGGTAACCGTGCTCACGACCGGCCATGTCGCCATGTGGTCGGTGCTGGCGATCGGCCTGTTCAACTCGATCATGTTCCCGACGATCTTCAGCCTGGCGCTGCATGGCCTCGGAAAATATACGAGCCAGGGCTCCGGCATCCTTTGCCTCGCCATCGTCGGCGGCGCCATCCTGCCGATGATCCAGGGCGGGCTTGCCGACACCATCGGCATCCACCTCGCCTTCCTCATGCCGATCATCTGCTACGTCTACATCGCCTTCTACGGCCTCAAGGGTCACAAGCCCTCGTAAGCTTTCGAAAACCATTGCGCCGCGCCTGATCGTCAGGCGCGGCGCAAAAGGCTTGATCCGCAGCGCAACGCTTGGCATCGTGCAGCGCAACAGAAACGGAAGGACAGGCCTTATGAAAGCATTGCTGCTGATCGACATCCAGAACGGTTTCTGCCCCGGTGGCAATCTGCCGGTTCCCGAAGGCGATCAGGTGGTGCCTATTGCCAACAAACTCATCGACAGCGGCAAATACGACATGGTCCTTGCCTCCCAGGATTGGCACCCCGCCGGCCATGGCAGCTTCGCTTCCGCCCATCCCGGCAAGAAGCCCTTCGAAATGGGCATGCTCTCCGGCAAGCCGCAGATGATGTGGCCGGACCATTGCGTCCAGAATACCGAGGACGCCCGGCTTCACCCCGCCCTTAATGTCGACGGCATCGATTTCATCCAGCAGAAGGGCCAAAAGCCGGATGTCGATAGCTACTCGGCCTTCCGCGATAATGATCAGGCCGCCCTTACCGGCCTTGCCGCGCAGCTGCGCGCCGAGGGTGTGACCGAGCTCGATCTCTGCGGGCTAGCCACAGACTATTGCGTGAAATTCTCAGCGCTCGACGCCGTCGAGATGCTACCGGGCGTCACCGTCCGCTTCATCGAGGATGCGAGCCGCGGCATCGATCCCGCCGGCGTTCAGGCGGCAATCAACGAGATGCGGACGCGCGGCGTCGCCATTATCAGCAGCAAAGATGCGCTTGCTTAAACTCTCTTCTCCCAGGCTAAGGCTTCTCTAAAGAAAACGGCGCAAACTATTCCCGATATTAGGGAATATGGATATTCGCGTGCAGTCGATCACCATCAACGGGCGTTTTCTCGGCCAGCCTCTATCGGGCGTGCAGCGTTTCGCGCGAGAGCTGACGCTGGCGCTCGACCGCAAGATAGCCGCAGGCGACGTGCCCGCTGCACTGAAGGGCGCGAGCTGGCGGCTGGCCGTGCCCCGCGACACGCCGCTCGATATCGAACTTTCGGCCATATCGGTCGACGCCTTCGGCTCCGGCCCCGGCCATCTCTGGGAGCAGACGGCGCTGCTTGCCCGCTCGCGAGGCGGCCGGTTGATCGGCTTCGGTGGCAGCGGTCCGCTGCTACATCGCCGCCAGGCCGTGATCATCCATGACGTAACGATCTTCCGGCATCCGCAGTCGTTCAAGCGCAGCTATCGGCTGCTGCATGGCGCGCTCGGTGCGGTCCTGACCCGCACCGCGAAAATCGGCACCGTCTCGGAATTCTCCCGCCAGGAGCTGGCCTCTGTCTTCCGCGTCCTCGCAGATGGCATCGATGTCGTCTACAACGCCGTCGATCACTTCGCCGCCATCGAGCCGGACGAAACCATCATCCAGCGCCTGGGCCTCAAGAGGAACGGCTTCTTCCTGCTGGTCGGCACGATGAAGCCAAACAAGAACCTCGATTTCGCCATCCGCGCCTTCGAGGCACTCGGCGATCTCGATCAGAAGCTGGTCGTCGTCGGCGGCACCGCACCGACCGTGTTCAAATCGGATGGCCCTCAGTCCAATGACCACATGCTTTTCCCCGGTCGACTGAGCGATGCCGAGATCGCCGCACTCGAGCGCCATGCCACCGCCTTCGTCTTTCCGAGCCTCTATGAGGGTTTCGGCATTCCGCCGCTGGAAGCCATGACGCAGGGCTGCCCGGTGCTTGCAGCCGATATCCCCGCCGTGCGCGAAGCATCTGGCGTCGCCGCGCTCTACTTCGACCCGACGAAACAGGATGAGCTGGTCACAGCCATGCGCCGGATTGCCGGCGATGAAGCATTGCGAGCGGATCTCAGCAAGAAGGGCTACGAGAATGTCGCCCGCTTTTCCTGGGATAGCAGCGCCGAAAAAGTGCTGAGAATGCTCGAAAGTCTCTGAGTTACGAGGCCATTCGTGGACGGAACATCGTCACGAAGTAGCTGTAGAGGCCGAGCAGGCAGAAGACGCCGCCACCGATAATCCCCGCCCCCACCGAGATCCATAGCGAATAATCGAATCCGGCGGTCGCAAGCACCGGCACGGCAAGCCCGACGGCGGAAAGCACGACCGGCTGCCAGACGAAATCAAATGGCAGTGCCATCAAGACCTTCCCGCCGATCACCATCGCGATCAGCGCGCCGACCATGCCGCCCGCCATCAGCGCACCGTCGCTGAAGGAATGAAGATAGCCGCCCGCTAAGGCCCCGGCATTGAGCAACACGCAATCCACCACCGCCAGCAGGAAGATCGCCAGCAACCGGTGACGCAGATGCGCCGGCGTCGGCAGCATGTTGAGCGTCAGAGCCCGGCAGACGGCAAGGCCGGTGACAAACGGCGCGGCACTGAAAAAGCCCTCGCGCAAACCGGGCGCAATGACGAAATGACCGACCGGCTGCAACAGCGCGAAAATCCCCGCCGCCGTCATCAGCGTGAAGCCCGATAGCAGCGAATAGTAGCCGCCAAGCTGCCGCCGGAACGCCGGTGTGGCGCCCTCGCGATCATAGGTCGCGACGACATCGGGATATTGAATAGCCTGCAGAGCCGCGACAATCAGTACGAAAGGCCGCTGCAGCAGATCAAGCGCCAGGAGTGCCCCTGCCGCACCGCCCGCCCCCAAGACCGCTGTCAGGATCGATTTCAGCCCGAGCGGCGCCAGAAGCCCGATGACAGAGGCGCCGGCCGCAACGCTGCCATAGACAAAATGTTTTCTGACCAGCGGCGGCTGGAAGCCCGCCGCCTCGCGCAGGCTGTTGCGGGTGAGAAGCATCGCCAGGATACTATAGGCGACATAGCCGCCGAGCAGACCGGCCACAGTAGAGGTGAAGTTCGGCGCAATCGCCGCACCGGCCAGCGTGCCAATGGCCAGAATGGTGGCGCGGGAGCCCTGCAGGCGTGAAAAGGCGTGAAATTCTTGGCGAAAGCGCAGCATGGTCAGGTGTAGGTCGCTTCCACCTTGAAGGATGACCACAAGGCTGCCAAGCACCGCGATCTCGGGCGATACGGCAAAGAAGATCGACGCACTGGCAACCAGGATACAGATCACGGCGCAAGCCGCAAACTCGATGCTCAACGCCGTACGCTCCGCCGCCTCGCTGCCGGGCGCCTGGCCGGGATAGAAGCGGCTGCAGGCAAAGCGAATCCACTCGAAACAGAAGATCGCCGCAAACTGGCTGATGGAGATGAACAACGAATAGGCGGCATAATCCGCCGGTGCCAGCAGATGCGCCACCGCGATCAGCAGCCCGAAGGCAATCGCTGCCTGATAAAAATATGCCGCCAATGCCACGATCTTCGCCATGAGCGGCAGTTAACCGAAAAAGATTGAGAAAAACGCTAAGTTATATGAAAAGCTTTGATGGATCCGGGCCGCCCCAATCCTTCGAGGCGCTGCCCTTTGGGCTGCGCACCTCAGCATGAGGTGGAGTGAACGCCGCGCTGCTCGCAAGCGCTGATTTGGCATTAGATTGCACGGAGGGTTAGCTCTCATGGTGAGGAAGACAGCAATGCCGTCTCGAACCATGAGGGCGAATGACCGCCTCTCCTTGAATTGCCTTTTCGCACTGCACACGTTAGAAGAGCCGCCAAAATCAAAAGACGGGAGACGGACAAGCGTCGGGCGGCGCGTCCGTGGAGGAGCATCATGGAGACGATCAGCACGATAGCCGCATTGCGCGAGCGCCTTGCCGTGCATCGCAGAGCCGGCAACAGCATCGGCCTGGTGCCGACCATGGGCTATCTGCATGCCGGTCACATGGAGCTTGTCGCGCGCGCCAGAGCTGAAAACGATATCGTCGTTGTCTCGATCTTCGTCAATCCGCTGCAATTCGGCGCCAACGAGGATCTGGCGAAATATCCGCGCGATCTCGAGCGGGACAGCGCCATGCTGCGGGACGGCAAGGTCGATTTCATCTTCGCGCCCGGCATCGCCGACATGTATCCCCGGCCGATGGAAACGGTTGTCGACGTGACGAAGCTCGGCATGGAGCTGGAGGGTGCTGTTCGCCCCGGCCACTTCGCCGGCGTGGCCACTGTTGTCACCAAGCTTTTCAACATCGCCCAGCCCGACAGCGCCTATTTAGGCGAGAAGGATTATCAGCAGGTGGCGATCATCCGCCGCATGGTGGAGGATCTGGCCCAGCCGGTCCGCATCGTGCCGGTGCCGACGGTCCGCGATGCCGATGGCCTGGCGCTATCATCACGCAACGTCTACCTCTCGACGGAACAGCGTGCCGCCGCCGTCATCGTCCCGAAGGCGCTGGCCGAAGCCGAACGGCTCTATAACGAGGGCGCTGACGACCCCATCGCTTTCGAAGCGGCACTGCGCGACTTCATCGCCAGCGAACCGTTGGCAACAACAGAAGTCGCCGCCGTCCGCGATCCCGACACGCTCGAACCGCTTACGAGCCTGCACGGCCAACCCATCCTCGTCGCCCTCTTCGTACGCATCGGCGCGACCCGCCTGCTCGACAACCGCGTCATCGGCCGCAAGCAGGCCGCCAGCGAAAAGGCGGCTTGACATGAGCGCGACAGGACTGACCAAACGCAATACCACCTCCCAGATCGAGGCGATGAAGGGCACACGCCCGATCGTCAGTCTGACGGCCTATACGACGCCGATTGCCCGGCTGCTCGACCCGCATTGTGATCTGCTTCTGGTCGGCGATTCCCTCGGCATGGTGCTTTACGGGATGGAATCGACAGTCGGCGTGACGCTGGAGATGATGATTGCGCACGGCCAAGGAGTCATGCGGGGCGTCCAAAAAGCCTGCGTCATCGTCGACATGCCCTTCGGCTACTATCAGGAATCGAAAGAGCAGGCCTTCCGCAATGCCGTGCGGATCCTGAAAGAAACGGGCTGTGATGGCGTCAAGCTGGAGGGCGGCGAGGAAATGGCTGAGACCGTCGCATTCCTGACCGCTCGCGGCGTGCCGGTCTTCGGCCATGTCGGGCTGATGCCGCAGCAGGTGAAAACGGCAGGCGGCTATCGCGCGCTCGGCCGCTCAGAAGAAGAAGCCGAGAAGATCCGTCGGGATGCGAAAGCCATCGAGCAAGCCGGCGCCTTCGCGCTTCTCGTCGAGGGCACCGTCGAAACGCTTGCCCGCGAGATCACCGCTTCGGTCGGTATCCCAACCATTGGGATCGGCGCCTCCCCCGCCTGTGACGGCCAGATCCTCGTCTCCGACGACATGCTCGGCCTCTTCAGCGATTTCAAACCCCGCTTCGTGAAGCACTTCGCTCAGCTGGCGCCGACGGTTTCAAAGGCGGTGGAAGCCTATGCGGAAGAGGTGAAAGCAGGGACGTTTCCAGGGCCGGAGCATACGTTTCAGCCGAAGAAATAAAGCCGATCAGCGCTTCTCCACCTCCCTCTCCAGCAGATAGATCGCCTCGCCAAAATCCTCCATCTTGGTCATCAGCGCAGCATGGGCGTCGCGCAGGCCCTGATTGTAGAAATGCGGACCGATTTCGGTGGTGAAGAAGTCAAGCAGGAATTCAGCCGGCAGCGTGCCGATCGTCTGATCGAGTTCGTCGGCGAAATATTTCTGAAGGCGGGCCACGATCGCGGCCTTTTCTTCCTTCGGGAAGGTGATTTTCTTCATCGATGACACCCAGGCGTTTCGTGGACATATCCAATCGGATGTTCAACGGAATCGATTGTCCTATCAAGGAAATTGAATTGCCGATGCTTGCCTCCCAGCTTACAGCTCCTCCGTGCACAGCGCATCCCATCCAACGCGCAAAGTCAGTTGTATTTTTCGCCGCCTATGACCCGTTAAATCCACGCGGATTTAGCCAGTTATGTGCGGATATTCCCATGAAGGACAGAGCGGACCATGAGTCGCGCGGATTTTTTTGAAGGCCTGAAGGGCGGCACTCCGGTTGCCATCGCGGCGGCGCCATTCGGCGCGTTGTTCGGCGCCCTGGCGCGAGACCAAGGCATGTCGCTCGGCGAACTCACGCTGATGAGCGGCACCGTCTATGCCGGCGCCAGCCAGATGGTCGGCATCGATCTCTTCGGCCACAACGTTCAGGCCTGGTTGATCGTGCTGTCGATCCTGGCGGTCAATTTCCGCCATGTGCTCTATTCGGCCGCGATTGCCCGCTACATCCGGCATTTCTCGCCGGTCCAGAAATTCTTCACCTTCTTCCTGCTGGTCGATCCGCAATTTGCCGAAACGGTCAAACGTCACGAGAGCGGCAAACCCGTCACCTTCGCCTGGTATTTGGGTTTTGCCGCCGTCATTTATGTCGTCTGGGTGATGCTGAGCCTCATCGGCGGCCTGCTCGGCAGCATGATCGGCGATCCCAAGGCGATCGGCCTCGATATCCTGCTGCCGGTCTATTTCCTCGGCATCGTCATCGGCTTCCGCAAGCGTGATAATTTCCTGCCCGTGGTGATCGCCAGCGCCGGTGTCTCGGCCATCGCTTATCGCTACGTCGGCTCGCCTTGGCATGTCAGCATCGGCGCGCTCGCGGGCGTCGCCCTCGCCGCCATGCTGCCGCCGGTCAAAGCGAACCGCAAGCCCGACCTCGTCAATGAAAATCACGAGGTCTGACCATGTTCGATTTCGACTTGCATATGGTCCTGCTGATCCTCACGGCCGCCGTCGTCACCTTCCTGACCCGCATCGGCGGCTATATTCTGATCGTCAAGATGACGCGCATTCCACCCCGAGTGGAAGCTGCGCTGAATGCCGTGCCAGCCGCCGTGCTGACAACCCTCGTCGCCCCCGCCTTCTTCAACGGCGGCTGGGACACGAAGGTGGCTATGTTCGCCGCGCTATTGGTCGGCCTGCGCTTCTCATCCACATTCATGCTGATCGCGGGATGGGCCGTCGTGATGGCGTGGCGGCATTTTGCCGGGATTTAAAGCGACACGCAGGCCTTATCTCGCCCTTGGCGGGCGAGAAAGCAATTTCACTGGTTTAGGAATTGCGGCACGGAAAGCTCTGCCCATTCAAAAGCTCATCGCAATTTCTAAGCCATTGAAATTGCAAGAGAGGGGGGCCATTTCTTGGTCCCTTGCTTCAAAGATCCGTGCGTCCCTACCTACCCCCGCCCTTGCGATTTCTAAGAATTAGCCGAGGGACGAGCCCTCATCTAATCCTAAGAAATCGCTTTCCCGCCCGCCAGGGGCGGGATAGGCGCTCTTAGTGACTCAATTCCAGCGTCGCGTTCTCGAGCCAGGCCCGGATATCCGGATCGTGGATCAGCGGCATCAGCGCCTCACGCGTTCTGGCGTGATAGTCGTTCAGCCAATGCAGTTCGTCATGCGTCAGCAGCTCGGCAAGGATAACGCTGCGGTCGATCGGGCAAAAGGTCAGCGTCTCGAAGCCGAGCATCGGGATATCGCCGCCTTCAATCTCCTCGGGATCGCGAATATAAATCAGGTTTTCGATGCGGATGCCAAAGTGGCCAGGGCGATAATAGCCGGGTTCGTTCGACAGGATCATGCCGGGAAGCAGCTCCTGCGTCGATAGCCGCGAGATGCGCTGCGGCCCCTCATGCACCGAGAGGTAGGAGCCGACGCCATGGCCGGTGCCATGGGCGAAGTCGACGCCGGATTTCCACAGCGCGATACGCGCCAGCGGATCGAGATCGCAGCCGCGCGTGCCCTTCGGGAAACGCGCCGTGCTGATGGCAATCATGCCCTTCAGTACCAGCGTGAACAGCCGTTTCTGCTCCTCGGGAACCGCGCCGATGCCGACCGTACGGGTAATGTCCGTAGTGCCGTTGATATACTGCGCCCCGGAATCGATCAGGAACAGCTCGCCGACCTGGATCAGCCGGTCGGTCTCCGTCGTCACGCGATAATGCATGATCGCCGCATGCTCCCCGGCACCGGAGATGGTGTCGAAGGAAATATCCTTGAGCGGGTTCTGCATGCTCTGGCCGACGCGGGCGCGGCTTGCCTCCAGCCGTTCGGCGGCGGCGATCTCCGTCACTGTGCCCGGCTTGCTCGTTTCCAGCCAATAAAGGAACTCGACCATGGCGGCCCCATCCTGCAGATGGGCGGCGGCCGAGCCGTTGATCTCGGCGGCATTCTTGCGCGCGCGCGGCAGCTTGGCCGGATCCGTGCCCTCCACCACCTCGCCGCCCTCGCGGCGAATGATGTCGGTGAGCGCATAGGACGCCAGATCGGGATCGACCAGGATACGCCCGCCATTCGCGGAGGCAGCAGCCAGTCGCTTGACGAGATCGGAAGGCGGAAGCTGCTTGCAGATCTGTGTGAGGTAGGCCTCCGCCTCGATCTTGGTCTTGCGCTTGTCGAGGAAAATCTCGGCTTCACCCTCGGCATAGATGATGGCGCGCGCCAGCGGATGCGGCGTATGCGGCACGTCGTTGCCACGAATGTTGAAGATCCAGGCGACCGAGGACGGATCGGTGATCAACGCCGCCTTGAGATCCTTCGCCTTCAGATCGGCCGCAATGGTCGCCAGCTTGTCCTTCGCCAAGATGCCGGCCTGCCCGATATCCTGAATGATGACGCCGCCAAGCGGCTCGGCCGGGCGGTCGGCCCAGAGCTTGTCCAGCGGGTTATGCGGCAGAAAGACCAGCTTGCCGCCGATTTCCGCCAGCGCCTTTTCCAGCCGCCGGACTTCGGCGCCAGTGTGCAGCCACGGATCGATGCCGAGACGGAAGCCTTTCTTCGCATGACGCGGCAGCCAGACATGCGGCGGCTCGTCGACGAGATCGCCGCCAGTGAACACGGATCGGTCCACCTGCTCGGCCAGCTGCGTCACATAGCGGCCGTCGACGAAAACAACAGCTTGCGACTGTGTCACGAGCGCAACACCTGCCGACCCGGTAAATCCCGTCAGCCAGGCCAGGCGCTCCGAGCATTTGGGCACATATTCACCCTGATATTCGTCCGCACGGGGCACGAGGAAGCCGTCAATGCCGAGATCGCTGAAGGCGGCACGCAGGCCGGTGACGCGCTCGCGACCGAATTGCGGGGTGGATGTGACGTCGAAAGACTGGAACATGGCTTAATCCGAAAATGACCCGAGAATCCGCGAAACTGAGCGGCAACAGCATGTTAGAGCATGATCCCGGGAAGTGCGAAACGATTTTCACTCGAGATCACGCGTGAATAGGCGCGCGGAACTTCTCAACCGATCCGCCGGTCGGCGATGCGAGTCGCCCGTTAACGATTTCGCCCATTTCGTGAGCAGCCGAGATCGATTGTGACATCATAGCGGCAGGCAATATGCATTAACTGCATAGCTCCCATGAAGCATACCCCCTGCCACGCAAGGGGGCGAGTCGCTATATGGAGCGCATCAAACGGGGTTCACAACGAACCTGCTCGAAAAGGACAATGACAATGCCTATCTCTCGCTCCGCATATGTTAGCCCGGCGCTGGCTGGCGAGCGGCGCACCGTACGCCACTCCATCGGCGCGCTTCGTCAGCTCGAAGTCGAAACGTCGAAGGTAATCGCCGCAAGCCGTGGCGGTCGTTACTAACAATTAGAAGAGCTACACGTTCCTATTGGATCGGACCGGGACTCCTCCTCCCACCCGGATCGAACCAGAACGGTAGAGCCCGCTTGAGCACTCCTCCACACGCTCGCGGGCAAGATCGGTCAAATACCGATCAGCAAGGCGGTGCTTCGGCACCGCCTTTTGCGTTTTAATGACCTTGAAAAGGCACATCCAACGGAAGATGGACCGGCTCAAGGCCGGTCGAGATGGATGGTAACCCAGCCGTTGCGCCAGATGGTGCGGACATGACGCATCTTCGCACCATTATAGGCCGCCAACACCTTCCAGCGCTGTGCGGCGAGGATGCCAGAGAGAATGACCGAGCCGCCGGGTGCCAGATGAGCGACCAGCTGCGGCGCCATTTTAATCAGCGGTCGGGCCAGAATATTGGCGATGATCAGGTCGAAAGGCCCATGGCGGGAAAAGGCCGTGGAATGAAAGCCCGGTGCCGTTTCCAGCGCGATGCCGGATGCAATGCCGTTGCGGCGGACATTTTCGCGGGCGACACGGACCGCGATCGGATCGATATCGGTGGCGAGAACCGGGATATTGCGTAGCTTGCGCACCCCGATCGCCAGCACACCGCTGCCGGTGCCCAGATCGAGCGCATTGCGCACCCGCCGGCTGGCAAGCACCGTTTCGATCGTCTCCAGGCAGCCCGCCGTCGTGCCGTGATGGCCTGTGCCAAACGCCTGGCCGGCATCGATCTCGATGGCGATATCGCTCGAGCCGATCTTGTCGCGGTCATGGGAGCCGTGGACCAGAAAGCGCCCGGCACGAACCGGCTTCAGCCCCTCCAGCGACTTGGCGATCCAATCGACATCGGGAATCACTTCCTTTTTGATGACAAGCTCGGGAAAGGTCGGCTTCAGCAAAGCCGCAAAACGCGCGCGCACGTCGTCTTCGTCATCCGCATAAAGATAGATTGACGCTTCCCAGATGTCGCTCTTCTCATCGATCTCGCTGGTCGCGATCGGCAATTCTTCATCTTCGAACACCGGCGTCATCAGATCGAGAACCTGCTCGGACTTTTTCTCGGTCGTCGTCACGTAAAGGCGGATTTCACTCAACTCTTCGCTCTCTCTTGCTCTTATTCAGCCCAGTCGATCCATGGCGGCTTCGGCGTGTCGTAGCCGGCAACGCCATGAAGCAGCCTGCGTCGCAACGGCCCAAAACCCAGAAGCAGCGGCGCGAGCAGATTGCGCATCGCGATCGCCAGCGCATTTTCCATGGTGATCAAGCGGGTCAAACCATAGGTCTGCTTCAGCACCTGCTTCACGGCCGGAATTCTGAGCGCCGAATACTCCTCTTCGCGCCCTTCCGCAATGAGCCAAGCGAGCCAGCAGGCATCCTCTATACCAAGATTCATGCCCCGAGCCCCTGCCGGAGAATGAATATGGGCCGCGTCGCCCGCCAGGAACACATTGCCCTTGGCCATCGGCTCGACGTGGCGGAAATGAATGCGGAACTGCGAAACCCAGATCTTTTCGACGACTGTGTCCGGATGAACGATGCGGTTTTCAAAATCCTCCCGCGTCGAGATATAGCGCAGGATATCGGAAGACACCGGCAGACGCCCGATCATACCGGGATCGCAAAGCGCGATCTCAACGAAATGCGTGTCCACCGGTTTGGCATAGCGAAAATCGGCAATATAGAAATAGGCCTCCAGCGCCTCGCCGGGAAAACCGGCACCGAGCGCCTTGCGCACGGCCGAATGCGCCCCGTCGGCACCGATCAGTATATCGGGACGAACGGTTTCCGTACTTCCGTCGGCGCGTCGCAACGTCACTTCCGGCTTCCCAGTATCGGCGATCGTCTCCGCTACGACCGCGGTCTGCCATTCCGGCGCGATGCCGTAGACGGCGAGCGCCTCGATCAGTAACCGCTCAGTCGCGCCCTGCGCCAGAACGTGCACGGCACCAAAACGACCCGGCACCTCCCGTGTATCGACATCGGCAAGGGTCTTCTCCCCCGAACGGATACGGAAATGTGCGACCGGTTGAGCAGTGGCGAGAATATGCCCGGCCACGCCGGATGGCGAAAGCAGCGTCAATGTGCGGGCATTGATTCCGAGAGCCCGGCTCTCCTCCAACGGCACCGGCCCTTCGCCATCATCGACGATGCGCGGCACAAAGCCGCGACGGGCCAGTTCCAACGCCGCCGTCAAGCCGGCCGGACCCGCACCCGCAATCAGGATGAACTTGGATTTCCTCTCTCCCCCGGCCCTATCCTCCATAGGCGCCCTATCCCTTCTTGATCAGGTTCTCCAGCTTCTTGACCGCAATGTCCGGATCCTCCTGGTAGGCGATCGTACCGGCAAAGCGGCCGGAGGCATCGAGCAGGAAGACCGAGGCGGTGTGGTCCATGGTATAATCGCCGTTCGGATCCTTCTCGTCGAGCGGAACTTTCTTGGCATAGACCCGGAAGCCCTTGACCATGTCCATCACCTTGGCGGGATCGCCGGAGATGCCAGTGATGCGGTTCGAGACATTGGACACATACTGGTTCATGATCGCGGGCGTATCGCGCTCCGGATCGACGGTGACGAAATAGGCATTGAGCTTCGTGCCGTCAGGATCAACCTTCTGCATCCAGCCGTTCATTTCAAACAGCGTGGTCGGGCAAACGTCAGGGCAATGCGTGTAGCCGAAGAACAGCGCCGTCGGCTTGCCGCGAAACGCCTGCTCGCTGATCGGCTGGCCGTTCTGGGCCGTGAGCGCAAACGGTACTCCATAGGGGCCTTCGGCTGCCGCCTCCGGCGTCTTGCTGCCCCCGAAAGTCAACCACCCCAACACTCCGGCCATGATCAACACGGCTACCCAGACAACAATTCGCACTGTTTTCATCGCTGCTTATTCCCCACCACGCCCGGCTAACACTCGGCATGCGAGACGGCGGGCGATCATGGACCGGGTGTAACGGGTTGAAGGGAACGACGCAATTCAAGAAGATGTTTTCGCATGCACCGGAATTCGCCCCCGCGTTAAAGCAATCCTAACCAGTCCGCGCCAACATCCAATCCTGTAGGCGAAGTCAGATTCGCCGGCCGCTGGACCAGCGGCCGATCCATCTTCATTCAGAAGGGCATGACGCCCGCCGAAGCAGCTGCGCGCCTTTCGAGCGCCAAAGCCTTCGGATGCTGTAGCAGCATTGAACCGCTCCAGCCGATCCCCTTGCAATCGCCATCGCCGCGTGCCGCCGGCGCCAAACGGGAAGTCCTTGACCATGACGAATGCCATCAAACAATCGGGCGCTTATCTGGAGATCGTCTCCTTCCATCTTGGCGGACAGGAATTCTGCATCGACATCATGGCCATCCGCGAAATCCGCGGGTGGGCGCCGGTGACGCCGATGCCGCATACGCCGCCCTATGTGCTTGGCCTCATCAACCTGCGCGGCGCGGTGATCCCGGTCATCGACATGGCCTGCCGTCTTGGCATGAAGATGACCGAACCGTCCGAGCGTTCAGCCATCATCGTTACCGACATCGCCGGTAAGCTCGTCGGCCTTTTGGTCGAGCAGGTGTCCGACATGATGACCATCAAGAGCGAAGATCTGCAGCCGCCACCGGAAATCATTCCGGAAGCACAGCGGGCTTTTTGCCGCGGCATCGTGGCACGAGAAAAGACCATGGTCTGCTTCCTCAACCTCGACACTGTCATCGCCGAACAATTGGCGCAGGCAGCCTGATCCGGAAAAAACAGCCCCAACCAAAATCGCCCTGAAGCGGCTGCTTCAGGGCGATCATGTTATTAAGCCGACACCAGCGGGGTGTAGCCGGCGCGGGCGGATCATGCAGGCCGTGAACAGATGGAAGCGACACTCCCACGTTCGTCCATAAAATTGCACCAAAATGATGCAATACGGAAGCGTTTAAGTGAGTTTGGCAACTAACGGGCTAAACTTTTTTTGGTACAATCCACTTTATGGTTGTCACGACAGCATCGCGGTAACCTCAGTTAGGCTTGCCGTTCTTCCAGGTCACGGTCTGGCTGAACAGCGGGATAGTGGAAATCGCCATCTTCGCCGAGCCGTTGGTCAACTCGCGCGAATGAATAAGATAGACCAGCGTATCGTTCTTCTTGTCGTAGATCCGAGTGACAACCAGCTTCTTCCAGATCAGCGACAGCCCGGCGCGAAACACTTCCTCTCCGCCTTGCGACAGGTTGATGTCGCCGATCGAGATCGGGCCGGTCTGCTGGCAGGCGATCGAATTGTTGGAGGGATCCTCGAACCAGTTGCCCTTTCTCAGCCGGTCGATGACGCTGCGGTCGAAATAGGTGACGTGGCAGGTGACACCGGACACGCCCGGATCAGGCACCGCATCGACCAGAATATCATTGCCGGTCCAGTCCACACCAACCTTGCCGACAACATCGGCGGAGGCGGAAACGGGCGCTAGTGCCAAAAACGACGCGGCAATGGCAGCATACAACTTCAAAGACGTCATCAGTCATCCTCCGACAATCGCCGCCGGGAGTTCAAGCGGCATCGCTAAAGTAAGATAGCGCTCGGGGGATGCAAGAGGTCGACGTGGTCATCACCCGCTCTTAAGCCCAGCCATGAACCTGGCATTCCCCAATTTCATCATGTGGTTGACGGCAAGCTTCAGCGCATCGCCTGCCACGTCCAACACCATCGCATACACGGGCCACGCTGTTGACTTCGGAGCAAAAGCACAGGAAGCTGCCGACATGATCGCAAACCGCGCCACCATGATGCATCTTCTCACCACCTCACCCCTTGCAGGGCGAGTGGGAGCTGCGTTGCGTTAAGCTGACTGCGATCCCCTTCGACCCTGCCGAGGCGAGCAGGGTTTGAAGTCCTTGCTCTCCTCCCGAATATCAAGGAGAGCCATATGAATTCAAGACAGCAAGAACCGGATGAACGAGGATCCTCACGATCCGAGGCTGTAGAAATCCGTGCCGCGCGGCCATCCGACGCTGAAAGTATCGCCCTTATCGCCAACCTGCCCGGCTTTCGCGCCGGCACGTTGCGCCTGCCCTTTCAGAGTATCGAACAGACGCGAGAATGGCTGGAAAAGCCAGCCCCTGACGCGACCAACCTCGTCGCGGTCGTCGCTGGGCAAGTGGTCGGCAATGCCGGTCTGCGGCGTCATTCCGGTCGGCAGGTCCACACCGGGCACCTCGGAATGGGCGTCCACGACGAATTCGTTGGCTGCGGCATCGGCTCGAAACTACTGGCCGCCCTGATCGACACCGCTGACAACTGGCTCGCAATCAAGCGCCTGGAGCTGACCGTCTATGTCGACAACAAATCTGCCATCGGACTCTACGAGAAATTCGGCTTCGAAACCGAAGGAAGGCTCAAAGCCTTTGCATTTCGCAACGGCGAATATGTGGATGCCTTCACGATGGCGCGGATCAGGATGTAAACGGCCAGAGGCGGCGGTCCATGGATCGCCGCCGCCGATCACCCACCGATCAGTTCCAGCCACTCATCCTCGGTCATGATCTGCACGTTGAACTCCCGCGCCTTGTCCAGCTTCGAGCCGGCGCCCGGTCCCGCCACCACGATGTCGGTCTTTTTCGAGACCGAGCCGGAGACCTTGGCGCCGAGACTTTCAGCCTTAGCCTTGGCTTCGTCGCGGGTGAATTTTTCCAGCGAACCGGTGAAAACTACCGTCTTGCCAACGACCGGGCTGCCCGAGGTGGTCGGCTGCTCCGCCTCCTGCGGCCTTACCTCGTCAAGCAGCTTCGAGATCACCTCGACGTTGCGCGGCTCCTTATAGAACTCGACGACAGCGCGGGCGACCACCTCGCCGATACCCTCGATATTGTTGAGGTCGTTCCACGCGTCACCCGCGAGCGGGGCCGCTTCCTTCATCCCCGCCTCAAAAGCCTCATAGGTGCCATAGGAGCGCGCCAAGAGCTTTGCCGTGGTCTCGCCGACATGGCGAATGCCGAGCGCGAAGATGAAGCGATGCAGAGCGATATCGCGCCGCTCGTTGATGGCCGCATAGAGCTTGGAAACGCTGACCTTACCGAATCCGTCGATATTCTCCAGCTTGGTCAGCGATGACTGCTGGCGCCTTTCCAGGGTGAAGATATCGGGCGCCGTACGCACCTGCAGCGCCGGATCCTCGCTTTCGAAAAAGAAATCTATCTGCTTCGAGCCTAGCCCCTCGATGTCATAGGCATTGCGCGAGACGAAATGCTTCAGATGTTCCGTCGCCTGCGCCCGGCAGATAAAGCCGCCGGTGCAGCGCGTCACCGCATCGACCTTGCCGGTCTTCTCATTGAGATCGCGCACCGCGTGGCTGCCGCAGACCGGGCATGTCTTAGGGAACTCGTAGGCGACACTCGACGCCTCCCGCTTCTCCAGCACGACGTCGACGATCTGCGGAATGACGTCGCCGGCGCGCTGCACGATCACCATGTCGCCGACGCGAATGTCGCGGCCATCGCGGATCGGCTCACCCTTGTTGCCGATGCCCTTGATGTAGTCGGCATTGTGCAGCGTCGCATTGGTCACCACGACACCACCGACGGTGATCGGCTCCAATCTAGCGACCGGCGTCAGAGCACCCGTACGGCCGACCTGAATATCGATATCGAGCAACCGGGTGAGTGCCTGCTCGGCCGGAAACTTATGCGCCGTCGCCCAGCGCGGCGAGCGCGAGCGGAAGCCCAGACGCGCCTGCAATTCCAGACTGTCGACCTTGTAGACGACGCCGTCGATATCATAGTCGAGGTCCGGACGCTGAAGGCCGATCTCGTCGTAATGCGCGAGAATGTCCGCGACCGAATTCAGCCGTTTCATCAGCGGATTGACCGGGAAACCCCATTCCCCGAATGTCTGCACCATGCCGAATTGCGTGTCGGCCGGCATGTCGGACATCTCCCCCCAGGCATAGGCGAAGAATTTCAGCTTGCGGCTGGCCGTAACCTTGGCGTCGAGCTGGCGCAGCGAGCCGGCTGCGGTGTTGCGCGGATTGACATAGGTCTGCTTGCCCTCCGCTTCCATCTGCGCGTTCAGCGCCAGGAAATCGCTCTTGGCCATATAGACCTCGCCGCGTATCTCGACGACCGCAGGCGTGCCGGCCGGCAGGGTCTGCGGGATCTCCTTGATGGTGCGGATATTGGCAGTGACGTTTTCGCCGGTAGTGCCGTCGCCACGCGTCGCCGCGCTCACCATCCGGCCATTCTCGTAACGGATCGACATGGAGAGCCCGTCGATTTTCGGCTCGGCGGTGAAGGCGATCGACTGGTCGGGCAAC
Organism: Rhizobium sp. RCC_161_2; assembly: GCF_041355235.1. Classification (NCBI taxonomy): domain Bacteria; kingdom Pseudomonadati; phylum Pseudomonadota; class Alphaproteobacteria; order Hyphomicrobiales; family Rhizobiaceae; genus Rhizobium; species Rhizobium sp. RCC_161_2. The sequence goes on along the minus strand of NZ_JBFUPL010000002.1, from coordinate 70,466 downwards.
CTGCCAAGGAAGCGATAGACGCCGGCGACGAAATCCTGCACGTCTTCCTGCGAGAAGGTATTGTCGAGCGACAGCATCGGCCGTGCGTGCACGACGGGCATGAAGGTTTCGGACGGCGCGGCACCGACCCGCCGCGATGGGCTATCGGCGCGAATGAGCGCCGGGAAGCGCGCTTCGATGGCATCGTTGCGTCGTTTCAGCGCGTCATATTCCGCATCCGAAATCTCCGGCGCGTCGTTGCCGTGATAAAGCGCGTCATTGCGCGCGATCTCGGCGGCCAGATAAGCAAGCGCAGCGGCGGCTTCTTCTTCGGTCAAATCTTCGACGGGCTTCTGTTCACTGCTCATGGATTCGCACTCCCGGATTTCCGAGATGTTTTAGTGAAAATTTGCGGAATGGGAAGTGCGTAGGGTGAGGCTTGACGCTCTCAGCCGTTGCCCGCCAGCAGCCGCTTGGCCGCCGCCCTCGCCTCCTCGGTAATCGACGCGCCAGCGAGCATGCGGGCGATTTCCTCGGTACGATCGGTGGGCGCCATCGTGGCGACACGGGTGGAAATCTTCTCGGAACCGTCGGCAACCGGCCCCTTGGAGATCAGGAGATGCGTGGCGGCGCGCGCTGCGACCTGCGGCGCATGGGTGACCGAGAGCACCTGCACGCGATCGGACAGGCGCTTCAGCCTCTGGCCGATAGCATCAGCCACCGCACCGCCGACACCGGTGTCGATTTCGTCGAAGACCAGGGTCGGCGCCGAACCGCGATCGGCCAGCGCCACCTTCAGCGCCAACAGGAAACGCGACAGCTCGCCGCCGGACGCGACCTTCGTGATCGGTCCCGGCCGTGTGCCAGGATTGGTCTGCACATGAAATTCGATGACATCGATGCCCTCGGCGGTGGCCCCTTCGGCATCCGTAGTGATTTCCACCATGAAACGTGCGCGTTCCAGCTTCAGCGCCGGCAGCTCGGCCATGACGGCGGCGGCAAGTGCTTCGCCGGCATGATGGCGCTTGTCGGAGAGGCTGTGTGCTGCGGCATCATAGGCAGCCTTGGCAACGGCCAGTTCGGCATCCAGCCGCGCCAGCCTCTCCTCGCCGGCATCGAGATCGGCGAGATCGGCAATCATCTTCACGGCCAGCGCCGGCAGCTCTGTCACCGGCACGGAATATTTGCGCGAGGCAGCCCGCAGCGCGAACAATCGCTCCTCGACCCGCTCCAGTTCACGCGGATCATATTCTGTTTTGCGGAGAGCCGCTTCCACTTCCATCTGCGCGTTGGAAAGCTGGTCCAGGGCCGCGTCGAGCAGGGCTACCGTGTCTTCCAGCAAGCCCGGCGCCTCATGACTCTTGCGCTCCAGCCGGCGCACAAGTGAGGCAATATGGGGAACCGGAGAGGCATTGCCATTCAGGAATTCGGAAGCCTCGGCGATGTCACCGGCAATGCGCTCGGCTTTCATCATGCGCGAGCGCTTCTCGGCCAGTTCATCCTCTTCGCCATCCTGCGGAGACAGCTTCTCCAACTCCTCGACTGCCGCGCGAATATAGTCGGCTTCGCGAGCGGCATTCTCCACCTGCTCGCGCTGCTTCCGCAACGTCCGTTCGGTATCGCGCCAGACCTTATAGAGCCGGCCGACACCTTGCACATCCTCGGTAATACCGGCGAAAGCGTCGAGCAACATGCGATGAGCGTCGGTATCGACCAGGGCGCGATCGTCATGCTGTCCATGAATTTCGACGAGAAGCTGTCCAGCCTGGCGCATGAGCTGAACGCTGAGCGGCTGGTCATTGACGAAAGCCTTGGTGCGACCGTCGGCGGATTGGGTGCGACGGAAAATCAGGTCGCCGTCGTCATCGATGCCGTTTTCACGCAGAAGCTTGCGGGCGGCGTGCTGCATGCCGACATCGAACACCGCAGTCACCTGACCGCGTTCCTCGCCATGGCGTACGAGATCGCCGTCGCCGCGGCCGCCAAGGGCCAGCGACAAACTATCAAGCAGGATGGATTTGCCCGCGCCCGTCTCTCCGGTCAGCACCGAGAGCCCGGTCTCGAAGGCAAGATCCAGCCGCTCGATCAGTACGATATCGCGGATCGAAAGCTGGATCAGCATGCGCGCTCAATCTCACGTCCCAAGAAGAAGTTTCTTGCCCGCCTTCGAAATCCAGGAGCCTTCGTTTTCATTCGGCGAAAGGCCGCCCGTCTTCAGAAGCTTGAAGGAATCGGCGTACCAACGGCTATCCGGATAGTTGTGGCCGAGAACGGCGGCTGCCGTCTGTGCTTCCTGAACGATGCCCATCGCGTAATAGGCTTCGACCAGACGCGCCAGCGCCTCTTCGATCTGATTCGTCGTCGGGTATTGTTCAATGACAATACGGAAGCGGGAGATGGCTGCAAGATAATCCTTGCGCTCAAGATAGTAGCGGCCGATCTGCATTTCCTTGCCGGCGAGCTGGTCGCGGGCAAAACGGATCTTGGCCTGCGCATCGCTGACATATTGCGAGTTCGGATAGTTGGTGACGACCTTGCTCATCGCCTCGATCGTCTGCTGCGCTGCGCGCTGATCCTGCGTTACGCTGACGATCTGCTTGGCATAGGACGAACCGACGAGATACTGCACGTAATCGGCATCTTCGGAGCCGGGATATTGCTTGAGATAGCTATTGCCCGACTGCACGGCGTCGTCGTAACGGCCGGTGCGATATTTGACGAAGGTGCTCATCACCAGCGCCTTGCGCGCCCATTCGGAGAACGGCTGCTGCTGGTTGATGGCGTCGAACTTGCGTCCGGCTTCTGCCATGTTGCCGGCCTTGATGTTGGCAAGACCCTGATTGTAGAGGGTTTCCGGCGGATCAGTCTCGACACCGAGCTTACTGATGTCGATGTCCTTGTCCGTATTGCAACCCGTTACCACCGCACCGGTACCGGCCAGGAGAAGCGATACGAGCAAAGCCCGTGCTGTAATCTTCATGCTTTCAGACCCTGCAAAACCCATCGGATGACTGTCCCACTAGCCGTTGTTGCGGAAACGGCGTTCTCTCGCTGGCGTTTCTAGCCGCAAAAGCACCATCAGGGCAACGCAATGATGAAGCATTAACGCATTTTTGTGGCAAAGCCCGCCGAATGGCAGGCTTTAATCGTTGTATCGACAAGAGATTTCTTTCCGGGCCACCCGATTGCGAGAAAGTACTCGACCTCCAGACGCCACCCGCGAATCTCCTGTCAAAAAAAGAGCCGCCCCCTCGCGGGAGCGGCAACTTTACCCACCTGGATTTCTGGAGGTCACGCCGACCAGGGAGCGAATTCGGCAGCATTCACGGTGACGAAATCGCGGCTGTGCACGCGCTGGCGCGGCGCCGAGGTCTCGACCACGTCATAGGCAGAAGGATCGCTCAGTAGCGCCTTCAGTGCGTTTGCATTCATGCGGTGACCGCCGCGATAGGAGCGGTAGCAGCCAATAAACTGCGTGCCGGCCAGCGCCAGATCGCCAACGGCATCCAGCGTCTTGTGACGAACGAACTCATCCTTGGCGTAACGCAGGCCTTCGACATTGATCACCGTGTTGTCGTCGGAGATGACGACGGAATTTTCCAGCGAAGAGCCGAGCGCGTGACCAGAAGCCCAAAGCCGCTCGACATCACGCATGAAGCCGAAGGTACGGGCGCGCGACAGTTCTTTCTTGAAGGTCTCCGCAGTCATGTCGCCTTCCCACTTCTGGCGACCGATCAGCGGGCAATCGAAGTCGATCTCGACTTCGAAGCGCGTGCCGTCATAGGGGCGGAACTCGCACCAAGAGCCGCCGGCTTCGATACGAACCGGCTTGGTGACACGAATGTAGCGGCGCTTGACGCCGAGCGAAACGATACCGACTTGCTCGATGGCTTCGATAAAGGGATAGGAGCTGCCGTCCATGATCGGCATTTCCGCACCGGTCACTTCGACGATGACATTGTCCAGACCGATCGCGTAGATTGCCGCCATGACATGCTCGACCGTCGCGACCGAGCGCGCCGAAGAAAAACCGAGAACCGTGCAAAGATCGGTATTGCCGACCTGCGAGGAAACCGCGCGCAGTTCCGTCACGTCGCCATTGTCATGCATACGCTGGAAAATGACACCTGTGCCAGCTTCGGCCGGGTAGAACGTGATCGACACGTTGGCGCCGGAATGGACGCCGATACCCGAAAGTGTCACAGGGTTTGCAATGGTGGTCTGAAAACCCAGCAATCCGATTGCCATATAAAATCTGCCTTCGTCTGTCTGTACCAAGCCGGGGCGGTCACCGTTGGACCCCTGCCTCATTGCTGGTTCAGTCTGTTACCTAGTCCGCGGAAACCACATACAATTATTGTCGAATGCGATTCCGCAGGCTCGCTTGCCCTTTACATACGCGCGGGGGGATCGCATTCCAAATCACTGTTTCTTTCGCTTTGTTACGAAAGCAGATGATTGAATTTGCTAGGTAATTTTAAGATTAAAGACAGACCTCAAAAAACGAAATCCGGAGCTCGTGAGCCCCGGATTCACCAAACATGGTTAGCATCCTATTAAAAGGATGTTTTGGACCGGATCAGTTCGACTGCCGGCGCAGGAAGGCCGGGATTTCGAGCTGGTCGTCTTCCTGGTTCGTCATGCGAGCCTGCGGAACCTGACGGCCCTGGTCGTCGAGCTGGCCACGACGCGGTGCGTAGAGGCTGGCCTCGGGCGACGGAGCGCGACGCTGCTGCGGGGCAGCAGCCGGAGCCGGAGCCGTCATGTCGTTGAAAGCCGGGTCCTCGTCGCGGCGGCCGAGCGAATTGGTGATTCGCTTCAGCAGGCCCATCGGACCACGCTCTTCGGCAGCCTGTGCGGCAACCGGCTGGGCGCGATGTTCCATCTCGGCCTTAACGACCGGAGGAAAATCCTCGACCTTCGGCATGCGAACCTGCTCAACAGCCTGCCGAACGATCGGCTGCTGCATCACTGGCTGCTGATACGCGGCCGGCTGGGGCTGAACCGGAGCCTGACGCACCGGCTGAGCCTCGGGTGCGGCTGCGAAGATACGGCTCTGCGGACGGAAGCTTTCCTCCTGAACGACAGGCTGTTGCATGACCGGCTGCGGAGCGGGAGCCTGACGAGCACCCATCTGGATGTCCAATTCGCGTTCCATCTCGGCTTCCGCCATGCGAATGGTCTGCGCGATCGGGTCGACGGTTCTCTGAACCGGGGCAGCAGGAGCCTGGTTGACGGGCGCCTGTGCGGTATGGGCCTGCGCGACATGGGCAGGCTGGGCTGCGGCCGCTGCCGGAGCGGCGGCCGCGGAAGGACGGATAGCCGGCTTTGCGACCGGGCGGAATTCCATATTCCGTTCGGCAGCTTCGTTCATCGCGCGATCGATGCCGGTGGCAACGACGGAGACGCGGATGATGCCTTCCAGCGATTCGTCGAAGGTGGCGCCGAGGATGATGTTGGCGTCCGGATCGACTTCTTCGCGGATACGGGTCGCAGCTTCGTCGACTTCGAAGAGCGTGAGGTCACGGCCGCCGGTGATCGAGATCAGCAGGCCCTGAGCGCCCTTCATCGAGGTTTCGTCGAGCAGCGGGTTGGCGATAGCCGCTTCCGCAGCCTGCATTGCACGGCCCTGGCCGGAAGCCTCACCGGTACCCATCATTGCACGGCCCATTTCGCGCATGACCGAACGGACGTCAGCGAAGTCGAGGTTGATGAGACCTTCCTTCACCATCAGGTCGGTGATGCAGGCAACGCCCGAATAGAGAACCTGGTCGGCCATCGAGAACGCGTCGGCGAAGGTCGTCTTGTCATTAGCGATACGGAACAGGTTCTGGTTCGGAATGACGATCAGCGTATCGACCGACTTCTGCAGTTCCTGGATGCCCATTTCAGCCAGCCGCATGCGGCGGCCGCCTTCGAAGTGGAACGGCTTGGTGACGACGCCGACGGTCAGGATGCCCTTGTTGCGGGCGGCCTGTGCGACGACCGGCGCAGCGCCAGTACCCGTACCACCACCCATGCCGGCGGTGACGAAGCACATATGCGTGCCGTTCAGGTGATCGATGATCTCGTCGATGCATTCTTCAGCGGCGGCGCGACCGACTTCCGGCTGCGAACCAGCGCCGAGGCCTTCGGTGACGTTGACGCCGAGCTGGATGATCCGCTCCGCCTTCGTCATCGTCAAAGCCTGCGCATCCGTGTTGGCGACGACGAAATCGACGCCCTGCAAGCCTGCCGTGATCATGTTGTTGACGGCATTGCCGCCACCACCACCAACACCGAACACGGTGATCCGCGGCTTCAGCTCGGTGATATCTGGCTTATGCAGCTTGATAGTCATTGTACCCGTTCCTTCTCTTTATGGCCGCATCGCCACGCCGGCCAATTCACTATATTTCATTCGCCTGACCCCTGCCCGGAAAGCGCTTGTCGCGATCCGGGATCAGGCACTCAGAAACTCTCCTTCAGCCATTGGCCAACGCGGCCGATGCGGCTGTTGTTACCTCCAAGCGACGAGAGCAGACCGCTGCCCGCCGCGTGTGTCTCCATGTCCGCGACCTGCGGATAGATCATCAGTCCGACCGCCGTCGAAAAAGCCGGTCCCTTGGCTGCCGTCGGCAGGCCGGATACGCCCATCGGGCGGCCGATGCGAACGTTGCGGGCAAGAATGCGCCGTGCCACGTCCGGCAAGCCGGTCAACTGGCTGGCGCCGCCCGTCAGCACGACGCGCTTGCCGACGATCGGGCTGAAGCCCGAGCGCTGGATACGGTCGCGGATCAGCTCCAGCGTCTCTTCGATGCGGGCTCTGACGATGCGCGACACCAGCGCCTTCGGCACCTGTGTCGGCTGGTCGCGTTCATCCTCGCCGATCGGCGGGATGGAAATCAGTTCGCGCTCTTCCGAGGAATTGGCGAGCGCCGAGGCATGCACCACCTTCAGCCGCTCGGCATCCTCGATGCGGGTTGAAAGACCGCGTGCAAGGTCGGTGGTGACGTGATGGCCGCCAAGGCTGACGGCATCGGTATGCACCAGCTTGCCTTCAGCGAAGACCGAGATCGTCGTCGTGCCGCCGCCCATATCGATGGCGGCGCAGCCGAGTTCGACTTCGTCATCGACAAGAGCCGCAAGACCACTGGCATAAGGCGTTGCGACCATGCCCTCGACCGACAGATGCGCCCGGTTGATGCAAAGCTCGAGATTGCGGAGCGCTGCCCGCTCGGCGGTGACGACATGCATGTCAACGCCAAGCTCATCGCCGAACATTGCCAGCGGATCGCGAATGCCGCGTTCGCCGTCGAGCGAATAACCGGTTGCCAGCGAATGCAGTATCGCGCGTTCCTGGCGGAGCGACTGCTGGCAGGCAGCAGTAAGAACCTTCTTCAGATCGTTGGCTTCGACTTCCTGGCCGCCAAGATCGATGGTGGCGGTATAGATATCGCTGCCGAGACGGCCGGCGGAAACATTGACGATCAGGCTGTCGACGGTGAGGCCAGCCATGCGCTCGGCCGCATCGACTGACAGGCGAACAACGTTTTCCAGCGCATCGAGATCGGCGATCACACCGGTCTTGATGCCGCGCGAGCGCTGATGGCCGATGCCGATGATCTCGATATTATGCGTGCGGTTCGGAAGAACCTGACTTTCCTCGCGCGGCGTCAGCCGGCCAATCATGCAAACGACCTTCGTCGAGCCGATGTCGAGGACCGATACGATATGCGACCGCTTGGAAGACAGCGGCTTCAGACGTGGCAGACCGAAATGGGACGAACTGAACAAGCTCATGTATCCTGCCCTGCTTTCTTCAAAGCCTTGGTTCTTGCATCCAGCGCCGCCTGGCGACGAACCACTGCATCCGGGGTCAATTCAATGGCCATGCGATCGTCGAGACGAAGATCCACGGCTGCGATATCGCGCTGCAGCAGGTTCTGGTCCTTGTCGAGCTTGGTCAGCCGTGCCAGCGCGCCGTCGATATTGTCTTCCGGCAATTTGATGATCACGCCATTGTCGAGATAGAGATCCCAGCGACGGCCGGCGACACGGACGAATGCCTTCACATGACTGCGAACATCCGGCCATTTGGCGAAGGCTTCATCGATCGATGCCGCAGCCGTCTCCGCATCGCGGCCGACGAAAAGCGGCAACTGAGCAAACTTGTTGTCACGAAGCGGCGCAATCACACTGCCATCTTTCTGGATCAGCGACAGTTCGGAACCGTGCTGCCAGATGGCGTAAGCCTTGCGCTCCGTGAGCTTCACTTCGATAGCCTTCGGATAGACCTTGCGGACTTCGACGTTCTCCACCCACGGCAAATTGGCAATCTTCTGGCGCGCAGCATCGGCATCGAGCGCCACCAGCGATGTAGTGCCATCAAGACCGAGAAGCTGCAGGATTTCGATTTCCGAAGTCTGGTCGTTGCCGGAAACCTTCACATCTTCGATGGCAAAGCCGGCAGCCGACGTTGTTGCCTGTGCGACATCCTGCGTATGACCGCCGATCGACATGCCATAAAAGCCGGTCGCGGCGAACAGAGCAAGCACGGAGACAGCGCCGGTATGCGCCGGAATATTGACGCGCCCCGAACCGAGGCTCACCAGGAAGCGCACGACGCGACGCATCGGCCGCGGCAATACGAATGCGTCCTCGACATCATCGATCTCGAGCTGGACACGGTGGCGGGACCGCCTCATATTTTTGACCGTCAGCGCGAACAAGACGAGTCCTCCACCATCCACCGGAGAAATTCACCAAAAGAATAGCCGGCGTGAGCCGCCATTTCGGGCAACAGCGAGGTAGGCGTCATGCCTGGCTGGGTATTGATCTCCAACCAGATAAGCTCACCCTCTTCGGAGAAGCGATCGTCAAAACGGAAGTCAGACCGGCTGACGCCACGGCAGCCGATAGCTTGATGCGCCCTTAACGCCAATAATTGTATCTTTTGGTAAAGATTCGGTGAAATTTCTGCCGGGATGACGTGTTTTGATCCACCGGCGGCATATTTGGAGTCGTAGTCGTAGAAGCTATGCCCCAACGGCACGATCTCGGTGACACCAAGCGCCGTATCACCCATGACGCCGCAGGTCAGTTCACGGCCATGGATATAACGCTCGACCATGACCTCATCACCATATCGCCATTCCGACGAGGCGATGATCTGCGGCGGATGCGCCTGCTCTTCCTTGACGATCACAACACCGAAGCTGGACCCTTCCCGCACCGGCTTGACGACGTACGGCGCCGGCATCGGATGCTCGCCGGCAATCGCAAAGCGGTTCAGAACGAGCGAAGCAGCAACAGGAATGCCGGCCGCAGCCGCAACCGTCTTGGCGCGCGACTTGTCCATCGCCAGCGCCGAAGCCATCACGCCGGAATGCGTATAGGGAATCTGCAGATATTCGAGGACACCCTGGATCGTGCCATCCTCACCGAAGGGACCGTGCAGGGCATTGAAAACAACATCAGGCTTCAGGTCGGCAAGACGCGCGGACACGTCACGCTCGACGTCGACGCGCGTAACGCGATAGCCCTCGGCCTCCAGGGCATCAGCGCATGCTTTCCCCGAGGACAGGCTGACAGGCCTCTCCGAGGAAAATCCGCCCAAAAGGACAGCCACATGCTTGCCACCCATCAATACCCCCAGTTCACCATCTTCAACTGACGTCCGTTCGGTCCGTCTGGCAGCGATTCTCGCCACCTCTTCTGTGACCCGATTAGAACGACATTAAGGTTAATGAAGCGTTTACTTTCGTTAACTTCTGACCACTCTCGTTGAAATCGATTTTCTCGAATCAAATCGACCTAAAGAATTCTGCCATTAGAATCAGAGAGTTGCTACGTTGGAAATATCCAACTTTAGATTTTTTAAACAAACAGGCCCGCGACGGGGTATCCGGCGCGGGCCCTCGTTAGGGTTATGACGCCCGATCTCAGTCTTTATCGTCGACCAATTTCCAGACGAGTCCGCCGATCGCCCCGCCGACGATCGGAGCCAACCAGAACAACCAGAGCTGCTGCAGCGCCCAGCCACCGACGAACAACGCCTGCCCTGTCGAACGGGCCGGATTGACCGATGTGTTGGTGATCGGGATCGAGATCAGATGGATCAGCGTCAGCGCGAGGCCGATGGCGATCGGCGCGAACCCCGCCGGCACCTTGCTGCTGGTCGAACCGAGAATCACGACCAGGAAGAACAACGTCAGGACGATTTCGGCAACGAGCGCCGAAACCAGCGAATAACCGCCCGGCGAATGCTCACCATAGCCGTTGGCCGCAAAGCCGCCGAGCTGGAAGTCAGCCTTGCCGCTGGCAATCAGATAGAGCACGGCCGCCGCCGCGATAGCACCGATCACCTGCGCGATGATGTAGGGAACGAGCTGCGAACCTGGGAAACGACCCGCAACCGTAAGCCCGACGGAAACCGCCGGATTGAAATGGCCACCCGACACACCACCGACCGCAAAGGCCATGGTGAGTACGGTCAAGCCGAATGCCAGTGCAACGCCCAGAAAACCAATGCCAAGGCCTGGAAACGCCGCTGCGAAGATTGCACTCCCGCAGCCGCCGAATACGAGCCAGAACGTCCCAAGAAACTCCGCAATAAGCTTTTTCTGCATGAACCCCTTCTCCTTTGCCCTAGACCAAAGCGAAAGTCCGCCATTTGCGAAAGAACAGAGTACTGCCCAACCCGCCGATTGGATGCCTACGAAAACGGCAAACGCTCGCTCAACTGCTCACGACTCAACAATTACGGCTAAATGGTAGCACGCATTTGTTGATTTCTTGCTTTTTTGACATTTGCGCTGAACAAAAATTACGCTAAGGACACGCGTTGCCTGCTGAGGCAGCATTTTAGCATCATAAAAATTGGTGAAACCATGACTGACGCGATATCCCCCTTATCGCCGACCCCCTCGTCATCGAACAGCGTTGTTGCGAACTCCCCGGCGCGCGTTCTGATCGCGAGCCTTATCGGTACGACAATCGAATTCTTCGACTTCTATGTTTATGCGACGGCGGCGGTTATCGTCTTCCCCAAGCTATTCTTCCCGGCAAGCGATCCGACTTCGGCAACGCTGCAATCCTTCGCGACCTTCTCGATCGCCTTCTTCGCTCGCCCGATCGGCGCGATGATCTTCGGTCATTTCGGCGACCGGGTCGGCCGCAAGGCAACGCTGGTGGCGGCACTGATGACCATGGGTCTTTCGACCGTCGTGATCGGCCTCCTGCCTGGCTATGAATCCATCGGCATTCTCGCGCCGATCTTGCTGGCGCTTTGCCGTCTCGGCCAGGGTCTCGGCCTCGGTGGAGAATGGGGTGGCGCCGTGCTGCTGGCGACGGAGAACGCACCGGAAGGCAAGCGTAGCTGGTATGCCATGTTCCCGCAGCTCGGCGCGCCCATCGGCTTCATTCTGTCGGCCGGTCTCTTCCTGATCCTGCGCGAAAGCATGTCGGATGCCGCCTTCCTCGATTATGGCTGGCGCGTTCCCTTCCTGCTCAGCCTGTTGCTGGTTGCCGTTGGCCTCTATGTCCGTCTGAAAATCACCGAAACGCCGGAATTCCGCCGCGCCATCGAAAAGGAGGAACGTGTCTCCGTCCCGATCGCGGTCATCTTCCGTTCGCATTTGCGCAGCTTGATTCTCGGCACCATCATCGCCGTCGCAACCTTCGTGCTCTTCTACCTGATGACCGCGTTCACGCTGAGCTGGGGCACCAGAGCACCGGGCTCGGGGCCGCTACCGGCGGGTCTCGGCTATTCGCAGGGTCAGTTCCTGGTGGTTCAGCTCGTCGGCGTCGTCTTCTTCGGTCTGACGATCCCGATCTCCGGCCTGCTGTCGGATCGCTATTCGCGCCGGCTGATCCTTGCCTTGACGACGATCGGCATTCTGATTTTCGGCCTGTTCTATTCGTCGCTGCTGACCGCCGGCCTCGCCGGCGCCTTCGCCTGCTCGATCATCGGCCTGGCATTGATGGGCTTCACCTATGGCCCGATCGGCGCGGCGCTAGCCGCCCCCTTCCCGACGGCGGTTCGCTATACCGGCGCTTCGATGACCTTCAACCTCGGCGGCATCGTCGGCGCCTCGCTGGCGCCCTATATTGCCACCTGGCTGGCGACGAATTACGGCCTTGTCTATGTCGGCTACTATCTTGCCGGCGCGGCTGTTCTGTCGCTCATCGGTATCCTGTTGTCGAGCAACAAGGAAATCTGAGAATCTCGCCATAACCAATTGAAAAGGCCGGGTGAAAACCCGGCCTTTTCGTTGAGTCATTTTATGAAGTCCAAGCGGGCGGAGCAACCTTACTCCGTCGTGACACCCTGGAAAGGCCGAACCTCGCGGCCGGGCATGAAGTCGCCGAGACGCTTGATTTCCCATTCAAGCTTCACGCCGGACTTTTCGAAGACTTCGCGGCGGACCTGCTCGCCGAGATATTCGAGATCATAGCCGGTCGCCTGTTCCATATTGATCATGAAATTGCAGTGCAGCGACGACATCTGCGCACCGCCGATGACGAGGCCGCGGCAACCGGCTTCGTCGATCAGCTTCCAGGCTGAAAGACCGTCGGGGTTCTTGAAGGTCGAACCGCCGGTCTTTTCGCGGATCGGCTGCACCGTCTCGCGATGCGCGCGCACAGCATCCATCTCGGCCCGAATCTTGGTACGATCCTCGGGATAGCCCTCGAAAAGAACATGCGTGAAGATCAGGTCGTCAGCCACCGCCGAATGGCGGTAAGTATAGCCCATCTCGGCATTGGTCAGCACATGCTTTACGCCCTTGCGATCGACAGCATGCACCTCGATGACGCGTTCGCACGTCTCGGCGCCATTGGCGCCGGCATTCATGCGTGCAGCGCCACCGATTCCGCCGGGGATGCCGTAATAGAAGTGGAAACCGCCGATGCCGTTATCCATGGCCATGGCGGCCACATGCTTGTCCGGGCAGATGGCGCCGGCGAGGATGCGGTTCTCTCCGGCAAGCTCCACGGAACCGAAGCCTTTGGCTGAAAGCCGCAGGACAACACCGGGAATGCCGCCGTCACGCACCAGTATGTTCGAACCGACGCCGACCACCGTCAACGGCACTTCAGCCGGCAGGATCTTCAAGAAATCGATCAGGTCATCCGTATCATGCGGCTGGAACATCAGCTCCGCCAACCCGCCGGCGCGAAACCACGTAACGCGATCCATCGGCGCATCCGGCGTCAGCCGACCCCTGATATCCTTTACACTGTCGCCGAGCGACGCCAGAAGCTTTTCCCCATTTACCTGTTTCATGCGGACTTACCCGAGAGGCCTTCCAATTCCTTTGGCAATGATGCTGCCCAATATGTGATGCTGCCAGCCCCCAAGAGAACCACAAAATCACCCGGTCGCGCAATCTCCGCGATCAGAGGCGCCAGATCCTCTTGAGACGATAGATAGCGCGCATCGCGATGGCCGCCAGCCTTGATGCGTGATACCAGCTCCTGCGAATCCACACCCTCGATCGGATCTTCGCCGGCGGCGTAGACCGGTGCGAGGAAAATGCTGTCGGCATCGTTGAAGCAGGCGGCGAATTCTTCAAACAGGCTCGACAGGCGCGTATAGCGATGCGGCTGATGAACGGCGATGACACGGCCCTTGCAGGCCTCTCGCGCGGCCTTCAATACGGCCTTGATCTCGACCGGATGGTGGCCGTAGTCGTCGAAGACCTTGACCGCATTCCATTCGCCGGTCAGCGTGAAACGGCGCTTGACGCCGCCGAAAGAGGCAAGCCCCTTGGCGATCGCCTCGTTGGAGATGCCGAGCCGGTTGGCGACAGCGACCGCCGCCGTCGCGTTGGAAATATTGTGGCGACCGGGCATCGGCATAACGAGATCCTTGATATGGATCACCTTGCCCGTGCGGCGCCTGCGGATCTCGATATCGAACAGCGAGCGCGTGCCGTCGATGCGGACATTCGAGAAGCGCACATCGGCCTGCGGATTCTCACCATAGGTAACGATCTTGCGATCCTCGATGCGGCCGACCAGCGATTGTACTTCCGGATGGTCGATGCACATGACGCCGAAGCCATAGAAAGGTACGTTCTCCACGAACTGCCGGAAGGCGGCGCGCACGGCATCGAAATTGCCGTAGTGATCGAGATGCTCCGGGTCGATATTGGTGACGACGGCGACGTCTGCGGGCAGCTTCAGGAAGGTGCCGTCCGACTCGTCGGCCTCGACCACCATCCACTCGCCCTCGCCCATGCGGGCATTGGTGCCATAGGCATTGATGATGCCGCCATTGATGACGGTCGGATCAAGCCCGCCGGCTTCGAGCAGCGTCGCCACCAGCGAAGTGGTCGTCGTCTTGCCATGCGTACCACCGATGGCGATGGCATTGCGGAAGCGCATCAGTTCGGCCAGCATCTCGGCGCGGCGCACCACCGGCAGCAGCTTTTCGCGCGCGGCGGCGAGTTCCGGATTGCTCTTCTTGATGGCGGTGGAAACGACCACGACTTCGGCGTCGCCAAGATTTTCCGCCTTGTGACCGATATGGACCGGGATACCCTTGTCACGCAGCCGCTGGACGTTGGCGCTCTCCGACTGGTCGGACCCCTGTACGCGATGACCAAGATTATGCAGCACCTCGGCGATGCCGCTCATCCCGATCCCGCCGATACCGATAAAATGCACAAGGCCAATGGCCTTCGGCAGCTTCATACGCCTGCCCCCTTGAAGTCTTGAATTGAACGTTTTGCGGCAATAGCCTCAACCATATCGGCAAGCAAGCTTGCCGCATCGGGCTTGCCCGCCTGCTTGGCCGCGGCCGCCATCTTCGCGAGCTTCTCCGGCATCGTCATCGCACCGCGAAGAATGGTCGAAAGCTTCTCCGGCGTGAGCTCGGCTTGCGGAATGACCTTGACGCCACCGGTCGCCGCAAGGGCGGCCGCATTGGCCGCCTGGTCGTGATCCAGAGCATAGGGATAGGGCACGAGGATCGCCGGACGGCCGATGACAGCCAGTTCCGATACCGTCGAAGCGCCGGAACGGCAAAGAACGAGGTGGGCGGCACCGATGCGCGCGGCCATATCGCTGAAGAACGGCGCGATATCGGCACCCATCTCAAGCTTCCTGGTGCAGCTATTGACCGTTTCCATGTCCTCGGGGCGCACCTGCTGCGTGATGCGCAGGCGCTTGCGCAGCGGCTCCTCCAGCAGGCTGATCGCCGTCGGCACCGCCTTGGAAAAATACTGCGCGCCCTGGCTGCCGCCGAAGACGACCAGATTGAAGGGATCATCCGGGACGGACGGCACATAGGGCTGCTTGGCGGCTTCGATGACGGCCGGACGCACCGGATTGCCCGTCGTCACCGTCTTCTCGGGAAACGCTCCGCCGTTCTCCGGCAGGAAGCCGCCGGCGATCGCCTGCACGCGCGCGGCGAGCGCCTTGTTGGCGCGGCCCATCACGGCGTTCTGTTCGTGGATCATCGCCGGCACGCCCATGCGAGTGGCGGCCAACAGCGGTGGTACGGTCGGATAACCACCGAAACCGACGACGCAGAGCGGCTTGATGGCGCGGATCAGCTTGCGCGCGGCGCGCATGCCCGTCCACAGCGTCCAAAGCGACTTCGCGACCTTCACGGGGTTCTTCGAGCCGATCGTTGCAGATGGCACGACATGGATTTCATCGGCCGGAAACTTACCGGCATAGCGTTCGGCGCGGCTGTCGGTGACGAGGTGCACGGAATAACCGCGCTCCTTCAGCTTGTAGGCCAGTGCCTCGGCCGGAAATACGTGGCCGCCGGTTCCGCCGGCGGCAAGCAGGATAATGCCTTTACTCATAATTTTCGCTCCCGCGAATACCCCTCTACGCGGGGCATCTCCCTAATATAGGAAACCGCCGCGGCCGCGTCATCGACGTGCGTCATGCTTCCTTCATAGACCGCGATCTTCGCAAATGCGAACGGAGAATGGCCGAAAGCTAGGGGATGGGAGCGAGGAATAAACAGGTCCAACACGATCACTCCGCCGGCAATCCATGCGTCACCCGGAACTGGCTGCGGTCCTGAGCCCGCTTTTCCGGCCGGTGGCGCGTCAGGGCCAGGATGAAGCCCGCCGTCACGCAGATGGCGGTCATCGATGAACCGCCATAGGAGATGAGCGGCAGCGTCATGCCCTTGGCCGGCAGCAGCTGCAGGTTCACGCCGACATTGATGATCGACTGGATACCGATCTGCAGCACCAGCCCGGCGACCGCAAAGCGGTTGAAGTCGTTCTTTTCCTTGTAGGCATGCGACAGGCCGCGCAGCACCAGGAAGGCGAAGATGCAGACCAGAGCCATGCAGAAGACGGCGCCGAATTCTTCGGCGGCCACGGAGAAGATGAAGTCGGTATGGGCGTCCGGAATGATGCGCTTGACGATACCCTCGCCCGGCCCGACTCCAAACCAATTGCCATGAATGATCGCTTCCTTGGCGGTATCGACCTGGAACGTATCGCCCTCGCCAGTCAGGAACTTGTCGACGCGGAGCGCCACGTGGGGAAAGACGTAATAGGCCGTCACGAAACCGCCGGCCCCCAGGCCTCCCAGTACCGAAATCCACAGCCAGGGCATGCCGGCCATAAAGAACATACCGCCCCAGACGGCAGTGGTGAGGATCGTCTGGCCAAGGTCAGGCTGGGCAACCAGCAGCGCAGCGACGATACCGAAAAGGATAATGGCGAAGAGATTGCCTGGAATTTCCGGCTGGCGCGCATGCTCGGCAAACAACCAGGCACAGACGACGACGAAGGCCGGCTTCATAAATTCAGACGGCTGGACGGAGAGCGAGGCGATATTGACCCAGCGCCGCGACCCCTTGACCTCGATGCCGAAGAACAAGGCGAACAGCATCATCGCCAGCGAGACGATCAGCAGGATGACCGCTGTTCGCCTGACCTGTCGGGGCGTCATGAAGGAAATGCCGATCATCGCCGCGATCGCCGGAACCAGGAACAGGGCGTGGCGCTTGACGAAATGGAACGGTTCGAGCCCGATGCGCTCGGCAACCGCGGGCGATGCCGCGAAGGAGAGCATGAAGCCGATACCGATCAGCAGGACGAATAATGCCAGGAACACACGGTCGATGGTCCAGAACCATTCGGCCAAGGCCCCACGCTCAACGCGGCTTACCATATCATTTGCCTCCTGTTGCTGAACCAACCAGCATGGTGACACCCTCAATCGCGGCCACATGGCTGACGAAGGCGTCACCCCTGACTTCGAAATTCTTGTACTGGTCGAAGCTTGCGCAGGCCGGTGACAACATCACTGCCACCGCGTCACGCTCGTCCCTATCCGCATCATCTGCCGCATGGGCGACCGCGCGCTCCAGCGTGCCTGAGATTTCGTAGGGCACCTGTTCGCCGAGCGTCGCCGCAAAGGCGGGCGCGGCCTCGCCGATCAGGTAGGCCTTGGCAATGCGCGGAAAGAGCGGCGCCAGCGTCGTGATGCCACCCTCTTTCGGCAGGCCGCCAGCGATCCAGTAGATGCGATCGTAACTGGAGAGCGCAGGCGCTGCCGCATCGGCATTGGTCGCCTTGGAATCATTGACGAAGACGACGCGACCGCGCCGGCCAACCGGCTGCATGCGATGCTTGAGGCCGGGAAAGGATTTCAGCCCGGCGCGAATATCCTCCGCGGAAACGCCGACCGCCAGGCAAGCGGCAATCGCGGCGGCCGCATTCTGGGCATTATGGCTGCCGCGCAACGTCTGGATACCGTCGAGATTGGCGATCTCCGCGATTGCACAGATCGACGCCTGGATGATGCGGCTGCCTTCGGCATAGAACCCATCGAGCAACGCATGCCGGCGCGAAATGCGAATAACCTTCGCGCCCGCTCGCTCGATACGGTCGGCGATCAGTGAGGAATAGCTGTCGTCAACGCCGACGATGGCCACGCCACTGCCGGCGACGAGACGCTCCTTGATATCGGCATAATGCTGCATCGTGCCATGCCGATCGAGATGATCGGGCGTCAGATTGAGCAGGATGCCGGCGGAAGGGTCGAGCGTCGGGGCAAGGTCGATCTGGTAGGACGAGCATTCGACAACGTGGTAACGCTCCGCCTGCGGCGGATCCAATGTCAGAATGGCCGTACCGATATTGCCGCCGAGCTGCGTGTCGCGGCCGCTCGATTGCAGTATATGGGCGATCAACGCGGTCGTGGTGGATTTGCCGTTCGTGCCGGTAATAGCGATGAAGGGGCAATCCGGCGCATGCGCCCGCCGCTCGCGAACGAACAGCTCGACATCGCCGATAACCTCGACGCCAGCGGCATGAGCAAGATCAACGGTCCAATGTGGCTTCGGATGCGTCAGCGGCACGCCTGGTGACAGCACGAAGACCGACAGCCCGTTCCAGTCGATTGTTCTGAGATCAGCGACAGGGATCCCCTCGGCCCCAGCCTTCGCCACGCTGTCAGGATTGTCATCCCAGGCTGTCACCTCCGCGCCGCCGGCGACAAGCGCCCGCGCAGTGGCGAAGCCCGAGCCGCCGAGGCCGAACAGAGCGACCTTTTTTCCCTTGAGCGTGGTGACTGGGATCATCGCCGCCTCACCGAAGCTTCAGGGTGGAGAGACCGATCATCGCCAGAATGACTGCGACGATCCAGAAACGCACGACCACCTGACTTTCCGTCCATCCCTTCTTTTCGAAGTGATGGTGGATCGGCGCCATCAGGAAGACACGACGCCTGGTCATCTTGAAGAAGCCGACCTGAATGATGACCGACAGCGCCTCCAGCACGAAGAGGCCGCCGATGATCGCCATGACGATCTCATGCTTGGTGGCAACGGCCACCGAACCGATCAGGCCGCCAAGCGCCAGCGAACCGGTATCGCCCATGAAAATGGCCGCCGGCGGCGCGTTAAACCAGAGGAAACCCAAGCCGGCGCCGATAACAGCGCCAAGCACCACGGCCAACTCGCCCGTGCCGGGCACGAAGTTGATTGCCAGATAATCGGCAAAAACGAAGTTGCCGGCGAGATAGGCGATGACACCGAAAGACGCTGCGGCGATCATGACCGGCACGATGGCAAGCCCATCGAGGCCGTCAGTCAGGTTCACGGCGTTACCGGCAGAAACGATGACGAAAGCACCGAACAGCACGAAGAACATGCCAAGATTGAGCATGAAGCTCTTGAAGAACGGGAAGGCGATGGACGAACCGAAGGTCGAGCCGGCGGGACCGGAAGACAGCGCCGTATTCATCATGAAGTAGACGGCGATCGCGGCAATGACAAATTCGATGCCGAGGCGGGCGCGGCCGGAAAAGCCCTTGTCGCTCTGCTTCGTGACCTTGAGATAATCGTCATAGAAGCCGATGGCGCCGAAGCCCAGGGTGACGAGCAAGGTCGCGACCACATAGACATTGGCAAGATCGGCCCACAGCAACGCCGACACGACAATGCCGGCCAGGATCATCAGCCCACCCATGGTCGGCGTACCAGCCTTCTTGAAGTGAGTCTGCGGACCATCGGCGCGAATCGGCTGTCCCCGGCCCTGGCGGACACGCAGAGACGAGATGATTCGGGGTCCGAAGAGGAATACGATCAACGCCGAAGTGAACAAGGCACCGCCGGTACGGAACGTGATGTACCTGAACAGATTGAGAAATCTGAAGTGGGTACTGAAAAAATGAATATGGTCCGACAACTCGGCAAGCCAGATCAGCATAAGAGCCCTTTCTAAAGCCCCTGATGGGAGCGCGGCTCCGTGTCGGGGAATGCCGGAAACTTGTCAAGCAAAGCCGTCACGATCTTACCGAAACCCGTCCCCAGCGACGATTTCACCATCAGAACGTCGCCCGGGGCGACGGAATTGAGTACGAATTCCGCGAGCTCTTCCGTGTTCTCGCGATATTCGACATAAACACTTTCAGGCAGCGCATCCCTCAGCGCCGCCATCTCCGGACCCGCCAGCCAGACATGCTCGATGCCGGCTGCAAGCAGCGGTCCGGCAAGGTTGGCATGTACTCTCTGGGCGTAATCCCCCATTTCCAGCATGTCGCCGAGGACGGCGATCCGCCTGCCCGCCCTGCTCCCGACATTCGCATCCGGCGAAGTGGTCGCCAGCAGCGCGACGGCTGCGCGCATGGAGGCCGGATTGGCGTTATAGCTTTCGTCGATCAGCGTGAAATAGCCGTTGCCGACCATCCGCTTGTGGCGCTGCCCCCTGCCCTTTTCCGCCTGCAGGCCCGCCAACGCATCGATCGCCTTGTCGAGATCGGCATCGACCAGCATCACCGCGCCGAGAACGGCCAGCGCGTTTTCCGCGATATGCCGTCCGGGTGCACCGATCGCCACTTCCATCGTCTCGCCGCCGATCGTCAGCCACAGCGTCGAATTTTCTTCCGAGGCATTGAATTCCGCCAACCGCACATCCGCCTTGGCGTGCTGGCCGAAGCTATGCACATGCTCGACACCGGCGGCCGATGCGGCGCGCTCCAGGAATTCGAACTGGTCGTTGTCACGATTGAGAATGACGTGCCCACCCGGCGCGACGCCGTCAAAAATCTCCGCCTTGGCGGCGGCGATTTCCGTGATGCTCTTGAAATTGCCGAGATGGGCCGGCGCGATCGTAGTGATGATCGCCACATGCGGCTGCACCATCTTGGCAAGCGGCCGAATCTCCTCCGGATGATTCATACCGATCTCGAAGACGCCAAAATCCGTATCTTCAGGCATGCGCGCCAAGGTGAGCGGCACGCCCCAGTGATTGTTGAAGGAGGCGACGGAGGCATGCACCTTGCCGGATGGCGAGAGCGTCCGGCGCAGCATTTCCTTCGTGGTCGTCTTACCGACCGACCCCGTGACCGCGATGATTTTCGCCTGCGTGCGCTGGCGGGCGGCAACACCCAGTCTTCCGAGCGCCGCCAGGACGTCGTCGACAACGATCTTCGGCACGGTCAGCCGCCCCATGGCTGGCAACCTTGCCTCGCTGATGACGATCAACGCCGCGCCATTGGCCATCGCCAGATTGGCGTAGTCATGGCCATCGACACGGTCGCCCTTGATGGCGAAAAAAGCTTCGCCGGGCTTGATCGAGCGGCTATCGATGGAAATCCCCGTAATGCCTTCAGGCATCGCCCCAAAGGAGCGGCCCACAATGGCGGCGATCATGTCTTCAGTTGTCCATAGCCAGCTCAAGACTTTACCTCCTCCAATGCTTTGCGCAGTTCGGCATGGTCGGAGAAGGGCAGCGTAACGCTGCCGATGGTCTGACCTTCCTCGTGCCCCTTGCCGGCGACAATCAATGTATCGCCGGATGTCAACATGCTAACCGCCGCACGAATCGCTTCGGCGCGATCGGCGATCTCGGTGGCACAGGATGCCGCCGCCATGATCTCGGCGCGGATCGCCGCCGGCTCTTCCGAGCGGGGATTGTCGTCGGTGACGATGACCACGTCGGCCAGACGGCAGGCGATTTCTCCCATGATCGGCCGCTTGCCGCGATCGCGGTCGCCGCCGCAACCGAAGACGACGATAATGCGGCCGGTGGTGAACGGCCGTACCGAGGTCAGCACATTTTCCAGAGCATCCGGCTTATGGGCATAGTCGACATAGGCCAGCGCGCCGTCATGCGTGTGACCGACAAGCTCCAACCGGCCGGCCGCGCCGACAAGCTTCTCGAGCGCCGTCATCGCAACCGGCGCGGCAACGCCGGTGGATATGGCAAGGCCCGCCGCGACCAGCGCGTTGGCAACCTGGAAATCGCCGGCCAGCGGTATATGAATCTCGAAAATATCGTCGCCGAAATGCACTTCGGCAATCTGCTTGTGGCGAAAATGCTCGACACGCTTCAGCGCCAGAAATTCGCCCTTGCGGCCGACGGTACGTATATCCTGCCCGGTATCGCGGGCAGCGGCAATCGCCTGTTCCGACCATGGATCATCGGCAAAGATGATCGCCGGCGAACCCTTCGGCAACAGATCCCGGAACAGCCGCATCTTGGCGGCCATGTAATCCTCGACCGTCGGATGATAATCCATATGGTCGCGGCCAAGATTGGTGAAGGCGGCAGCCGCCAGCCTGACGCCATCCAGGCGAAACTGATCGAGGCCGTGGCTCGAGGCTTCCATCGCCGCATGGGTGACGCCTTCGTCGGCAAGCGCTGCCAGCAACTGGTGCAGCGACACCGGATCGGGCGTCGTCAGCGAGCCGTAATCGTTGCGCGTCGGCGACACGACCCCTGTCGTGCCGATCATCGCGGCCGGATGACCGGCATAGGCCCAGATCTGGCGAGTGAAGGACGCAACCGAGGTCTTCCCGGCGGTGCCGGTGACGGCGACCATCGTTTCAGGCTGCTTGCCATAAAAGCGTGCGGCGGCAACGGCGAGAAAACGGCGCGGCTCGGCAACGGTGACAAGCGGCGCCCCAGCAGCAGCTGCACCATGGCCGGCGATAATGACGGATGCACCCCGCGAAACAGCATCGGCGATGAAACTTGCGCCATCCGCCTTCGTGCCGGCAACAGCGACGAACGCCATGCCCGGTGCAACCTTGCGACTGTCGGCGGAAAGGCCAGTTATCTCAAGATCGCCAAGTGCCCCGCCGACCTGTCCGTTGAGTTCCGGAAACGTATTTCCGGCAATGTCCCGCAAGTTCATCGAATATACTTTTCGTTTTTGATCAGTTCGCCCTCTCGCGAATCGACCCGTGTATTCTTTCACGCTTAATAAGACACCAGCAAGGCCGAGTTATCTTTTCCAAAGCTGGGCTGAATTCCGAGGATTGGCGCGGCTCTGGCGATGATATCGCGAGCGATGGGCGCTGCCGTGAAGGCCGAGATCGTACCGCCGTGCTCACCGGTCTTCGGCTCATCGCAGAAGGTCATGATGATGTATTGCGGATTGTCGATCGGGAACGCCGCCAGGAAGGTGTTGAAGTTCAGCGTATGCGAGTAGCGACCATTGACGACCTTGTCGGCCGTGCCGGTCTTGCTGCCGACGTCGTAACCCGGAACGCGGGCGGCACGGCCGGATCCCTTGGAGCCGTTGAAATCGAGCAGGAAGCGAACGTCGTCGCTGGTGCTCTTCTTGATGACCGTCTTTGCGACCGCGTCGGCTTCCGAGCGCTTGCGCGGCAGGAAGGTCGGCTCGATCAGCTTGCCGCCATTGACAAGGGCGGCACCGGCAACGGCCGTCTGGAGCGGCGTGGTGGAGACGCCATGGCCGAAGGAGATGGTGATCGAGTTGATCTTCTTCCACACACGCGGCTGGCTCGGCATCTTCACCTCCGGCAGCTCGGTACCCATCTTCGTGAGCAATCCTAAGCGTGTCAGGAACTCCTTATGGACGTCGATACCCATCAGGTCGGCGATCTTTGCGGTACCAATATTGGAGGAATACTGGAAGATTTCCGGAACGGTCAGGACGCGATGCTGGCCATGGAAGTCCTGAATGGTGAAGCCGCCGATACGGATCGGGTTGGTGGCGTCGAAGGCGTCGCGCAGGGTGACCTTGCCGGAATCGAGCGCCATGGCCATGGTGAAGGTCTTGAAGGTCGACCCCATTTCGAACGTGCCGTTCGTCATTCGGTTGAGCCAGCCTTCTGACGCGCTCTCATTTGGATAGTTCGGATCGAAATCGGGAGCCGACGCCATCGCGATCACTTCGCCGGTATGAACGTCGAGCACCGCAGCACCGGCACCCTTCGCCTGGAAATTGTTGACGGCGTTGACGACGGCGTCATGGACGATGTCCTGCACGCGCAGATCGATCGAAAGCTTGACCGGCTGCAGCGGCTGGTCGTTGGTCATGCCGGCTGCCGCGAGATCGGCGAGCCCCTGGTCGTCGATATATTTCTCCATCCCGGCGACGCCGCGATTGTCGATGTTGACGTAGCCGAGAATATGGGAGGCGGTGGAGCCGCCCGGATAGAAGCGGCGCTTCTCCGGACGAAAACCGATGCCGGGAATGCCGAGCGCCAGGATCTGGCTCTGCTGCTTCGGCGTCAGCTGGCGGCGAAGCCAGGCGAAATGCGAGGTCTTGACGGCAAGCTTCTTGTAGGTGCCCTTGGTGTCGAGATCGGGCAGGACAGTGCGCAACTCCTCGACCGCTTCGTCGGGATCGATAATCTTGTTCGGCTCGGCAAACAGCGACACGGTGCGGATATCGGTCGCGAGCAGCGCGCCGTTGCGGTCGACGATGTCAGGCCGCGACGCCATCAGCCGGTCCGGCGGCAGGATGCTCGAGGTCGTATCCGGCGCCGTCGTGGCGAACTGGACGAGACGGCCGCCGATGATGCAGTAGACGACGGCAAAGCTTGCAACCAGCAGAACGACACGGCTCTTGGCCTGATTGGACTTGCGCTTGCGAGCACCTTCGAATGTCGAACTACCGGAACCGCTTGGGCGATTGTTGCCGTCGGCGGAGAAATGCGCCTTGCTTTTCAAGACCATGATGCGCGAAAGAAATGACATCACTCGTCCACCGATCCCGTTGCCATGTTGTCGACATCCTGTTTCTTGCGCTTCGCCAGCGACGGCGCCTTGGCGGCCGGGCGCGGCGCGGGAGCGGAGGCGACATCGGCGATCGCCTTCCTGATTTCCGCATCCGTGGTATCGCCGTTCTTTGAGGCGGCAGCGGCGGTCACCTTGGTGCCGCCCGTCTTGGCGCCACCGGCCTTGGCGCTCCCAGCCTTTGTGTCATCCTTGGCATCGGCGACAATTTCAGGCGGAAGCTGCGTGCGCAGCATCGGCAATTCGCTCGGCTGCACGATCGCGGTTGAGAGCGTCGGCTGCAGCTTGAGCTCGCTATTGTAGGTATTGACCAGCCGTTCCAGTCGGTTCGGCTGAACGACCAGCGCCCAGTCCGCCTTCAGAAGCTCGATCGTGTCCTTCTCCAGCTTGATCTCGGCTTCGAGGCGATGAACCTCCTCGAGCTTCAACTCGGCACGATGCTTGATCGTATAGGTGACGCTGGCCATCGCCGTCATGACGCCGATCAGAACGATGTCAAAAGTTCTCAGCATATCAACCTCCGAGCTTTCCGAGACTGGCGAGATTGGGGAGATCGAAGATCGAAAGATCGGCGGCCTCGGCCTGAACACCTGTGCGGAGACCGGCGCGCAGCTTGGCCGAACGCGCCCGAGGATTGATCTCCGCCTCCGCATCGCTTGCCGAAATCATCGGCTTTCCGATCGGGTCGAACGTCGCCAGCCGCTCATACACCACGGGCATGTGGCGCGAACCGCCAGCCCGACCGGAACGATCGGCGAAGAACTTCTTGACGATGCGATCTTCCAGCGAATGGAATGTGACGACGACCAGCCGTCCACCCGGCTTCAACGCCCGCTCAGCGGCAAACAGCGCCTGCGCCAGCTCGCCCAGCTCGTCATTGACGAAGATGCGCAGCGCCTGGAAGACGCGGGTTGCCGGATGGATCTTGTCCTTGGCCTTTCGCGGCGTGACGATTTCGATCAGACCAGCAAGGTCGCGAGTGGTGACGAAGGGCGCTTCCGCCCGGCGCTTTTCGATCGCATGCGCGATCCGCGGAGCCTGCTTCTCCTCGCCGAGAAAGACGAAGATGCGGATGAGATCGGCAAGCTTGGCGTGATTGACGACATCGGCCGCCGATACACCGCTTGCCGACATGCGCATGTCGAGCGGGCCATTCTTGTTGAACGAGAAACCGCGCTCGGCCTCATCGAGCTGCATGGAGGAGACGCCGATATCGAGCACGACGCCATCAAGCCCGCCCTGCGGCGCATAATCGGCGAGCTGCGAAAACTGCGATTGAATGAGCGTGAGATGGCCTGCATGCGCGGCGACCATCGCCTGCCCCGCAGCGATCGCTGTCGGATCGCGATCGAGCGCAATCACATCGGCGCCAGCCGCCAGGATGGCCGATGTATAACCGCCAGCACCAAATGTGCCGTCCAGAATGAGCTTGCCGGGAGCAGGCGCCAGCGCCTCGAGCACTTCCTTGAGAAGAACCGGAATGTGGCGAACCGGTCCGCCATCGGCATCAGTCAAACCTCCGCCAGAATTCGCCGCCATTCCGTTTCCCCGTTCTATTCCGAGCGCCGCCCCGCCAGCTTGCGCTCCACTCGTGCCTGCGCCTGCAAGGCCTGAAAAGCCTCCGGCTGCCACAGTTGAAAATGATCCGCCCGACCCACAAAGGTCACCTCGTTGGTGATGCCGGTGAAGTCGCGGATAAAATCCGTGACCATCAACCGCCCTTCCGCATCGAGCTTCATAAAGACCCCGCCCCCGTGAATGAGGAGCGACATCTGGTTCGCCGCCGGCGAAAACGGATCGTCCGCCGCGATCTGCCGCTCGAACCGGTCGAGCAGATCGAGGCCGCCGACGCTGATCGCCGGAAACACAAAATCCTGGAAACAGTACAGCTCCTGGATATTGCGCTCCGCCAGCACGGACCGAAACGCCGCCGGCACGGAAACCCGACCCTTGGCATCGATCCTGTTTGTCGCATTCGACAGGAAGCGGTTCATGACGCGAAACACCCGTTCCCCATGACCTACGGGCAACTACTCGCCCACAGACACAGCCAAAATCGGACACAGCTTCGCAAGCCGAAAGAACAAACACTCTTCCGACTCCTCCTTGAAGGGAGGGATCATGGCTTTGCGATGAATGGGCACTGATTTGCCCTTGTGCAATGTGCTTTTGGGATACCATGGGACCATATGGGCGTCAATGGGATGAAGCCACACAGACGTGGCCACAGCCTAAATATTCATAAGCCGTTAAGTTTAACGAATGGTTATGATAGCCCTGAACAGATGCTCCAAAACGGTTTGTTTTCACAGGTGAAAACGCTTCCTCCGGGCATGGCGGAGAGGCTGAGAACCAAGGCTTTCGATCGCCTGAAAAATGTTTCGCGAGCCCGGATGACGAGGCATCGGCGACGCGAAGGATGATTTGCCAGTTGGCCTGTAAGCCGGGTTCTGTATGGCTCCGACCGAGGCCGGAACGTGGCAGCCATTCATCTGGGACGACGCTTGCGCGCCGCCTCATGCAACCCACCCGGATGACCGGCCCGGAAACGGGCTGGAGCGCTTTCGCGCTCCGCGTCATCCCTATTCGGTTTTGCTCCCGGTGGGGTTTACCGTGCCGTCGCTGTTTCCAGAGACGCGGTGGGCTCTTACCCCACCCTTTCACCCTTACCCGATCCGAGGATCGGGCGGTTTGCTTTCTGTGGCACTTTCCCTGAGGTCGCCCTCGCCGGACGTTATCCGGCACCGTGTTTCCGTGGAGCCCGGACTTTCCTCCCCCTACCGCCTTTCGGCATTGGTAAAGCGCGGCTGCCCGGCCAACTGGCAGGGGCTCATTAGCCGAGACCGCCGGCAATTGCCACCGAAATATGCGGCTTTATCCCAGCTCCAGCCTAAGCGCGGAAATGTGCAGAGAAATCCGTGTGGTAGCCGTCGTCCTTGATTCGACCTTCGAGCAGCAGCTCGGCGCCGAGCCTGCCGATCTCATCCGAACTCTTGGCCGCCATGCCGCAGCCGCCGGTCAGAACCGCCACGCGCGGTGAAGAGGTGTAGCCGATCATCGGGTAGCCGGTCGGCGAATAGGAAACGGCGCAGGAATTGGTAAGCGAGGACGGCCGGGTCACGCCGGGGACCAGTTCGTGGAAAATCCGAGCCAAGTGATCGTGCGCCTTGTCGCGACCGGCTGTGCGAAACCATGCGCGCAGCTCCGGCTCGCTATCGAACTGGAGATCGTCCGGATCGCCGCCGATCTTCATGTAATATTTGCCATCGGGATAGCGGATTGGCGGCAGCATATAGATGCTATCGGCATCGTCGAGCGTCTTGGAGATCAGCGACGGCATCCCCGACATCGCTTCGGCTTCATCCTTGCTGACTTCGAAGAAAGTCACCGTGCGACCATAAACCTTCATCTCAACCGATCGCGGCAACAGATTCTCGGCAATGGAGAAACCGCCAGCGGCAAGCAGGACTTTCTCGGCACGGAACGTCTCGTCCTCCGCCGTGGTGACGACCGCCAGACCGCCCTCATCGCGGATCGAGACGGCGGTCTGCTTGATGACCTTCGCTCCCGCTTTTTCCGCCAGCAGCGACTGCGCCTTCACCAGCCGCCGTGGGCTGATATGACCAGCACCCTGCGGCTCGTGGACGCCTTCGCTTTCCGCCGTGAAGGAGAAAAAGGGAAATTTCGCTTTCAGCCCTGCATCGTCCAAAAGCTCTGTCCGGACGCCCAGCCGAGATGCCGCATCGATGACGTCGCCGACATAAGCATCGGCGCCACCTCGTTTCGGCCCGACCACGAGGCAGCCGACCGGCGAATAGAACTGGATGCCGCTGTCATGCTCGATCTCGGCATAGCGGGCGATCGAGCGGTTGGCGAGCCGCGCCCAGTCGGCATCGGGATCGATGGTGCGGGTGATGCGGCCTTCATCATAGTGACTGCCGAACACACCCTGATGATTGGCGCGGTCTTCCGGTTCGTCGGGGCCGATGACGGCGATGCCGTCCGTTTGCCTGGCCAGATGGCGGGCGGCGGCCGCCCCCATCATTCCCCGGCCGACGACGATGAACCTGAAATCCGCTGCCATGTTACGTCCCTCGCAAATGATCGCGATTTCGATAACATGGAAAGCGATTCCGCCCTACCTGCAATCCCACCGGAAAGCGACTTTAGTCGAGCAGCGCCAGCACCTTACCGCAATATCTTTTCGAGATCGGGTTCATGCGGGTGGCCCCGTGGCCGGCATTGTATTTGAGGATGGTGTTGCAGGTCGGACCGCCGCCAAGATCTTGCGCCATGGCGAGGTATTTCATGCCGAACTTGATGTTCGTCTCGGGATCGTAAAGCCCCTTGGTGCTGCCGGAATAACCCATCAGCCTCGCCGTCGCCGGCTTGATCTGCATCAGGCCGATTTCGCCGGCGCTGCCGCGCAGTTTCGGATTGAAGTTGCTTTCGATCTGGACAACGGCGGTCGCCAATTCGACCGGCACGCCGTTTTGCTTTGCATATTTGGTAATCAGGGCCGAATAGGCTTTTCTTCCGGTGAAGGAGTTTTCCACGTCGCGCAATTCAGCGGGGACACCCGATATCGGATAGTTGGCGGTGCGTTTGGTGATCCGTAGGGAAACCGTCTCGGTTTTTTCGCCACGCGGGCCGGCAAAGGCATAATCGTACCCTGTCAGCAACACGCTCACGCATGCCGCCGCCGCAACAATCAAATTTTTCATGTAGTCTTTTGTCTCCAGGCGTGGGATCGCGGATGGCATTCGCCATCAGTCCGGCGGGAGGCAAAAAGAGCCGCCGGAGGGCACGGTCCCCGTTGTTTGTTTACGGCCGCGCGACACACAAACTAAACTTGCGCGGCCGCCGTTCAGCAAGCGCCGTTAGACCAGTGCAATGCGGAAATAATAGGGAAATCATGTGGCAGCGCAGCACCTTAGGCTTTTTCAGCCCGAGAGCTGGCCTGCAACCGTCAACAAGCGACGGCTTATATCAGGAAAAGCGCGGCAGGCCGGAGAGCAGGCGGTGCAGCGTATCGATGGTCGAAAAATCGGCGATCCCGTCCACCCGTTCCGGACGGAAATGACGCTGGAAAGCCTGGACTTCACCCTCCAGCTTCGCGGAAAATTCGCCTGTGATTTCAGTTCCATAACCATAGAGCGAGAGCATGGACTGCAAGGCCTCGATCGGCTGACCGACATCGCCCTTCTGGAAGAATCGCCCGCCGGTAATCGGCGCCGGCTCGACCCAATGGCCGACACCCGCCGCAGCCAGTCGCGCCCAAGGGAATTTTTCGCCTGGATCGACCTTGCGGACGGGGGCAACATCGGAGTGTCCGAGTACCCGCTCAGGCGCGATTGCCCAGCGTTGGCCGCAATCACGACATAGTTCGATGACCGCTTCGACCTGCGCGTCGGGGAAATCCGGCAACCCGCCGGGATGGCCGGCATTGGCGATTTCGATGCCGATCGATGCCGAATTGATGTCGGCTTCGCCCCGCCACAGGCTCTTGCCGGCATGCCAGGCGCGACGCTCTTCCGGCACGAGCTGGATCACCCGCCCATCCTCGAAGACGAAGTAATGGCTCGACACCTGGCTCTCGGCGCGACAGAGCCAGTCAAGCGCACCTTCGGCGGTACCCATACCCGTATAATGCAGAAGGATCATGTCCGGCTTCCGCCCGCCCTCGCGCTCGCCATGGTTCGGCGACGGCTGCACGCTGGCGCCCGCAAAATCTGCCGGAAAAGACGTCATGCGGCGCGGCGTTCTTTCTCGATTTCCTCGTAGGCGGCGTTAAGAGCCGCCATTCGCTCATTGGCGATGACGTGAAACTCTTCCGGCACGCCGCGCGAAACGAGACGGTCGGGATGGTTCTCATAGACCAGGCCGTGGTAGCGGCGGCGAATGGTCGTGAAATCATCCTGGGGCGAAACGCCCAGTACCTTGTAAGGGTCACGGCCGTCAGCGCTGACATGGCGCGCCATGATCTGCTCGAAGCGCCCTTCGCTCATATGGAAAATCTGCGCGACGTGCTGAAGGAAGGCGATTTCCTTCTCATGGATTAGACCATCGGCCTTGGCGATATGGAAAAGGCCGTCGAGCACATCTTCCAGGACCGGGCAATTGGCGGCGCAGGTAACGCAGAGCGACGACAGCCGCTCGGCATAGGCCTCGTAACCGGCAACGTCCTGGCGGGCCAGATTATAAAGACGCGCGACGTTCTTCGCCTGATCCTCAGGGAATTCGAAGATCTCGCGGAAGGCATTGACCTCGTTTTCGGTCACGACGCCGTCAGCCTTCGCCATCTTGGCGGAAAGCGCGATGATGGCAACGGAAAAGGCCACCTTGCGGCGAGTTTCCGGGTCACCTTCGAACAGCGTGCGGATAGCTTCGACCACGGCCGACAGGGCATTGCCAGCGGTGCTGCCAACAGCATTCAGCAATTTTTCCCAAAACGACATCACGGTCTCAACCATCCTTCCTGATAGGAAACACGTTGATCAAATAATGGTTGCGATTGCAAGCTGTCCATTGGTCGCAAGGGCGAAAACACTTTTCACATTTCGGTAATGATAGCGTGTTTGATGATGCGATTTGCGACGCGGCGCGATCGGGACCGCTCACCCCCCGAACGAGAAAACAAAGCGCGTATTTCTTAAATTCTTTACTTTACAGCCATGCCCTCCTGTCGCATCCATGCGGACGGCAATCACCGAAATGATGCAGTACGGCTGCAAGGAGGATCCCCATGGCCAAACAGAAAGTCGCAATGCTCACCGCAGGCGGATTGGCGCCCTGCCTGTCTTCCGCTGTCGGCGGCCTGATCCAACGTTATACCGACGTCGCGCCCGATCTCGATCTCATCGCCTACCGCTCCGGTTATCAGGGCGTTCTGTTGGGCGACCGCATCGAAATCACCCCCGGCATGCGTAAGGATGCGTACCTGCTGCACCGCTACGGCGGCTCGCCGATCGGCAACAGCCGCGTCAAGCTCACCAACGCAGCCGACTGCGTCAAGCGCGGCCTGGTCAAGGAAGGTGAAAATCCGTTGCGGGTCGCCGCCGAGCGCCTCGCCTCCGATGGCGTCACCATTCTCCATACGATCGGTGGCGACGATACCAATACGACGGCCGCCGATCTCGCTGCCTATCTCGGCGCCAATGGCTACGACCTGACCGTGGTCGGCCTGCCGAAGACGGTCGACAATGATGTCGTGCCGATCCGCCAGTCTCTCGGCGCCTGGACGGCAGCCGAAGTCGGGGCTCATTTCTTCGACAATGTCAGCAACGAACAGACGGCGGCTCCGCGCACCCTCGTCATCCATGAAGTCATGGGCCGCAGCTGCGGCTGGCTGACGGCGGCGACGGCCCGCGCCTATATTCAAAAGACCAGCGCCTACGAATATGTCGAAGGCTTCATGACCAATGCCGAGATGAAGAGCATCGACGGCCTTTATCTGCCGGAATTGGCGTTCGATATCGAAGCAGAAGCGGAACGCCTGAAGATCATCATGGAAAAGACCGGGCATGTGACGCTGTTCGTTTCCGAAGGTGCTGGCCTCGACGCCATTGTCGCCGAACGCGAAGCCGCCGGTGAAAGCATCAAGCGCGACGCTTTCGGCCATGTGAAGATCGACACCATCAACGTCGGCAGCTGGTTCCAGAAGCAATTCGCTTCCCTCCTCGGCGCCGAGCGCTCCATGGTGCAGAAATCGGGTTATTTTGCCCGCTCCGCGCCCGCCAATGGCGAGGATTTGCGCCTGATTCAGGGCATGGTCGACCTCGCTGTCGAAAGCGCATTGAACAAGGTATCTGGTGTCACCGGCCACGATGAGGGCCAGGGCGGCAAGCTGCGCACCATCGAATTCCCGCGCATCAAGGGCGGCAAGCCATTCGATCTGTCATTGCCGTGGTTTGCCGAGGTCATGGATCATATCGGGCAGAAATACACGCAATCCTAATTGACGGATCGCAAATCCAATGTCTTTGCTGGCGGCGAAAAGGAATAGAGGAGGATTCCATGTCGATTGAAACCTGGCTCGCTTTCGCCGCCGCATCCTGCATCATGCTGGCAATTCCCGGCCCGACCATCCTCCTCGTGATCTCTTATGCGCTGGGTCATGGCCGCAAGACGGCGCTTGCAACCGTTACCGGCGTAACGCTTGGCGACTTCACTGCGATGACCGCTTCGCTTGCCGGCCTTGGCGCGCTGCTCGCCACCTCGGCGGCGCTGTTTACGGTCCTGAAACTAGTCGGCGCTGCGTACCTTATGTTCCTGGGAATCAAGCTCTGGCGCGCTCCGATCGTGACCGGTCCGATGGGCGATAACGACAATCTTCCTGAGGAAAAGCCGCTGAAAATCCTGATGCACGCCTATGTTGTAACAGCCTTGAACCCGAAGAGCATCGTCTTCTTCATCGCCTTCGTGCCGCAGTTTCTCGACATGTCGAAGCCATTCCTTGAGCAAACCCTTATTCTGGAAGCTACTTTCCTGACCTTGGCGGCTTTGAATTCGTTGGTCTACGTCTTCGTCGCAGACATGGCGCGCGGCTTTATCCGCAAGGCAAGCGTGCAACGCACCGTCAACCGAACGGGCGGAACCCTGTTGATAGCAGCAGGCGCGGTGACCGCCGGATACCGTCGGATGGCCGCTTGAGGTCGTCCAGGGTTGCGATGGGACCATTCATAGGTTAATGGGAATTCATAAATTTGCTGATCCTGTGACGAATTTGCATCGCAGGACACGGGGTGGTTTTTTCGAAAGTGACAGAATGGTAGCGATTGGATTTCCCAGCCTGAAGCGCAGCGTTGCCTTTTCGGCAATGATGTGCGGCGCTCTTGCGGGGTGCGCGAGCACCCAGCAACAGACGTCCCAGGCCGGACTCCCGTCGGCACAAACCAACGTGCCGCATCCGAGTACAGCCTCGACCACTGGCGCTGTCGCCTCGCCCGTTGGCGGCGTTGCCGTGACGTCAGCCGCTTCTGCGACAGGATTGCAGGGCCAACCCCAGCAGCAGGCAGTCCTGATGAAGTCGGACCGCGTTCAAGCCGGTTCGGTTGGCCAGGGCCAGATCCAGGCAGCTCAGGATCGCATGGGCACACCGGCGGCAAATATGCCGAACGCCGCGAACCAGGGCACGGTTGCCATCGCTGCCGCGACCGGCGCACCGGTGGCGAACACGTCACCAGCGGCTGCCTATGCCGCTTCCGACGAACCGCCGATTCCCGCCGTCGTCGCCATCCCGATGCCAAACCCGGCACGCCCCGGCGATAGCGCCCTCCTTCCGGTCTCAAGCGCGGCATCGGCCGCTCAAACGACCATTCCGATGACCTCCGACATCGCGGCCATCCAGTCCGTCGTTCCGACACCACGCCCGGATGAAGATGCACCGATCATGGCGCCTGCCGAAGTCGCCTATGCTGCACCCCAGCAGATCGGCGCCTTGCGTTATGCCGACAACCGCATGCGCTACGACTTCAACTTCGACACCAGCGGCCCTACTGTGGTTTCAGCCGTATTGACCACTCCGAATTACGAATCCAACGTGCCGCCGGCGGAAAAGAGCTACGTTACGAAGCTCATCCAGAAATACGCCAAGATTTACGAAATCCCTGAATCACTGATTCATCGCGTCGTTCATCGCGAGAGCCGTTACGATCCGAAAGCCTATAATAAGGCCGGCTATTTCGGCCTGATGCAGATCAAGTACAACACCGCCAAGTCGATGGGTTATGAAGGCCCGGCGTCGGGTCTGCTCGATGCCGAAACCAACATCAAATATGCCGCGAAATATTTGCGCGGCGCGTGGATGGTCGCTGATAACAAGGCTGCGAATAAAGAAGCCAGCGCCGTTCAACTCTACGCGCGTGGCTATTATTATGACGCCAAGCGCAAGGGCCTGACGGACGTCGCCAACGGCAATTACTGATCTCAACTTTCGATTTGCAAACGCCGGCCGGACCTCAAGTCTTCGCCGGCGTTGTCGTATCCAGAATCTTCTTCAGCAGGATTTGCGGCTTGTAGTTCAGCCAGCTCGGCGTCAACCCCATGCGCACCAGCACAAGATTGGCAGATGGCACGATGGCGACGCTCTGGCCGTCATGTCCGAGTATCCAGAATGTGTCCGACGGCAGGCCGAACTGCGCGTTCGAGCCGCCTGGCCCGGCAATCCACGCTTGAACCTGTGAATAGACGCCTTCCGATGCCTTGGTCGGCGTGCGCATCGCGCCGACAAAACCCTCCGGTAGAAGACGCTGACCTTTCCAGACCCCATCCTGCAGCAGGAATTGTCCGAAGCGCGCCCAGTCGCGGGCAGTTGCATAAAGATAGGAACTGCCGACATAGGTACCACGCTCGTCCGCTTCCAGCACGGCACTCGACATGCCGAGCGGCGCAAACAGCGCTTCGCGCGGATAGGTGATCGCAGCGTTCTGGTTCGGGAGCTTGTTCATCCAAATTCTTGAAAGCAGTGTCGCCGTGCCGCTGGAATAGCTGAAGCGCTCGCCGACTGGAGCCTCCTGAGGCGCATTGGCCGCGATGCTTGTGGAGTCCGGGTCGAGATAAAGCATGCGCGTCACATCCGACACCGCACCATAGCTCTCGTTGAAGGCAAGGCCGCTCTCCATGCCGAGGAGATCGCTAAGCTTAATATTCTTGCGCGCGTCGCCGTTCCATTGCGGCAGAAGGTTCTGATCGTCGAAGGACATGCGGCCGGTCAGCATCAGCCGGCCGATGATCGCTGCATTCACCGTCTTCGTCATCGACCAGCCGACCAGCGGCGTGCCCTTGTCAAACCCTTCGCCATAGGCTTCGGTGACGATATGGCCGTCCTTGACGACGACAATGGCGCGCATGGAAGGACCGGCAAGATCCGGATTGGTCACGAGCTTCGAAAGCGCCGCACCTGCCTCGTCCTGCTCGCTTGCGACCTTGTCGCCATCCGGCCAAAGAGAATCGCGCTTCGGCATCTTCACCTTGCTCAGGAAGACCGCGCTGCGCGCCGTCTGCAAGTCGCCGTCCGGCACTGTCGCGCAACCGAGCGCGCCGCGATAGAGCGCATAATTCGGCGCGAACATGCCAAGGATGCGGGCTGTCACCACCCCCTCCTCCCGATCGACCGAAACCCGGATGAGCTTCAGTGCCGGATTGCCCGGCGCCTGCACGTCGTCCGCCAAGACCTGCTCGGGATCGCGCTTGGCGATAAAGGTGTTCGAGCAGACGATCTTGGCGGCATAGCCGTCACCGACTCTCAGCAATTCCGGCGGCGAAACGGAAAGCCAGACGGCGCCACCGGCAACCACGATCAGCAATAGAAGAACAAGAGCCGTAATCGCTCTCGATATAAAGCGCATGCCACACCCTCCAAAGGTACGCGGAGACAATCAGGAAACGCTGCAATATGAAAGACCTATCATCATCACAGTTCTGCAAATATCCGCGCGGCTACAGCGTTGCCGAATCTACCAACAGGCCACGTCATCAGACTGTAGCATTGCCGGGTTACACGCCCTGAACCTGACAAATTGGTGACAAGACTCAGATGACGGAATTCGCCCCGGAAGCCGGTCTCCACAAGAATCGGAAACTCAAGGACGCTCTGCTGCAACACAAGGCCCTGTCCAAGGCCGGCTTTTCCGAGCGTTTGTTCGGCATGCTGTTTTCCGGCCTTGTCTATCCGCAGATCTGGGAGGATCCGGATATCGACATGGAAGCGATGGAGCTTCAGCCGCATCATCGCATCGTCACCATCGGCTCCGGCGGCTGCAACATGCTCGCCTATCTCTCGCAGAGCCCGGCCTCGATCGACGTGGTCGACCTTAATCGGCACCACATCGCGCTGAACAAGCTCAAGCTTGCCGCTTTCCGGCTCCTACCCGGCCATGCTGACCTGGTGCGTTTCTTCGCCACGCCGGGCGTCGATACGAACAGCCAGGCCTATGAAGAATTCATCGCACCACGGCTCGATCCGGCAACCGCCGCCTATTGGGATGGCCGCGACATGTACGGTCGCCGCCGCGTTACGGTATTCAATCGCAACATCTACAAGACCGGTCTGCTCGGTCGTTTCATCGGCGCCGCCCATATACTGGCCCGCCTGCACGGCGTCCGTCTCACCCCCTTGACCGAAGCCCGTACATTGCGCGAGCAGCGGCAGTTCTTCGACAACGAGATCGCGCCGATCTTCGACAGGCCGATGGTGCGCTGGCTGCTCGGCCGCAAGAGCTCGCTTTTTGGCCTTGGCATTCCGCCGCAGCAATATGACGAGCTTGCAAGCCTCGCCGGCGACGATTCCATTTCCGGCGTTCTGAAGCATCGCCTGGAAAAGCTTGCGTGCCATTTCCCGATGCAGGACAATTATTTTGCCTGGCAGGCCTTCGCGCGCCGCTATGCCGCCCAGCACCAGGGACCGCTGCCGACCTATCTGAAGCCCGAGCACTATACTGCTATCCGCGCCAATGCCGACCGCGTCAGCGTGCATCACGCCAACTTCACTGAGTTACTCGCCTCCAAGCCCGCCGCCTCGCGCGACCGCTACATCCTGCTCGATGCGCAGGATTGGATGACCGACGAACAGCTCAACGAACTCTGGGCGGAAATCACCCGCACCGCCCGCGAAGGCGCCCGCGTCATTTTCCGCACCGCCGCCGAAAAGAGCATCATCGAAGGCCGCCTTTCGACCGCGATCCGCGATCAATGGGTCTACGACGAGGAGCGCTCGCAGGAGCTCAACATTCGCGACCGCTCGGCAATCTACGGTGGCTTCCACATCTACGGAAAAAAAGCGTGAGCCAGGCAGATACGGGTCTCGAGACGAATTCGAAGAACCATGCCGGACTGATGGACGGCATGTACCGCTACCAGCGGCATATCTACGACCTAACTCGCAAATACTACCTCTTCGGCCGTGATCGCACGATCGCCCATCTGAATGTGCCTTTCGGCGGCTCCCTGCTCGAAGTCGGCTGCGGCACTGGCCGCAACATGCTACTGGCGCATCGCCGCTTCCCATCGGCCAAGCTGTACGGCCTCGACATCTCCCAGGAAATGCTGCTCTCGGCCCACAACAATTTCCGTGGCATGAAGCAGACACCGGACTTCCGCGTTGCCGACGCGACCGCCTTCTCGCCCGCCGATTTCGGTGTCGGCGGCTTCGATCGCGTCATGGTCTCCTATGCGCTGTCGATGATCCCCGACTGGAAGAGCGCGATCGATGCGTCGCTCGATGCGGTCGCCCCCGGCGGCGAGTTGCATATTGTCGATTTTGGCCAGCAGGAGCGCCTGCCCGGCTGGTTCCGCACCATGTTGAAGGGCTGGCTGAAGAAGTTCCACGTCACCCCACGCGCCGACCTGCGCACGTTGCTGGAAGAGCGTGCTGAGGCTCGCGGCGCGAAGCTGAACTTCGAAGAGATCGGGCGGGGCTACGCCTGGAGAGCCGTCGTCACCAAGCCGGCAGCGTAGGCCGAAGCGACAAATTCGACGCGAAATCCGCTTGCTTCACCCTTCAAGTATAAGAATTTACTTGAAGATAACGGATTTTTTACGTTGATATGGTGAATAAAGTGGTAAGGCCGGCTGAGAACAGCTTGGCCCTTGCCTCTTTTGGATTTTCGGGGACCAGAGATCACGGAAGCCAGACCTTGGGGCAGCAAGATCACTCGCGCCATAACGGGACATCCATGCGCAGGCTTCTGTTGTGCTTACTGCCGCTCGCCTTCCTTTTGAATAGCTGCACGACGGGCTATGACGCTCTCGAGACGGCATCCCTTCCGAAGACCCGTTTCAAGGATACCAAGCCGCAGGACTTCGGCCGCGATCACCCCGAGCGCCATCCGATCCACGGCATCGACGTTTCCAAATGGCAGGGCGATATCGACTGGCAGACGGTCAAGAGTTCCGGCGTCGCCTTCGTCTTCATCAAGGCGACCGAGGGCAAGGACAGGATCGATCCCCGCTTCAGCGAATATTGGCAGGAAGCCAATACGGCCGGCATCCTGCACGCGCCCTATCATTTCTATTATTTCTGCTCGACGGCAGACGAGCAGGCCGACTGGTTCATCCGCAACGTGCCCAAGGATGCCATGGCGCTTCCGCCTGTTGTCGACGTCGAATGGAATCCCGGCTCCCCGACCTGCCGTACCAGACCTGATCCGGAAACGGTGCGGTCGGAAATGAAGCGCTTCATGGATCGCCTGCAAGCCTATTACGGCAAGCGTCCGATCATCTACACCTCGGTCGATTTCCATCGCGAGAATCTTGCAGGCTACTTCACAGACTATCATTTCTGGGTCCGCTCAGTCGCCAAGCATCCGACGGCGACCTACGCCGACCGTTCCTGGGCCTTCTGGCAATACACCTCGACTGGCGTCATCCCCGGCATCAAGGGGCCGACGGACATCAATGTTTTCGCTGGTTCCGAACAGAATTGGCACAATTGGGTGGCGGCAGTAGAGAAGCAGGGAAATTCTTGAGACTGCTCTAACTTCTCTCTTGCTTCTGTCACAATCTTCTGTGAAAGCGACCCTATTCTGTCCGAAAAGAGGATCGCCCATGGACCGCTATACCATCCGACGCAGCGCACTCGCGTTAATCTTCGCTTCAGCCATGACGAGCGTGGCAATGGCGCAGAGCGCGACGCCAGCCGCCCCGTCGAATGCGGAGGGTAGCGGCGCTCCCAAGGTCGCCTGCGGCGGTGACCTTCCCACTTTCCTGGCCGGCGTCAAGGCCGAAGCCATAGCAGCGGGAGCCGATGCGGCGTCCGCCGACAAGACGTTTGCCGGGGCGCAAATCGATCCCAAGGTTCTGGCCATGGACCGCAGCCAGGGCGTATTCCGCCAGACCTTCCTCGAATTCTCGCAGCGCACCGTCAGCCAGGGTCGGCTGGATATCGGACGCCAGAAACTAAAGCAATATGCCGATGTCTTCGCCAAGGCTGAAAAAGACTATGGCGTGCCCCCCGGTATCATCACCACTTATTGGGCCATGGAAACCGATTTCGGTGCCGTTCAGGGTAATTTCAATACCCGCAATGCGCTGGTCACCCTCTCGCACGACTGCCGCAGACCTGAGTTTTTCCGTCCGCGTTTGATCGGCTTCATCGAAATGGTGCAACATGGCGATGCCGACCCCGATACCATGACGGGTGCCTGGGCCGGAGAAATCGGCCAGACCCAGATGCTACCCCCCTCGATCATCTCTTACGGCACCGATGGCGATGGCGATGGCCATGTCAATATGAAAACAAGTGCGCCCGACGTCATTCTCACAACGGCGCGGTTCTTCCAAAGTCTGGGCTTCCAGCGTGGCCAGCCGTGGCTGCAGGAGGTAAGTGTGCCCGACAATCTGCCCTGGGAAAAGTCCGGCCTTGGCGGGACGCTCACGGCTGCCGACTGGTTTCAGCTCGGCGTCAAGCCGCGCGACGGCAATACCAACTTCGGCTCGCTGCCCGCCGCTCTTATCCTGCCGCAGGGTCGCAAGGGCCCAGCTTTCCTGACCTATCCGAATTACAATGCCTTTCTTGAATGGAACCAGTCGTTCATCTACACGACGTCGGCTGCCTATTTCGCGACCAGATTTGGCGGCGCGCCGCCCTATAACAAGGGAACACCGGAACCTGGCCTGAACGATACCGACATGAAGGCGCTTCAGACCAAGCTCACGGCACGTGGCTATGACGTCGGCAAGATCGACGGCATCCTCGGCTCCGGCACGCGCGTTGCCATCCAGAAGGAACAGTTCCGCCTTGGCCTTCCGGCCGATGGCTGGGCGACGCAGGCCCTGCTGAACGCCCTCTGAGAATTTGCTTCTCGTCCTGTGAAAGGCGGCCCTCGGGCCGCCTTTTTTGCTTTTACGGCGGCGTCGGAATCCGATGATTCCCGCAGGCCGGCACAGCCGCCGCAGGAAACGGGTGGAGAACATCTCTCTCATCGCCAGAATAGGCGGAAAACCAGGAGAGACACTCGATGAACACCAACAACGGCATAAACGCACTTACGTGGAGCCTGCTGCTGGCGCTCG
This sequence comes from Rhizobium sp. RCC_161_2, assembly GCF_041355235.1. Classification (NCBI taxonomy): domain Bacteria; kingdom Pseudomonadati; phylum Pseudomonadota; class Alphaproteobacteria; order Hyphomicrobiales; family Rhizobiaceae; genus Rhizobium; species Rhizobium sp. RCC_161_2. The sequence continues at coordinate 30,015 of NZ_JBFUPL010000002.1, read as the reverse complement.
GGCTGATCTGGGGCGGCTCATTCTTCTTCGCCCGCATCGCCGTGCACTCCGTCCCACCGTTTACGCTGGTCTTCCTCCGCCTGTCGCTGGCGGCTCTGGCGCTGCATCTCTATATCGCCGGCCGCCTCCAGATCTATGATCTGCTGCGAACGCATTGGCGGCAATTCCTTCTGCTCGGCCTGATTAACAACGCCATACCGCATGTGTTGATCTTCATTGGCCAAACGCAAATGGGTGCTGGACTCGCCTCCATCCTCAACGCGACGACACCGATCTGGACCGTGTTGATCGGCAATCATTTCACCACGGATGAGAGACTAACGCCCGCCAAGCTCGCCGGTTGCCTGACGGGGCTCACCGGTACCATCGTACTGCTCGGACCGAGCGTGACAGGCGCTGCCGCAATCCCGCTCTGGGCATTGCTCCTGCCGATTCTCGCCGCGATCTCCTATGGCTTCGCGGCAATCTATGCCAAGCGTTTCAAGGGTATGGCTCCGCCTGTTGTTGCGGCGGGCCAATTGACCGGCTCTTCGATCATCATGCTGCCGGCAGCCCTTCTGGTGGATCATCCCTGGACCCTGGCAACGCCGCCAGCAAGCGTCATCGCCGCCATTCTCGGCATGGCACTGCTGTCCACCGCCCTCGCCTATATCCTCTATTTCCGCATCATGGCGCTCGCAGGCGCCACCAATGCCTCGCTGGTCACCCTGCTCGTCCCGCCAAGCGCCATCCTGCTCGGCTTCCTCTTCCTCGGCGAACGGCTGGGATTGCCGGAAATTGCCGGCATGCTGCTGATCGGTGCGGGCCTGCTCATTCCGGACGGACGGGTTTACGCGCGGCTGGGACCGGGCACGAGCCACTGATACCGAGTGCCAAGGATTATCCGGTGACACTTCAGCAAAGGGCGCGCACCTTAACCTTGTTCACAGCCAAATTAACGATGTATTAAATTTCGTGAACGAACGGCTTATCCTATAGAACCAAACACTTACAAGACGATCCCGATTCAAATTCTGCGCTTCGTGCCGCGTTGCAGCATCGAATTCGCTTTCCAAGAGACACATTTCCGACATAGACTCTAATGGTTGACTAAGGAGGAAGACATGGGATTGACGCGATCCATCAACGTCCTAGTGGTCGGTGCAGCCTTCGTATTCGTCGTAACGATGCTTTTCATCTGACGAAGAACGACCGTCACAGACAACCAAACTCCTGAAAGCAAACAAAACAGCTTATTCCATTTAAAAAGCGCATGCCGAAGATCGACATGCGCTTTTTCATGCCTGCGTTTCCGGGATCTTATCAGGCGACAGCGCGCGCATCCGCCTTGCGCTGCAGACCCAATCGCTCGAGAACGGCTGAGACGAGCGGCGAACGGTTCATCGTATAAAGATGGAACTCGTGGATACCGCGCCGTACCAGATCCCTGATCTGCTCGGCGGCGACATCGGCGGCGACCTTGGCGCGTTCATCGGCATTATCATCGAGGCCGTCAAACCGATCGTCCAGCCAGGAGGGAATGCTAGTGCCGCAAGCACCGGCAAAACGCTTCAACTGCGTCAGGTTCTGGATCGGCATGATGCCCGGCACGACCGGGATCGTGATGCCGGCGGCGCGAACACGGTCGTGATAACGCTCGAAAGCGTCATTGTCGAAGAAGAACTGGGTCAGTGCCCGGTCGGCGCCGTTATCGGCCTTGCGCTTCAGCATGTCGATGTCGGCCGCGGTATCGCGGCTCTCCGGGTGCTTTTCTGGATAGGCAGACACGGAAATATCGAAGTCACCACGCTCGCGTAGGGCCGCCACCAATTCGGCGGCATTGGCATAGCCGTCCGGATGCGGCTGATAGGCGGAACCGACGCCGGTTGGCGGATCGCCACGCAAGGCCACGAAGCGGCGAACACCGGTCGCGAGAAAGTCATCGATAACCCGATGCGTGTCTTCACGCGTTGCGCCCACGCAAGTCAGATGCGAAGCAGTGGTGAACGGCGTCTCGTGGATCATTCGGCGCACGGCAGACAATGTCGGCGCTTTGGTCGTACCGCCGGCGCCATAAGTCACCGAAACGAATTCCGGTTCCCATTCGCTGAGCTCTTCGACCGTATTCCACAGTTGCACTTCGGCTTCCTCCGATTTCGGCGGGAAGAACTCAAAGGAAATACGGATACCACCTTGGCCATTCTCGATCTTCGAAGACATATCAAACTCTCCCGGCAAGAATGGGGGATGACTGACGGCTCTGTTCGGCAGCGATCAGCAGCCGCGGGTCGCGCGCCAACCAGATCGTAACCGTCAACCCTGAACCGCCTTCCCTCCCCGAATGAAGGTCCTGCACCTGCTCGACATCAAGCCCCGCCGTCTTCAGCCAATCCGACATCATCTGATGGGAGAAACCGAGCCTTAGATGTGCATGTTCGTCGCGCAGATATTCCAGCCCGTGCGGCGCCAGATCGATGATCACCAGCCGGCCGCCGGGCCGCAGCATTCGCGCCGCCTCGTTGATGGCGATTTCCGGCTGATCCAGGAAATGCAGCACCTGATGGATGGTGATCAGATCGAAATCCTGCGCCTCGAGCGGCAGATTGAAAATGTCGCCATGCCGCACCGAAGCGGCTGTTATGTTCGACCGGTCGAGATTGGCGCGCGCCACGGCAAGCATGTCGCGGCTGGCGTCGATACCGATTGCACGGCGATAATGCCCCGCCAGCAATTGCAGCATCCGGCCGGTGCCGGTGCCGAGATCGAGAAAGGCGTCGATCTGTTGCGGTCCGATCAACTCGATCATCACCTTGTCGACATCCTCGTCGGCGACATGCAGGCGGCGCAGCTCGTCCCATTCGGCGGCATTGCGGCTGAAATAGGCTTGCGCCCGCTCGGCGCGAATACGCTTGACGGCGGTCAACCGCTCGCCGTCACGCAGCAATACGGGATCGCTCTCGGCCGTATGCCGGAGAAGCTCACGCGCCAGGATGACCGCCTTGCCATCCTGTTTCAGGCGGAAGTAAGCCCAGGCGCCTTCCTGATAACGGTCGATCAGATTGGCCTCGCCGAGCAATTTCAGATGCCGCGAGATGCGGGGCTGCGATTGGCCGAGAATTTCGGTAAGATCGGTGACGGTCAGATCGCCAGCGGCAAGCAGCGCCAGCAGGCGCAGCCGCGTCGGCTCACCTGCCGCCTTCAGCACATCCACCAGATTGTCCAAGCCAAGTTTAACCAGATCTGCCATTCGTCACCCAATCAAGATATAAAGATATCTTTATGTAATTTCGCCGCAATCTGCAAGAGCCAATTCACAGCCGGACACATTCGGACGTCGGAAATCTGTTAGTATCTGTCGGCGGAGGAATACGCATTTTCCTCGCCTGGACAAAGAAAACCCCGGACAAGCCGGGGTTCTCGATGTCGGGAAAGCAGCGAGCTTATCGTGTCAGGCGCTTGTAGGTCACGCGGCTCGGGTTGATGCTGTCAACGCCGAGACGGCGCATCTTGTCCTGTTCGTAGTCTTCGAAGTTGCCTTCGAACCATTCGACATGGCTATCGCCTTCGAAGGCGAGGATGTGCGTGGCCAGGCGGTCGAGGAACATGCGATCGTGGCTGATGATCACGGCGCAGCCGGCGAAGTTTTCGAGCGCGATCTCGAGCGCACCAAGCGTTTCGGTGTCAAGGTCGTTGGTCGGTTCGTCGAGCAGCAGCACGTTGCCGCCAGCCTTCAGCATCTTGGCAAGATGTACGCGGTTGCGCTGACCACCGGAGAGGTTGCCGACCTTCTGCTGCTGATCACCGCCCTTGAAGTTGAACGTCGCGCAATAAGCTCTCGAGTTCATTTCATACTTGCCGAGCTTGATGACTTCGGCACCGCCGGAGATTTCCTCCCAGACGGTCTTGCTGCCATCGAGCGCGTCACGGCTCTGGTCGACATAGCCGAGATGAACGCTGTCGCCGATGCGGATAGAACCGCTATCCGGCTTTTCCTGGCCGGTAATCATGCGGAAAAGCGTCGTCTTGCCGGCGCCGTTAGGACCGATGACGCCGACGATGCCGCCCGGCGGCAACTTCAGCGACAGACCTTCGATCAGCATCCGGTCGCCATAACCCTTATTGATGCCTTCCATTTCGATGACCACCTGGCCGAGACGCTCGCCAACCGGAATGATGATCTGCGCATCGCCGGGACGCTGGTTCTCGGCAGCATCGACCAGCTCGTCATAGGCGCGGATACGGGCCTTGGACTTCGACTGACGCGCCTTCGGGCTGGAAGCGATCCATTCCTGTTCGCGGGCGATCGCCTTCTGGCGGCCGGCCTCTTCGCGACCTTCCTGCTGCATGCGCTTGGCCTTCGCCAGCAGGTAGGAGGAGTAGTTGCCTTCGTAGGGGATGCCGCGGCCGCGGTCGAGTTCAAGGATCCAGCCGGTGACGTTATCCAGGAAGTAGCGATCGTGGGTGATCATCAGCACGGCGCCCGGATAGGCACGCAGATGCTTTTCCAGCCAGGCGATGGTTTCGGCGTCGAGATGGTTGGTCGGTTCGTCGAGCAGTAGCACGTCCGGCTGCGACAGCAGCAGCTTGCACAGTGCCAGACGACGGCGTTCACCGCCGGAGAGATTGGTGACGTCGGCATCGCCCGGAGGGCAGCGGAGCGCGTCCATTGCCATCTCGACCTGGCTTTCTAGGTCCCAGAGATTCTGCGCATCGATGATGTCCTGAAGCTTTGCGCCCTCTTCCGCCGTCTCGTCGGAGTAGTTCATCATCAGTTCGTTGTAGCGATTGAGAACGTCCGTCTTCGCCGCGACGCCTTCCATGACGTTTTCAAGCGCGGTCTTCGCCGGATCAAGCTGCGGCTCCTGCGGCAGGTAGCCGATGGTGGCGCCGTCGGCCAGCCAGGCTTCGCCGGTATATTCCTTGTCGAGGCCGGCCATGATGCGCAGCACGGTCGATTTACCGGCGCCGTTCGGGCCGAGAATACCGATCTTGGCGTCAGGGTAGAAGGAGAGATGGATATTCTCGAGAATTTTCTTGGCGCCATAGGCCTTATTCAGACCGGCCATATGATAAATGAACTGACGTGCCATAGCTTGGGTTACTCCACGGGCGGATAACATTGTGAATTGTGCCGCTATGTAGGCGAAACCCCGCTCTCGGGCAACGGCGAAACCTTGTCCGAGAGCTATTTATCCGCGCCAGAGGGGGCACTAGGCCTTAAAAACCGGCTGCATCCACCACGCCTTGATCGCAGCCGAACGACGTGCGGCCGGCACCCTGGATCAGGTCCGCGAGCCTCGGCTCACTCCCTTGCGAAGGTTGGATGGCGTCTTCGGAGAGGCCTATCGTCAGTTCCGAGATCACCCGCACCTTGCCGACACGACGGCAGCTCATCTTCACCCGGTCGCTGGCACCTTCGCCAAAACTCTTGTCGAAAGCGGCTTTGATCGTATCGGCGTCGAGCGTCTTACCGATATTCTGCACAAAGAGATCGCGCACGGCGGACGCATTGAGTTCATCGATCAAACCGGCGGCTCCACCGAAATAATCATCGGCGCTGAGTTTGGTGCAGGTACCGTGCTTGATCCATTCATGCCGTTCCAGACCAGATTGCGTGCCCGGCATGACCTTATCCAGAGCAGCCTTGGTGTCTGCGGACAGTTCGACAGCTGGCAGATCCTTCCAGTCGCTGCTGCGATCGGCCTGCTTCAGATCGTCGGAAACGTCGCAATATTCCTGCCGCATCGGCCAGAGGCCATGCAGCGAGAAATTCTTTGCATCATGATTAGCGGATGACTGGTTCTGGCATTCCGCCTTCTTCTGGTTCGTCTGGCAGAATGCCGGCTCCCAGCTTGCCGCTAAAATAAACCGGGTCCGGCCCCGGCTGTTCTCCTGCGCCATCGCACTTGTTGCCATCACCGCCGACAGAACCGCGACGACACACCCGCGAACCCAATGCCTCATTCTACGCCTCCAAAAAAGAACAATATGAGAACAAATAAGCAGTTTGATCGACCCGGCGCAACCCTGATTCATAGGCGTCGCGGAGATTTATTTCTGTGTGCTTCGCCGACACTCCATTGCAATCCCGGAGGTGATGACCTTTCGTCTCTCTCGGAGGAAATACGCATGTTTGCCGAAACGAGATATCTGGACAGCCCGACGGGTGCGACACTGGCTTATCACCACCTGCCGGCGCGGGATGAAGCGCATGGCGTCCTTCTCATAAGCCACGGTCTTGCCGAACATTCCCGACGCTACGAAGGCTTCGCCGAGGCCATGGCGGCGCGCGGCTTTCATGTCTACGCCCATGATCATCGCGGCCATGGCGAAACGACGGCCGCAGACGCGCCGCTCGGCCGCTTTGCCCGGCAAGATGGCGTTGACGCGGTCATTGCCGACGTCCTGGCGATGCGCGAGCTTGCCGCGGCCGCCCATCCCGACCTGCCGATCATCCTGTTCGGTCATTCCATGGGTGGACTGATCAGCCTGAACGTCGCGGTGACGCATCCCGACAAGTTCGATGCCGTTACGGTCTGGAACTCGAATTTCGACCCCGGTCTCGCCGGGCGCGTGGCGCAGGTCATCCTGAAGACGGAACGCATGCTCAAAGGATCGGACGTGCCGAGCGGGCTATTGCCGAAGCTGACCTTCGGCGTCTGGGGTAAATCGATCGCCGACCGACGCTCCGAATTCGACTGGCTATCGCGCATCCCCGAGGAGGTAGATAAATATATCGCCGATCCGCTCTGCGGCTTCGATGCCTCGGTATCCCTGTGGCTGGATCTCTTCGAACTGACCTTCCGCGCGCCGCAAAAGACCTACCTCGACCAACTCCGGTGCAACATGCCGATCCATCTGGTGGGCGGCGGCCGAGACCCGGCAACGGATAACGGAAAGGCCATGTCCTGGCTGTCAAACCATTTGAAAAAGGCCGGCTTCTCGCATATTAGCCTGACCATCTATCAGGATATGCGTCATGAGACGCTGAACGAGATCGGCGCGGCCACGGCCATTTCCGATTTTGCCGACTGGTGTCGGCAAGTGACGACAAAGGCCTGACCCCTAAGGATTTTTCAAATGAATGCCACCGGCAGTTCCCTGCCCCGTTTTCGCCAATCGGAGCTGACGTTTGGCCTGATGATGATGTTCCTGTCGGTGATCCTATCCCCGATTATCGACATTTTCGCAAAGCTTGCCGCCACCACCATTCCGCCAGCGGAAGTCACCGCCGCGCGCTTCATTTTCCAGTCGCTGTTCGCCTTGCCGATGATGGCGTTACGAGGACAATGGGGACTGTGGTCGCTGCGCCGAAGCGGCGTGCATGCCATTCGTGCAGCGGTGCTGACCCTGTCAATGGTCTCGTTCGTCACGACGCTGCAAGTCATGGAAGTGGCCGACGCTATCGCCATTTTCTTCGTCGAGCCGATAATACTGACCATCCTCAGCAGCATCTTCCTGAAGGAGACCATCGGCTGGCGGCGCTATACAGCCTGCGCTGTCGGTTTCTTCGGCGCAATGCTGATCATTCAGCCGAGCTTCGCGGAGGTCGGTTTTGTCGCACTGTTGCCGGTCGTTACCGCGCTTTGCATCGCCGTCTACGTAATGATCACGCGCGTCGTCTCACATAGCGAGGATGCATGGCCGATGCAGTTCCAGACCGGCATCTGGGGTACGGTCATCTGCCTCATCTCGCTGGCGATCGGCCAGGGCACGGGTTCGTCAATCATCGATCCCGTCGTACCGGACGGCACCGCCATGCTCCATCTGCTGGGCGTCGGCGTGTCTGCCGCTGTCGCCGGCGTCCTCACCATCTATGCATATCGCGCCGCACCGGCCTCGACGCTGGCGCCGCTGCAATATTTCGAGATCGTCTCGGCGACGATCTTCGGCTGGTTGGTCTTCGGCAACTTCCCCGACCTGATCAAATGGGTCGGCATTTTCATCATCATCGCCTCCGGCCTCTATATTCTCTGGCGCGAGCGGCGCTTTGCTTCCAAGCCTGTATCCGATACATCTGAGGTCACTTTCACACCCTAGCCGCCATCCGGATCGACATGACAGCCAACAGCATCAAGAAACCGCCACTCACGGGCATCCGCGTCATCGAATTAGCCCGCGTTCTCGCCGGACCCTGGGCAGGGCAGATGCTGGCCGATCTCGGCGCTGATGTCATCAAGGTGGAAAATCCCGATGGCGGCGATGACACGCGCCAGTGGGGACCGCCCTTCGTCGAAGGCAAGGATGGAGAAAACCTATCCGCCGCCTACTACCATTCCACCAATCGCGGCAAGCGTTCTGTTATCGCCGATCTCAAGACCGAAGAGGGTCAGGATCTGGTTCGCAGGCTGGTTCTGACCGCCGATGTGGTGATCGAGAATTTCAAGCTCGGCGGACTGGTAAAATATGGCCTGGACTATGAGAGCCTGAGAAAGATCAACCCCAAGCTGGTCTATTGCTCGATCACCGGTTTCGGCCAGACCGGTCCCTATGCCGGCCTTGCGGGTTACGACTATATCGTCCAGGGCATGTCCGGCTTCATGTCGATCACCGGCGAGCCCGATGGCCAGCCGATGAAGGCGGGCGTAGCGATCGCCGATATCTTCACCGGCATCTATGCCGTCTCGGCGATTGAAGCAGCACTGATCCATGCGTTGAAGACCGGCGAAGGCCAGCTTGTCGACATGGCGCTGCTCGATGTGCAATCCTCCGTACTCGCCAATCAGAACATGAACTACCTGATCTCCGGCAAGGCGCCGGTGCGCCTCGGCAATGCCCATCCCAATATCTCGCCCTACGAGGTCGTGCCGACCGCTGACGGCTATCTGATCCTTGCTATCGGCAATGACGGGCAATTCCGCCGCCTCTGCGCGATCCTCGGTATCGACGCGCATGCGGACGACGAGCGCTATGCCACCAACAAGGCCCGCGTCGCCCATCGCCACGAGGTCCGCGCCTTCGTCTCGGCAAAAACCCTGACATGGAACAAGGCGGATCTGCTGAAGGCCTGCGAGGCCAATGCCGTGCCTGCCGGCGCCATAAATACGATCGAGGATATGTTCGCGGATCCGCAGATTAAGGCGCGCGGCTTGCGGATCGATCTCGAGGATGCTGTGGGTACCGTCATCCCGAGCGTGCGGACGCCGGTGGTGCTGTCGGAGACGCCGCTGACCTATACGCGGCCGAGCCCGCGCCTTGGCGAACATCAGGAGGAGGTTCTGGCCGAATTGGCGGAACTGGAGGGAAAGGCAAAAGCATGAAACGGACAGGCGGCCAGCTCATCGTCGAAGCCCTGAAGGCAAACGGCGTGCAGCGCATTTCCTGTGTTCCCGGCGAGAGCTTTCTTGCCGTGCTCGACGCTTTACATGACAGCGACATCAAGGTGCTCGTCTGCCGTCAGGAGGGCGGCGCGGCGATGATGGCGGACGCATGGGGGCGCCTCACCGGCGAACCCGGCATTTGCATGGTCACCCGCGGCCCCGGCGCGACCAATGCTTCGGCCGGCCTGCATATCGCCCGGCAGGATTCGATCCCGATGATCCTTTTCATCGGCCAGGTGCAGCGGGACGCCCGCGAGCGCGAAGCCTTTCAGGAAGTGGAATTCCGCCGCGCTTTCACGGAGTTCGCCAAATGGGTCGGCGAGATAGATGACGCCGCCCGCATCCCCGAATTCGTCACCCGCGCCTTCGCCATCGCAACATCGGGCCGGCCCGGGCCAGTCGTCCTGACCCTGCCTGAGGACATGCTGCGCGACGAGGTCGAAGCTCCATATGCCAAGCCCTATACGCCAGTATCAGCCCATCCAGGCAGCGCCCAAATCGATGATCTGCACCAACGTTTGCTCGCGGCCGAGCGGCCACTGGTCATCCTCGGCGGCACGCGCTGGGACGAGGATGCTGTTGCCGCTATCAAGAATTTCGCAGAGCGCTTCAAGCTGCCGGTCGGCTGCTCCTTCCGCCGACAGATGCTGTTCGATCACCTGCATCCGAGCTACGTCGGCGATGTCGGCATCGGCATCAATCCGGCGCTGGCAAAGGAGGTCAGGCAAGCCGACCTGCTGATCCTGCTCGGCGGCCGCTTCTCGGAAATGCCCTCCTCGGGCTATACGCTGATGGACATCCCCTACCCGCAACAGCAGCTCGTCCATATTCATCCCGATCCCTCCGAGCTTGGCCGCGTCTATCGCCCGAATCTGGCGATCTGTGCCAGCCCAGCCGATTTCGTGGCGACCCTGGCCGATCTCGAAGCACCAGCCGAGCCGCGCTGGGCGGAGCGGACGGAGCGCATGCACGCCGCCTACCTCGCCTGGTCGAAGACGCCGGAAACGAGCCCTGGCGCTGTGCATATGGGCCGGATCATGGACTGGATCGAAGCCAACACGGCAGCCGATACGATCTTCACCAACGGTGCCGGCAACTATGCCACCTGGCTGCACCGCTTCCATCGTTTTCGCCGCTTCAACACCCAGGCGGCTCCCGCCTCCGGCTCGATGGGCTACGGCCTGCCGGCAGCGGTTGCCGCCAAGCAGCTCTTTCCGGAGCGCGAAGTGATCTGCTTTGCCGGCGACGGCTGCTTCATGATGCACGGTCAGGAATTCGCGACCGCCGTTCAATATGGTCTGCCGCTGATCGCACTCGTCATCAACAACGGCATGTACGGCACCATCCGCATGCATCAAGAACGGGAATACCCCGGCCGCGTCAGCGCCACGGCGCTGAACAATCCCGACTTCGCGGCCTTGGCCCGCGCCTATGGCGGCCATGGCGAAACAGTGAAGGCGACCGAGGAATTCGGTCCGGCCTTTGAACGGGCGCGTGCCAGCGGTAAGCCGGCGATCATCGAGATCGTGCTCGATCCAGAAGCCATTACGCCGTCACGGACGCTGACGGAAATTTCGCAAGCAAAAGGCCGGTGAGTAGGAGCATATTGCTCCTACTCACCGGCCTTATAAAATGCGTTAGATCGAATTAGTCGATCGCGGCAATGACGATGAACTCGACCTTATACTTCGGTGCAGCGAGCTTGGCTTCGCTGGTGGCGCGAGCCGGGGTGTTGGCCGGATCGACCCAGGCTTCCCAAGCGGCGTTCATTTCGGCGAAGTCGGAGATATCGGAGAGATAGATCAGCGTCTGCAGGATCTTCGACTTGCTGGAGCCGGAAGCGGCCAGCAGGCGATCGACTTCGGCCAGAGCCGACTTGCACTGATCCGTAACGCTTGCACCTTCGCCAACCTGGCCGGCGAGGTAAACAGTGTTGCCGTGGATGACGGCGCCGCTCATGCGGGCTCCGACGTCGATACGCTTGATGCTCATGGTTCTCTCCTGATGTTATCCGGTAACGGGTCACAAACCGGGCGCTGCTCATCAGCAACACCCAAAAGCTCTTCTATGTTCGGGAAGCGGCCGTTCAGCCGCGAATATGATGCGTCTTCTGGTAGATCGCGGTCGAGCGGGCGCCGGAACGGCAATAGCCGAGCATCGGGCGCGGGAATTCGTCGAGTGCGTCGACCATGCCCTGCACGGCCTCTTCGGTCACGCCCATCGGCCCGACAGGCACATGGGTGATTTCGAGGCCAAGCTCCTTGGCACGCGCTTCGATGACGGCAAACGGCGTCTGATCCGGGCTTTCATTGTCCGGGCGATGGCAGACGAGCGACTTGAAACCCAATGCCTTGATCTGGTCGAGATCCTCCAGGCTGATCTGGCCGGAGACCGAGTATTCGTCGTCGATCGGGCGGATATCCATCGTTCGCTTCCTCTATAAAACCGAGGGCTTTGATCTACGCCGCCACAAAGCGAGCGTCAACCGCTGAAGCCCTCAGACGAAGGCAAAGTTGAGCGAGAAACTCCTGGCTTCGCCGGGCTGAAGAATATTGAATTCGCATGCCTCTTCCAGCTCGTCGCGCGACACCCAGCGGTGCGAAACAGGCTCGATGCCGAGGACATGCGCCGGCGCACGCTGATTGCGCCAGACTTGTAGGAACGGCAAGGTCTCCGTGCCGAATCGTACCCTCAGCGACTTGTCGCCGATGGCGGCGATCGGCCCGAGGCTCAGCTCCGACCAATCCTCACCCTTCCCCGCTGCCGGCACGCAGAAAATCCCGCCATGCTCTTCGCCAAAAGTCCAGGGAAAGCCGCCATTCTCCAGCATCTGGCCGGATAGGCGAACGCCGTCATCGAACCATTTACCGCCGACATTCATGTGATACATCAGAAAGACCGGCATCGCTTCGCTGCTGGTGTTGACGACGCGATCCGTCAGCGAAACCTCGCCGGTGGCGCCATCGATCCGCCAATGGCGCTCCAGCCGCGCCGTGCGACCTTCGGCGGTGAGAACATCGACATCGGCACGGCACTCGGCATTGCCGTCCTCGAACCGGGTCCAGAGAATCTTGGCCGGATGCGAGGAGAAGGAGCCGTGCAACGGATAGCGCCTGCCCTCGAAGGCACCTGACATCGGCTGCGGATGACGGATGTGGTCCGGGCCGCAGGTGAAGAGAAAGCCCTCCAGGGAATGATCGATGCGCGGGTCGCCGTCATCGGGAATGGCGCGTCCCGGCGCAAGATTGTTACCGTCGACGACGCAGGCGCCGATATCCAGCACGGAACCCTCATCCAGCGTCAATTTCGGCCCTTTGGCCGCAGCAAAGTCGATCATATCTGGCAATTCTCCCTGGTCGGCGTCTGATGGGCCACCCATCCGAAAGTGGTCCCGAAATGGTGCGCGGCAAGAATAAATGGCGATTTCTCTTACCGAACGTTAACTTGACGCCTTCATCACACAAATTTTTATACTTTATTCAGCATGATAATCTTAAATTCCACACTAGTGTCAAAATTGCCATGTGTGTGTCGGCCAGCCACCATCCGAGGATTCGACTGACGTGAACCGGTTCCTGAAAATAAGCCTTTCTTTGGCCCTGACGGCCACGGCATCCGCTCTCGCATTGACCGATGCGCAGGCGCAGTATTATCGCGGCGGGAGCAACGATGTCGTTCTGGTCACTCCGGACGGGCGAATCCTCGATCAGTATCCAGACCAAGATTATGTGAGAACGCGCGACGGGCGTGGCCGGCGCGTCTTGGTCGACCGCTACGGCAATGTCGTCGCTACGGAGATGCGGGCCAGCACCTATTATCCTCAGGCGCCGGCTCACGACGGCTATAGCGACAATGGTGACGGCGACCGCTATGGCGATACGCAGCTTTCGAGCAATGGTGGTTACCGCGACTATCGGCAGTATCGCGGCGACGGGAGTGACAGCAGCGTCATCACCGGCGGGATTCCTCGCGACAGCTCTATCCAACGGGTGCCGCTCGACGACCAGGCCCAGCCGAATACGAATACGCAACCCCAGCAAGGTCAGACGGCTCCGAGCGGCAATGACTATGCCTCGATCGATCCGCAGCAGACACCCGACGTTCAGACCAAGCCGCCGGCCGAACCCGTCATCACACTGAAGGGCAAGTCGAAGATGGAGATCACGGCGATCGAGGTCTTCCTCGCCCGCCAGGGCATTTCGCCAGGTGCCATCGACGGCCGTATGGGCGCCAATGTCACCAAGGCCATCTACGCCTATCAGCAGATGACCGGCCAGGCGCTTGATCCGAAGGATACGGATTCGATCCTCGAACAACTGCGCCTTTCGGGCGGCATGCCGATCATCAATTACACGATCACGCCCGCCGACGCGGCTGGCCCCTATGTCGCATCGATCCCCGAGGACTATGCCGAAAAGGCCCAGATGCCGTCGCTTGGCTATACCTCGACCACGGAAATGTTGGCCGAACGCTTCCACATGGATGAAGGCTATCTGAAGGAACTCAATCCCGGCGTCGATTTCACCGTCCCGGGCAGCACGATCAAGGTGGTCAATATCGGGGCGACCAAGACCGGCACCGTCGCAAAAATTCTTGCCGACAAGGGTCGTAAGCGGGTTTTCGCCTATGACGCCAACGGCACGCTTATCGCCGCCTATCCCGCCAGCATCGGGTCTGCCGACACTCCTTCGCCATCCGGCACGGTCACCGTCGAGCGCGTCGCCTTCAATCCGGGCTACACCTATAATCCGAAGATCAACTTCAAGCAGGGCGCCAACGACAAGATCCTCGACATTCCGCCCGGCCCGAACGGCCCGGTCGGTGTAGTCTGGATGGCTTTGTCGAAGCCGACCTATGGCATCCACGGTACGCCCGAGCCCTCGAAGATCGGCAAGTCGCAGAGCCACGGCTGCGTGCGCCTGACCAACTGGGACGCCACCGCGCTCGCCAAGATGGTCAAGCCGGGCGTAGTGGTCGAATTCGTCGACTGACAGATCACTGGAAAACAAAAATGCCGCCGGGTGAACTGATCCGGCGGCATTTTTATGGAAGCAGCGCTACAAATTAACACGCAGCGGACATCATCGGTCTAAGTCATCAATGATATCTTGATACAGTCGCAGATGATTGAATTCACTGCCGATAGATCACATAGATCAGGATAAATCCGAACAACACCGCGCCAAGAAATCCACCTAAAATGACGTTGGCGATCGCCCTTCCGCTTATCTTCAAGAAGCGGCCGCACAAGCCGGCAACGATGATAAAAGATACCGTGCCGACAATGCTGGCGACCGTATCCGATATGGCAAAAAGAACCTCAAGCAGCGAGACGATGATGCTGCTGAGGAGCCATGCCAATGCCAGAATTACGGGGCCTTTCCAAATGCTGACATGCGCCAATCGCGCGCCCAGAGCACCGCCACAGGCCGCGCCGATTGCACCTGCGGCGATGATCGCGATTGGCAATCCATCCGCCACCCCAGCAGTTTCCATCGATACCCCTCCCCGAATGAACGGACTCAATACGATTCTGGAGGCTACGGCACTTAGCTCATCAAGCAAACAAAAAGTGCCACGCGAAATCGCGTGGCACGATCGATAGTCAGGCGCAACAACTTAAAAGCAATCGCGGAACAGCGCCTTGGTGTTTTCCAGCGTCATCGGCACGGGATTGCCGCCGGCGCTCGGATCTTCGATCGCCATGGCCGAGAGTTCGTCGATCCGATCCGGCGCGATGCCCATGGCCGAAAGGCTTTCCGGTACACCAAGCTCGGCGCGCAATTGCAACACATAATCGTAGAAACCGTCGAAGCCGCCGGAAATACCGAGATAGGCGGCCGCGCGGGCGATCTTATCTTCTATGGTCTTGCGGTTGAAGCGCAGGACAGCCGGCATGACGACGGCATTGGTCATCCCGTGATGCGTGTTGTAGACAGCGCCGATCGGATGCGACAGGGCGTGAATGGCACCGAGGCCTTTCTGGAAGGCAACGGCGCCCATGGCAGCGGCGCTCATCATGTTGGCACGGGCTTCAAGGTCGGTGCCTTCCTTGTAGGCGCGCGGCAGAAATTCCTTGACGAGCCGCATGCCCTCCAGCGCGATACCGGCCGACATCGGATGATAGAAGGGCGAGGAATAGGCTTCCAGACAATGCGCAAACGCGTCCATGCCGGTGCCGGCAGTGATAACCTTCGGCATGCCGACCGTCAGCTCCGGATCGGCGATGACGACGCCCGGCAGGAACTTCGGGTGGAAGATGATCTTCTTCACATGCGTCTGGGAATTGGTGATGACGCTGGCGCGGCCGACTTCGGAGCCGGTGCCGGCAGTTGTCGGAACGGCAACGATCGGGGCAATGCCCTCGACATTGGCGCGAGTCCACCAGTCGCCGATATCCTCGAAATCCCAGACCGGACGCGTCTGTCCCGCCATGAAGGCGACGCACTTGCCGAGATCGAGACCGGAGCCGCCGCCGAAAGCGACAACGCCATCATGACCGCCATCCTTGAAGGCCTTGACGCCGGCCTCGAGGTTCTTCTCGTTCGGATTGGGGTCCACATCGGCGAAGATGGCGCGGCCGAGACCGGCATCCTCGAGAATATCCAGCGCCGTCTTGGTGATCGCCATCGAGGCAAGTCCCCGGTCAGTGATCAGCAGCGGCTTCTTGATCCCCAGGCTCTTGCAGGCTTCCGCCAGTTCCGTGATCCGGCCGCGACCAAGCTTGAAGGCGGTGGGATAGCTCCAATTGGCTGAGATAGTGCTCATGCTGTTACTTTCTTCAGATGGTAGGATTTCGGGCGCGTCAGATTGTGGAAACCGATGATGGAGAGCGAACCGCCTCGGCCAGTTTCCTTGACGCCGGTCCAGCAGAGTGCCGGATCGAGATAGTCGGCGCGGTTCATGAACACGGTGCCGGTTTCGATGTCGCGGCCGATACGCGAAGCACGCTCGACATCCTTGGTCCAGAGCGACGCCGTCAGGCCATAGGGGCTGTCGTTCATCAGCTCAAGCGCTTCAGCATCGCTCTTCACCTTCATGATCCCCACGGCCGGGCCGAAGGTTTCCTCGCGCATGAAGGTCATGGAGTGATCGACATTGACGAGGATCTGAGGCGCGAGATAGGCACCGCCATCATCGGCCGGGAAAAGCTTGGGATCGACAAGCGCCTTGGCGCCCTTGGCGACGGCATCGGCGATCTGCTCGCGCACCACCTTGGCGAAGCGCTTATGTGCCATTGGCCCAAGCGTGATTTCCGGATCGAGGGGGTTGCCGAGCTTGTAGTTCGACACCCAGGCAACCGACTTCTCGACGAAGGAATCATAGAGCGATTCATGCACATAGATGCGCTCGATGCCGCAGCAGCACTGTCCGGAATTGAAGGTAGCGCCGTCCATCAGCGTGTCGACGGCGACCTCCAGGTCGGCGTCTTCCATGACATAGCCCGGATCCTTGCCGCCCAGTTCGAGGCCGAGGCTGGTGAAAGTGCCCGCGGCAGCACGCTCGATGGAGCGGCCGCCCTCGACCGAACCGGTGAAATTGACGAAATTGAAGCTGCCGGCGGCAATCAGCGCCGAGGTGGTCGCGTGATCGAGAAAAACGTTCTGGAAAACGTCGGCGGGAACGCCGGCCTCCACAAAGGCCTGCACCAGCCGCTCGCCGACCAGAAGCGTCTGGCTGGCATGCTTCAGAATGACGGTATTGCCGGCCATCAATGCCGGAGCGATCGTGTTGATCGCCGTCATGTAAGGATAGTTCCACGGCGCGATGACGAAGACGACGCCATGCGGCTCGCGTTCGATGCGACGCGCGAAATTCGCGCTGTCTTCGACCACCAGCGGCGCCAGCGCATCGGCGGCGATCGAGGCGACATAGTTGGACCGCTCGTTGAAGCCGCGATATTCGCCGCCATACTTGATCGGGCGGCCCATCTGCCAGGAGAGTTCCGGCACGACGACATCGGCCATCTCGTTGAGGCGCGCAACGCCCTTCAGCACCAGCTGAACGCGGTCCTCCAGCGGACGGCGCGCCCAATCCTTCTGCGCTTTGCGGGCGTGGGCCACCACATCCTTGGCAGCCTCAAGCGACAGCGCCGGACGCTCCGCATAAACCTCGCCGTTCACGGGTGATACGCATGTGATCATAGTCATGATCGAAATCCTGTTTTTATAGTCACGAACATATTTTCGACTGGCCGCGAAAAAGGTTCCCGCAAGCCCTGCGCCGCCGAAAGAAGCGCTTCGCCGCAGCCACCTTCCCTGCCCTCATCCGGCGACGAAAATTGGGCAGGGCTCATAATCAACGGCAGGCTTACGCCCTTTCAAATCCGCGCGCCACCTCCCAATCGGTGATGCGGCGATCATACTCCTCCTGCTCCCATTCGGCAGCGCGGGTATAGTGATCGATCACCTCGTCGCCGAAGGCTGCGCGCAGCATCTTCGAGCCCGACAGTGCAACCGCCGCATCGCGGAGCGTGCGCGGAATTTCGCGAACCTCGCGAGCGCCATAGGCGTCACCGACGAACGGCGCCTCGAGTTCAAGCTTGTTCTCAATGCCGTCGAGACCGGCGGCGATCAGCGCGGCAAAGGCGAGATAGGGGTTGAGATCGGAGCCTCCGACGCGGCATTCGATGCGGATGCTCTTGGTCTCGGCCCCGCAGAGACGATAGCCCGCCGTGCGGTTGTCCGTACTCCAGATCGCCTTGGTGGGCGCAAAGGTGCCCGCAACGAAACGCTTGTAGGAATTGATATAGGGCGCGAGGAAATAGGTGATTTCGCTGGCATGGTTCAAAAGCCCGGCGACATAGTGCTTCATCAGCGGCGTCATGCCGTGCTCTGCTTCCTTGTCGAAGAACAGTGGCGTCTTGCCATCGGCGCTCCACAGCGACTGGTGGATATGCGACGAGCTGCCGGCAGCGCTGTAGTTCCACTTCGCCAGGAAGGTGATGGCCTTGCCTTTAGCCCAGGCGATCTCCTTGCAGCCGTTCTTGATGATCGCATGCCGGTCGGCCATGGTTAGCGCGTCGGCGTAGCGGACGTTGATTTCCTCCTGGCCGGCCGAAGCCTCGCCCTTGGAGTTTTCCACCGGAATATCGGCGCCCTGCAAGCCCTTGCGGATCGCCCGCATGACATCCTCTTCCTTGGTGGTCTGGAAGATGTGGTAGTCTTCGTTGTAGCCGCTGACGAGATTAAGGTTGCGATAGCTGGACTCGCGGGCGCTATCATAGGTCTGGTCGAACAGGAAGAATTCGAGTTCCGAGGCCATGTAGGCTTTCATGCCGAGCGCTTCGAGACGCTTGACCTGCCTTTTGAGGATGGCGCGTGGTGAGTGAGCCACTTCTTCGTGCGTGTGATGATCAAGCACATCGCAGAGCACGAGCGCCGTGCCTTCGAGCCAGGGAATACGGCGAAGCGTGGAGAGATCCGGCTTCATGGTGTAGTCGCCATAGCCCTTTTCCCAGCTTGTCGACTTGTAGCCCGAAACGGTCTCCATCTCGATATCGGTCGCCTGCAGATAGTTGCAGCTATGCGTTTCCTTCCAGGCACTTTCGACGAAGAATTCCGCCTGGAATCGTTTGCCCATCAAGCGGCCCTGCATGTCCACCTGGCATGCCAGAACCGTATCGATGCGCCCTTCGGCCACATCCTGTCTGAGGTCATCGAACGTATAGCTGGTGCTCATGTTTGATCCGCCTGAACATTAATGGTGACATCGGACAACAAAACGACATTCCCGGACGGGAGCAACCCGCATTTCGCGCCGCGTTTGTGCCGGTGAAAGAGGCCGCACGGATGCGGCCTCATGATTTTGGGACGTATGGTTCGACGCTCAGCTTTCGCCGACAGCCGCTTCGGCCGCTGCGATATCGGCCTTGCGCTTGGCGATCGCATCACCGATCGGCGGGCCTTTGAAGCGGCGGCGCTCGAAACCGAACCAGACGATTGCCGTCAGCACGAGGAAGCTGACAGTAATGATACCCGCCCAGTCATTCGGCGGCTGAATGCCAATAACGAAGATGATGATCATCGAGATAACCGTCAGCACGGCAAAGAGTTTGAACAGCCCCTCGCCGAGGTTCCACGGACCCATCTTGTCCCACTTCGACGTGCCCCATGCGAACAGTCCGAGCGTGATTGGGATCGCGAAGGAGAAGAAGAGGAAGATGACGGTGCACGAGACAACAATGCTGTACACCGGCGTATCGCCGATCGACACCAACGACGAACCCCAGACGAACAGCACCGAGAGGATCGAGCCAGTCCAGATCGCCGAAACCGGCGTGCGGTATTTCGGGCTGACCTTGGAAAGCGCCTTCGAAGCCGGGAGGCCGCCATCACGCGAGAACGCGAAGATCATGCGCGACACCGACGTCACCGTCGCCAGGCCGCACAGCCATTGGCTGATGAAGATCAGGAAGTACAGGATATCCTTGATGATCGGGTTCACCTGCGCGTCCATCGCCCAGAAGAACACGTTCCAGCCCTGCTTTGCAGCATCGTCCATGTTCGGGAGCATCAGGACGAAAGAGCACAACATGATGTAGCCGAACAATGCCGACCAGAGCACGGAGGCTACCATGCCGCGCGGAACGGAATGGGCGGCCTTGACGGTCTCTTCCGACGTATGCGCCGAAGCGTCGTAACCGGTGATCGTATAGATCGGCAGCAGCAGGCCGAGCGCAAAGACCCAGAAGGTGGAAACCTGCGGCCAGACCGGAGCGCCGGTCGCCGTACCGTCAGCTGCGATTGTCGCGATGCCGGAGTAGTTGGTGAAGGTGAACAGCCGAGCAAAGTCATAGGACGGTGCGGCGACAAGGCACACGATCGCCAGCGCGATCGACGTTGCAAAAATCAGATAGCCGGAGAAGTCGGTCAGCTTCGCCGTCAGTCCGATACCCATATGGTTCACCAACGCCTGAAGGCCAGTGATGACGACCAGGAACACCATACGGACCAACGTCGTATCGGTCATGCCGAAATAGCCGCCGAACGCGCCGATGAAGAAGTAGTAGGTGCCGACGTTGATCGCGCCGAGAACCGTGACGAGGCCGAGAAGGTTGAACCAGGCTGTCAGCCAGCCGGTGAAGCGATTGCCGAGGATGGAGCCCCAGTGATAGAGCCCGCCCGCGGTCGGATAGGCCGAGCTGATCTGCGCCATCGCCACGGCAAAGACCAGGGAAATAAAGCATCCGACGGGCCAGCCGATGCCGATCGCCGCACCACCGGCACCTGACGTTGCCTGTGCGAGCGAGTTGATCCCACCGGAAAGAATACAAATGATTGAAAAGGATACCGCGAAATTCGAGAACGAGCTCATGCGCCGTTCCAGCTCCTGGGCATAGCCCATGGAGTGCAGGATATGCACATCCTCTTTCTTGTCTAAGTCTGTGTAATCAGACATGTCATTCCCCCTAAAACCAAGCCTTCCGCGGAATTGCGGAGGACCATATCTCATGTGAGCCGCCGGCTTTTGCCGTGCGGCCCGATCGCAGTTGAACTGCTCCCCGAGGTCTTTTCTTCTTTAGTCAGGCTTCCAGACTGCTCTGGAGAAGCCTCGTCAGATAGTCGGCCACGACCTCTTGGCCAACGTCATCCACGACAAGGTCGTTGCGGACCTCGATCATTACATTATGCAAGCCATTGGCGATCCCATGCAATTTCAATGTATGGGTGACACCGTCTTCCGGCCCGTAAGGCTCGTTGCGTTCGGTGCGATAAAGCGGCGCCTTGGCCGCCGCATCGAGCATGCGATCCGCCAGCCAGCGATCGTCATCGTGCAGAATGCCGAGCTCCACCGCCCGGGCCTTGCCGTTATAGACAGGGGTAAAACTGTGGACGGTGACGATCACGTTTTTTTGTCCTCTCGCCGCCCGCTCCTTCAGGAGCGTGCGAATGCGATTGTGGAACGGTATGTAAAGCGCCTCCGTCCGCGCCTCCCGGTCAGCCGCCTGCAGATGCCGATTGCCGGGGATCGTGTAGATCTCGCTGATTTCCGGCATGGCGCCAGAGCTTTCCGGCGGCCGGTTGCAATCATAGATCAGACGCGAGAAACGCTGATGAACCAAGGCTGCATCGAGGCTATCGGAAATTTTCCGGGCAACAGCCAGTGCGCCAGGGTCCCAGGCAATGTGACTGGAAAGCGCTTCAGGCGACAGGCCGAGATTACCGAATCGCTCCGGCAACCTGCGAGATGCGTGTTCGCAAATGATGAAAAACGGACTCTTTCCGTCCGGCCGTTCAACCGCGACGCACTCCCCATCCGCTTCCGTCAGAATGCCTTGTTGGGCAAGCATCAAAGGCGCCCCATCGCTTCTTAATAAAAGTTTTATAAGAAAAGAATTCTTCAGGTTTCGGCAGCTGTCAACCGCAAACTGAAATTATTTCTTCATTTGTGACATTGACTCGAAATGTGACAGCGTTGTTATATCGTCTCAGGAGACTGGCATAAGACCGTCCCGGGGAGCTAAAATCGAGTGAGCAATGCGTCGAAGACAGTTTCGGACGTAATCCATGCCCAATTCGACGCGTTGACGCGCGCCGAAAAGCAGCTCGCCAAGAGCCTGCTCGACAACTACCCCGTTTCGGGGTTGGGCAGCATTACGACGGTTGCCGAGAACGCCCGCGTGTCCACGCCGACCGTGGCGCGCATGGTGCAGAAACTCGGCTACAAGGGTTATCCCGATTTTCAGTCGCACCTCCATCATGAGGTCGAGGCGACCATCTCCAATCCGCTGACCAAGCATGACCGCTGGGCATCCAATGCCCCCGGCACGCACATCCTCAACCGCTTTGCCGATGCCATCATGGGCAATCTCCGCCAAACGCTGACGGACATCGATGTGGCAACCTTCGAAAGCGTCGCCGCGCTGATGTCGGAGCGCAAACGCGGGCTTTATTTCGTCGGTGGGCGCATCACCGGCGCGCTTGCCGAATATTTCTTCACCCATATGCAGGTCATCCGCCCAAATACGACCCTGCTCTCCTCCAACTCCAGCGCATGGCCGCAATATGTTTTGAACATGAATCCGGGCGACCTGCTCGTGATCTTCGATATCAGGCGCTATGAGCAGGAGATGGTCAATCTTGCCGCGGCCGCGCGCCGCCACGGGGCTGAGATCATCGTTTTCACCGACCAATGGGCAACGCCCGCCGCCAAACATGCCCGGCACACGTTTCGCGTGCAGATTGAAGCGCCGTCAGCCTGGGATTCCTCTGTTGTGACCCTCTTCATCGTCGAAGCGCTGATCGAAGCCGTGCAGAGTTCAACCTGGGACGAGACCAGCGAACGCATGAAAACCCTCGAAGGCCTGTTCGAGCAGACGCGTCTGTTTCGCAAGCTAAGTTAGAAGGAAGGGGAAGTATTAAATTGTGACCGGCGAATCGACCAGCAAGATAGCCCCTGTCATAGTTCGCGAATAAAAGTAAATTCCCGACGTTTACAGGAAATACAACCCGTTGCAGCCGTCACACAACATTCACGTAACGTCATTAACAGCAACGCTTGACACTCAAAACCTAGAAGGAGGAATAACAGTGATCTCGAAAGTTCATCGTCTTCTGACGATCTCCACCGCGATGCTCGTGGCTTCGACCGCCATCGCTGCTGCTGAGCCGAGCGCAGATCTCATCGCTGCCGCCAAGAAGGAAGGCAGGCTGACCACTATCGCCCTGCCCCACAACTGGTGCGGTTATGGCGACCTGATTGCCGCTTTCAAAGCAAAGTACGGTATCGAGGTCAACGAACTCAATCCGGACGCCGGTTCGGGCGACGAAGTCGAAGCGATCCGCGCCAACAAGGGCAACACCGGCCCGCAGGCTCCCGACGTCATCGACGTCGGTCTCTCCTTCGGTCCTTCCGCCAAGAAAGACGGCCTGATCCAGCCTTACAAGGTGTCGACCTGGGATTCGATTCCCGATAGCGCCAAGGATGCCGACGGCTACTGGTATGGCGACTATTACGGCGTTCTCTCCTTCGTTGTGAACAAAGACATCGTCAAGAACCCGCCGAAGGACTGGGCTGACCTGCTGAAGCCGGAATATGCCAACACAGTATCGCTCGCTGGCGACCCGCGTACGTCCAACCAGGCCGTCCAGGCCGCTTACGCTGCCGGCCTCGCCGCTGGCGAAAAGGATGCGACCAAGATCGGCGAAGCCGGCCTGAAGTATTTCGCTCAGCTCAACAAGGCTGGCAACTTCGTTCCGGTCATCGGCAAGTCCGCTTCGCTCGCCCAGGGTGCTACCCCGATCGTCGTTGCCTGGGACTATAACGGCCTCGCATGGCGCGACAGCCTGAACGGCAACCCGCCGGTTGAAGTCACCGTTCCGGCTTCGGGCGTTGTCGCCGGCGTCTACGTGCAGGCGATCTCGGCTTTCGCTCCGCACCCGAACGCCGCCAAGCTCTGGATGGAATTCCTCTATTCCGACGAAGGCCAGATTGGCTGGCTGAAGGGCTATTGCCACCCGATCCGCTTCAACGATCTTGCCAAGAACGGCAAGGTTCCGAAGGAACTCCTCGACAAGCTGCCGCCGGCTGCCGCCTATGAAAAGGCTGTCTTCCCGACGCTCGACGAACAGGCTGCTGGCAAAACCGCCATCACCACCAATTGGGATAGCGTCGTCGGTTCGAACGTACAGTAATCCGACTTGAAATGACCTCCCCGTTTCGACGGGGAGGTTTTCCGTTTTTCGATGCCGTAGATTGGGCACTTCATGAGCACCGTCACAACATCAACGATCAGTTCTGCTCCCCTGATCAGCAAGCGCGCCGTCATCGACTGGCTGGGTATTGCACCCTTCCTGCTCTTCGCGCTGCTGTTTCTGATTTTCCCGACGATCTACCTGGTAGCCGGCGCATTTCTGACACCGGACGGCAGCCTCACGCTCAAGAACATCGCCGATCTGTTCACGCCGTCCATCATGAATTCCTACTGGATCAGTATCAAAGTGTCGGTCGTTTCCGCACTCGGCGGCGCGCTGATCGGTTTCTATCTCGCCTGGGCACTGGTCATGGGCGGCCTTCCGGCCTGGGTCCGCCATACATTTCTTACCTTTTCGGGCGTAGCCTCCAATTTTGCCGGTGTGCCGCTGGCCTTCGCGTTCATCGCAACGATCGGCCGTCTCGGGCTCGTTACCGTGCTGATGGTAGAGTTGTTCGGCTTCAATTTGTATTCGACAGGCTTCAATCTCTACAGCTTCATCGGCCTCACCATCACTTACATGTATTTCCAGATCCCGCTGATGGTGCTGATCATCACGCCGGCCCTTGATGGCATGAAGAAGGAATGGCGCGAAGCTGCCTCCATTCTCGGTGCGACGAACGGACAATATTGGTTGATGGTGGCACTGCCCATCCTCTGGCCGAGCCTGCTCGGCACGACGCTGCTGTTGTTTGCCAACGCTTTTGGCGCGATCGCGACAGCCATCGCCCTGACCGGCAGCTCGCTCAATATCGTGCCGATCCAGCTCTACGCGCAAATCCGCGGCGATGTGCTGCATAATGCCAATCTCGGCTATGCCATGGCGCTCGGCATGATCGTCATCACCGGCATCTCGAACGTCATCTACATTCTCATGCGTATGCGCGCTGAACGGTGGCAAAAATGAAACTGCAAAAATTCTTTGCCTGGATCGCGGTTGCCATCGGCGCCTTCTATTTCATTGTACCGCTTATCGGCACGCTGGAGTTCTCGTTGCGCATGCGTCGCAACGCCTACAGTTTTGATGCCTATACCTCGGTCTTTTCCGATCCGAACTTCCTTTACGCCTTTGGCTATTCCATGCTGATGGCCGTACTGACCATCATTTTCGGCATGCTGCTTGTGGTGCCGACGGCCTATTGGGTTCGCCTGCGCTTGCCGCAAATACGCCCGCTGGTGGAATTCATCACCTTGATGCCGCTGGTCATCCCAGCGATCGTCATCGTCTTCGGCTATTTGCGTCTCTATAACTCGTCGTCGATCCTGCCGCTGACGGGCTATAATCAAACGACGAATATCCTACTCGTCTGCTCGTACATTGTGCTGTCCTTGCCCTACATGTATCGTTCGGTCGATACGGCGATGCGCACGATCGACATCGGCACGTTGACCGAAGCTGCCGAAAGCCTGGGTGCCAGCTGGACGACCATCATGTTCAAATGCATCTTCCCGAATGTCATGAGCGGCGTGCTTTCCGGCGCCTTCATCACGCTCGCGATCGTCATGGGCGAGTTCACCATGGCCTCGCTCCTCAATCGTCCGGCATTCGGCCCCTACATGCAGCTCGTCGGCGCCAACCAGGCCTATCAGTCCTCCGCGCTGGCGATCATCGCACTCGCCATAACCTGGCTCAGCATGGGCTTGCTCCAGCTGGTCTCCCGTTTCTCAAAATCCGCTCCGATTAAGGCGTAAGGCTCCCCACCATGGCTTTTCTCGAACTCACCCATCTCAAGAAATCCTTCGGCGAAGTTCAGGTCGTTCACGACTTCACTATGCACATCGAGAAGGGAGAATTCATTTCCTTCCTCGGACCGTCGGGCTGCGGCAAGACGACCGTGCTGCGCATGATCGCCGGCTTCGAAAGCCCGACCGCCGGGACCCTGACGATCAACGGCAAGGACCAGCGCCCGCTGAAGCCGAACCAGCGCAATATCGGCATGGTGTTCCAGGCCTATGCGCTGTTTCCGAATATGACCGTGCACGACAACGTCGCCTTCGGCCTCAAGGTCGCCGGCATGGCCAAGCCCGACATCGATAAGCGCGTCAAGGAAATGCTCGGCCTGATCAAGCTCGATCATCTGGCCGACCGCTACCCTTATCAGATGTCTGGTGGCCAGCAGCAGCGCGTGGCGCTCGCCCGCGCCATCGCCGTCAAGCCGCAGGTCTTGCTGCTCGACGAACCGCTCTCGGCGCTCGACGCCAAGATCCGCGTATCGCTGCGCGAGGAAATCCGCGCCATCCAGCGGCAGCTTGGCATCACCACCGTCTTCGTAACACACGATCAGGAAGAAGCCCTGTCGATCTCCGATCGCATCGTCGTCATGAACGGTGGCCGCGCCGATCAGATCGGTACGCCCTACGAAATCTACAACACCCCGGCCACCCGCTTTGTCGCCTCCTTCGTCGGCACGCTGAACCTGATCGAAGGCAAGGTCGTCGATCCGGACAGCAACCGCATCATGATCGGCGATCAGGGCGTGACCCTGAAGCAGTCGGTCACCGCCTACAAGCCGGGCGACACCGTATCGCTGGCGCTGCGTCCCGAAGCAGGATCGCTGGCTGAATCGGCCAAGGGCGACACCGCGCTCACCGGCGAAGTCTCCTCGGCGCATTTCCTCGGCTCCGTCATCCGCACGCGCATGAATGTCGGCGGCAACACCATCTCCTTCGACATGTTCAACAGCCCCGGCCTGTTGCCGCCCAGTGTCGGTGAAAAGGTGACCCTGCGCTTCGCCTCCTCCGATCTGCTGGTCATCCAGGACTGATCGACGTCTGTTGGATAAATTTTTTACAAGCGCCGGGTTAATCGCCCGGCGTTTTTCTTTGATTTCTGCTGCGCTGCACTTATATTCCGACCGTTCTCAGGGCGGGGTGAGATTCCCCACCGGCGGTATGGAGACTTGTCTCCGAGCCCGCGAGCGCCTTCCACACAATGGAAGGGTCAGCAGATCCGGTGAGAGGCCGGAGCCGACGGTATAGTCCGGATGGAAGAGAGCAAGCAGAGTCGATGGCTCCTCCGCGCGAGGAGTTCGGCGGCCTTGCGTGTTCGCCCAAGGGATATTGAGTTAAACCCTTGAAAGGCAGAGTTCATGACTATCTCCATTTCCACACAACCGGGCCGCATTGCACTGATCCGGGCTCGTTGGCACGCCGACATCGTCGATCAAAGCGTCGATTCCTTCGTTGCCGAGTGGCAGAAGACCGAGGGTGCTTCCCCCATCGACATTTTCGATGTGCCGGGCGCTCTGGAAATCCCGCTGCATGCCCAGACGCTCGCCCGCAACGGCCGCTATTCGGCCATTGTCGCCACGGCTTTCGTTGTCGACGGCGGCATCTATCGCCACGAGTTCGTTGCCAATACCGTTCTTGACGCGATGATGCGCGTCCAGCTCGACACCGGCGTACCGATCCTCTCGGCCGTGCTGACACCGCATCATTTCCAGGAATCGGAAGCGCATATCCAGTTTTTCAAGGAGCATTTCGTCCTTAAGGGCCGCGAGGTCGCAAACTCCTGCCGGCAGATCCTTGCCGAGCGCGCCAAGCTGCTGCCATCGGTCACGGTCTGAGCTAAGATGATGGAGGCGTGGGCCAAGCCCCGCCTCCATTTTTCCGTTGGGGAGCACCGCATGGCCGTTCTGCGCATCATTCCCAATCTCCACGCCGCCGATCCGGCAAGCGCTCGTCTTTTTTACGGCGACCTGCTGGGTCTCGATATCGTCATGGATCACGGCTGGATTCTCACCTTCGCCTCCGGCGCACCAACCGTGCCGCAGATCAGCATTGCCAGCGAAGGCGGCTCCGGAACTATCGTCCCCGATCTCTCCATCGAGGTCGATGATGTCGATGAGCTTTATGCGCGCGCCCAATCGATGCAGTTCGATATCGTCTACGATCTGACTGACGAACCCTGGGGTGTCCGGCGCTTCTATGTCCGCGATCCCCTCGGCAGGATCGTGAACATTCTGTCCCACCGATAAGACGCCTAACCCAAGTCGACCTTGAAGGTTACCCGCTCCGCTGACCACACTGTTTCCGAATAGGTAACGGGTACACCGTCGATATCGACATCCACCTTGAAAACTACCAGCACCGGCGCCGATTTCGGCTGCCGCAACAGCCGCGCCTCTTCGCCAGTCGGCATGCGCGCCTCGATCTCGGTCGACAGGCGCTCGTAGTCGCGCACACCGTAGCTTGCCAGTGCCGCCGTGATCGTCGGATATTGCAGCCGCGCCTTGTCGAAATCGGGAAAACGTTCCGCCGGATAATAGGTGTCGCCGAGCTCGATAGGAACGCCATCGGCTGTCATCACTCCGCGGCGATGGATGACCGGCGCGCCGGGAACAAGCTTCAGCCGCGCCGCCACACGCTCGGACGCCGAAACGATCTCGTGGATCAGCAATTCCCCACCGGGCTCGAAGCCCTGCTCGATAAGGTTCTTGGAAAACCGGGTCTTCTTCGAGAGCGTATAATCGATGGCACCCTTGTGCACGAACGTGCCACGCCCTTGCTCGGCGCGCACCAATCCCCGCTGCTCCAGATGCCCGAGCGCCTGACGGACGGTAAAGCGGCTGACGCCGAAGCGCTCCATCAGCTCCGGTTCCGTCGGCAATTTGGCGCCTGCGGCAAATGTCCCGGCGGCAATATCCGCCGCCAGGACCTCGCCGATCTGATGCCAGAGAGCGCTACCGCTCTTGCGATCGATCGTCTCCATGTCACACGCGCTTTTCGAGCCGGAACAACAGCTTGTATTCGGCAGGATAGGAGAGCGCATCGAGAATGCTCGGATAATATTTGCGGTCCTTCGAACCGCTCACGAAGCCATCATAACCGAAACGCCTGACCGAGACGTCGAAGCCGGCCGCCACGAAGGCGTCGATATAATCTTGGGGAGACCGGTCCTGCACCGGCGCATTGCTGTTGCCGCCGATCAGCTCCCGCCATTTCGGCCAGAGCGGCATTTCATTGTGGCAGCCGGTGACGGCATAATAGACACCACCGTTGCGCATGACCTGAAACATCTGCTCAGCATGCCGCTTCAGCTCCGGCAGCAGATAGACAACCTCATAGCTGAAGGCGACATCGAAGCTGTCGGCAAAGGGAGAGAGATCGGTTGTGACGTGAAACTGCAGTGGCATATTGCTCTTGGCGGCATCAGCAGCGGCAACGGATTCCGAGGCAATATCGATTCCGACACCACGGCGGAACGGCCGCATAGCATAAAGCAGCCGCAGGAAACCGCCGCGATTGCAGCCGAAATCCAGTACCGTCTTCGACGAAAAATCCCGCTCCGGCACGGTCTCGATAAAATGCCGCCAGAGCGGACTATGGGATTCCGCCATCGCGATGTCGCCATTCGGTTCGGTGTGCCATGTCGCGTACGTGGAAGCTGCGTTTGTCATAATGCGCTCTCTGTTGGAGTGGACTGAGCTGTTGATAGCTCGGCTTCATGACAGCAGGATGAATTCGTCCGGACGACCGGACTATATGCAATAGATTCCTTCCTGTTCGACGTCGCTACTTCACGCAATCCACCATCCACTGAACGCCAAACCGATCCGTGAGCTTGCCGTAATAGCTCCCCCACGGTTGAACGGCGAGCGGTGTCGTTACCCTACCACCCTCGGCCAACAGAGAGAAAACCCTGGCGATGCTATCGCGGTCATCTGTAACCAGCATATGGGCGGAGCCGCGCATCGGCTCGGCATCGTGATTGTCGGATGCAAAAAACAGCAAGCCTGGTCCTTCAAAACGAGCATGCATCACCCTGCCCCGCATAGAATCCTCAGCAAGCGGTATTCCATCCGCGCCATGGCGGATCAAAAGCGTGACTCGGCCAAGCCCACAGGCGGAGTAGAAGGCAAGCGCCTCCTCGCAATGTGTCGTGAAGAACAGATAATTGGCGAGTTGCATGTCCTGCCTCCCTCTTGCCGTCGGACCACGGTAACTTAGGCCGTGTCCCCATAACGGGGTTCATGTTGGTGCTGGTATGTGATTCAATCTCCAGAAAAGGAGATTGCTATG